>JACKBK010000003.1 GCA_020634555.1 Caldilineae bacterium
GGGCGGAGCAGCGCAGATCGGCCGGCTGCGACTTGTACGATCCGCCCCGGTGTACCAGGCGAGCCAGCGCGGGCAACTTCTCCGGGTCGGTGATCTCGCGGCCATCGGCGGGATCGTAGGGATAGCCATAATCGGGCTGCGCGGGTTGCAGTCCCCACAGCGAGCGGGTCCACTCCTGCACGTTGCCCAACAAATCCTCGACACCATACCCGCTGGCCCCGGCCGCGAAGGCCGTCACCGCCGTCGTCCCACTACTGCCGACATTGCACCGTCCTTCAACCCACTCATCGCCCCACGGATACCGCCGCTTGTTTTCCCTTGTTTCCTTGTTTCCCTGTTTCCCTGTCCCCCTCTCCCCGCCGCCCGCCTTCTCCCACTCCGCCTCGCTGGGCAGCAGGTAGTGGCGACCGGTCTGCTCGCTCAACCAGGCACAGTAAGCGACGGCGTCGTGCCAGTTCACGTTGACCACCGGGTGGTCCGGAAGTTCAGACGGCGGCTCGCGGTTGAACCAGCCGCGCGGCGCGGGCTGCTCCTTGCAGTCCTTGATGAACGCGGCGTACTGGCGGACGGTCACAGGGTAGCGGGCGATGCGAAAGTCAGGAAGCTCGACGGCGTGCTGCGGCTGCTCGGCGGCCGACGCGGCCGGGTCGTCGCTGCCCATTAGGAACGGCCCGCCGGGAATGAAGATCGTTTCCGGCTCGAAGGGCTTCGTCTCAATCGTCGGGCGCCGGTCGCCCTGCGGCAGCTCGATCAGCCGGTTGTCGTCGGAGCGGCTGAAGAGCACCGGTGTGCCCCATTCTGCGCCGTCGCCCAGGCCATAGACCGCCTTGCGCGCCTCGCTGACCGCCGCGTCTACCGGGTAGCCGTCGGCCAGCGCCCGGTAGAACTCGCGGCTAAGGGTAATCGCCGCGCTGTCGCTGACCGGGAACTGCATCGCCACCACCGCCGGCAGTCCTTGCTGCACCAACTGCTGGGCGACCCCGGCAAAGGAGTCGCTGCGGCCGCTGGCCGCGCCCTCGCAGGCGTTGAGGAAGGCCAGCCGCAGGTCAGACTGGTCGTGCAGCAGCACGGTGAAACGCTCCGCCAGCACAGTCACCGGCTGTCCCGCCTCGTCCTCGAAGAGCAGGCCACCCTGGTTGTGCGCGTCATCGAAGTAGCCGTGGCCGACAAAGTGGATGACGTGGGCCGGACCGGAGCGCAGACGCGCCTGCAAGGCCGGCCAAGTCGCCGCGACGCGCTCCAATCGAACCTGGCGCTCGCCAAACCCGGAGACCGCCTCGCGCAGATTGTCCCACTCCTTCTCTACCGCCAGCGGCGTCACCCCGGCCGGATTGGACAGGACTGCCAGCACCACCAGCGGCGGCCCAACCGGCTGCAATTGCCCTGCAAAGGGCGCTTCCAGGTAGCGGACCAGCGGCGTCTCGACGGAGAGCGCCAGATAGCGCTGCAAGTCGGTCGAGTAGAGATATTCCCAGGGCAGATCGGACAAATCAGCCAGCCGCGGGTCGATGCGCAGGCTGATGCGCAGCCCGGAGTCTTCGCGAGCCGCCTCGTCCAGGCTGCGCTGCAAACACCGGCCCACATCGCCCGCAAAGACGGCCTGGTAGAGCTGCGACCCGAAATCACGGATATCGAGCGTTTGCCCTGCATCGCCGGCTGCGCCGAAGGCACGGGTGACCCCGGCAGTCTGCCAGAGGAACGAAGCCAGGACATCCTCGCTGAAAGGAAGGGTAAAATCGCCACGCGCATCGCCGGCCGGCGAGCGGATCACGCGCGCTTCCAGCCGATCCTGTCCTTGATCAATAAGCAGTTCGAATGTTTTGTAGTTTCCCGGAGGCACCTGCGAGGTTCCTTGACTAGCTGCATGGCAGCAGGTTGCTGATAAGGGACGGGTAGTTCAGCATCCGTCTGTGGTTCAGATCGAATCGTCCCGCTGTGAGTGTCCCGGCCGAACGAGTTGGCAGTTGTTTTATTCGATTCTGGTCAATCAGGTGGCAAGCACGCCCGATTATACCTTGTTGAACGTTTGTGTCAATCGAATTTCCTGAAGAACCCGATCAGGAACTATCCCCTGCCAGCTTCCTCTCCAGCCGTTCTAGCCGGTGCTGGAGATCGGCCTGCGCCAGCTCGCGATCGGGGCCGGGCGGCATCTGGCTGGCAACGTGGACCGCCCACAGCGTCCACTTCCGGGCCGCTGTCAGGTCGCTGTCGTGCCACTCGTGGTGTTTAGCCAACTCGACAAACGGGGTGATGTCGTGGCCGGGGACGGAGGTGATCCAGTCCTGCCACAGGTCGGCGGCTTCGGCGCGGCGCTCCTGGCGTTTCAGCATCCAGGCCAGCCGGTTGAGCGCTACGACGCGAACGTCCGGCGGCAACGACAGGCTTAGCGCGCGCCGGTAGGCCGACTCACCCTGCTCGTGCCACGCCAGTTCCTCAAAGCAGCGGGCGATGCTGACCAGATCCACGGGGTGGAGTTCGTCCAACAGTAGACCACCGGCCTGGAACGGTGCGCAAAGAATCGCTGCCAGCGGCGCCATGTTGACGATGTCGTGCAGGTTGTGGTAGAAAACGCGCGCCACGTCGTCCAGCACCGCGGGCGTCACCGCATCGCCACCGCGGGCGTATTGCTGGTAGATCGACGGGATCAGCCAGCCGGGTACGTCCTCCTCGCTGCGTTCGAAACCCAGGATGTCGCGCTCCAGCGACCCCAGGGAACGGGAAGGCAGCCGCAGCCGCCAGCGCTGGCGCGCGGCCGGCAGCAAGTCGAAATGCAGCAATCCGTGCAACGATGACGGTTCGCGGTTGAGCAGATAGCGGTTCTCCAGCAACGGCGCATCGAAGGCGCGGCCGTTGAAGCTCACCAGCCCCGTGCATCGCGCCAGCACGGCACCCACCGCGCTCAACAGCGCCCGCTCCTGCCCCGGATTCTCCATAAACACCTGCCGCACCACATACTCTGTCCCCTTTCGCTCCTTTCCCTCCTTTCCCTCTTTTCCTTCCTCCCCTTCTTTCCCTGTTTCCCTTTCCTCAAACGTCCCAATCCCCACCATAAACGCAAACGTCCCCGCGCCGCCGGACAGCCCGCTGGTCTCGGTGTCGATGAAAGCCGCGCGGCGGAAGTCGAAACCGGCCATCTCCTCGTTGCGGCTGCACGCCGCGACAGCCGCCCCGTCGATGGCCAGCGCCGCGCCCAGCGGCCAGCCGCCGCGCGCTTCGTCCAACGGGAAGCGCGTCTCGACCACGTGGCACGGACCGAACGCTGTCTCCACGATGCGCCCGCCGACCAGGTCCAGCAGCGTGAGGCCAGGGGACGGCAGGGTTGCCGGTTCGCGTTCCGGCGCGGCCGGCGGCGGCTTGATGCCCGCTCGCCCGCGTTTGATGCCCAGTTGCTGCAAGCGACGCAGCCGCTGGGCGACCTCATCGTGCTGGCCGCCGGACTGGTCAGACATCCTACTGCCCCACGGTTGGAAGCATGACCGAAACGAAATTGTAGCCGAAGTGGACGAGGATGCACACGGTCAGGCTGGTGCGATAGCGCAGAACGCCTAACACAAGCGCGATGGCGAAGATGATGCCCACCGCCGGCGAAACGCCGTATTGGCTGTGGATGATGGTGAACAGGACGGAAGTGAGCAGCAAGCGGAACGGCGGCAACATCGCGCCGCGAAAGATCATCTCCTCGCCTAGCGCGGCCGCCAGCCCGATGGTCAGCGCGCCGGCCAGCCCGGTCATGTCCCCCAGCAGCAAGTTGCTGGCATCGGAGATCTCGGCGAACCCGACCGGATCGAGAGCCTGCCAGACCAGCGAATAGACGATCTGGAAAGCAACCAGACCGATCACCGCGGCGACCGCGATGCCCAGATGGCGCAGGGTCAGCCGCTTGAAGCCCAACCGGTCGATGGTCTCCCGCCAGTTGCGGCGAGCGAGAAAGCCAACACCGGTCACGGCCAGCAGAACCATGCCCAGCGCCTGAGCCCACAGCAGGCCGATGGTCACGCTGCCGCCACCCAGCTCGCCCAACACCGCCGGGTCGCTCAGCAGCGGCTGCTGGCCGATGCCGGACCCCACCAGGTAGACCGCGTAGACCAGCGCCGTCATCGTGACAGCCGAGTTTGGATTGAAGGGCAGCCAGCGGGCCAGCAGGCGCGGTACGGGCGGGAGCATCGGCACGAAGGCCACCAACCCGGTGAGGATCATAGCCACTCCCAGCACGCCGTACGCGTCGCCCATGCCGGATGACATGCCCGGCACATCGATCAGCCCTAGCGCCGAGATAGCCAGTCCAAGGAACAAGACCAGCATATTGAGCCCGGCCAACCCCAGATAAGTCAGCCAGCGAAAAACGCGATCCCGGGACTCCAGATTGGCCAGGATCAGCACGATCGACAGCAACACGAAGGGAAAGAGCGTCAGTCCGATTTCCATGAATTACTCCTGTTGGCAGGAATTATCGCCCGCGCTCTGCAAAGCTGCAAATCGAAACTTTCAAGTCTGCCAGCCGGCCAGCGCAGCGGCAACATTGGCCGGCAACGCCTCGCCGCAGCGCTCACGCAGATACGCCAGCACCCGCTCCGCCGGGATTCCCTGCCGCGCCGCGCGCCGCAGACCAGTCTGGGTGATGCGGTAGCGAAACAGCGGCTCAGCAGCGTGGACGATCGGTTCCCAGGTCGTGAAACGTGCGACGCGGAAACGGTCGATCAGCGGCGCGTCGGCAGGTATCTCAACTGCGAAATCTGGAAGAACCACCGGCTGGCCGGTACTGTCGAACATAGGTGGCGCCTCTCCTGCCAACCAGCGCGCGCCATCTTCTGTGAGACGAAAGAGGGGCGCGCCCGCCGCGTCCAGCCCGGATTGCACCGCTCCCAGCCAGCTCAACGAACCGCCCAGCAGGAAGCGCAGCAACTCGCCCTCGACCTCATCCCAGCCCTCGAAGCCGCGCAGAAAGACCGGATCGTCGCGGCGACGGATGTACCATGTGTTGTAGTCGCCATCGGGCCGCTGAAAGTCGGGCGCATGCCCCTTGACGGCGGCTACGAAATCCGCCACCTTATACCAGCACTGCGCGTCCAGCGATGCCAGCAGCGGGAGCAGGCGCGCCCGGCTCGCTTCTGGATCATTGCTCCAACTGCCGGTTTCCTCGCAGCTTAACGAGGGCGTGCGGCAGAGGTCGTTCCAACCGGCAGAGCTGCGCCAGGCATCCAACAGCACACGCCGTTGCTCCGCCCGCGTCGCCAGCAACCACTGGTGTACCGGCTGCGCGTTGAGCCGCAGTGAATTGCCCGCAGCGCGCAGCCACCCCATGTCGTTGGCCAGCGCGAAGGCCAGTGCGGCTACGCTGCCCGGCGCGCGCGGATCAACCAGTTCGGAAGCTTCGGTCGGCTGCAACATTAAACTGGCCAGTGCGTATAGACTTGTGACGCGCCACGCAGGTGGTTCGCCTGGCCCACCTGACCGGGCTTCGCCAGCTTGCACCAGACAGAGCAACGAGCAAACATCGTGCAGCAACGAGTCGTCGGCCGGCGCGATGGTGTTTGGAGCGATCGTCGCGGGCACGCTGAAACCTTCGGTCTCTGTCTGAAGCTGGGGCAACAACGGCGCCAGATCGGCGGGAATGGCCAGGAACTCGGTCAGACCCTCCGGCGTCTCAGCAAAGGTGCGGTAGATCAGACCGAGATACCAGAGCGTTTCGCTGGCGTTAGCAGGGCTGCGATGCGGACGCTCGCGCTCCAGCCGGCCGGGACCAAAGGCGCGTATCGAGCCGTAGCGCCGCTCGAACGTAGCTGCCACCATGCGCCCTCCCTCCTGGATCAGGTGGGCCAGCGCATCACGGGCTGCCGGTGGCAGGTCAGCGACTGCATCTGCCAGGTACGTGCGTTCAGCTATCACAGCGGCAAGCTCGTCGGCCATTGCGCGCGGCGTGTTGCTGGAGAGAGCAACGCCATGGTTTTCAGCCAAGGCGCGCAGCATGGCTGGCGAGAAGTCCTGTAACGTACGCAGAAGCGTGCTCATTGTAGTTAGTAGCCAGGTGAAAGTCACTTTCGGAAAGTGATTGTCACCTAAACATCAGGTCGTGATCGATTTGGCGATTGCAAAGGATGAGCGGTATAATCGGCCAGCGTTTGCAAAACGCTCACGCTTCCGAATCGCTCAATCGCTCACGACCTCAACCAACAAGGTTATGATCGAAAGGAGTGAGAAGTATCCCAATGGCTAACACAAGAACCAACACCAACCAATCCGGTGGTTTCCTGGACGACCTGCTGCTCAACGGCCAGATCGCATGGAAGCTCTACACCGATCCGCGAGTTTCGATGCTGTTGAAAGTCGCCGTGCCGGTGATTGCTCTGCTGTACTTCATCATGCCAATCGACCTGCTGCCCGACTTCATTCCTGTACTCGGACAGTTGGACGAAGTGGCCATCGCGTTGCTGCTGATCCGCATGTTTGTCGCGCTGGCGCCGACCGATATTGTGGCCGAGTATCGCAACAAGGCCACAGGCAGCGGATTTGGCGCGCAGGCAAGCTCGGCCGGCAAGACCAGCAACAACAGCGGTGCATCACACAAGGCGAGCAGCAACGGCGCCGGCGCTCAGACCGCTTATGACGACGTGGTGGACGCCGAATACCGAGTGGTGGACGATGACTAACGACCCGTCTCTGGCCTCAGCTGGACAGTCTAATCTGTACCGTCCGGCTGAGGTTGCGCAACTTCTGGGGATCAGCGCTGCCACCCTGCGGCGTTGGTCGAATCGCTTTGCGGATTTCCTCGTTCTCAACGACGGTACCTCCGAAGGAGGCAGCCATCGCCGCTATACCTCGGACGATGTGGCCGTCTTGCAGCGCGTCCAGGAGTTGCTCGACCAGGGACTGACCTACGAACAGGTCGCCGAACAACTGACCCAAGATCTTGTGTCCACTGAGCCGGATGATTCGGACGCCGTGATCATCGACAACGCCGAGGAAAGCGTTGCCGGCGAGGACAACGTGCAGGATCAGGAACTTCCGCTGGACAGCGATGAACACCTGCCTGCAGAAGTGCTTCCACCCGCGGCCCGCTTCCTGCAAGACGCGGTCAAGAACCTGACCGACACCCAGCAGATCATTCTCAACAGCCAGATCGCCAGCCGCGACCTGATGGGCGTGATGATTCAGGACAACCTGAATCTCAAGGGCGAGAACACCGATCTCCGTGAGCGAATGCTGGAACTGGAGCGAGAACTGGGCGAGCAGCGCCGCTACCATGGAGACTACCGTGAGCGAATGGAGACCCGGGTGCGCGTCCTGGAGGATGCCGTCTCCAAGCTCATGGCGAGTCAGCGTTCTCCAACGCCGCCGCCCCAACAACCACAGCAACCCTACGGATCGCCGCCGCCGACCTATCCACAGCAATACCAGCAACCCTACGCCGCGCCGCAGCAACAGGAACGGCGCAGCTTCTGGTCAAGGCTCATCGGCGGTTAGCCTACCCTCACCCAAACAACACCAACTCCGCAGCCGGTGTGAACGCCACGCCGGCTGCGCTCGCGTCCGCCACCGGCTCGCCGATCAGGTCGTAGGCCATCGCGCCGGTGATGCGCACGGTGGTCATCTGGCCGGGTTGCAAGGCGACGCCGGGAATCAACACCAGGCCATCAACCTCAGGAGCATCGCGGTAAGAACGCGCCAGTGTTACCGCTTCACCGCTGCGCAGTTGCACCGGCGCGTCAAGGCTTTCCGCGTCCAGCTCGCCCGTTCCCTCAACCAACACATCCAGAACGCGCCCGACCTGCGTCTGGTTGCGAGCCAGCGAGATGCCCTGTTGCAACGCCATCACCCGATGCCAGCGCTCCTCCTTGGTCTCCTCATCCACCTGGTCTGGCAGGTCGAAGGCCGGCGTCCCAGGCTCGGGGCTGAACTTGAAGACGCCCAGCTTATCGAACTGCACAGCCTGCATGAACTCCAGCAGACCGGCGAACTCAGCCTCGGTCTCACCGGGAAAACCGACAATAAACGTGGTGCGCAGCGCGATATCCGGCAGCGCAGCGCGCAGCTTGTCTACTGTTTTGTGAACCCAGGTCAGGCTGCTGGGTCGGCGCATCCGCCGCAGCGTCTCCGGGTGGCCGTGCTGCAAGGGCATGTCCAGATAGTTGACAATCTGCGGTTCCGTCGCCATCACCTCGATCAGGCGGTCGCTGACGTGGCCGGGGTAGGCGTACATCAACCGCAGCCAACGCAGATCCGGTGAGCGCCGGCAGATAGCAGCCAGCAACTGCGGCAACGAGTCCGCTTCGCCGCGGTCGCGGCCGTAGTCGGTGCTGTCCTGCGCGACGACGACCAGCTCGCGCGCCCCGTTGCGCACCAACCCGGCTGCTTCATCCACTACCGCAGCCATCGGCCGGCTGCGTAGCTTGCCCTTGAACGACGGAATCGAACAGAAGGCGCAGGGCGCGTTGCAGCCGTCGCTGATCTTGAGATACGCGCTGCCGCCGAACGCGGGCGGGCGCACCACCACGCCGTCATCGTGTTCCGGGTCGCCCAACAGGCTGTAGCGTTCGGTCGAGCGGCCGGCGCGCAACGCATCCACCAGCGGGACGATCTCCATCCAGCGGCGCGTGCCCAGCAGTGCATCCACACCTGGCACATGGCGCACGATCTCGTCGCCGTTGCGCTGCGCCAAACATCCGGCTGCCACCAGTTTTTGGCCGCGCCGCTTACTCCGGGCCAGATCGTTCAGCGTCGCCAACGATTCCTCCTTGGCCGACTCCAGGAAACCACAGGTGTTGACGATCAGGATGTCGGCCGCGTCGGGGTTAGCGGTGGCACGATAGCCGTCGTTTTGCAGCAACATGGCCATCCCCTCGCTGTCCACGGTGTTTTTGGGACAACCGAGAGTCAGCAGGTAATAGGCGGGATGGCGGTTGGTACGTTTCTTTTTCGACATCGTAGACTCGTTCCTCAAAACAGTGTAGACATGAAAAGGCAGCGAAGTTGTACCTTCGCCGCCTGAGTTTGGTGTGCCGGTGTGTTGATCAGGACGCCGGTGTGTCGGTCGGTGCGGGCACCGGCGTGTCAGTTGGCGCCGGAGAGGGAGCCGCCGTCGGCGTGGTCTCGATGATCTCGCCGTCCACCAGATCCCAGCGGCGCTCGACAACCTCGCCTGGCCCACCAAGGAACGGCAGGTCTTCGTTGTTGAGAGTTACCTTGACGCCGGCAGCGTTGCCGGTGCGCAGCACAATCGACTCCCTGGCCTCCCAATCGCCCTCGTTACCCTGCTCCATGACAGTCTCGCTGGCGACCTGGCCGTCGATGACCAGCCTGATCCAGGAACGAGCCAGCAGGTTGAGATGCAGACGCATCACATCTGAAACAACGGGCGGCGCCGTCTCTTGCGGTTCAACAGTGGCATCGACTCCCGCATCCGCAGTCGATGAACCGACAACCACTTCAGTGGTAGTCGGTGCGGCAACTGGCTCCGCGGTATCAGCCGGAGTCGCTGTTACCCGGTTCAGTTCCTCGACCGGGGTCGCCGTTATCGTCGGCTCCGGTCCCAGAACCTCTCCTGGCTGTGGCAGGTTCTGCGGAAGCGCGGTCAGGTTGTTGACCCAGGCCGGCCGGAAGGCATAGATCCACCAGCCCGCAGACACCACAACAACCAGCAGCAACACAACAAGAATCCAGCGCCACGGGATGCGTCTCGGCGGCTCCTCTGCCAGTGTAAGCTCGATGGGGCGGTAATCCAGCGGCCGTTCCGCCGGGGTCTGCTCTTCGTCTGTCTGAGGAGCAGACGTGTTGGGCTGGCGTGCATACATGCCCACGACCTCTTCGGGATTTAGCCCCAAGAAGATGGCATATTTGCGCAAAAAGCCGCGTGTCGGGACATCGCCAGGCAGCGCGTCCCAATCCTCGGTTTCCATGGCCGCGATGAACTTCTGGCGAATGCGCGTGCGATCCTCGGCTTCAGCCAGGCTGAACCCTTGTGCCTCGCGTGCCTCGCGCAGCGCGTGTCCGAGCTCGTTCATGCGGGACTCTGAGGCCCCTTGATGGTATGCGGAGTTCGATACATAGGTGCGTTCGACATACTGCGGTGACTATACTTGCAAGATCAGCGTTTGTCAAAAACGTTCACGAGTCTGCAACAGACGCTAGCTGGTCGTTGAGCCCGCCCAAGCCGCGGCGGGTGGTGTAAGTGACTGTGGCCTTTTTGCATCCAAAGTTACAGGCAGTGGCGGATTCGGACAATGTTTGGTCCGCGTTCCTACGGATGGTATAATCCACGCAGCCGGTCGCTTCGACGACCGGCTTTGCAAGCTCTGGAGAGTAACACGACCATGCGAATCTTGATGTTCACCGGCAAAGGCGGCGTTGGCAAAACCAGCATCTCGGCTTCGACCGCGCTGCGCTCGGCCGATCTGGGCTATCGCACCATGGTGCTGAGCACCGACCCGGCCCACAGCCTGGCCGATTCCTTCGATATGCGTATCGGCAACGAACCGACCCAACTCGCTCCCTCCCTCTGGGGCCAGGAGGTAGACCTGCTGCACCAGATGGAAAAACACTGGGGCAACGTGCAGGAATACCTGTCCGCGGTCTTCGTCTGGCGCGGCATGAACGACCTGGTGGCGGAGGAAACCAGTGTGCTGCCTGGCATGGAAGAACTGGCCAGCCTGATGCAGATCACCGACCTGGCCGAGAGCGGCGACTACGATGTGGTAGTGGTGGACTGTGCGCCCACCGGCGCGACTTTGCAACTGCTGGCCTTCCCGGAACTGGCTCGCTGGTACCTGGACAAGATCATCCCCTTCGAAAAGTCCCTGCTCAAGGTGGCCGGCCCGATGATCAAGCGGATGATCGAGGTGCCGCTGCCGGACGAGGAGCTGTTCGCCAGCGTCGAGCAACTGGTGGTGCAGCTCGAATCGATGCGCGGCCTGCTCAGCCAGCCTGATGTAACCTCCATGCGGCTGGTGCTCAACCCCGAGAAGATGGTAGTAAAGGAGGCGCAGCGAGCCTATACCTACCTCAACCTGTACGGCTACGCCACCGATCTGATCGTCTGCAACCGCATGATCCCGGCCAGCGTCACCGACGGCTATTTCGCCAACTGGCGCGACATCCAGGCGCGCTACCACGAGTTTGTCGAGGAGGCTTTCTCCCCCTTGCCGATCTTCGATGTGCCCTATTTCCCCACCGAGGTGGTCGGTGTTGATGCGCTGCGCGCCATGGGTGAGGCGCTGTACGGCGACGTCGATCCGACCGGTCTGTTCTACACCGGCCAGCAGCAAGAAGTGGTTAAAATGAACGGGTCCTATCAACTGCGCCTGCCGCTGCCGTTCGTCGAGAAATCCGACATCAAACTGACCCGCTCCATGCACGACGAGTTGATCGTCCACATCGGTAACTGGAAGCGCAATATCGCCCTGCCGCGCATCCTGTCCGGCCTGCCGGTGAGCGGCGCGCGCTACGACGAGCAGCAGTTGGTGGTGTCTTTCAAGGCGTCGGTCAACGGCGCCGCCGAATAAATCCTGTACGCAGCAACTGCTTCAGCACCTGTTCCAGGTGTTCGCAGCTCCCTATTTCGTGCCAACGAACCTTCGGATCAAGTCCCGGCCACAGCCCGTCATTGCCGCGGAGTTCCCATTGCCATGACAGACGGCATGAACCGTAGCTAGAAACTCCTTCACCGCCTTTCTGAATGGGTCAAACACGCGATCCGCACCAGGCCGAAACGCCAATGAAGAATCTCTCCGTGGTCGTTTCCAGGCAGACGGGAATCCCGCCTTGTGAAGGTATGGATTCCCGACTTCGCGGGAATGACGGTTATGACGGCTTGCCGGACCAATTGCGATAGGTTTAAAAGCACCTACGACAAACGGCCCAACTGGAGTATTGGCCTCAGCCAGGTAGGTCTTGGACGCCTGACCTTTCAAAACCCTTGACTCCACACCATGGACGGACTGTCGCACGACGACCCTATCGCGCCATGACACGGCGAGTTCTCTTTCTCATCTCGGACACCGGGGGTGGACATCGTGCTTCGGCGGAGGCGCTGGCCGAAGCGCTGCAGCAGCTGCACGGCACCCAGGTCGTGTGCGACATCGTCGATCCCTTCGCCGAGTACGCCCACTGGCCGCTGAACAAGGCGCCAGACGCCTATCTGCCGCTGATAAACCGCTACGGCTGGCTCTGGCAAGCATTGTGGCGGCTGGGAGAGCACCCGGCAAGCTGGCGGGTAGCGAGAGATGTCACAGCCGCCTGGCAGGCTGACCGGATGCGGACGCTGTTCGCCGAACACCCGGCGGATCTGGCTGTGTCCGTGCATCCACTGCTTAGCCAGGCGCCGCAGCGCGCGCTGCGGGCCTGGCAACCTGGAATTCGCCTGGCCACCATCGTTACCGATCTCACCTCTGCGCCGCGGATGTGGTACGACCCGGCGGTTGATCTGCTGGTGGCGTCATGCGACGAGGTGGCGACCGCGGCGCGCGCGGCCGGCGTGCCCCCCGCGCGCGTCAAACAACTTGGATTGCCGATCCGATTGGCTTTCGCTGAGACGCCGGTCAACCGCGCCGACGCACAGGCACGGTTGGGGCTGGCTGCCCTGCCCACCGTGTTGGTGATGAGTGGCGGCGAGGGGATGGGACCAGTAAAGGAGATCGTGGATGCACTGGCCGGGGCGCTGCACGATCCGCCGGCCCAGGTGGTGGTGATCTGCGGACGAAACGCAGCCTTGCAACGCTGGCTGGCAAGCAAACCGTGGCCGCTGCCGGTAACCGCGCTGGGATTCACGTCCAATGTCCCCCTCTGGATGCGCGCGGCTGACTGTCTTGTGACCAAGGCAGGGCCGGGAACCATCGCCGAGGCGCTGGCATGCGATCTCCCCATGGTTCTGAGCAGTTTCGTAAATGGCCAGGAGACCGGCAACGTTAGTTATGTCGAGCAACACGGCGTCGGCGTGTACCAGCCTGAACCAGGAGCGATCGCGGCCACCGTACGCAGTTGGCTGGCCTCGCCTGAAACCACCACTGCTATCCGCGTCCGGGCTCGCAGACTGGCGCGGCCACACGCTGCGCTGGACATTGCCCGCGCGCTGAGCGACCTGCTGTGATTACTTTGGCGGGAGCGATCTGGCGAAATCTGCGCCGCGCCGTACCCAACCGGTCAAATCTTCGTCCTGTTGGGTGGCCTCGGCAGAAACCAGCAGCCATGCCTTCATCGGCTTGCCGGCCATATCGGACACACGCACGCCAGGCTGCCCGGCAAGGGCATCGGAGCCATCTTTTCCAACGCGGACCATCAGATCATCGTTGGTCACTGCACAGGCCATGTTGCCGTCGAGCATGAACGCGACCCCGCCGAACATCCGCTTCTCGGTCAATCCAGGCTCATCGGCCAAGACTTCCCGCACCCGTTGCGCCAACCCTTCGTCGTAAGCCATTGTTACCCTCTCGTTGCGGCGCCGGTGATCACGCCGCGCCGACGGCTGGAGTTGAAACCCACAGCCTAGTACATCCAAAGCACGCTCGGATCATACGCGCAAGCTTGCTTCAGCATGCTTGGCTGTGCCAAACCCGAATTCATTCGGTGGCATCCGCCGGAGCGCCCTTCTTCAGGAACTCGTAGATGTCGAAATCATCGCCCATCTCCTGCGCTGAAGTCGCCCCGGTCTTTGGTGGTTCGTCGTGCAATGTGATCGGTGAACGCTCGATCCGGCGCGTGCTGGCCGCTGGCTTGTCGTCGGACATGGTGAATGCCGCAGCACCGGCTGCCTTCGGCGCTTCGCTGGTATCCGGCTGCGCTGGCACCTCACCCGGCGGAGGCAGCGGTTTGCGGGAACGGGTTACCCCGTAGCCGACCAATACGACACCCAGAATCACCAGCAAGGCCGGCCAGAAGCGGACGCCGGACGCCAGCGGGCTGTCCAGCGACGCGAGATAGGCCGCCAGCGCAACCAATGCCATCAACAGCAGTGCGGACGCCGGCGCCAGCGCCCACGACAACGAGCGGCGGTCCTTGGCCAGCGCGTAGATCAATAGGAAGGCCAGGCCCATCCCGGCAAACAGCACCACGCCAACCGCCAACACCGGCCAGCCAGCGTTTGACAGCACCATCACCGCGACCATGACCGCCATCGCGGCAAAGGGGACAAAAGCCCACCAGCGCTCCTGGCGGTCGCCGAAGTAGATGATCAGAAACGCCAGCGCGATAGCCGCAAACAGCGCCGACGCGATCCACACCGGCGGGGCGCCTTGGATGCTCAGCAACACAACACCGGCAATGCCGATCAATGTCATGGCCGGGATTACCCGCCACCAGGCTGGCGGGCTAAGCACCTGGGAAACGAGGATGGAAATCCCAAGGATCCCGAACAAGGCCACGGCGATCCAGCCAATAGCCGACTCGTAGCTGGCCAGCACGCCCAGATTCCACAACAGGAACGCCGCGCCGATGATAAACAACAGAACGCCCCAAAGAATACTATCTCGTGGCCGACTCATCTGGACTCTCCTCGGAAATACGCTGCTCTATGCGACTCGCTTAACCTGTCTATGCAAAAACAATGCGGCCCGGCAGAGGTGGCGTGATGGGCGAATGCTGGCGCAGTGTTTGCTCCAGAACGTCGCGCAACGTGGTCGGGACTTCGTACTCAACGTCGTCGCCCAGCTCGAAGCTCAACAGGTTACGCCGCTCAGCGTCGCGCCATGCCAGGTCGGTCATCTCTGCATCGCTGCCTGCAACACGATACGTGCAAGCTGGGTCCAACGTTTCGCCGGCCACGCGCACATCGGACAACCGCTTGCCGGCCGCCGCACTTGCATCGTACACAGCAGAAAGCCCCGACACGGCCACCCGGCCGTTGGCCCGGCCGCGGCCCCAGGACGCCGTCTCTTTAGCCCTGTCAGGGTCGAGTCCCAGTTCCAGCATCTCCAGCAACTGCGCGCCGGTCAGATCGCGCACGGTGGGATTGCCCGGTGACATACACGCCGCATACACATCGCCCAGCGTGACCACACCGGCCGGCAAGCCGGCTAACAGGCTGGTAGGCTGCACCATGGCCGCGTCAGCCCCGGTGCGCTCCCGCAATCCATCGGCCAACAGACTACCCAATGCGCTCTCGCCCAACGGGTCGAAATTCACAGCCGCCTGAGTCTCCCCCACCGGCTCCTGTAGTTTCTCCCCCACCAGCGCCTGCAGGCCGCGCCAGGTTGCCAGCACCTTCGGGTCTGGCAGTACGTCGGCATCCAGCGGCAACAGCGTCGCTAGCTTGTCAGTCACCTGGCCGGTCTGGTCGTCGATGACAAGATCGACCCGTCCCAGGAAGCGTCCGTAGTCGCCCGCCTGCGCCAGCAACACGCCCATCTGCACCAGGCCGCCGTAGATGGTGGAGTGGCTGTGTCCGCCGACGATCAGGTCGATGCCACGGATGTGCTGTGTCAGTTGCAGGTCGTCCACGATGCCGAGATGCGAGAGCAACACAACGACTGTCGCCCCGGCCTGGTGCACCTGCTCGATGCCGGCGCGCACGATGGGCGCGGATTCGGGGTTCTGCAGGCCAAACCACGTCCAGTACTCCCAGCGCGGCGCCATGCCGATGAAACCAATGGTGACACCGCCCACCGTTCGCACGACCCAAGGTGTGCAGCCGGCTATCAGCGCACCATCCTGGTCGAGCAAGTTGCCTGCCAGCAGCGGCTGGCCAAACGCCTCCGCCATGTCGGCAACCACCTGCGGGCCAAAGGAAAGGGGCGCGCCGTTGCCGACCACCGCCAGATCATAGCCGGCAGCGCGCAGGCACACCATTGCCGCCTGCCCTTGGGTGACGGCCATCTCCAACACGGAACGTTCCTCGGCGTCACCGCAATCCACCAGCAAGCAATGCCCGCCGGCTGCCTCCACCTCGCGCCGAATCCGCCGCGCTGTCGTGGCCAATCTTGTCAGTTCATCGACGTGTCCGTGCAGATCGTTGGTATGAAGAATCGTGAGGTTCATGGGTAAGATGCTAACAGTCCGTCACTCCCGCGAAAACGGGAGTCTAGCGCCCGTGAAAACTAGATTCCCGAAGTGACTGGTGAAAGAAGGATGAGCAGTTCCGACTCACGGATGGAAAGAAGCACAGATTTCTGCCTGGAGAACCATCTGTGTTTCCTTGCATGTGGGGAAAAGCGATGAGATTTCGCGGAATAACGGACTTGAACGACCGGCGTACGACAGCCTTAGGACGGGTCTAAAAGCAACTTCCCTGTGTTGGCTCGGTCAGGAGACCGGCCAAAGCGGGAACTAATTGATAGACGCGTCCTTACGGCGCGTCGGGGTCTTCATCCTCGTCCGCGTTCACAGCCTGCGCGCGGCGCAACGTGCGCCAGGATGAAAACGCCAGCCAGACAAACGCCAGCGCCAGCAGCGCCCATCCGACGGTCTGCCACCAGGTACTCCCGCCCAGCGCCAGCCCTGCGCAGAACAAGACCATCCCCACACTGAACACGGTTTGAAAGCCGGGATCGCCCAGCATGGCACGGAAACTGGCCCGCGGCTCGCTGGTCCGCCGCCGCCAGTCGGTGTAGCTCAGGCTGGCCAGTGCGATTGACAACCCCAGCACCCACAGCGCATTGTGAAAAACGCCGTACCAATCGATCATCGCATCTACCCCAAATAGCCCAGGCCGGCCAGCCGCTCGCGCACATACTCGGCCTCCTCGTCGGAGAATCCGACCTCGGCGCCCGGCCCGTCGAAACCCAGCTCGGCCAGTGTTGTCGTGCGCATCTGGCCCAGCGAGTCGCTGCGCAGCGCCTCGGCCAACACACGGCCATCCATCTCTTGCGGCGCCGGCTGGCCCAGCATGTGCAATACCGTCGGCGCCACGTCGATCAGCGCAGCGTCGGCGACCAGACTGCCCGGCTGCACATCCGGCCCCCAGGCAATGAACACGCCGTTCATCCGATGGCAGCCGGTGATGGCGCGCTGGCGCATCTCCTCGGCGGACAGGTTGCGCACCGCCGCGTGGCCGTGATAGGCGCCGTGGGGCTTGAACATGTCCGGGTAGTCGGCCTCAACGACCAGATCGGGCAGCCGTTCCAGATACCGCCCGCTGTACAACTCCTCTCGCCGCCAGACATGCCGAATCGGCCGGTTGCCGGTGACAGGATCGGCCAGCTTCGGCAGCGTGGCGATGATCTGGTCGCGCAACGCCTCGTACTCCGCGCCCGGCTCCACCACACCTTGCGGGTCGCGCCCCTTCAGATTGATCCAGATGTTGCCCCGCAGCTCCTCGCTGAAGGCCCGCGTCTGGCCCCAATCGACATCGGGAAAGAACGCCTCAGCGCCCAGCCGCGTGCGCAAGCTATCGGGCCAAAGACGGCGCAGCTTGGTCAGCGTCTGGAAGCGAATACGGCCATACAGCGAGCGCTTGCCCCGTTGCACCGCGCGCGATGCCAGCGTTGTTGCGCGCTCTCCCAGCGAACGATCGCTGGCCCGATTGTGGAAGTTCAACAGCCCTTGTTCCGCCAGCCACAGGTTGAGGTGAATAGCCTGTGGCCCAAGCTGTCCCTGGCCGTGATCCGACACCACCAGCACGTTGCAGTTTTGGGTCTTATCCAGCCATGCCAGCAACTCGCCGATGCGTTGATCACAGCGGCGATAGACCTCCAGAATCGTGTCGCCGTACCGTTCCGCCTCGACTGGATCGTACAGCGGATGGCTGGGGTCGTGGTACTTCCAAAAGAAATGCGCCGCGCCGTCAGTCGCGCTGACCACGAAGAATGTCAGGTCCCATGGCCGGGTATCCATCAACTGCTGTGCCGCATCGAAGCGGACATCGATCTCACGCAGCAGCTCGGCCCGCGCGCGGTCGGGCCGGCCGCGCTGCATCCACAACCAATCGTCCGGGACGATCACGTAAGGTGTGCCGCTGACCCCGTCCAGCTCGCTCTTGAGGCCGGGCGGATAGGTGTAGGCAGCGCCCAGGCCGGGCGTGTCGCGTCCACTGACCATGACGCCCTGGACCGGTTCCGGCGGGTAGGTTTGCGGCAGGTTGACGATGATCACGTCCTTGCCCGCCGCGCTCAGGAGGTTCCAGATCGCCGGCAGTGCGCGGTGACTGGCGTTCAGCAGGCGGAACCCGTAGGTACTGAAGTCCCGTTCCCAGAAGTCGAACACCCGGTGCTTGCCCTGCTGGCAACCGGTGACCATCGACGTCCATGCCTGGGCCGTGAATGGATGAACAACGGAGCGCAGCGGCCCCCAACTGCCCTCGTTCATCAGGCGTTGCAGGTTGGGAAGCTCGCCAGCCGCCGCCCAGGGCTGCATCAGGTCGAAGGTTGCTCCGTCCAGCCCGATGACGAGCAGACGGTTAGAAACTGAATTCATAGGTGAAATCCGAGGAAGGTTGCCTCGACAACTCGCAAATAGAGAGCCACTATACACGATAGCGGACGATTCTGCCAAGATAGTCGGATTGACTGTGTTAGCCTACCGCAGATAGCCCAGCGCAGTCAACCGGTCGGCAATCGCGGCAGACTCATCGGCCGATGAAACGCCATGCCCGTCCAGCAGCGCAACCTCGGGCAGCGCATCACCGCCACGCAGGGGCGGATGGCTTGCCAGAAAGCCAGGCTCAAAGAGCGCTTCGATGATCTGGCCGTCCAGCGTGCTGGGCAGCGCAAGGTCCAGCGCATAGAACATCGTCGGCAGCACATCCTCGATGCTGTGTTCCGGCAACACAGCGCCGCGCCGCACGCCCGGTCCCAGCGCCATGAAAACGCCGGACGGCTGGTGAATGCCGGCGCCCTCAGCTGCCGCGGCGCTGATCACGCCCGTGCTCGACAGCTCCGAAGTAGGCTCGTAGCCCGCGGCCAGGGTGAACAGCAGGTCGGGCGCGTTGGCGCTGTACCGGCCTCGATAGACCTCCTCTCTGCGGTAGGTCTTCTGGACAACCGGCAAGCCGCTATGTGGGTCGCGCACGGCCAACAAGGCCTCCTCAATCTGACCGAGCACCTGGCCGCCATCAGCTGGGTCAAGCGATCCGTAGGGCTCGCGGCCGCGCAGGTTGAGATAGATGGCATGTTCCATCGCGTAGCCGGAATAGGCGCTCGTGCGATCCCAATCGATCAGGCGGCTGACTGCCAGCGCCTGGCGTCCCCGTTGAAGCAGCGTTCGGGGGATCAGCCGCTTGACGCGCCGCAATGGAGCGCGCAACCGTTGGCGCATAGTTGCTTTGCCTGTTGTGTAAACCAGCCATCCCTGTTCAGCCAGCCACTGGTCCACGTGAAATCGGTAGCGCAACGGCCCGAAACCGTGATCGGACAGGAAAAACACATGGGTCTCCGGCGCGGCCGCCTCTGCCAGCAACCTGCCTACGACACGATCCAGCTCGCGGTAGCAGCTTTCCACAGCCTCATGCAGCGCCGTGCGTTCCAGGCTGCCGTCGTCCGCCAGAAGTTCCTCGATAGCCTGCCAGGCCCAATGCTGCAAGCGGTCCCAGGTCTCGAAGACAACGGTGAACACGTCGGTCGGGTTGTCTTGTAGCAGCCGGAAGATAGCCTCTTCCCGGCGCAGCAGCACCTGGTGCAAATCCTGTGCGATGCCGGTCATGCCTGTCGCGCTTTGGAAGTCGCGCTCGTGGAGCTTGATCCGCAAATCGCAGACATAGCCGGCCTGCCGCAGACCATCGGCCAGCTCCGGCGGATCGGTAAACGGACTCTCGATGCTGGGAGTCAACATGCCGGTGACCACATAGCTGCCCGCGGGCATAGGCTGGGGCGGCCAGGTCATAGGCAGGTTCACGACGCCGGTGGTGAGGCCGTGCTCAGCCAGCCAGTGCCAAAGCCGCGGCACGCGCAGGTCTGAGCTGTTGACAAAGGTTCGCTCCAGATGGTTGTCCAGGGGATGGCGAAAGGAGAAGATGCCGTGACCGCCAGGCCCCAGACCGGTCATGAAACTGCACCACGCCGGCGCCGTCAACGGCGGCACCGTGGACTGCAAGACGCCGCGGGCGCCCTGGTCCATGGCGCGGCTCAGGTTTGGCAACCAGCCTTGAGCGGCCATCGGCTGCAACAGGTCGAACGTCGCGCCGTCCAGTCCAATCACCAGCAAGCGCGGCGGTTTGATCGGGGCGCTCATTTCTTCCTCCGCGACAACTGCAGCATGGCCTGAATGCTCTCTTTCTCGTCCTCGTCGAAGGTGCGCAGCAGGACCAGCGCCACAACAAAGCCGGCCAGCCCGATCAACCCGACCACCAGCACCTCCAGCACCGCGCCCAGCGTGCCGCCAGGCACCACGCCGCCGGCCTGCAGGCGCAGGAAAAGCAGATTGCCCAGCAGAAACACCAGACCGGTCAGTGCGCCGGCCAGCACGATGCGCAACAGGGAAGGCAGCAACCTGCGCCAGTGGAAATGCCGCCACATGGCCCCTGTACCGACAACGAAGAAGATACCCTCGGCGGCGAAGATCGCGTAGACCACGCCCATCGCCTGATAGGCCGGAATAGTCAGGTAAGCCACTACCAGTCCAACAGCAGCACCCAGAAACAGACCGACGGTCTCCAACCGCTGCCGCCCCAGCGCGACCAGTGTGACGCCATACAGCCAGTTGGGGAAGTAGAGCACGATCACCCAGCCCAACAGCGACAGAACGGCCGCAGCCGCGGCCAGATCGATACTTTCACCAAGAAGCAGTTCCACCAGCGGGTCGGCCAGAAATGTGAAGGCCAGCCCGATCAGCAGGCTGATGGCAAAAAACAGCTTCAGGCTCTTGGCAAACGCGGTGTCGAACTCGCTCTGGCGCGCGCCCACCCGGTTGCTGAACACCGGCAGCATGGCAGCGGCAAACGCGGCCGGGATGATGCGGAGTTGCTGCACAGCCCGCAGCGGACCGTAGAGCACGCCGTTGACAAGATCGCCCTGGGTCTGGCCCAGCCACAGCACCGTCAACACCACGCCGGCGCGCCAGATGTAGCTGCGCAGCAACAGGCTGATGCCGACCGGCGCCGACTCGACCAACATGTGCCACGAAAGAGCAACGTTCTGCCAGGCCGCGCCCATTTTCTCGCCGGCTGCGTTGACCACGGCGCGCGCGGCTTCCTTGCCATCCCGACGCCAGCTACGCAGCGCGGCCGGCGAGCTGCGCAGGGCGATCCAGCCGCCGCGCACCGTCTCCGGCATGAACGAGGCGCGGGCAAACCCGCGCGTCACGCTGGTCCGCCAGAGATAGGCCAGCCGCAGGCCGTTGGCTACCAACCGTGCAGCGAACAGGGCCACCAGTCCCCAGTCCAGCCAGACCACCAACAGCGTCACTGCCAGCAACGATACCTGCGCGATGTTGATGCCCCAGAACTGGTACTCCATGCGCTGATAGCCCTGAAACACTGCGCCGAACACATCGCCCATCAGAAACACAACCTGGGCGACATAGTAGACCATCACCGCCAACCAGAGCTCCCGATCGCCGGTCTGCGCGGCCATAACACCTACGACGACCATTACCGCCAGCGCCAGCAACGTGCGCAACGTCCAGATGGCGCTGGTCAACCGGTCGGACTGGGGTAAGTCACGCGAGATCTCGCGCACGAGGATGCGGTTCATGCCCATGTCTACAAGCGCGATGAACAGCTCGATGAAGCTGACAGCGTAGGCGTAACGTCCCAGGCCCGCCTGCCCCAGATAGCGCGCGATGATGCCCACCATGATCAGGCTGACGGCTGCCTGGAAACTGAACGCGGCCAACAGCAGGCCAGAGTTGATGGCGACCCGGCGTTCCGGACGCGCGCTGCCTGCATCGCCGATTGGCGGCGTGTTCTCCGCGTTTAGCGGACTGCTGGTAGACATGGTCGCATTAACTCAGACAGGTTTCTCACCGACGTAGAGCAGATGCTCGGATGCGCCGTAGAGGCTCGGCTCCTGGCCGAAGCGATAGTTGAGCTCCACCCACGCCTGCCAGGCCTCCCCATGAAGCTCATTCACAGCCTCTTCAACCCCGGAGACGACACCTTCAACACCGACCTTGAGCAGCGTGCGAAGGCCGCATCTCTCCATCAGTGGCGTGATCTCGTCGGGATGTGCAAAGTAGGCCTGAGGAAACCCTGTTCCCTGGTCGTGAACTCCTGTTTCCAGTAACTGGCGTACGTACTGGGGGTCGTTCACAACCAACAGAGGTTCTGCCTTCGCCGCATAGCGAAAGGGAGCGAAGCGAGTGACGAAGGCCGCAAACAGACATCCGCCGGCCTTCAACACACGCACAGCTTCCTGGACGGCTCGCTGGCGCTCGGAGCGAGTCAGCAAGTGATACAGTGGCCCCAGAAGCAGCACAGCATCGTACCCATCGTCACCAAAGGCGTCGAGGTTCATGGCGTTGGCCTGGACGGCGTCGTGAAGCTGGACGCCAGCATCGGCCGCTTTCTGCTCTGCGAACTCCAGACAGCCGGCGGCCAGATCCACCAATGTGACTGTATACCCGTGCGCCGCGAGTTCGATGGCGTAACGGCCCGGCCCGCCGCCTATATCAAGCACAGAGCAGGGCGGTGACGGCAAGAACGATTCCAGCGTCCTCAGCGTCACAGCGAACTCGGTGCGATGCTTCTCCAGCCGCTGCCACTCAGTATCCGTGTTCTGACTGTAATGATCTTCGACCAGTTGCGTTTTTGTGGTCATGGCTCTCCGGGTCACTCCGACGGCAGCGTCTGCACAAACCCCGGCAGCACCGTCCGCCATACGGCGCTTTCCGGCGGCTGACCGGCGGGCGTCAAGCCGACCTCGAGATCGTAACCCTGGGTCTCGCCGTTCGGCGGCTGCGGCAATAGCAGTCGCGCTGCCAGGAAACGGCGTGATCCCGACGCCAATGTTCGCAGCCCCGGCGCGCGGTCCCGCAACTCAAGCGCTGCCGACGCAACGCTGTCGCCGCGCGCATCCAGCAAACGGGCAAACGCCAGATGGTCCAGCGCCAAACCTGGCGCAAGGGTTTCCGCATTGACCTCCCAGAACACATTCAGCACCACAGCGTCCTGGTCCAGATCATACTGCACAGCCACCAGCCGCAACTGTTGGCCGTCGTTCAGCGTCACCAGCGGCCAATCTTCGCTGATCGTGTTGCCGCTTGCGAACGACTCGATGGTGTAGTCGAACTGTGATCGAAACGCCCACGGCTGTGCCGTTTCCAGCCAGAACTGCTCTACCGGCCGGTTCAGGTGGCCGGAAGCCGACAGAAACAGCTCAGCGGTGCCGAGATCTGTTACCACCGGAGCCAGTTGCACGCCTGTCCGCAATTGATCAGCCGTCAGGCGCGCACTTTCACGACCGCCATCGTCGTACTGCGTCACCAACTCGACCTGCGGCGCGAGCGCGACAGCCTGCGCTATCCGCCCTGCCAGGCTAAGATCCAGGTCAGCTTGCAGGCGCTGGATGCCGCCCGGCGTTGAGAGCAAGACAGCATGGCCGAGTCGCTCCACACCTGATTGCGATTCGGCCAACGTGACAGCAAGTGGGCGCTGCAAGCGTTCCAGTAGCAGCAATGCATCGCCCAAGTGCCAGATCACGCGGTAGTCCCGCAGCAGGCCAAGCCTGGCAGCGGAGCCGGCCGGGAATGGATCGTGCGCCGGATCGTCGTCCAGACCCAGCATTATAAACCGCGGACCGTCGCTGCTGCCAATTTCCAGCGGCAGATCGGCCAGTGACCGGACCGACGCGCTTGGCTGAAAGGCCAGATCGCTGGCGACGACGGAGGGAAGCAGCTCAGCCGTGGCGTCTACCGTTCCCTTGTCGACGATTTCCAGCAGCCGCGGCCGCAAGAGATAGGCCTCCAGCCGCGCATCACTGACATCCGGCTGAGGCTTGTTCAGCGCCCAGGCAGCGTAGGAACGCAACGTCGCCACACGCGCGTTGAGATAGTCCACCTGGACATTGGCGCTGACCACCGGGAAGGAAAGGATGAGCATGGCTACAAACGCTCCGCCGAACCGCCGTGCTGCCACGCGCGTCGTCAGCACGAGCGCCAGAACGCCAACCGCGGCCGCGGCAGCCTGAAAGAACAACCAGGGATGGCCCCACGGCCGCACAAACGCCTCGCGGAAGGCCAGCAAGAGCAGCGCGGCTGTCAGTCCGCAGGCCAGCCAATCGACCGCCTGTTCCGGCTGCCCGCGCAGCGCGCGCCAACAGGCTGCCAGCGTCCCGGCGAAGATCAGCAGGATTGTCAACGCCAGCAGCAGGAACGCCGACCCGCTGGCGACGCCAGTAGCATACGCCGGCGCCGGTGCGGCCACCAGACTGCGCAGCCGCAGCGCGTTGGCGATGTGGGCGGGCAGGTCGATGCCAAGCGCCAGCGCCAACAACGGGCCGATCAGCAACCACGCTGCCAGCACGACCGTCGTGAAGCGCCGCTGACGCGCACCGGGCCAAACCAGTCGAAAAACCAGCACAACCGCGACCATCGCCAGCGCCGCCAGCCCGACGCTGGACTGGAGGTAGAACAGCAACCAGCTCAGGCCGGCCGCTGCCAGCAGACTGAGCAACGTCTCGCGCTGTCCATAGTCTACCAGCACCACCAGCATCACCAGCCATAGAATCACCGCCAGCGGGAAGACATACGAGCGTACGCCCTCGACTACCAGCGCACCGGCAAGAATCCCCAGCAACGCTTCAACTGAGTTGGCCCGGCGAAACAGCAGGAACAGGCCGTAGACCACTGCTGCTGCCACCAGCAGGTCAAAGACTAACATCCAGCCGCGTCCTGTCTGCGGCGCGCGCGTCGCCATCCGGCTCAAAGGACCGAGGGCAAAGACGGTACTGGACGGGTCCACGTTTCCGCTCTGCGACGCCAGATCGACCGCATACTGAGCCGGGGACAGCAGCGCGGCCGGCGCGCCGCGGAAGCCTGGCTGCGGCATCAGCATGACAGCCACCAACACAAATAGCGCCCACTTGGCGACGCGCGCCAGCCACAGACGTGCAGTCATCGTGCGTCCATCTCCTGAACCACAACCTGTGTGATGTGGTAGGTGAACTCCGGCTGGAAGGCGCGCGGCAGGTCGGTCTCGAAGCGCACCCGCTTTACCCGGCGGCCGTCCCGGCCGAGGCTCTCCAGATAGACCTGCGCGTCGTCCAGGGTCTCAACGAAGGGATCAACCAGCGCCTGATCGTTGACCATGGTCTTGACCGCGCGGTAGGTGCGCGTCTCGCCGTCCTCAAACTCCAGCGTTACCCAGAGCAGCTTGGGCTGGTATAGAAAGCGCTCGACCTTGCCGCGCAGCGAGTACTCGATGTCGGCAGTGATGAACTGCAAGGCATCTGTCGGCTCCAGGTCGATGAACTCGCCCAGCCGCGCTGTCCCGGTCGCTCCAGGCGTCTCGGTTACCACCAACGGCTGCTCACGCCGTTGCAAAAGCAGAAAGCCCGGCGTCCGCTGGACGATCTGGTAGTGGGAGAGCAAGGTACGCCGCGTCCTTGGCTCGGTGAAGAAGGGATGTCGCCCATCGATGTCGCCCATCGAGAACAGGATGAACTCTGGCGCGCTGTCGGAAAGGTACTTGTCAGCGTTGCGTTGATCCAACCAACCGTCGTAGGCGGTGTAACTCTGGATCACCGGCCGAGGGTCATAGGCCAGACCATTGAAGTAAATCGTGGAGATCTCCCACGGCATCACGTCCACACTGCCGTTGCCGATCAAGTCGAGGGTGCTTTGCGGCAACGCCTGGGTCTGCACGTTTGGGTTCCCCTCATAGTAGGGCGGTCCGCTGACAGCCATGCGACCGTAGTTGCGCAGATGTTCCACCTTGACGTCAAGTGCCTCGGTGCTATAAAGCTGCACGCCGGCAGGAAAGGCGCAAAGCAACGCCAAGAGGAAAACACCAGCACTCCACCGCGCCAGGGATGATTGGGCTATCTTCTCAGAAACAGTTTGATAAGACTTCGGAAGTCGCCGATTGCCAGCCTCGACCGGCCCGCGACGGTTGGTGTCCCCTCCGTCTGTTGACTCGGCGACTTTCGAAGTCTCGGCGGAATCTTGAGATGTTACCAGCCGGGCATACAACGCCAAAAGCCCAATAGCCGCCGGCGCCGACTGGAAAAAGTACCAGGGGTGTCCAAAGGCGCGCACATAGGCATGTTTGAACACAAGAAAGAGGTACCCTGCGATCATCAGGTACGCCAGCGCAAAATCAAGGTTCTTCAGAATCGTCCGCCAGTTGACCAGCGCCAGCAGCAAAAAGGCAGCGATGATGGCCAACGACAGCGGCAACATCTCCTGTGGCGCCGAGCTGAGCGCAAAGGGCAGCGCCATGGCGTCGTTGTACGCGTCAGCTAAATGCCAGGAGCCCGCTATGAAGCCGGCCATATCCACGTTGAGCACCACCGCAAGAACCACGCCCAATATCACAAACCCCGCGCCGGCCAGCAAAGCCGGCCGGCGGCCATACGGCCGCGGCAGAATCACCAGATAGGCCAGATACACCACCATCAGGGTCAGCGCAGGGAGTCCCATGTTGGCCTTGGTGAAGAAGATCAGCCAACTGTATAGCACCGCCAGGGCCAGCGCCCACAGCGCGCCGCGCCACAGGTGATAGATCAGCAGAAACAGGAAGATGACGAAGAGGGTATTGATCAGCGCGATGGTGTGCGGTGGCACGACCCTGAACAGGAAGGCTGCCAGGAAGACCAGAAACACCGACAGATAGGTACGCGTCTCGCGCAGCGTCAGGTATAGCACCACCGCAATGCTGCCCATCAGAAACAGGTCCCACACCATCATGGCCAGCGGGCTGACGCCGATGTTAAGTCGCGTCGAAAGAATGCCCAGCGGACCAAAGGTGAAGATGAAGTCCTCGCCAAAGCGCATTCCGCGCTCGAAGGCCAGGTTGATGGCGATGGCCCAGGAAGGATCCAGTCCGGCGTTGGGACGCACAAACAGGAAATCGGGCAGGAGGAAGAAGAAAGCCAGCAACCCCAGCGCGGCGCGGTAGACACGGAAGAGCGGGCGCAAAAGCTCGGCCGGCGGCTCCCCAGCCAAAGGAAGTGCATGGACTTTGGTCATGATGTCAAGCTGCCCGCAACAGGCCGGCGAAACAAAGCAGCGCGGCTGCCAGCAGCACCGCGTTAGCCCGCCGCGGGTGGTTGGCGAAGGCCAGCAAGCGGTCAAGGCCGATCAACAACAGGCCGGTGATCGGAACCAGCGCGCCGAACAGATAGCGTCCCTGGGGCTGCCACTCCCGGCCAATCATAGGCAGGATCGCCAGCAGGATCGCCAGCAGAGCCGCGGCAAGCCAACTGGCCGTCACATTGCGCAACGGCGCGGCGCGGTCGCGCAGCACCCACAGGACACCGAGACCGCCGGCCAGACAAACGACCGCCAACACACCATAGACCCAGATCGGTAGCGGCGCTTGCAGCCAGCCGAAGTTGCCCCAAAAACCGGGGAACAGCAGAGCGGTGTACACCAGGTAGCGTTGCCAGCCATCTGTCGCGGCCGCTAACCGGGGGCGGAACTGTTGCCAGGTATCCGCCAGCGGCGCCAGCGCCACCGTTCCCAACCGCGCCGGGGCGTCGAATCCCGGATTGGACAGCAACGGCTCAGCCAGCGTCGATCCATCGCCCGCGGTCAGTGTTACCTGCCGCACCAACAGGCTGCCCAGCTCAGCGGGGCTGTCACCGGCGCCTGGCGCAACGGTGACTTTGACGTGAAAGGTGGCCGAAGCGATGGTGTGAGTGACGGCCACGGTTTGCCACTGGTCACCGGCAACGAAGCGCGTCTGGCTCCAACCAGCCACATCGCGAACGGTTATTCGCCCCGGGGCGGCCCCTCCGTCAACGCTGCGCACCTGAGCGCTGAGGACCACAGGCTGGCTGCGCAGGTCCAGCGCTGCCGGCCCGGTGATGTTCTGGGTAATGCGGGTGAAGCCCAGCGGCGAGCGGTCAACCAGCTTGGTGGCCCAGCCATCGTCCAACAACACGCGCGAGGCGCTGAACGGCAGTCCCACAGAACGCCAGCCGGCCGGGACCGAAGTAGGCAACAGCGCGACGCCAATCAGAACAAGGACCGCAGCGGCCAGCGCTGCGATCAGCCGCTGCACCGGCCATCCTCTGCGGCGCAGACTGATCCAGCCTTGCACGACTGCCAACCCTGCCAGCCAAAGCAACAGGAACGCGCTGGTCTTCTTGGTTGCAACTGCCAGGCATGCCGCGGCCAGCGCGAGCAATATCCAGCGCCACCGCAAGCCTTGCCGCTGGATGCGCAGCACCGCAGCAAAGGAGACGGCTGCCATGGTTGCCGCAAGTCCGTCGTTGTTAGCTGAGCCGGCGATGAAGGCAGGCATCGGCAGCAAGAGCAGCACAGCCGGATGGACGACCCGCAGCGCGCTCGTCTGCCCGCCGCTCCACCCCCAGGCGACCGCCGCGCCTGCCACGCCATACAACAAGGCGCCAAACAACCGCATCAGACGTAAACGAGTCTCGATGCTGGCATTCAGGCCACAAAGTAAGGCAGGGATCAGATAATAGGTTGGCGGTTCGTCTCCCACCTGGCGACCGGAGCGAAGTAAAAAGGGGTCAGCCGCAAAGGAGGATGGCAGCGGGTCGGGTTGGGTCTCGCGCACCCGGCTCCAAAAGTCGTGCCGGTCCAGGCTGGCGATGATCTCGCGCTGTAAGCCGAGGTCAAGATCGTCCCCGTTGACGGGGCGGTGCAGCTGCGCCAACAAACAGGCGTATTCTACGTGGCCCGGCTCATCGGGCGCCTGCCAGAGCGGTGTCAACAGGGCAAACGCAGCACTCACCAGCATCCCCAGCAGAAGAACCAGCCAGATCCAGCGCCTTTCGGGCAGCCCAGCCAGCCAGCGCACTCAGCTTGTCACGACCTGCTGCTCTGGCGACGGCGACCGGCTCTCGCGCAGTCCGAGCCACAGCGCCAACAGAGCGCCGGCGATTAACCCCAGCACGGCAGCTACAGCAAGCTGCGCCATCCGCCGGGTCTGCACCGGAGCGGTGGGAGGCAAAGCCTCGCTGACGATGGTCAACTGGCTGGGATCGATGCGCTCCTGGATCGACGCTTCTTCAACCTTGCGCCACATGGTGTTGTAGGTCGAGCGGGCCAGGTTGAAGTCGCGCAACGCCGTTGAGTAGCGCTGCCAGTCGTCCGCCATGGTAGATTGCACGGCGTCCGATTCGCTGGTCAACGCCTCTACTGTGCTGGCCAGTGACTGCTCCTCGGCCTGCAACGCGGCCAACAGTTGATCGGGCTGATCAAAGAGGCTCTGAGCCAATTCCGGCGTCAGTTCACCGCGCGCGGCAAGGACTGGGCCAGACAATAATTCCCACGGCAGGTCCGCCAGCGCATCGGCGCTGCCAGCAGTTGGAACCTCAGCGGCCAGCAAGCGTACTGCATCCAGATCGGTCAGGTACTCTGCCAGGCGCTGATTGATCAAAGCCTGCTGGCCGCGATGGACGCTGGTGATCTCTTGTTCGTTGCTGAAATCGCTGTCGAAGAACATGCCGGTCTCGGTGCGTACCTGCGCCAGATTCTGTTCTGCTTCTTTCACGCGCTGGTCAGCCAAAGCAAGCTCGGCCTGATAGTTCTGCAACTCTGCGCCGACGCCAGTCACCTCGCGTGCCACCTGAACGAAGGCGTCCGCCCAGACGTTGGCAACAGCAGATGCCTGTTGAGGCGTATTGGCAGTGGCTAGCACCTGGATCGAAGAGGCATCGCCGGCGCGCAACGTCACAGCCGCCAGCAACTCGTCAGGCGTGGCTCCTGGCATCTCGCCGGAGGCATTGAGTTGCTCGGCTGCCATGGTTGCGACGCGGCTGCTGCGGCCAACAACCAGAAACTCGCGCTGGTAATCGCGCCGGTTGTCTATGTAGGGGAGAATGCTGGCATCGAAGCGCCACTGGTAGAGAGGCGACGTGGCGATCAGGGTTGCGGTGGCCTGATAATGTTTTTGCTGCGTTGCACCAAAGGCAAAAGTGACAGCCAACGCCAGCAACATACCGCCCAGCAACAACCACCAACGACGGCGCAGCGCGCCTAAATATGCGTGCAGATCGATTTCGTCAGACATATTCCTTCACAGGGTGATCAGAGTCGGTAGGGCGGCATTATAGCACCCTGCAAATGGTTTCCGCAAGATGGATGGGCCACCGGTACACCGCCTGCTGTCTGACGTGTTGTGCAGTGCCCGGTTCAGATTGTCCTGGGATGGGTTCGTTTTTCCAGCATACACGCAGGAGTGCGCTTGCCCCTCACAGCGCAGAGTCAACGGCAGCCACGCTTCAAGCTAGTCGGTCAGGGCAGGGGTTGCATGCCCCGACGACTCTTTCCAAAGGCGCATACGGAAACGCCAGAGTTCTGCAAAGGCGCGCTTGATCACATCCGGGCGCGCGCCGGTCTGTGAACCAGCCTGGCGCGGCAGGTGGCTGACCGGCACCTCGGCGAAGACATGGCCGGCGCGCTTGGACAGCACCAACCACTCGGCGCTGAAGGTCGCGCCGCGGGAGTTGATAGAGGGCGCGACTGCGTTGAAGGTGTGCCGGCGGAAGAGCTTGAATGCGCAGTCGATGTCGCGCGCGGTGTAGCCAAAGAGAAGCGTCACCAACGAGCTCCAGCCGTGGCCGAAAAGAACACGGGCAAACGGGTCGCGGCGGGGAGAGCGGTAACCGACCACCATTTCCGCGTCATCCAGACAGGCTGCCAACAGGTCGATCTCCTCCAGCTTGAACTGGCGGTCGGAGTCGGTGAAGAAGATTACATCCTTGGTCGCGTTGCTCAGGGCTGTGAACACCGCCGCGCCGTAACCCTGGTTGACCTCGTGGTCCACAGGACGAAGCTGCGGGTAGTCAACCGCCAGTTCACGCAACACGTCACCGGTGCGGTCCTTGCTGCCATCGTTGGCCACAACGATCTCGAAGTCGTCGAAGCGCTCGTCCATAACCGCCGCAACGTCAGCGATCATGCCCGGCAGGTTTGCTTCCTCGTTGTAGGCCGGCATACACACCGACACACTGAACGGGTATTTGGTTCTCTCAACTGTGTGTTCACTCACGGGTTTATCCTGTTCACAAAACAAAAGGGGTTGGGTCGATTGCTTATCATTACGTACGTAATCTCAGATGCAGATTGGATTGCGGCTATTACAACCTGAAAGGCAACTACTCAACCTTACTCCACACACCCCACCAGCCGTTCCTTGTATCGCCGGCCGCGGCGTTTGATTTCGTCCTCGCGCTTCAGGGCGGCGGAGCGGCTGGGCTGCGGCTCGGCATACACCAGCTCCACCGGCCCATGCTGACGGGTGTAGCGGGCGCCGCGGCCGGCGTTGTGCTCGGCCACCCGGCGCGGCACATCGGTGGTCCAGCCGGTGTAATAGCTGCCATCGGCGCAGCGGACGATGTAGACGAACGCAGGCGGGTCGTTTGTAGAACTTGTAGCGGGGAGGTCTTCGGTCACGCCTGTCATTGTATCTATCCGCTGCACCGCGTCAACCTGCGGCCTACTTTCCTCCCTCCATGACAGCACGCCGCCAGAACAGTTACGCGCAATCTAGAAATAGCATATAATGCGCAGCGCGAGGTGGCAGTCACCCAAAGTAGTTCCACCTGACCGCACCAGATTCCCATGGATTTACTCACCGCGCTGCGCATTGACAGCCTCTCCGCCAATCTGTGTATCGCCCTGGTTGGCGCTGGCGGCAAATCTACCCTGCTGTTCAGACTCGGCAGCGAGTTGGCAGCTACAGGCCGCCAGACACTGCTGTCCACAACCACTAAAATCTGGACACATCAGATGGACCAGGCGCCTTTCGCTGTCATCAATACCAGCGAAGCTCTGCTGGCGGGCAAGCTGCCGGCCGCGCTGCGCGGCCACCGGCAAGCGCTGGCGCTGGCGGGGCCTTCCAGCGAGACCGGTAAAATGCAGGGCCTGTCGCCGGAGACGGTCTGCCGGCTGGCTGCGCTGTCTGACGTACACGCTGTGGTTGTTGAGGCGGACGGCAGCCGCGAGCGGCCCCTCAAGGCGCCCGCCGAGCACGAGCCGGTGATCCCATCTTGCGCGACCCACGTCATCAACGTGATCGGCATGGGCGTGCTGGGCAAGCCGCTGAACAGCGACTGGGTACACCGGCCGGAGCGAGCCGCTCAACTGACCGGCTTGCGTCTCGACGAACCGATCACGTCCGAAGCCCTCGCGCGGCTGGCTGCCCAACCGGCTGGCGGGCTAAAGGGCCATCCCCCCGGCGCACAGTCGCTGCTCTACCTCAATCTGAAGGGGAGCGACGCGCCGGCAACGCTGGACGCGGCCCGCCAGATCGCGCGCGCGGTGCTGTCCCAACCCACGGCCAGCGAACAGACGTACCGCGCCGTCCTCATTGGCAGCGCAGCCGCCGATCAACCGGTGGTCGAGGTCCATGGGCGGGTTGCCGGTGTCGTTCTGGCCGCCGGACGCGGCAGCCGGCTTTCCGGTGATCTGCCCAAGCAGTTGTTGCCTTGGGACAACGGCGACACCCTGGTCAGCTACGCCGTCAAAACAGCCCTGGCATCGCCGTTACTGCACAACGTCCTGGTAGTGACTGGTTACCGGCGTGATGACATCGCGGCCGCGGTGGCAGGCAAGCCGGTGCAGATCGTCGCCAACCCCGCCTGGGCGTCTGGACAGTCCGGCAGCGTACGGGCCGCGGTGGATTCGTTGGCGCCGGAGATGACCGCAGCCGTCTTCCTGCTGGCAGACCAGCCCACCGTTGTCACGGACACCATCGACTCGCTGGTGGAGGCGCACCAGCGCAGCCTGGCGCCGGTCGTAGCGCCGCTCTATCGCGGTGGACGGCGCGGCAATCCGGTACTTTTCGACCGCGCGGCCTTTGCCAAGCTGGCCGCGCTCACCGGCGACGTGGGCGGGCGGGCGTTGCTGGACAGCTACGGCGACCGCGTGCAACATATCCCGATCGACCAGCCGCAGCCACAGGGCATCGAGACCTGGGACGATTATCGCCAAACAATGGGCTAACCTTGCCAGTTTCCCAATCTACCAACTATTCAGGAGACGATCCATGTACAAACCAACCCTCGACCAAGTCCGCACCCTGGCCGACCGCGGCAATCTGATCCCCATCACCCGCGAGCTGCCGGCGGATCTGGAGACTCCGGTGTCGGTCTACCTCAAGCTGCGCGATGGCAGCCCCTCCTTTCTGCTGGAGTCGGTGGAGAAAGGCGAGCAACTGGGCCGTTACTCGTTCATCGGTGTGCAGGCGCCTCTATCGCTGACAGCCCGCGGCCGCATGGTAACAACCAAAGGCGCGGGCGGCGCGGTTCTGGAGCAGCGCGACTACAACGACCCGCTGGATGCCGTGGCCGAGGCTCTTGCCCGCCGCACCCCCATCGAGGTGCCCGGGCTGCCGCGCTTCACCGGCGGCGCGGTCGGCTACCTGAGCTACGACTGGGTGCGCTTCGTCGAGCGGCTGCCGGAAACCGCCAGCGACGACCTGGACCTGCCAACCTTCGTCTTTCTACTGGCCGACAACCTGGTGATCTTCGACCACGTACGCCACCGGCTGATCGTGATGGCCAACTGCCGGCTGGAAGGCGACCTGACGGCTGCCTACGCCGACGCCATCGCCCGTATCGACCAGATCGTGGCCCGGTTGCGCAAGCCGCTGGTGGTTCCGGAGACGCCCAACGTCCTCAGCGACGAGCCGTGGCAGAGCAACTTCACCCAGGAGCGCTTTGAGGCGATGGTACTGGAAGCCAAGGAACACATCGCCGCCGGCGACATCTTCCAGGTAGTGCTCAGCCAGCGATTGACTCGCCAAACCGAGGCCGACCCGTTCACTGTCTACCGTGCCCTGCGCATGACCAATCCCAGCCCGTACATGTACTTCCTGGAGCTGCCGGGCGACAGCACGGATGGAGGGCCGACGAATGCTGAACAGAGCGAACGTATCCGCGTGATCGGCTCCAGCCCGGAGATGCACGTGCGGCTGGAGGACGGCAAGGCGCAGTTGCACCCCATCGCCGGCACGCGCTGGCGGGGCACTTCACCTGACGAGGATGCGCAACTGGCTGAGGAGTTGTTGGAAGACCCCAAGGAACGGGCCGAGCACGTCATGCTGGTAGACCTGGGACGCAACGACCTGGGGCGGGTGTCGGAATACGGCAGTGTGCGCGTGCCGGCCCTGATGACCGTCGAGCGCTACAGCCACGTCATGCACATCGTCAGCGACGTACAATCCAGCGTGCGCCCGGAGTTCGACGCCTTCGACCTGTTGCGGGCCACCTTCCCGGCCGGCACCGTCAGCGGCGCCCCCAAGGTGCGTGCCATGGAGATCATCGAGGAGTTGGAGGGAACGCGGCGCGGACCATACGCCGGCTGCGTTGGCTACATCGGCTACGACGGCGCGATGGACACCTGCATCACCATCCGCACGGTGGTCATGCGCGGCAAGACTTGCTATCTACAGGCGGGCGGCGGCAACGTGGCCGACAGCGAGCCAACCTACGAGTGGAACGAGACCTGGAACAAGGCGCGCGCGCTGGCTGTCGCGGTGGAGGTGGCAGAACGAGGATTGGTGGAGTAACGCGGGCTGAATGCCTGAACGCTAGCTGGCAAAGGAACCGGCCAGCTCAAGCAAGCCCAGCGATTCCAACTTGTCCGCCCGCGGCAGGCCGGTGACCGGATCCCAGCCGCGCACGTCGTACAGCATGGCCAGCAGCGCCTCGAAGTCGGGGACGTACCCCTCAGTGCCGCCCGCCTCGATCTGTTGCAAGAACATCTTTGGCAGGCGGTCATCGGCGCGGGTTGCGCCCAGCCTGAAGTTCAGCAGCCGTTTGAAGTTGGTGATGCGCTCGCCCAACAGCAATATGTCGTCGTAGCCCACATCCCAGCCGGTAATGGCACCCAGCATGCCCAGCAGGTTCTCCGCCGACACATCCTCAAAGTGGCAGATGATGGCCGCGTTGGTGAAGCTGCGGAAGTCCATCAGGCGCGCGGCTGTCTCGACCATGTGGCGGTCCTCGGCGTGCCGTTCCAGCAACTCCAGCCCCAGCTCCGGTACCTCGCGGCCGCGGATCAGCTCGTAGTAATCGCCGGCCATGTGGTCGGCGCCGCGGCTGGCTGTGGCGTAGACCAGCGCCTGGCCGGAAAAGGCGCGCGGATCATGAAAGGCGCTCTCCAGCCCCTTGACCGTGACTGCCAGATCAGGCACACCGAAGTGCTGCGCCGTCGCGTCTGCACCTTCTGCCAGCAGATCACCGATTCCCTGCCGGTGCGCGATCATCTCCACCAGTTGCAGCATCGGCTGCGGATCGCCCCACGGCAGCGCCAGTCCATCGACATCGTCCGCAGCGATGATGCCCTCGTTGTAGAGATAGTAACACAGGCCGATGGTGCTGGCGCACGAGATCGTGTCCAGGCCGTGCAGGTTGCACAGATGGCCGGCCAACGCGGCCGCCTCCAGGTCGCTGCTGCCCACCAGCGCGCTGAAACCGATGGCCGTCTCGTACTCCGGCCCATCTACCCTGGGATGGTCGCTGCCGGTCACCGCGCTGCGCGCCACCGGGTAGTTGTCCAGGTGAATCTCGCGGCCGCAGGCAATGGGGCAGCGAAAGCAGGGCACATGGCGATCCAGCAGATCCATCAGCCCGCTGGCGTTGATAGTGTCCTCAATCGCCTCGTTGGAGCTGGCAGTGAAGTAGTTCAGCGGCACGTCGCCGTACATGTAGCCGATGTCCGCGCCCATGATGGTACCCGTCATGCGCAGGCTGACAGCGAACAGGTCATCCACGACGAAGCGCATGGCGGCCCGCAACGACTCCTTGAACGCGTCCGGATCGGCCAGCGGCACGCCGGCCTTGCCGCCGCAAGCGATGGCCTTCAGCCGTTTGCTGCCCATGACAGCGCCCAGCCCGGTGCGCGCCGCTGCCCGCCCGTGGTCGTTCATCACCGCCGCGTACTTGACCAGGTTTTCGCCGGCGACGCCGATGGTAGCAACGTGGATGCGCAGCCGGTCGCGCGCGACCGCTTCCTTGACACGATCCTGGGTGTCGTAGTGGTTGAGTCCCCAGAGGTGCGCCGCATCGTGCAGCGCCGCCTCCCCGTTCAGCACGCTGAGATAGACCGGCTGCGCGGCCTGGCCGGTGACGATGATGCCGTCGTAGCCGGCGTGGCGCAGGGCAGGTCCCCAGTGGCCGCCGCCGTTGGCCTCGCCCGTCATCCGGGTAGCCGGCGAGCGTGAGACAACACTGTAACGGCCCGCTGCCGGCACCTGTGTGCCGACAAACGGGCCGGTCATAAAGATCAGCGGGTTGTCCGGACCCAGCGGGTCTGTATCCCCGGTGATGTAGTCAGCCAGATAGCGCGCACCCAGCCCGCTGCCGCCGACGAACTGACGTGCGTAGCCGGCGTTCAGCGGTTCATCCCAGACGCGTCCCGCCGTCAGGTCGACGCGCAAAATCCTGCCCAGGTAGCCGGGGAGAGTCGTGGTCATAACAGGGGTTAGAAGTCGACCGGTCGTCCTTCGTAGGCGTACAAGAACAGGTCGGCGAACTCCTCGGGAGTTGGCACGCGCGGGCTGCTGGCAGCGGCATCGTTCTCGCCGCTCTCGATCATGCCCGGAATGGCGGCCACGTACGCGTCGCGGTCGATACCCAACTCAGCGCCGGACATGGGTTGTCCGATGGCGCGCATCAACTCGCGTACCGCCTCGATCAGGCTCCGTGCGCCCTCATCCACCGTCACGGCGGGCAGCCCAAGAAAACGCGCGATGTCGGCGTAGCGTTCGCCGGAAACCGGCAGGCTGTACTCCATGGTGTAGGGCAGGTACATGCCAACTGCCCGGCCGTGTGGAATCTTGAAGAACGCGCCGAGAGGATGTCCCAGCGCGTGGGAGGTGGATGCCTGGGAATTGCTCATGGCCAGCCCGCTGATACTGGACGCCAGGTGCATGTTGCTGCGAGCTTCCTCATCGCCAGCCACCGAGGCTTGCAGGTTCTGGAAGATCATGCGGATGGCATGGAGGCACAGCCCATCGGCGAACTCGTTGCGCCAGGTGCTGGTATAGGACTCGATAGCCTGGGCCAGCGCGTCCATCCCTGTGTCAGCTGCCAGCCGCGCCGGCATTTTCAGCACCATTTCCGGGTCAACCAGAGCGACGTCAGCGATCAGCTCACGGGAACCGAGCACCAACTTTCTATGTGCTTCCACATCGGAAATGACAACCATCCAGGTACACTCGGAACCGGTGCCGCTGGTGGTCGGAATCGTCACCAGCCGCGCTTTCTGGCGAATGTTCAGCGGAATCAGCGGACTGATCTCGTCCGGCTCAAGGTCAGGCCGCTCGTAGAGCGCCCACATGGCCTTGGCGCCATCCATGCATGAACCGCCGCCGAGACCGACGACCCAATCGGGCGCGAAATCAGCCATGATCCGCGCCCCGCGCTTGACGGTTTGCAAGGATGGCTCAGGCTCGACCTGGTCAAAGACGGCAACGGTCATGCCGGCATCCTCGAAACGGCGACGAATATCGTCGGCATAGCCGAGGCTGGCCAGCACGGGGTCGGTGACGATAAAAGCGCGTTCGCCTTTCAACTCATCGATGTACTCGAGAGCGTCGTCTCCAAAGACAATCTGCGGGCTCGAAAAGAACCACATTACATTTGCTCCTGCCGGTAACGGCCTATTGAGGCCACTCGGTCGGCACCTGGGTGGCGCAGTTCACCAGTTCCTGGGCGGCCTTGACGGAACGCAACACCTTGGCCATGTTGCCCTTGAGCTTGAGCTGGCGGGTGATCAAGGCCTGGATGGGATCGACCTTCTTGTCAATGACCTTTTTCCACGAATCGACCTTGCCCGATACCTCGAACTCAGGGGACTGGGCTGCCATGTCGCTGACCATGCTGGCCCCGCGGCATTCGCCGTGCCACAGATCCAGATAGACGGCCCGGGTGGACTTGTCCTTCATGTTGGCGATGAAGTAGAAGTCGCCTTCCCAATCCGCGGCCGCGGCGCGATAGGCGTCACTGGCGTTGATCGCGTCTTTCAGGGCGTTGGCCCACTCGTCGCTGAGAAATGCTATGGCCATGGAGTCCTCCTGCTGGCAAATGGATGAAGTTATGACGCAGCGCGTCTTTGCGAACTATACCACGAAAGCGGGGTGGGAGCAAAACGGAAAGGCAGAACGGAGAGAAATTCAGGACTGGGCATTTGGCTGAATGCCGCAACCCGCATATCATCTGACTCTATGGAATCTTTCAACAAATTGCGTCTGGTGGGCGTGGCAACCGGCGTTGCACTGGCCTACATCGCGCAATATTTCTTCAACCAGCCGCCGCTGAGCGGTTCGTTCCTGAACACCGTTCCAGCAGCGCTGCAAAACCCGCTGACGCTGGCAGCCATCATCCTCCTCGCGGGCGCGGTGACCTTTGCGCTGTCGGCGCCGACGGCTCGCGCTCGCCAGAGCGACTCGCCGCAGCCTGTTGCCGGTCGCTTCGTCGACCATCCATCATCGCTGGCGCGTCCGTTGTTTTTGGCCACCTTGCTGGCATACGGCGGCTGCATGGCGCTCTATTTGCTAAACGGCGAAAGCGCGCTGGTACGCTGGCTGTGGCTGGGATCAGTGGTGCTGGTGGTGGTATCGCAAGTACCGTGGGAAAGTCTGCGGCGCAGCGCGGCCGGTTGGACCGGCGCCTGGCGCAGCACCCTGCTGCCGGCGCTGTTGCTGCTGATCGCGGCGGCGCTTCGGCTGACTCGCCTGGCCGACCTGCCGCAGGACCTGCACGGCGACATGGCGTCTCACGGATTGCAGGCACTGCAGATGCTGGCCGGCGCGGTTCCCGGCATCGTCGGCGTCGGATGGGCCGACATTCCGCTGCCCGGTTTCCTGCCCACAGTGGCCGCCATGACACTGACGGGCGACCACGGGACCCTGGGGCTGGCGCTGGCGTCGGCGCTGGGAGGAGTACTGGCAGTCTGGGGCACCTGGGTGCTGCTGCGCACCGTGCAGAGCCGCCGGGTCGCGCTCATCGGCACGGCGCTGTTGGCGGTCGCTTACACCCACATCCACTTCAGCCGCATCGCCGAGTACATGGATCCGGTGCCCTTCGTGGTCTGGTCGCTGGCGTTCCTGGCGATTGGCCTGCAGAAGCGCAGCAGCCTGCCCTTTGTGCTCAGCGGCGTGCTGGCAGCCTGGGCCAGCCTGATGTATTTCTCCGGCCGTGTCGTATTCGTGATTTTGGGGGCGCTGTTGCTGTATCTGCTGCTTTTCCACCGGCCACTGCTGCGCGCCAATCTGGTCGGTCTGGCATGGCTACTGGTTGGCGGTCTGGTGGCGCTGGGGCCGATGACGGTCTACTTCGTGCAGCATCCAGGGGCATGGCTCAGCCGCTCGCAACAGGTGATCCTGTTCAACCCGGCGGTGCTCGAACACTCCCGCCACAAATACGGCGTCGAGACAACCGGGCAGATACTTCTGGAGCAACTCCGGCGCACGGCGTTGCTTTTCAACTACACGATCGACAGCAGCACGCAGTTCGGCTTCCCCAAGGCGATGGTGGACATGGTCACCGCGCCGTGGATCGTCCTCGGAGCCGCCTACGGTCTGGCACACTTCCGCCGCTGGGGCAATGGCCTGTTGGTGATCATGCTGGGCGTGGTGCTGCTGGTCGGCAGCGTACTGACCGACAACGCCCCTTTTTATCCGCGGCTGATCGTGGCGCTGACGCCGGCTCTGGGTCTGGCTGCGCTGGCTGTAGACCGCACCTGGGACGCGGTCGAAGATGCGCTGGGCAAGGAAACGGGCCGGATCGTGCTGGTGGTCGTAGTGGGTGGGCTGCTCTACATCGGGCTGGTCAACTGGGTGTCGTATTATCAGTTTGCGGCCCACAACGGCCAACCGCGCGCGCTGGTGGCGCGCTTTGTCTCGACCCTGCCTGAAGACGCGGTGGTTTGCATCGTGCCGGAGGAGGACGCGGGCTGGATCCACTCAACCGATGAACGGGAGATCGATTTCATGATGGGAGAGCGGCGGGGAGAGCAGGTGGCCTTCGACGAAAACGGCGCGCCAGGTGCGATCCCGGACGCGTGCATCCAGACCGGCGCGGTCTGGATTGTGCCGGATAGCCGGCAAGCGGCTCTGGGAGAACTGGAGGCGAGATTCCCCGGCGGTGAGCGCAACAGCTATGGTGCGCGCCAGGGTGAGGTTGCGTTTTGGACGTATGCGGTGCGGTAGTTGTGTGGTTGGTGGTTGGTGAAGACTCCCCCTCCCCCTCTCCCTGAGGGAGAGGGGGAGGGGGGTGGGGGTGAGCCGCTCTCTAGCACTCAACTGCCTATCCACTGACTCACCGCTGCGATAAACCCGATCATACTCAACAGCGAGAGGATCGCCACAACGAAGATCACGATCGCGGCCGGCAGAAGCGCGGCGGCGGCAGCCCGTCCGGCTGTGAAGCGCTGGCTGACCTGCACCGCCTTGATGTAGACCACGACTCCCCAAACCCAGCCGACAAAGGCGATCATGGGGCCGACGCAGGGGATGGGGGCGAAAAAGCTCAGCAGGTTGGGCACGGCAAAGAGCGCCGTCAGGCCAAAGAACCGGTCAACGCCGCCGCTGCCGCCCATCAGCTTGGCGAAGAGCAACACCCAAATGCCGTAGGCAAGGAAGGCCGTCAACCGTCCGAAGGCCGTCGTCAGCCAGCCGCCCAGCGCGGTGAAGAACCCGGCGATGCCTTTCGGCAGCACAGTCGGCAGGCTCGCGATCTCTACACCCATACGCAGACCCGACTCGAAGTTCTGGGTGAACTGGTCCAGGAAAGCCTGTGCATCCGGGTCCATCGCGCCGTAGAATTGAAACTGCTCGAACCCTTGCAAGACTTCCTGGCGAATCCGATCAGCCTGTTCCGGGCCAAAGGGACGGACATGGTTTACCAGGCTGATCAAGCCTGCCAGGCTGCCGGCGATGAGGAAGCACGCCAGGAGGATCGCTACGCCGCGCTTCATCGCGTCCTTGCGGTCGCGGAACGCTTCCATGGCCGGCTCCCGTAGCAGCGCGGTATCGCGCATCAGGATTAGCATGTCGTTCATGTTACATTCCTCCCCCGAAGCTGGCCATCGCGATGGTAAAACCAACAACCAGCACCGCGCTGACAATCAACGCGACGACCAGACCGATGATCAGCGGCGGCAGCAAAGCGGCAAACACCGCGCGCGGCCACGAGAGGTCGTGCACCGTGCGCAGCGCCATGTAGCCGCACAGCAATGTCCACGTTCCGAGGCCAGCGACCGCCACAAAGGGTAGAACGGTCAGCAAGGTAATCAACTGCGGCGATGCTGCCAGAGCGGTCGCGCCCAGGGTCTGATTCAGCGTGCCCTTGCCGCCAAACACGCGCGCAAGGCCGTGGGCCAACAGCCCAAACACCAGCCACCAAACGATCAACCCCAACGGCCTGGTGATGATGCCGGTCAGCGAGCGGAGGGGCGAAGGCGCAAGGCCCGCGAACGCGTTCCAGATGCTGTTCCAGACCTGCAAAAACGACGATTCGCTGCCGGGCGATCGCTGCAAGAACTGATACCACTCCATGGTTTGCAGGTTTTTCAGCACGACATCGCGTACGGCATCAAGGTTTGGGGTGCTGGCCCACTCCAGCGTCGTGCCGATCATGGCAGCCACGGCCAATAGCACGCCCAGCAGAACAAGGATGAACAGTCCCTCCACGAAGGGGTTGTCGTCATCGCGCATGTGCGCGTAGGCGTCCCGTTGCAGGAACAGGGCGTCCCACAACAGGCCAAACGAACGGGTGACGGGTTGCATTACCTCCTCCTTTCCGGGATCTCTCGCCCGGTTTCGACTACTTCGAACGATTTTCGAGGGATGGATCGGCCAACAGGCCGGCCACCAGCTTGTCCACCAACATACGTTCCTCAGCCTCGCTGGTGATCCTGCCGTCCAGCCAGGCGTCGCGGGCCGCCTCCAGTACATCGCGGTAGGCCGGGCCGGGTTGCAGGCCCATCCGCTTCAGATCCTGGCCATCAGTGTAGGGCCGGACCATGCTCAACTCGCTCTCGTACAGATCAAGGTGCGCCGCCACTGCCGGCGAGTCCTCGATCAGCCGCAGCAGCCAGCGGCTGGCCGGCAGCCGCTGGTTGAGGATGCGATACACCTGGCTGTGGGCCAACGCCGGGTCCTCCAGTTCCCACACCTGATCCTTCAGGTCGTTCAGATCCTCTAGCAACGCCACCGTGCTGCGCATCACACCCAACCGCCGGTCGAGCGACTTGATGGCCGAGCGCGGCAGCGGATAGGTCCAGATCGCAAAATAGAGTTGATCCAAGTTTGCCGGCGGCTGCGCGGTCCGCTGCAACGCGTCGCGCAGCCGCTCAAAGCGCACCGACACCCAGTCATCGACGCGCAGATCGGGATGGATCTCCTGTACGACGCCGAACTGCTGCAACCGCAGCAACGCCTGTTCCGGCCGCGCCTCGGCGAAGATCAACTCCAGCTCGTGGCGGATGCGAGCCGGGGTGATGCGATCCAACAACGCCACCGCGTTACCGATCAGCTCCTGCGTGCGCTGCTCGATGACGAAGCCGAAACGCTGCTCGAAACGTACGGCGCGCAGGATACGCGTCGGGTCATCGACGAAGCTGTGTGTGTGCAGCACGCGGATCAGCCCCTCTTCCAGGTCGCGCACGCCGCCATAGAAGTCCAGCAGCTCGCCCCAGCGACCAGGAGTGAGGCAAATCGCCAGGGTATTGATGGTGAAGTCGCGCCGGTGCAGGTCGAGCTTGATGGAGCTGTGTTCCACGGTTGGCAGCACGGTCGGCTCAGCGTAGAACTCGGTCCGTGCGGTGACAAAATCCAGCGAAGCTGGCGACGCCAGAATACCGGCCAGCCCGTTCATCAGGCCTCGCTCAGGGTCCTCGTCCGACGCACCATGCAGCGGCAGCACCCACTTGGCGGTGCCAAAGCGCTTGTGGCTGCGCACCCGCCCGCCGTGTTCCCGGGCGAGGGCGCGCGCCAGGGCGATTGCATCTCCCTCGACCACCAGATCGACGTCGAAGTTCGGGCGGCTCAACAGGAGATCGCGGGCAAACCCACCCACCGCGTACAACGGGCACCCCAGTTGCTCGGCTGCCTGGCCGGCCAACTGCAGCAACTCCAACAGTGGATCAGGCAGCCCTGTTTCCATGCGCAGCGCCATGCTGTCCCGCTGCGAAGCGGGCTCGGTCTTGCCCCAAAGGTTGATCAGGTCGGTGCGCGTGGCTATGCCAACCACCATGCCGGTCTCGGGATCGGCCACCGGTATCTGTCCCCAGTTGGACTCGATCATCAGCCGCTGCAGCTCGTGCAGGCTCTGGCCGGGCGTCACCCAAACCGGATCGGTGCGCATGAATTGGTCGATAGTCTGGGTCGCCAGCCCGTGGTGCTGGGCGCGGTCCACCTGGCGCCGGGTAATCAGGCCGCGCAGTTGGCTGGTGTGGATAGCGCGCCGGCCGTTTTCGTCGGCCCCGTCGCCATCCACCACCGGATAGCCCTCGAACCCGTAGCGCTGGATGACCTCTACCATCTCGGCGATAGTCGTGCTGGGCGGCACGGTGACTGGGATGCCTAGCGTCATGATCTGGCCCACGGTCAGGCTGGGACGCACCGTCTCGTGCAGCAGGCGCACGATCTCGCTCTCGACCTCCTCGCGGTTGCCGTCACGCACCATGGCAGCCGCCGCGCGCGGATGCCCACCGCCGCCCAACTCTCGCGCCACCTGGCTGACATCGACGCCATCCACGGTACTGCGCGCCACAACCTGGATGCGGTCTCCCAAATCGACCACCAGGAACAATCCGGCGGGATCATAGACATCGCGCAGATTATGGGCCAGGGTGCTGATCTCGTCGTGGAAGCCCACCGCTTCAGCGCTGGCGATGACGACAGAGTGGCCGGCTACCGTGTAGATGCGGCTGTTCTCAGCCAGCTCGGCGTAGAGCTTGGCCTGTGCGGGCGTCAGCGGATGGTTGAGGAAACGGTTGGCGACCTGGAGGTTTGCGCCTCGCTCCAGCAGCCAGGCGGCGGCTCGCAAGTCACGAGCGGTCGTTGCCAGGTAGATCAGCGATCCCGTGTCCTCGTAGATTCCCAGCAACATGAGGGTGGCCTCGACCGCGGTCAGTTGGATCTTGCGTTCGGCCAGTTGCTCGACCAACAACGTGGTAGTGGCGCCAGTTTCACCGCCCGCGAAGCTCCAGTCGTTTTCCAGATCGCGCTGAAGCGGGTGGTGGTCGATGATCTGCACCGGTGTGCTGCGCCGCATTCCTTTGACTGTGGCGAAGGTCTGGGTATCGACGACGATGGCGTGATCCACCTTGCGCCGCGGCAGATCTTCCTGAGTGCGAAAGGGCAAGGCGCTGCGATAGAGTGCCAGAAAATCGCGCAGGTTGCGGTTCAAAGCACGCGGCAGGACGGGCACAGCGTCGGGATAGAGCTTGTGGGCCGCCAGCATCGCCGCCAGGGCATCGAAGTCAGTGTGTTCGTGGGTGATGATGATGGTGAACCGGTCGTGTGGCATGGGACGCTCCTGCCATCCATTTTACCATATCCTACGATGTTTGACACGCAACAAAAAACGCCCGAAGACCGGATATCCGTCTTCGGGCGTTCTGAATTAGCGGAGTCGCAGCTTGAGGCGTGTTCGTAGGTCGTCATTCCCGCGTAGGCGGGAATCCACGGTCACGAGGACCGCCCGTAAGGAAAGTCAAAAAATAGTTCGGCAATAGGTTAGCGAGGGCCGCCCGACCGTAAACGGATCGGGCTACAAGGTGAAAGGCCCTGCGGGCCTGGTAATTCTAGCCCTGAAAGGGCTTCCACCTGGTAGCCGGGAGGTTTTAGCTCCCGGCGGGCGTGTCGAGCCTATTACCGATATAAATTCTTAACCTTCATAACGGATCGGGCTACAAGCTCCGCAACACCTGAAAACCGTCATCCCTGGGCAGCCCGCTCAGCTGCTTGCGCCATGGTGTCGGAGGCTTTTTGCGCGGCGTCCTGGCCGGCCTGCGCGGCTGCCTGGCCGGTATCAGCGGCGCTGCGCTGGGCGGCAGAGCGGTCGAGCATCTCGGTTAGCTCGTTGTTGAGGCGGCGCAAGCCATGAAACAGCGAGGTCTTGACCTGCTTGGTCACGTCGCTCTGCTGTACAGACTCAGCAGCGCGGGCAGCCTGCATCTGCAAGTCCTTGGTCACATCGCTCTTGCGCACATCCTCGGCCACGACATCGAGGCGTTCGCCGGCGACGCGCAACGCCTTGCGGATCTCCGTGTCAGCCTTCTTGAACTCGTCGGTCTCTCTGGCCGTCTGAACTGCGACGGCGATCTTGGCGCCCAGGCGGCCCAGTTCGTCCATAATCTGTGTGGTCTCGCTCTTGTCGCTTGCGGTAGTATCGTAAACTGGGGTATCGTTGGTGTTGTCTTCTGTCATGATTATCTCCTTGACTGGCCTATATCAGTCCCGTGATCCTGTTTGGAAAGGCGGCGCTCCTGCTCTGCCTGCCGCACTCTCGCTCTGGCAGATCTTTGCCAGCACCCCGGCAAGAGCCGATCGGGCCAGCATCGTGATGCCGCATAACATGTCATCCTGACACGTACTCTACCACACTGTACGAGTCAGGGAGCCGGTTTGTTTCGGGTGGCGAAAATTAGAAGTTCGACTTTGCCGAAAAAGTCGAACTTCTCACCGCAGAGTGATCGTCGCCAGTGAGAGTTGATCTCCCTGGGATGCACCGGTGGCGTCCAGCCAGGGGACGCGTTCACCCGTCGTCGGATCGTACAGGCCAACCACCAAAGTTGCTGGCCCCGCGCTCGCGTCCGGTCGCACGGTTATGGTACGACGGTCGGTGATGGTCTCTCCCGGCAGCCAGCTCGAAGTCGGCGCGCGCCCGTTGTCCGGCTCACCGTCCGACTGTCCGATGATGGCACCTGCTTCGTCCACGAGGTGCACGAAAACCGACAGGCGTTCACCCGTTGTCTCTGTGGGAACCCAATAGAGGGCCACATCGATCGTCTCGCCTGGCTGACCAGTTGCGGCGCCCAGGTCGTAGCCGGCCAGACGGCCGAGGCGCGCCAGCGGTGCATCCAGAGTCACTTGCGGCTGCGGCGCGTTCATGTCGTGCTCGCGGCCCTGCACGATGACTGCGCCGAGGTCAAGCCGATCACCAGCGCCGCTGTCCTTTCCACTGACAGGCAACCGCTGCCCACTGGCAGGATCAAACAGCGCGGCGATGAGTCTGTACTGGCCGTCCACGACTGTTGCCGGCAGCCTCAACATCGATTGGGAACGCATCAGGCCGCCGGACTGCCAGGCCGAGGTCGGATACCAGACAACGGGCGGTCCCTCCCAGGCGGCGACCACCGTGCCGTCCCGGTCGAGAAGTTGCACCGCAAGGAAGAGATCGTCGCGGCCGGCCAACCCGTCCAGCGCCCGCCAAAACAGGCTCACCATCAGATCGTCGCCGGGCGCCAGGGGGCCGGCCGTCGTGCTGTACCCCACGGCCTCCAACGCATCGTCCAGGCGCGCGTCCAGGGACCGCTCGAATGGCAGGGTATGGTCCGGCGGCAAAACGTCCGGTTGGGCAACCGTCACTGTGCCCAGCACGGCCTCGGGATCTGGCGTGCGGGGTGCAGGCCCGACCACATTCACCGGCGCGCCGCCTGCCTCGCGCAGCAAGCCAAGCCGCACCTCGTACTGACCGGGCGGCGTGCCGCTGGGGATCACAAATGCCAGGGAATCAACAGCAGCCGGGCGATCCAGCGTATAGTCCTGCTGCGCCCAGGTCTTGCCGTCCGCGCCGACCAGCCGCACCGTGATGCTGCGCGGCGACGGAGACTGCTGCTCCCACATCAGGTCAAGATACAGCGTATCGTTCGCGGCTTCCACCACAGGGGGACCGACGTTGACCAGCGACAGGCCAGAGCCGTCTGCGAATTCTATCGGCGTCGAGGATATCCCCGAGGAGGTTTGGGACGCGGCCCAGCCGCTGAGACGCGTGCTGGGGCTGTACCAGCGATTGACCATCAGCGACGCGTGCCCGGACAGGTAGTCCTCAGCCGCGTTCTCGAAAAAGCCGCCTAGCGACAGGTGTTCCGGAAACCAGACGCGCCCGCGCGCCAGTGCAGCGTCCAGCGCATCCTGCGCTTCAGCGCCCCAGTCGTCGGAGGGCGACAGCAGTGGTTGCGGGCCGCCGGGCGCGCCGTAGCTCCACCAGTAGCCGACCTGCCAGGGAAATACGGCAAACACCGTGTCATCCGAACGGCCCCACTGGTTCACCTGCCCGATCAGCGGACGATAGTCCTCACCGACGTAGCGCGGCACGGTGTAAAACGTTGCCAGCGAGAGGGCGCTCAGCACAACCAGCGCGCCGATGCTGGCCAGGCGAAAGGTGCGCACGGTCGCAACAAGAATGCACGCCAGCAGGATCAGAAAGAACGGCTGGCCGAGCAACAACAGCCGCTCACCGCGATCCGGGAAGAAGGGAAAGCTCAGGTTGACCAGCCAACCGAGAAAGACCAGCGTTGCCAACGTGACAGCCAGGAAGCCGATAGCGTGGGCCGGCGACCAGGGCGCCGGCGGCGCAGACCCGGCCGCACGCCAGCGGCGCGCCAGCAGCAAGAAGCCTATCACGGCCAATAGCGCGGGTACAAGACCCAGCGGCCACCACGCGGCCAGCGGCCCCTCCAGGTGGCCGGCTGTATAGGCAGCCAGATGCCGCGCCAGGTAGATCACCGGCCCCAGCGGTCGGTCCGCGTCGGCCACGATCTTCTGCGAGACGTAGGGGACCAGCCGCGGTGCGGCGTAGAGAAGCCACGGCAGGTAGAGCAGGGCAGCAACAGCCTGCGCGCCCAACCAGATCAACGCGTCGCGCCAGCCGTCGCGCCAGCCGTCCCGCCGCCGCCAAATCGCCAGCAGCCCCGCCAGCGCCAGCCCGGCGGCCAGAAAGCCGGCGTAGTATTGGGTGTAAAGCGCCAGTGTGACCGCCGCGACGTAGACCACCAGCCAGCCGCTGCGTCTGTCACCGGGACCGTCGAATCCCAGCCAATGTGCCGCGGCCAGCAACGCCAGGATCGACCAAACCACCACCAGCCCGTACATGCGCACTTCCTGCGAATAGAAGATGTGCAGCGGGTTGATGGCCAGCAGACCGGCAGCCAGCAGGCCGGTGCGCCGTCCGTCCAGCGTGCGGCCGGCCGCGTAGATCAGCGGGATTGCAACGACGCCTACCGCGACGGAGAAAAAACGAAGGGCGACCGGCGCCAACCCAAAAAGCTGGCTCCAGCCGCCCAACAGCGCATAGTAGAGGGGAGGGTGGATGTCAAGAGAAGTCAGCCGCAGCATCTCGAGGAGCGGCTGGTGCGCAAACCAAACGCTATAGCCCTCGTCCCACCAAAGAGGCTGAAAACCGAGACGGCCAACGCGCAGCGCCAGAGCAAGAACCGTCAACCCGGCGACGATCAACGCGTCGCGCTGGCCGGCGTCGCTGGCGGCTACTGGCTGGTGAACACGACGTACAGCCACTGGAACTCGTCGTCGTTCTGGGCCAGGCGCACCACGGGGGACAACTGGTGGCCGCGGCCATCAACCAACCACACCGCGTAGGCGCTGGCAGCCAGCGGCGCTTTGCCGCGGGTGTCGAAGGTGGCATTGGCCTCGCGGTAGTCGGCGAAGGCGGCGTTGGGCGCTGTGACCTGCCAGACATCCTCGGAAGGATCAGATATCCACTGTTGGCCGGTGGTCTCGTTGAGTATCCGCAGGTAGTAGCCATCTAACGGCGTGCCGGCGGCATTCACAACTTTGGCCGCAACGCGGAAGTAGTCCTGGTTGAACGGGAAGGTCTCGCTGGTTTCGCTAAACGACAGATCGCCCGGCTCTGCGGTAGGCTCTGGTGTCGTGGCCGCGGCCGCCGCTTCTGGTGTCGCCGTAGGGGGAACCGGCGTCGCGGTGGGCAGGTCGGGCGACAGCGCAACCAACTCCAGCGGCCCCTCTGTCCGCACGACCTCGTCGGCGATCCAGACGGCGCTTCCCTCGAAGCAACAGACCTGCCACCAGTCACCGGTTTCGTCACGACCGACGATCTGCAGACGGGCGCCGTTGAGCACTTGCCCCAACACCGGCGCATCTGTGCTGGGCAGGCTGCGGACGTTGACGCGCGGGTTGGTGACGACAACCTCAGGTTGCGGCGTGGGAGAGGGAGTAGGCGACGGCGGGGGCGGAACGTTGGCGGCTACTGCGATACCGTCAACCGATCCTTGCAGCGTCACGAGGTCACCGAACACCCAAACCGGTTGATCGCCCATGCAACACGCCTGCCACCAATCACCGGCTTCATTGCGCGCGATAAGGGCCAACTGTGCACCCTGCGGCAGCTCACCGATCTGCTCATAGTCCGTACCAGGGCCGCTGCGGGCGTTTGCAACACCGTTGGCTACAACGAGAAAAGGTGTTGGGGTCGCGGTTGGCTCAGCGGGCGGCTCAGTAGGTTGCTCGACCGGCGTAGCCTGCTGGTCGGTCTGCTCGGCCGGCGGTTCCTGTGGCTGTTCGGCTGGCGGCGCGGGTGTAGCCTCCGGTGCCTGAACGACAGCTTCGACCGGCGCCTCGCGGGTGGCCGTCGGCGTAAAGGTCGGCCGCAGCGCGCGCTGAGGCGGAGGGGTCGGCGTCGGATAGTCAACCAGCAAATTGACGAGCGCACAGCCGGGCATGACAAGCAGCACAGCCAGCGCCACCAGGACAATCCACCTGGGTGATCGCAAAGAAGTCAGTCCTCCTGGCGCCTGAAGCGCCACACGAATTTGCCGCCAAAAAGGCGGCAACGGGTGCGAAGTATATCACAAGTAACAATGGACGCCAAGCGCCGCAACGGGTTTGATGGAAGTGTGCTTGACGCTGGTTTGCGCGTGAATGCGTCGAGGCGGGGCACCGCCTCGTTATCCCTGTACGTCGATCCAACTGATGTAGATCTCGTTGTCCGGCTCGCCGGTGTGGGTTGTGAACTTCGCCTCCTGGGAGACCGGATTGCCGCTGCCATCGACCAGATAGATCGTCCACTCGGCATCGCCAGCGTCCGGGAGGTACTCGTATTTGAGGTTGTACTGGCGCCTGTTGCCAAAAGCATCGGGATCATCGGCCAGGAAGGGCGCGGACCACTGAAAGGGGTAGGTGGTCAGGTCAGGTTTGCTGACATCGACGCCGTTGCGCAGGACAACCATGCGGTAGCCGGACACCGCAACCGGATCGGGATAGGCACCCACGTAGGCCTTGACCCAAATGGTGAGCCACGGGTTGGTGGTCATCCACTGCTCAGGCCCTTCAGAGACCCAGAAGCGCCACGACGGGCCGGGCGGTGTGGAGGTGTCAGCAGGGATCGGCGTGTTGGTAGGGAAGGGCGTTGGCGGCAGCTCGGGTGCGACCGCAATCGGCACTCCGTCCACCGGACCGCCCGGCGCGGTCAACTGCGAGGTGATCCACACCTGATAGCCATCCACACAGCAGATCTGCCACCACGACTGGGCATCGTTGCGCCCAACCAGTGTGTATTCCTCGTCTTGATGCACCTGCCCGATGATGGGATAGGCTACGCTAGGCCCTTGACGGACGTTGACAACCGGGGCGACGACCACGATATAGGGCGCAGGCGTTGCGGTTGGCGTCACGGTCGGCGGGATCGGCGGCGTAAAGGTTGGTGTTGGTGTAGCTGTCTCAACAGGAGTCGCTGTCGGCGTAAAGGTGGGCAGGTTGACTGCGGCCTCAACTGTGAGCGTGGCGATCTGGGCCGGAGAAAGCTGGCCAACCGGCGATGGGGTCCAGGTCGGCGCGGGCGGTGGCGCGGGCGGCAGCGGGGTTGCAGTCGGCTCGCCCACCAGCATCTGGCCCAACGAACACGCGACGCTGGTACTCAGCAGCAACGCTGCCAGGATTACCAGCCAAATGATATGCGGGGGGCGGGTGGGTCGTGTCATGTCAGGGTGATGCCAATGAAAGTTGGACAAACATCTCACGGCAAGGACGCCAGCAGATCATCCATGGTTCCCAAAGAGAAACGCAGCCATCGGGCGCGCCGAGTATAACACAGCAGGAAGGGCTGGCAAAACGTTGCAGTTGCAGCACCGATGGCTGCAACTTGCTCAAATGTCCCACATAGTGTATCATCTCGTCATATCGCAGCACCGCAGTCGCGCAGGCGAGGCAGGCGCTGATGTTTTTTTGTAGGAGAAACAAAGCACCCATGGAAATCTTGCTCAAGAAAGACGTTAAGGGCGTCGGCCTGGCCGGCGATATCAAGAAGGTAGCCGACGGCTACGCGCGCAACTATCTGATCCCGCAAGGGCTGGCCATCGCGTCGTCCAGTGGCGCTGCCAAGCAGTCCAAGCAGATCCGCGAGGCTGCCGAGCGGCGCCATGCCCGCGAGCGGCAGGCAGCCATGTCCGCTGCCGAGAAGCTGAGCGCCGTCGTCCTGGATTTCAAAGCCCGCGCCGCCGATACCAACAGGCTGTTTGGCTCGATCACCGCTTCAGACATTGCCCACGCCCTCGAGATGCAGTCGGGTCTGGAGATCAACAAGCGCCAGGTCGAGCTTGAACACCCGATCCGCGAGCTGGGCACGCACCAGGTGCCGATCCGCCTGATGGCCGGCGTTGAGCCAATGGTAACAGTCATCGTCGAGCGCGAGGGCGAGCCCGAGCCAGTCATCGTGGACGCCGAGGTGATACAACCGATCGTTGACGATGACGTTGAAGTCGAAGTAGAAGTTGAGATTATCGAGGACGAGGAATAGCCCCGTCCTCGCATACCGCGAAAGAAAGCCCTGCTCGTCGAAGCGGGGCTTTTTTATACCTTACGAATTCGCGTCCTTAGTTGTGGGGCAACCGCACCACCGCCAGGTTCTCAAACTCACCGTTGTCCAACTGCCGATAGACCACCACCTCGACGCCATCAATCTCGGCGCCGTCAGGAATCGGGACGGAATAGTCGTCCGCGACCACCTCGCCGGCTGCCCAACGGCTGGTTGGATATGCGCCATGGACGGGACTCGCCGCGTCCGCCTGGACGATGCCGTCGCCGTCGGGCCGGTCGATGGTGCTGCCGCCTTGCAGCGGGCGTACCGATACGCTCCAATCGTGGCCGATGGCGCCCTCTGCCCGCCAGTAAAGCCGGATGGCAAAACTCGCATCGCCCTGCGCCTCCCTGAACTCGTAACCGGCCAGACTCAGCCCGTCGCCCACGGACTGTGCAAGCGCGGTCGCGCTGGCCGGCAAGTCTCTCTGGGGCATGGGCAACACCTCGGCTAGTTGCCGGCCGGCCGAAGACAGGGATGCGGTTGCGCTGACCTCCTCACGCAGCACCGCCACGGCGTCGCGGGTAACAAACAACGGACGGCTGGCCTGGGCAAGGATCTGGCGCGCTTGGTCGGTCGTCACCGCATCCACATCTGGCCGCACTCCCCAGATATCCGTCAGATAGCGCAGGCTCAGGGCCTCATCTGTCACACCGAGCACGGCAGCGTTGCGCGCTGGATCATCGGCCAGGATCGCACGACCGGGCTGCAAGGCGGTGTCTTCTGGCCGATTGCGTTGATCGGCGCCCGGCCAGTTCTGCAAGAGGCGGCCGGTGATCAGCCCCGCGAACGCGAGAATGAGCAGCAAGGCCAGCCAGCCGCGCCAACGCGGCCCGCGAATCTCCAGCCAGGCAGCAATCCTCTGCCACAGCGCGGCTGCAAACACCATGAAAGCCGCCACCAGCAGCGCATATACGGGCATGATCACCTGGAACCAGTTGCCCAGCCGGTCGATGAAGCTAAACACCAGGTAGATCAGCACCGTGCTGCCGATGAAGATCGCCCGCCGTCTGCCCAACAGTGCGATACCGATCAACCCACCCAACAGCACCACCAACGTCAGCTCATGCACCATCAGGCTGGGAAACCCGTCCGTCCAGAACGGGTCGATGGACCACGTCAGCTCGCTTCGTCCTTGCCGCGTGCTGACGAAGTCGATGAACCAGGCGGCAGCGCTGGGCCATGCACCGGCGCCACGCCACTCCGGGTGCTGCACGCCGCGGATGTAGACAAAGAGGTAGCTCAGCACCGGCAGCAACGCCAGCCCGGCCGCCTTCACAAGCAAGCCGGCGCGCCGCAGCAGCGCTGGCCGGCGGCTCAAAACGAACCAGAGCAACGGCGGCACGATGAAGGCGACCGTCACCAGATGCGCCAGCGCCAGGCCACTCAGAAAAGCCAGCGCCAGCAAGAGACCGTCGCCGGCCGGAGCGGATCGCTCGCCGCGGTCCACCTCGTCCTGCACCCGCTCCCATCGAAACGCCAACAGCACGATGGCCAGCGTCTGCGCGACGGCCGACGCGTACTGCTCGGTGCTGACGGCGTAGTACCAAAAAAAGTAAGTGACCGCGTAGAACGCGCCGCCCAGAAAGCCCAGCGGCCAGCGGCCGGTCAGATCGACGATTAGCCGGTAGAGCAACCAGAGGGCCAGCAGCGCCCACAGCGTCGAGTAGCTGGAAAGAATGGCGGTTGGGTTTGATGTGGCGCCTAGAAGCGCCCGCAGGCCGTGAAACCAAATCCAGCCGCCCATGGTGTAAAGCGGGTAGCCGGGCGCGTTGCCCGGGCGGCCCTGAACCTGCGCGTACTGATGAGTCACCAGGTCGCCGCCGGCCAGTTCGCCCGGCCGCAGCCCGTTGTCCAGTGTCAGCAGGTAGAGCACGAGAGCCAGGACAACCAGCACAATGCCGGCCCAGCGGTTCATATCCCAGCCTGCTCGCGCACCCATCCACCTACTCGTACCCCCATTCGTCCCCGTACTCGACTTCTGATTGGCCTCAGACGAATGTGGCGAGTTGGAGGATGAGTAGGAGGACGAGTAGGAGTGGGAGTAAGATGAAGCGCCGGGAAGGCGGGCGGGATTGGCAGACATGGGGCACCGCAATTCACTATACGCATGGCCAATTGATTGTCAAACGAACCGCGCCCTTGTTTGCTTTGCCACCAAGGGCGCGGTATAATCGGCGAAACGACAGACAAGTGATGTTTTATGCAAGCAAGAGATTATTGCGGAAAGGTCGCCTTTTAGGATGAGCGCTGGAAATGGCCATGGTTCGATGCCCATTATCGGCATGCCGTGCGCGCGGGACAAGTCCCAGCGTTACTACGGACTGCCGATTTTCATACAAAACACTACCTACCTCAAAGCGGTGACCGATGCCGGCGGTGTGCCGGTGATCATCCCCTTGCAGTTGAGCGAGGAGATGCTGCGCGCCATCTACGAGTCGCTGGACGGGGTCTTCCTGCCGGGCGGCGAGGATCTGGACCCGGCGCTGTACGGCGAGGAACACCACGAGTTGCTAGGCCCCATCGACAGCGAGCGCGACCGCACTGAGATGCTGCTGGCGCGCTGGGCGTTGGCCGACAGCAAGCCGGTGCTGGCCATCTGCCGCGGCATGCAGATCCTCAACGTCGCCAGCGGCGGGTCGCTCTTCCAGGATATCCGCGCCCAGCGCGACGACTCAGAGAAACACGACTACTTTCCGCCGGCCTTTGAGCGGGTGCGCATCAGCCACGACATCGACATCGCACCCGACAGCCGGTTGGGCCACATCTTCGGCCAGCGCGCCACGGTGAACAGCATGCACCACCAGGCGCTGAAATCGCTGGGGCAGCAGTGCCGGCCCATCGCCTGGGCGCCCGACGGCGTCGTGGAGGCCATGGAGATCGCCGGACATCCGTACGCACTCGGCGTGCAGTGGCATCCCGAAGAGCTGGCAACCCACCAGCAGGATAGCGGCAGCCGGCAGTTGTTTGCCGACTTTGTGGCGCAATGCCGCGCACGGCGCACCAGCCAGGCGCTGGGCTTCCAAACTGCGGTCTACAACGCTTAAGCCAAGTTATCCCAAGCCGATTTGGGATAACTTTTGGGATAACCACCCGAAATTTGGAATAACTTTGGGAAAACTAACCTGTTTCATCGGAAAACGCAACCGACCGTCCCTCGACGGTTATCGGAAGCCAGCCGCTTGGCTGGCTGCTTGCTTATGGATCGTAGCGATTTTCGCCGCGCTGTTGCCCGGCACAGCCCTCGCACAGGAAGATCCGTGCGGACCGGGCAACCTGATCTGGAACTGTCGCTTCGACGAGTTTACCGGCTCACCGCCCAACCAAATTCCAGCGGGTTGGACGCCCTTCGTGCTGTCGGGAAATCTGGCCTTCATCCAGGACACAGACACCTACTTCGGCCCGCCGGCCTTGCGAATGTGGTCCAACGGCGGCACGTTCACCGCGGGCATCTACACCCAAGTCGGCGACCTGCAACCCGGCGCAACCTATGCAGCGTCGTGGGGCTGGGGCGCCCCCAATTCACCCGAAAACTTTGGGCGCAAGCTGGGCATCGACCCCACCGGCGGTACAGACCCGAATTCACCCAACGTCCAGTGGGGAGCGCTGCACTACGGGCCTGGGCGAATACTCAATCGGCCTGGACCGTACTCGCCTGACAAGCCAAACGTCGGCGTGTCAGCCGTTGCCCAGTCCTCCACGGTTACGGTGTTTGTCTGGGTCGAGCACCCCAGTTCCAGCGGCGACAACTTCATCTTCGTGGATCAAGTGGGACTGAAGCAGGACTCCAGTGCACCGGTTGTGCCGCCGACTCCCACCGAAGTCCCTCCCACGGACACGCCTGTTCCAACCAACACACCTGTTCCTCCGACGTCTGCACCTACCAGCACGCCAACGTCGACGCCGACAGACACGCCAACACCTTCCCCCTCGCCGACGCCGACAGACACACCGACGCCGACCACCACACCGACCAGCACCCCGTCACCCACGGTCACACCCAGCCCGACCACCACGCCGACCCGGACACCGGTGCTGGATCCGCGGCCAACGGCGACATCGGAGCCGTTCTACATCGAACTGGAACGCACCAGCCAGCGCCAGCCCAATCTGCTGCTCTACGGCGGCTTTGGTTCGCTCGCGCTGGCACTGGCCGCGGGTGTGATGCTACTTTGGGCCGGACGATCGCGGTGATCGGTCATCCGATTACCTCGACTACTACGCTCACCTCCCCGTTGGAGACAGCAGTCGCTATCACCTTGCACGGTAAGCGGATCGCGCCGTGCTCGACGATCTGGCCTACGACCTGACCGGTCGCCAGACTCGGGTAATAACAACCTGATCCCGGCCTCCTCTGAGCGCGTTCCGCCGCGCGCGTGGAGCAACTCCTGCCCAGAATAACTTATTGTCATTCTCCCAACGTTGATCCGGCGTTACAAAGCGATATTGTCGGCCACGCCACGCGAATCAAGCCAACCGATTTCTTGGTTGGCTTGATTCGCGTGGCGTGGCCGACGGGTCTTGAGGTGATTCTGGGATTCAGACGGTGGCGTTTCTGCTGAAGCACTTGGTTACGCGCTTTCTGGCGGAAATCGCCTAATCCGGCGACTCGCCGCCATGTCGTTGCAGAAGCATGTGGATGAAATCGGCCTGAGCGCAGCGGCCCAGGAAGTCCTCGATGGGCGCCTCGATCAACTCGTCTACCTGCAAACCGGTTGCTTCCATCCAGACCCTGACCCACTGGAGAAACTCCGGCTTGTCGAAGGCCTCCGTACGAACAATCATGTCGCCTTCCTCAATCCAATAGTCTTTGTCGCCTAGCTTGTCCAGCCTGTAAGCAATGGCTTCTAGCGGTATTCCCATGCTCTCAGGATCATCCACGTCGCCTAGGGCGTCAATGGTCAGCCAGACGGCGTCATCTTTGTATTCGGGCGAGTCCGGCAACAGAAAGATGTCTTCCCAAGTAGTTAGCCCTTCTTCCCAGATGTGGGGAATGAAGTACTTCCAGTTCATCGAATAGCGGTCCTCGTCTGTCAGCGACTAGATCAACGTCACGCAGCCAGTCATCGGGTACCGGCGTTGTAGTCCGGCCCGGACAACAACTTCTGCAATCGTTCGGCGAAGACATCCAGCGTTTCGGCATCGACGTTGGCAATGGCCATACGTTCCTTTCTCGTCAGCCGATAGCCAGCCAATGCCTGATCTGGATCAGCAAACAATGCAGTCCGGAAGTCTTCGTCTAACATGGCGCGTCCAATGATGGCTTCAAGTGATTGTTTGGACATGCTCACAAATGCTTTGTCGGTTGCCCAGCAGTATTTCCATAATATCGGATCCAGCGCCGATGTTGAAGCGCATCCAAGTCATTTCTCTACAGCGATGCATGACAAATTCTATGATTGGGACGTCTGTTTTTTTATGTTTCTTCGCGCATGCGGAATATGTCAATAGATTGGGCGACGGAACGTCCCACTATTCAAAACTCCTCCTGGCTAATGCTTGTGGTCCACCAAGGCTGGCGTTCACTCGAAACCAGTAGTTCGACCAATATCATCGACTGCCTTCGACAGCGGAGCCTCCTCAGTGGCCGGGCACGTCTAGAGGCACTTCGTTCTTTCTAGCTGGACGGTCGAGGTTCTGGAACACCGTTTCTCAATTGAGCAAGAGTTTGGCTACGGGTTTGGGCATGGCGACTATTTATTTGTCAACCAGATATCTGTCGCCGCCGCCATACTACGCGCATATTCACCAAGGCTTTTTTGGTCGATTTCGAGAAGCACCCGCGTTGTGTCCTCATTGAACGTGTCTGATTGGATGCCTGCTGTGTCCAAGAAGGCTACGACGTCGACGTCAATGGTATCTCTGGAGATGTAGCCTGGAACTGTGTTCTTTGACTCATCGACTGACGGGGAAACGGGTTCTACCACAATCAAGATAGCTGAACCCTTTTGCAGGCTGGATGCACGTTGCTTGATCTTGTCAACATCGAGTTCGACAAAGACCTTGCTAGCCTGTGGTCTCGAAGTGGGCAGTGGCGTTGGTGCCACCGTCGGTGTTTGGAATGTCGTTGGTGTCGCAGTGGGCTTTGCTTCCAGCAGTCTGTAGAATAGCTTTGCTCCATCGCTTACAAGTGCCATCTGTAGGGTCATCGCCTGATCAGTGGGCACCGCAACAAGCACGGTTCCTGGCTCAGAGCCGTCCCGGCTGCCGCCCAAGAATGCCCTGATCTCTACGTCGGAAAAGACGATTGGTGTCGGAGTCATGTCTGCGTTCGGCACCACCGCCACAATTTCAATAGGCCAGCCGGCGACAAGTCCCTGCGTCCCACCCACCACGTCGCTGGCTGGGACAGGCACTTCCACATATGCACCAGGCTCAGGTTTTGACGGCGACCCAGCCACCAATGCAGGAAGGCTGGCGACGACGAGTACCACAACCGCCAGTGTTACCCACTCGATCCAACTTAAGTGGCTTGGACTGACTAATTGACCTCCTAATCTCCAGTGCACGATCACCCAGAAGATGACGACGACAGTTAATACGAAGGTGCCAGGCAAAATAATGTTGTTGACATTGAAACTAATCTCCATGGCGCCCTTCTCAGCAATCCCTAGCTTCATCCAGCGTCGATAGGTACCGAGGAGAAGGCCTGCTCCGATTGATATGAGAACATACAGCAGCAAAGACCAAAATCTGTTTCTTGGCTTGGTTTCGGTTGATTGATTACCGGCTGTCATGGCATGCTCGCCTTGGAAAGTATCAAGCGAAGCGGATCGTTTATTGGTCTTGGACCAGGAAGATCCGTCCGTCCGAAAAAACGCGCAAGTGGTCGTCAGTCTCCTTCACTGCCGATCTGAACAGTTGCTGTAGCTCTCTCGAAAGGTAACGCACAGAAAGTGGAGCAATGGGCTTTCCCTGCAAGGCATCAAGGTTTCTTTTCAGTTTCTTCCTGACTTCCGAATTATAAGCCGCCATATCCTTCCCCTTTTTCCACTTTTGCGTCGCTTCTTTTTCATTACCTAACCACGCATTGACCCATCCGAGATCCAGGTAGCCGGCTGCATCTAGTAATCCTTGTTCAGCCCAGAGTTCCCATTGTAGTCTCAGACCATTGAACTTGTCTTTATCTTCCTTCGACGGGTCCTTACAATTATTCGGCTTCTGGAATACGATCTGCTCCACTTCCTCTTGTATTGTTAACGTGAAGCTTTGTTCTACCTCGAGCTCACAGACGATGGATCGCCGTGAGAGGATTGGTGACGACGGAATGATCAATCCTTGCCTTGCGTCAAGCGCAAACAGTAGACCAGGGGGGGTGATGAATTTGCGGCTTTCTAGGTCTTTGTCCAAACCCCTCACAAACGCTTGAATTTCATTTGGGTCCATTATTCGCCTACCCCCTTACGCCGTATCGTGCAGTTGCTTTTCTCGAGAGAAAATGTATGTGGAAGAGGTATCCGGATTGACCTCAATCTTCAAGCATGCTCGCCGCTCGTCGACACTTCGCCACTCAAAGGGAAAGCCCGTCAGCCGCCCATTCCCCTGATCAAAATACACGCTGCTGTATAGGCAATGATCTCCATGGAGGCGCACACTCAATTCCACGATTGTCTTGTCAGTGCATCCTTGCAGCGTGATCTCGAAATCATCAATCACTTTCGTACTACTCTTCATCTCGACGTTAGTGATGGCAATCTTGCAGTTATCAGTGTCGACCGGCTTGATTTCCACCTCCAGAGCAACTGAGTAGATCACTTGATAATCGAGCACGAATGAACTGTTTGGATGTATGTTACCAATGTTCCAGATCAATGTGCGATCATCGCCAGCCAGCGCTTTGGCTGTAAGAACTTGATTGCCAGGCGACAGGGTACCCTGAACAATTTGGTCCTGGGCAAACTGTCTGTCCGATACACTGAGATACATAACTCGGGCCGTTCGATGTGTGTTTTCTGTGTTGGGGGTGGTGACAAGATGTACGTAGTGGGCGACTGTGCCGAAGACCCACTTGGTCTTGGGATGATCAGGATCAGGTATGCCCGTTCGCTGAAGCAATCGCTTCGTGTTGATGTCGACATTAGGTGGCGCCATCACCTCGAACCCTGGGCTGGTAGCCACCGGTGCAACATACCAAGTTGGGTCGGGTTCAGGAGTTCGATAATCCTCGAAGTGTGTGCCTCCGTATGCCAGCCACTGCGATACATTTTGCCAGCGCTCCTTCCGCTCTAGGTAGCTTTGCAGGGGTAGCTTCCGCAACTGTAGCTTATCGGCGACCGCGTCAAGGTGCGTATCAAGGGCTGCCCGAACGTTTATTGCCCACCCTATGGCTTCCTTACATGTTGCCAAGTAGACTAGATAGGCTAGGATCGCCAACAACGCTGTTTCAAGTAAGTATTGCAATGGTTCAACAACGACGAGCCCAACAATCAGCAGTTCAACCGCTACTGCCAGGAGCAGAACGGCAACTACTGCCAGGAATGTGTAACGACTGCTGCCTTCACTAACATTGCCAAACAATTCTGGATCGTCATTCTTGAGTGCAAGGCTCATGATCGGCCAGATCGTGTTCAAGTGCACACCGTATTGGTGTTTGGCATAGCTGGCCGGGTTGAGCAAGATATTACCTAGACGAGTTGGCGCCACCGCATCCATACCGGATGGATATTCCATGGCTAGCCGATATGCTGCAATTGCCCTTTCCGACTTCTTATCATCTGTTTCTGTGTCAGGCCCGGGAGCAGAGGCTAGACACAACGCTCTGTAGCGATCTTGCTGTCGTTTCTGCAGCCATTTGTGAACCAAAGGGGAGTCCCGGAAGGCGTTGCCGTTCATAAGGGCCACAAAGGCGCTGTCCAAGCTGTTGATCAGATATCCTATTGCCACAAGAACCAGGGTGCCTATGAGTATCTGCGACACGGTTGGCAAGCGCTGGAGGGTAACAAATGGCGTGACTCGATGCCTGACTAATGGGGGAAATACCAGTACCAAGTTGAGGGCAAGAAAGATCGCTGCAGCTACTAACGATGATGGCTGAAAAAGCTTCTTGAACTCGTCTTTGAAAGTTCCCGTCAGCAGTTCCGTGATTGACGAGAGTACAGGTATCGATGCCATGATGCCATTCCGTGGGCTTTAGTGACCGTTCCGTGTCAGGTTGCCTTACAAGTACGTTTCCACAATGGTGGCGTGTGAAAGGTCATTTTGTGCTGCGGAAGACTACTCAACCACCCACACCCGTAAACAACTCAAGTTGAGATCCTGATTAGGCTGATTGACTGAACGGCAGCGGCAACTTCGGCCAAGAGTAGTGGCAAGACCTATCAACATTTAGGGCACGATTGATCAACTTACGCGAACCGACTCGCGGGAGGCTTTAGCCGCCTCAGCGACGCGCTCGGACAGTAGGATATCGGGTGGTACGTCATGCAATTCCAACAAATAAGCAGTCCCTACTTGGTTGCGCGGGCGACGTTATCTAGAAAAAACTTTTACATTGAGCCATGCTTCGCCTTCATTGCCGAATACGTCAAATGCTACAACTCGTATTACATTGTCTCCTGGGTAGCTAAGGCGCGTATTGAATGGACAAAGCGTGATGTCACCAGGCGAACCCAAGTCACAGGACTTTGATTCAATCAGTGCTTGTGAGAGTTGAGCGCCATGAGTCTGGCCTGGCAATGCAGGGGGTAAATAGCTCTCTACCCAAATTCCTGAAATTGCTGTATCATCTCGTACAATTGCTTCGAGAGCACCTCCTAACAGGATCTCCCCACCATCCTTTGGTCGGATAATAGTAATTACTGGTGGGTTCGACTCCGGTGAAGGTGGAGCCAGATTGTCAAAGTAAAGACTGTCAAGCAATATGGGACCAGAGGCGTGTCCAAGCCTTAATGGGTTCTCTGGGATCACCCACATCTTAAGCCGATCAAACGGAGCAGAGGATTCCAAGATGACAAGTTTGTTGACTGGATGAGGACACGTCATACTATCCCGTGTTGTCGCCACGGGCTCGACTGTACTACTTTCAGTATCAAAGGCCTGGACTAGGATCTCCCGCGGACCAAGGCCCGAATCACACCCAACATGCATTGAAACCTTATTCTGATGACCATTGAAACTGATCACTTGCGGTATTTCGTCCCAGTAAACGACTTCTTCTCCTACATGCCCTTGCAACAATATTTGTTCTCCAGACTCGGCGGACTTCACGGCTGCATCAATGTGCCACCCCTTTGAGCCGGTGGTAAGATTGTATACCACCGACCGCGAGAACCACACCCCAGCGTTCTTGAAATAACGATTTCCTGCAGGTCCAATATCGGGTTCCGAGTCGCTATCACTAACCGTCAGATCATCAAAGTTGATGAGGTACTTGCCAAGGTTTGAATCATCTGCTTGGACTAGGGATCCTGACTCAGGGGCTTGCACAGGTAGGAAAAACGGACCGGGAAAGATTTCGCTCACAACTGTAGGGTCAAGGGGTCCATCTTGAGGGATATATGGTGGAGTCTCTGCCATCGTTGCCATCATTGTAGGTTCAACGGTATTGGGGCAACCAACCGCGATTAGCAAGAGAAGACAGATTGAAATCGAAAGGATTGAGGCTTGTGCCGCCTGCGTTGTTTTCATCGATCAATTCTCCTTTGCACTGTAATCTCTAGAAGCTGTCACGATCTATGACAGTGCTAATGATACGCTTGCCATGTTTTGAGATGAGTATCCTGTTGTGGATGCCCTCTCTTACATCCAATTCTACATTATTTCTGATCCAATCGCTATGAAATACTTCACAAGAAAGGTGTGATCTACTTCACACTTTTTGCTGCAAAGTGAATTTGAGAAATAGCGTCTAGAATTAGTGGATTGTTTAGCAATGTGGAGGAACCCAGGGGCAGTTGGTGAACGCTCCGATTGCGCACGACGGCCCGGCAAAGGCGCTGCAGCAACGGACTTGATAGGTCTTGTTGAAGATCAGAAATGGGGGAAACCTGGGTAAACAAAGAAAGGTCACCCATCTCTGGATGACCTCTGTTCTGTGTGGCGGGCCCGACGGGGCTCGAACCCGCGATCTCTGGCTTGACAGGCCAGTATGTTAGCCGACTACACCACGGGCCCACGCTCGCCACAGGTACGATTATACATAGGCCATGGCTTTCGTCAAATATCGCGGCCAAAATCGCCGCGCCGGGGCACACCGCGCAGGTGATTTGCTCCCCTAAATCCGCTATGTTATACTCGCCCTAACGTCTTAATCGCCTGCGTCGCTGAGTGTATTGCGGCGCATCCAACATTCTTTGCAGGAGGGAATTGTGTTCCAGCAACTCATCATTGTCGGCAACCTTGGCAGCGATCCCGAACTCCGCTACACCGCCGATGGCACGCCGGTTGCCAGCTTCAGTGTGGCCGTGAACCGCCGCTGGAAGTCCCAGGATGGCAGCCAAGGCGAGGAAACGACCTGGTTCCGCATCTCGGCTTGGCGCGGATTGGGCGAGACGGCCAACCAGTACCTTAAGAAGGGCCGCCAGGTGATGGTGGTTGGCCGGGTGTCCGCCAGAGGCTACACAGCGGCCGACGGCAGTCCACGCGCCAGCCTTGACGTCACCGCCACCGACATCAAGTTCCTGGGCGGCGCCCGCAGCGACGAAAGCCCGTTCGCCGACAGCGGCGAGGAAGAGATCTTCTTCTAGCCCAGGTTTCACCGCCGAGGCGCGGTGGCCAGACGAGCAGAGGGGCAGAAGGCCAGGGGAACAGAGAGGCAGATGAGCAGAAACCGAGCGGATAACGCAGACCGCTGACTTCCTGACCTTCTGATCCTCTGACTCTCTGTCCTTCCGCCCTTCCTTTCCCCTCTTTTCATCCTTTCCCTTCCCTACGCGCCCATCGCGGTCGCAACGGCCCGCGCTGCCATGTCTGCATCCTCAGCCGTCACGTGATAGTTGGTCACGGCGCGCACCCGTTTACCGCCGATGGCAAACGTCCAGATCCCCTGTTGCCACAGCACATCCACCAACTGCTGCGGGCTGACCGTGGGGTGGTCCACCTCGAAGATCACGATGTTGCTCTGCACGCTGGCCAGATCCAGCGCGATCCCGGGGATGCCTGCAATCCCCTCGGCGAAACGGCGCGCGTTAGCGTGATCGTCGGCCAGCCGCTCCACCATCTGCGTTAGCGCCACGATGCCGGCCGCGGCGATGACACCGGCCTGGCGCATGCCGCCGCCCACCACCTTGCGCGACCGCCGCGCCTCCTCGACGAAAGCGCGCGACCCCACGACCACTGAACCTACCGGCGCGCCCAATCCCTTGCTGAGGCAGAAGGTCACTGAATCGCACGGCGCTGCCAGCTCCTTGGCGTCCACGTCCAATGCGACCGCGGCGTTGAACAGCCGCGCCCCATCCAGGTGGAACGCCAGCCCGTGCTTGTGAGCCAGTTCTCCAACTGCCTGCATGGTTGACACCGGCAGAACCGCGCCGCCGCAGCGATTGTGCGTGTTCTCCAGCGTGATCAGCTTTGTGCGCGGAAAATGGATGTCGGCGCCGCGGATGGCAGCTTCCATCGTGGCCAGATCGATGGAGCCGTCGGGTCGGTTGGGCAGCGGCCGCGGGTGGATGCCGCCCAGCGCCGACGAGCCGCCTTGCTCGTAGATGTAGGTGTGAGCCTGGTCGCCCAGGATGACCTCATCGCCGCGGCCGCAGTGGGTCAGCAGGCAGATCAGGTTGCCCATGGTGCCGGAGGCCACGAACAGCCCAGCCTCCTTGCCCAGCCGCGCCGCGGCCAGTTCCTCCAGTCGTTGGACGGTCGGGTCGTCGCCCAGCACGTCGTCGCCCACCTCGGCGTCGTACATGGCCTGGCGCATCGCGGGCGTCGGTTTGGTGACGGTGTCGGATCGCATGTCGATGATGTGCATGTGTAATCTTCGCTTTCTATTGCGTTCTCGCACTCTTACTCCTACTCGTCCTCATCCTCGTCCTCTTACTCGTCTGGAAACGGAGTAGGAGTAGGAGTAAGAGGATGAGTAAGAGTAGGTTCCGGACGCGGAGGAGTTGAGCGCCGGTAGCTCAACCACGCGCGCGCGAAATCGGTGTCGCAGCCCGGCAAATGTAGGTCGATCAGGTCGAGCGTTTCATTCGCCAATGTCCGTACGGTCACAACGGCATCGGTGGGCGCAGCGCGGAACACCTCGCTCAGCCGCTCGCCCAGCCGCTCCGGCTTGACAGACATCTGGTCGATCAGCCGGCCAGCCCATTTGAAGCGCGGATCAGGCAGAAAGATGCGATTGAGGGCCAGCAGCAGCCGCAGCAACCAGCGCTCCATCCTGGCCAGCAGATCAGCGCGCGGGATAAACGCGTCGCGCGCGGCCAGATATCCCGCGTCCCACCAGCGGTCCTGCACTCCCATCAATTGGTCAACTACGGCTCGGGCCAGCGCGCCTGGATAGTGGATGCGAGCCTGCCAGCCAGCCACCAGGTCCGCTCCGTACAGCGGGACAGCCTGTTGCATGGCAGCCAGTCGCATATGTTTGTCGTCGTCGATGTCGCAGTGCTCGACCACATCGTCGATCCACTGCTCCAGGGTCTCGGCCAGAAAAGCGCTGACCCCGATGTTGACGCCATCAACGTAGAAATGCTCTGACCACTCGAAATCCTCGTAGGGCCAGATCTGGCTCAACTGGCCGCGTTGCTGGATCAGAAGCGCACGAAAGGCCGCCTCGTCAGGGGGAGTCGCCCAATCGACGTGGACGACCGCGCCAGCGCGCGCCAACGCTGCGCGCCGTTGAGCATCGCGCGGCGGGCGGCGCCAGTACACATCCAGTTCAATGTCGGAGTGTTGATCGGCCCAGCCGCGCGCCACCGAGCCGGCGAGAACGACAGCGCTTACGTCGCTGTCGGCGGCGTAGGCACGCGCCACGTCAGCAGCCATCTCTTTGCGCCAGATGGTGTGCCAACTGTCGTCGTTGGTCGTGAGGTCAGACATCTTGTAGCTCCGGTGCCACTGTCTCGTCCTGCCACACGGCGGCGGCTTCGCTCAACTGGTTCAGCAGGCTGGCCGTCTCAGCAAGCCGTTCCAGCCAGATCGCGCCAATCGCGCGCGCGGACGCGACAGGCGACTCTTGCAGCGCGACATAGCCAGCCTGCCAGCGAGTCAGCAACGTTTGCACGCCGGCCAGCAGTGCCGGAACTGCGTCGAACTGGGCTGCTGAGCGCAGCAGATTGGTCAGCATAATCCGGCGACTGCCGAAACCGGTCGGCAGGTTGTGTTGCCTGCCCAGCCGGCTGATGTCGTCGCGGCTGAGGTATATGCCGCTGTGGGCAGGCGTCAGCAGCCAGCCGGCAATGTCGCGCAGGCCGGTCCGGTCGCTGGACAACAGAGAGGGCGCAGCGGGCAGTGTAAAGCGCGCGGCGGGTGCAAGCAAATCGTTACGCAGGTCAGCCCTGTGGTCCAGCGCTACCTCCAGTGCCAGACTGGTCAGCGTCGCATAGAACGGCTCGCTCTGCTGCTGGATTGCCAATCGCAGCCCTGGCAGCCAGCACAGCAGGTGGTTGTCTAGAAAGGTGCGCTGCACTGCCTGCATCCGCGCCGCCTCGCCTGTCTGTCCATCTTGCCAGGCATCGGCCTCAGCGCCGCAGAGGAATGCGGTCAGCGCCAACTCGTTTGCGATGTGATCGGCAGTCTCGCCGTGTCCGTCCTTGAAGCCAGCATGCTGGTAGAACTGTGCAACGCGCTCAGTCACCGACCCGCCCAACACAGCATCGGGGCTGAGAAATATGCTCTCGTAGGCAAAAACGTTGAAGCCAAAGAGCCGCTGGTGTGCCACCGCGGACTGATCGTCGTTCTGGTGCTCCGGCAATGCGTCGCGCAACTCGCCGATGGCAGTCGCGTAGAGCAATGTCTCCGGTGTGATGCCAGCGTCAAACAGACGGCTAAACGCGTGGTAGGATCTGCTGCGGGCCAGTGCTTTGTCGAAGGGAGAAAGGGCTATCATAACACGCGCGCCAGGGCGATTTCCCGGAGAGAGGCGTCGCCCCAGTTCTCCAGCTTGCTGCGGCCGTCCGGTTGAAAGCCACGGGCCTGGTAGAAGCGGATGGCCGAGACGTTGTCCGCCAGCACCCACAGCGTCGCCAGCGTGAATCCCTGGCGACGCAGCACGCCCAAAGCGGCAGCCATCAGCGCCGAACCAACGCCGTGACGCCAGTCGTCGGGGAAAACGTACAGGGCGTAGATCTCGCCGACGGTCGGGTTCGGCGGGTCTTCGTCGCGCGATGCTGCCGCGCTTACATAGCCGTTGACTGCGCCGTTCGTGTCGGCCACCAACACCCGGCCGGGATGGTCGGAGATGCGCCGGCACCATTTGCCGGTTTGCTCTTCCACAGACAGTTCGTCCAGCACCGCGTCGGGCATCACCCCACAGTACGCGGCGCGCCATCCGGCCACCTTGATCTCGGCGATTCGGCGGGCGTCGTTCACCGTTGCGTTGCGGACGATCATTGGGGAGGCTTCGATGGAGATGTGGTTTGACCAAACAGGTCGGGAGCAATGTCGCCGCTGCACACGGCAGTCACCGGACCGGTTAGCGTCGCAGCGAAATCGGCGCCGATCGCCACATGCAGCGTTCCGCCGGGCATTGTAACTGCAACTTCGGCGTCGCACAAGCCCAGCCGGTATGCCACCGCCGCGGCCGCGCAACTGCTGCTACCGGAGGCCAATGTGTAGCCCGCACCGCGCTCCCAGATCTCCAGGCGCAGCAACGATCGATCCACGGCCTCGACGAACTGGACGTTGGTGCGGTTGGGAAAGCGCGGATCACGTTCGATGACGGGACCGATCTTGCGCGCCAACGCTGCGGTTGGCCGGTCGACGAAGACGACGCAGTGTGGATTACCTATCGTTGCGGCGCTGAAGCGAAACGTCCTGCCGCCTGCACTGATTTCCTCGTTCAGCACCTCGCGCGACGGGCCGGACACGGGGATGTCCCGGCTGTCAAAGCTTACTTGCCCCATCTCTACGAAGACAGTCCGCCCCCCATCGAGGACGCGACACGTCACACTGCCGCCGGGCGTCTGCACCACGAAAGGCGTTTCATCCACCTGGTACGTGTCCCAGAGATAGCGGGCGAAGATGCGCAGCCCGTTGCCACTCTTCTCCGCCTCGCTGCCGTCCGGGTTGAAGATGCGCAGTGCAAAACCGTCACCGCTTGCAGGCAGCGGACCAACCAGCACCCCATCCGCTCCGACGCCTCGATGCCGGTCGCACACGCGTACTATCCAGTCGTCAGACAGGTCGGCCGGTAAGTTAGCAGGCTCGATGACTAGGTAATCGTTGCCGAGGGCGTGGTATTTCGCGAATAGCATGGATCGCTCCCCATGTTCCTACTCTTACTCCTACTCCTACTCCTACTCCTCCGGAGTAAGAGTAAGAGTAGGAGGATGAGAGGCGGTCACTGTGGTACAAACCCCTCGGCATCGGAGTCCACGTAATACACCGGACCATCTTCCCCGATCCGCCGATCGACACTACGGATCAACCCGATCAGCGTTGAAACGGCTCGTTGGAGCAGGCGCTTGCCGGTTTCCAACTCCTCCTCCGAGATTTTTCTGCGCACGTACAGAACGTCAAGACAGCCGGCGCACTCCAGTTCGGAACCAAGTGCAATATCAAAATATCGGCGGCGATCACGCAGTGCAAACTTGCCGTTTCCCTCGCAAATGTTATTGACGGCGCTGGTAGTTGCCCGATCGAGTTGATCGCGGGCGGCGACCTTGGTTGGCAGTCGCTCGATAATGCCGGTCGTCCAAGCGGTGAACTCTAGCGCATACTGGTACGCGTCGAGCTTCTCGTGGTCGAAATAGAATGTCATAACGATCCCTCCTTTCTTGCAACCAACTGGTTCCTACTCCCACTCGTACTCTTCCTCGTCCTCCTACTCCTCAGATCCGGAAGAGTACGAGGAGGAGGATGAGTAGGAGAACTTGGCCGCAGGACTCAGGATGAGTTTCGCCCAAACGGATGCTCCGGCAGCCGGTACGCGGTCACCACCGGTTTCAGTGGCCGCTTCAGCCACAGCGGCCGCCGCGTGCCGTCCGGGCTGTGATCCACCGCCGAGCGCGTCAGCGCCACCCACTCGCGATACACCGCCATCGACGCGTTGGTGTCCACCCAGACATCGCCGTGCCGGTCGCCGGGATCGGCCTTGCGAACGTTGAGCGCCTTCTGCAGCCAGCAGTGCGCGCCGCTGATGGGATCGGGATGCACCGCGTGGGTCAGGTTCTGGTGCACACCGACGTCCTCCCACCAGACGCGGCTGGTGTCGGGGTCGAAGGTGTTCCAGGCGCGCGCGCCGTGCAGGATGTTGAGGGTGTGGCCGCCCTGTTCATCCTCGTCGAGCCGCGCCAGGTTCGACATGCCTGGATTGACGCCGGTGTTTTCCTCCAAACGCCATCGGCCCAGGTGGTGGCTCATCGCGATCACGCCCGGCTTGATGCCCTCGGTGATCCACACCTTGTCCACGAAGTAGCCGATCTCGGTGGTGACGCGGATCAGGTCGCCGGTCGAGACGCCGAGGCGCTGCGCGTCGACCGGGTTCATCCAGACCGGGTTCTTGTGGCTGATCTCATAGAGCCACTTGGCGTTGGCGCTGCGGGTATGGATCAGCGTCGGGAGGCGGAAGTTGGGCAACAACAGCATCTCGCCGCGCTCGCGGTCGATGTTTTCCGGGGAAACGTGGCTCTGCAACGGCCACGGGATCAGGTACTCCTTCTCGGTCCAGCCCCAGCGGCGCAGGGTGTCGCTGTAAAACTCCAGCTTGCGGCTGGGCGTCGCAAACCCAACCATCGGCTGGCCATCCACCAGCACGCCGACGGCCTTGCCGTTCTTGACGATCCGGCCGCAGCGGTCAATCAGTAGGTCCGGGTCAATCGGATCGGCAGGCTGGGCAGGCTGGCCGGCCGTCTGCCGCGTGACCTCGACCTGCACGCCTGGTGTAGAAACACGCACAGATGCGCTGCTGGCAATTGGCCTCTGCTCGCTCGTATGAATGCCCTGCACGCGCTTCTCAAACGGCTTGTAGTTCTCGGCGGTGACCTCGAACACGCCGTACTTGCGCATGTAGGCCAGCGGCGTCAGACCCTCGGCAGCCGCTGCTTCCGGCAGACCGGGGACGCTGTTCTCGAAGATCCAGCGATAGTACTCATCCACCGTGATGATCTCGCCCGGCCGGTACGGGCTGTCGAACCAGCGGCGGATGCCCAGGCTGCCGTCGGGGTCCATGGACAGCGACAGCTCGACCCACAGCTCGTTCTCCTCCCACACCTCGCCCGGGTTGGCTTCCCACGTGTAGCGCACCGGCCGGCCGGCCCGTTCCATCGCGACACGGCGCACCGGCTGGCGGAAGGCGATCCACTGGCCGGCGTGGGTCTCCTGGCTCATCAGGTCATGGCGCTCGCCGGCGTGGCCCATGGGCAGCACGTAGTCGGCGAACCAGGCCGACTCGTTCCAGGTCGGCGTCAGCGCGACGTGGCATTTGATCTTCTCCTCGTCCTTCAGCGCCTTGAGCCACATGAAGCCGTCGGGGTTGATCCACATCGGGTTGTAAACGCGGGTGAAGTAGACGTCGATCTCGCCGCGTCCCTCCTCCAGAAAGTGCGGCAGCAGGAAGCTCATCTCGTAGAAAGCCAGCGGCCACTCGTGGGGCAGGTGCAGCTCGTTCCAGGCATCGAAAGCCGGCGGCGACGCGAAGGGCTTGGGCACGAACTTGTTCCACTCGTTGGCCTGCGTGCCGCCTCGGTTGCCCACGCTGCCGGTCAGCACGTTGAGGAAGAACAGCGTGCGCGCCACCTGCCAGCCGCCCAGGTTGCCGATACTGGCGCTGCGCCAGGTGTGGGTCGCCAGCTTGCCCTCGCAGTTGGCCACCAGCCGCGCCGTCTCGCGGATGCGCTCGACGGGCACCTGGCTTTCCTCGGCGGCGCGCTCGAAGGTGAACTCGGCATACAACGTCTTCAGCAGCCTGTCGAAGTCCTCAAAATCCGGGCGTGCGCTGCGGTTGCCGGCGCGCCCCTCCGGCGGTAACCATTCACCATCCTCCATTGGCAATTCACCATTTTCCGCCGCCGCCAGCGTCTCCTCCCAGTTCACCCAGCGGCGCACGAAGTCACGGTCGTAGAGGTCGTTCTGGATCAGATAGTTGGCGATGGCCAGCAGCACCGTCGACTCGCTGCCCGGCCAGGTGGGCAGCCAGACATCGCTCATGCTGGCGGTGTTGCTCAGCCGCGGGTCGAAGGTGATCAGTTTGGCGCCGGCCATCTTGCCCTCGATGATCCGCTGGGCGTGGGGGTTGAAGTAGTGGCCGGTCTCCAGGTGACTGGAGATAAGCAGGATCACACGCGCGTGGGCGTGGTCGGGGCTGGGCCGGTCGAAGCCGCCCCAGAAGCTGTAGCCGGCGCGCGCGCCGCTGGAGCAAATGTTGGTGTGGCTGTTGTGGCCGTCCACGCCCCAGGCCTGGATGACCCGGTTGGTGTAGCCATCCTCGCCCGGCCGGCCCACGTGGTAGACGATTCCGTCGCGCCGCTGCTGGCGGCTGGCGCGCATCTTGGCGGCGATCTCGCTCACCGCCTCGTCCCAGGTGATGCGCTTCCACTGGCCGGCGCCGCGTGGCCCGACCCGCTTCAACGGGTAGAGGATGCGCTCCGGGTCGTAGGTCTGGTTGATGGTGGCCGGCCCCTTGGCGCAGTTGCGGCCGCGGCTGCCGGGGTGCACCGGGTTGCCCTCGAACTTGCGGATCTCCAGCGTCGTCTTGTCCACGTATGCCAACAGCCCGCAGGCGCTCTCGCAGTTGAAGCAGACCGTCGGCACCAGCGTGTAGCGGCGGGCGACCTTCTGCGGCCACAGCTTGCCGTCGTACTCCACCCAGTCGTCCCACAGTTCCGGCGGCGGGTACTGGCTCATGCGACCGTCGTCGTGCTGCACGGTGGTCATCTCCACCGGCTGCGGCTGCAACTCCGTCTCGCCAAAGCGCGGCAACGCCTGCCCGGCGACGTTGGTGACGCCGTCCGGCGCCGGCCTGTCATCGCGCGGCGGGCCGAGCTTGAGCATCGCGGCCAGGAGGTTGGAAACGCGGTTGTTGGTCATTGAACGATTCTCAGAAACTATTCAAAACGCTGCTCGACAAGACTTCGGAAGTCGCCGGGTCAACTGACGGATGGCATTTCAACCGCAGAATGGTCGTGGCGAGTAATCGGCGACTTCCGAAGTCGTTTCAAAGCGATTCTCGGAGAATGGAAAATGGTGAATTCGTGAATGGGTGAATGGTTAATGACGGAACACGGCGGCTCCGCTAATTAACCGTTAACCAATCACCAATTCACCATTACACCGTTACTCAGCTATTCGGCACCTCTTGCGGCGCCATCACGAAGACGTATTCGTAGAAATAGAGGCCGGTGATCGCTGCCAGCGCGGCGGCAACCAGCAGCAGCGGGCTGGCCAGCAGGACTGTCAGCGCCACCAGCGCCAGCGGCACGATGTGGCCCAGCAGGATGCTGCCGAACCAGAAGTGGCCGCGGTAGCGCCCGTGGCTGATCTCATGGGCCGCAGCGGCTGCGGTCTCGCTGGCGTGCGGCATACCGAACTCACCTACCAGCGTAATAAACAAATCAACCAGCAGCGCGGCGATGAAGACGATCAGGCTGACCGCGCCGACGCTCTCCGGCAATCCCCAGAACGCATCCATTAGCAACAGAACGCCGCTGCCGGCTACCAGCGCCTGCACGATCAGGTGGAAGGGCAGCAGGCTGCTTTGCCAGAGGTCACGTCCCTCGGCCTGGCCGAACAGGAACGCCGTATAGATTGCTGCGCCGCCCGCCAGGACCACGCCGGTCCACAGCGCGATGGGTCGCGCCGCGTCCGCCAGCCCGCTGCCCAGCACGCCGAAATAGGCCAGCGTCTCCAGCAGCCACCACACACCGGCGACCACGGCGAAACCAATCAAGATGAACGCGCCGCGGGTCAGCCAGCTTTTCCATTGCGGCCTGAGCAGAATGCTGAAGAAGCGCTCCGGCCGCTCCAAATCGTAGACCAGCAGCAGCGTCGTGATGGCGACAAAGGCCAGCGACACCAGCAGCCCGATGACCGCCGTCTCGCGGTCGAAGCCAAACAGATGGAGGCCAAAGCCCAGCGCCAGCACCATAAACACGCCCGCGCCGATGGCCTTTGTCACCAGATAGGCCGGCACCGGCCAGTGCCACGGCACCTTGTGCTGCGCGTTGTAGACCGTCTGGACCATCCCCTCCGCCATCCGCCCCTCACCGATCTGAATCGGCCCCGCCCACGGCTGCCCCTGCGCTCCCGGCGTCCTGATCGCCGTCCCATTGCTGTGAACCCTCAGCGTCGGATCGCTCCCATTTCCCTCCTTTCCTTCCATTTCCCTCTGCTCCGGTCCCTCCACCGCATGCAACGGTATCACATCCGCCCACATAAAGCTCTGCGGCGCGCTCGGTGGCCGTCGGATGCAGCGCCACGTCGTTGCCATCGATGTAGAACAGCTTGGGCGCGGTGCCTTGTTCGGGTTTGCGCACGGTCACATCCTGCGTCGCCAGCAGCCGGCTGATCTCCGTGGACGGGTCGTCGATGTCGCCGGCGATGATGGCGTGTTCCGGGCAGACGACAACGCAGGCCGGTTCCAGGCCAATCTCAGTCCGGTGCGAGCAGTAGTGGCACTTGGCGGCCGTGCCGCTGTCCGGGTCGATGTAGATCGCGTCGTAGGGGCAGGCTTGCAGGCACGCCTTGCAACCGATGCAGAGCGACGGGTCGAACTCGACAATGCCGTCGGCCCGCTGGTACATCGCGGTGACGGGACAGATGCGCACGCAGGGCGGGTTGGCGCAGTGGTTGCAGCGCGTCACCTGGAAGTGGCGGCGCGCGTCGGGGTAGACGCCGGTCTCCACGTACTTGACCCAGGTGCGGTAGACGCCCAGCGGCACCTCGTTCTCGCTCTTGCACGCGGTCGAACAGGCGTGGCAGCCGATACACTTGCGGTTGTCGATGATGAATCCGTAGTTCATGAAATGTCGCGGGATAGAGGCTAATGGGACGTAGGGCGCGTTCTTGGTCTCGAAGGCATGTTTATCGTTGAGACAGGCCGATCTTGGCTCATGGACGTGTGCGGACATAGGCATTTTACTGCATTGTACTGCGCGATGTTCGCGCCAGACGGCGACCGCGTATTACGACCGGCGCCGTCTCCCTGGCCGGCAGCATCCATACCCGGCCCTTAATCCGTTGAAGATCGTCTCAGACAATGGCGCCCAGCGCCTTGTGGCCGTTCTCGATGAACAGGGACTCGCCGGTAAACGGAACGCCCACGGACGCAGTTGTCAGGGGCTTCCTACCGAGCGTGAACATGGATGGTTGGTTGGCGTTGCCGTCGGAAAGCATCAGGATGTGGGCCTCGTGCGCCGTTCGGGGAACGCCTGCGGAACGCCCACTGAATGGTCGGCACTATCCAGGATCCGAAAGCCAGCGTTCCACGAACGTTGGTTGGTTGGCGCTCGTCGGATAGGGCCTCGTGCCCGTTCAGGGGCGCGCCGGCCGGAACGCCCTGTAGCTGTCCGGCTATCCCCAGCATAGGAATGCCTCCATGCCCTGGATGAGTTCGACACCGTGCCGTCCGTGTTTCGTCGAGGGCCTGCGCTGCGCCGATCGGAACGATGACCACCGGCCTGTCTACAGCGTTGTCGAACGGCGTCCTGGTCCTGGTTGGCGCTGTAGGGGATGTTGACGGTTGGTGGCGTGTTCGCCAGGCCTCGGAACGCCCAGGTTGTTGGGTTGCTGTATCCCAGAGCGCTGAACGTTGGTTGGTTGGCGCTCGTATGGAGATAGGGCCTTGTGCCCGTTCGGGGGACTCCCGGAACGCCCACAAGGGGCTATCCTACAGCGGAACGCTTGGTTGGTTGGCGCTCGTAGGATAGGGCCTCGTGCCCGTTCGGGGGACTCCCGGAACGCCCACAAGGGGCTATCCTACAGCGGAACGTTGGTTGGTTGGCGCTCGTAGGATAGGGCCTTGTGCCCGTTCTGGGGACTCCCGGAACGCCCACAAGGGGCTATCCTACAATGTCTGGTCCCGCGGTGTACAGGGGCGGGTCAGGTTCGATATTCGCCGGGGTGGACCTTGTCGTAGTGGCGGATCAGGTTGCTGGCCTTCAGTGTAGTCTCACAGAGGGACAGTAGACATAGTCATCCGGGCCAAACTCTTTGATGGCCGCTTTCAGTTCCTCGCGATAAGCTGTCGCCGGTGATTGCGCTGGTGCTTGTGCTCGCTGGCTTGATCGGCCAGCCGGCGCGCTGCCGGAGACCGGTTGCGACCCTACGGCGCCAGGATGCTGGCGGTCGTAGTGGCGCAGGAGGTTGTCGGTGCTGACCGGGACGCCGCACACGGGACAAGCGATCATCTCGCCGCGATGGTCGCGCGCGAACTGCTTGAGACGGTCGCGATACGTTGGCGCCGGCGCTGACGGAGACGGTGCTTTCTGCGACTTTGACGCCGATGACGGTGAGAATCCGGCCGGCACCGGACCCGGCTCCCCAGCGTGCATTTTGTCATAATGCTTGACAAAGTTGGAGAGCTCAACGCCACACAGAGGACACGGCGCCGACCTGTGCTGGCGTCCCAGAGATTTCATGTACTCACGAAAAGTAGCGGCCGATGCGAGCTTGGTGCCGGGCGCTGTACCGGGAGTGGCGGTTGATCGACGGGACTCTGACGGCAACACCTCGACGCTTCCGACATCGGCCTCAAATATCCGCTTTCCGTTCGCGGCGCTGCCAGAGATCGAGACAACCTTCTCCTTGACGCCGGGCGTCGTGTAGCGCGACTGGGACGTAAACCGGCGCTCCTGGCCAGGTGCTAGCGTAAACGTCTCAATCTCCCGGCTATCGCGCTCCAGTGTCAGCCTTCGTAGATCGACCGTCCCGTCATTGCGCACAATCACCGTCCAGATGAGGTGCCGGCCAGCCACAACAGTTGCGGTCTCCGGCTCGATCGAGATGGATGCGCTGACACGATCCCTGGCTCGGGTTGTCCGTTTCGGTTTCGACCTGACGGTGGCTGTCGCCGTCACGCTGGACGTTACCTCCACGCCGCGTTCGGTTTCGCCTGTGACATGCATCGTTCGCGATTTTTGGCCGGCCGCGGTGAAAGTCGAGCGGAAGGTAAACATGCGCGCCTCGCCGGCCGCAAGGCTCAACGGGCCTTCCACCGCGGTTCGGTCGCGCATCACAAACACATCGCGCAAGTCGGCCTGTCCGGCGTTGTGAACCTGCAACCGCCACGTCAGCGACCCACCCTCATCGATGACCTCCGGCTCAGCGGCGAGGTAGGTGACCAGTCTGGGCGGGTAGGCAGCCTGCAGCTCCCGCCGGACTCGCTGGAGCAACGCTTCAGTGGACTCGAAGCCGGGCGCGATGGCCTCAACCCCACCCAATGCCTGCTCAGCCGCTGCCCAGTCACCCCGGTCGATGGCCTCAATGCCGTCGCGGTAGAGCCGTTTAGCCTGCGCCTGCCGCTCTCCTGCTTCTATCTGATCGGCGGCGCGGCGTTGCAGATCGTCAGGATCGGGATAGTCGGGCGTCAGCGCGTGCAGCCGGTCGAACACTCGTATCACCGCCTGCCAATGGCCGGCCTGGCTAAGCAGAGTAGCTTCTTCGTACAGTTCTGCCAGTCTGGCCTGCCGCCGCGCTTCTTGCAGCTTTCTCTGGACATCGCGAAAATCGGCATCGGCCTCAGCAACCTCGCTCAACAGCGCCACCGCGGAGCGCCAGTCACCCTGCTCCATCGCCCGGCAACCATCGTCGTACGCCGAGGCGCAACGGAGCATGCGGCGGGCGGTTTCGAGCCGGGTAGCCGCGCTGCGATACGACTGGCGAGCCGCCACGATGCGTTCCAGCCGGTCGACAGCTTCCGCCCAGTTGTCGGTGTAGTAAGCAGCCGAGGCATCGATCCACAGCCGCTCAAGCGCCGCGTCATCCACGGCAGGTGCACCACGCGGTGGTTTCTTGTCCGCCGGCGCTTCGCGCGGCGCTGCCCGTTCCGCCAGGTCGAACAACTGGCCGTCGGGCGTGCGCATGAACAGCACCGGCGTTGCCCATTCCAGCCAGTTGGGCATGAAGAAGACCGCCCGCCGCGCCTCCGTCAGCGCCGCGTCGACCGGCAGGCCCTCGGCCAGCGCAGTGTAGAACTCGGCCGAGAGCCGCGCTGCGACCTCGTCGCTAATCTCGAACTGCATGCCAATAACCGCCGGAACGCCCTTTTCCACCAGCGCCGCTGCGACGCCGGCAAAGGGGTCTTCCGTGTCGCTCCGCGCTCCCTCACAGGCGTTCAGCACCGCGAGACGGATCTCCGGATAACCACCGAACAGCGTGCCAAGCTGGAAACCGTCCACCCGTTCCGGTGCACCCGAACGAGTGGTAAACACCAAAAAGCTGCTGCGTTGGTCCGGATCGTACCCGCCGTGGCCGATGTAGTGCCAGATGTGGAAAGGGTTGCCGCGCAGCCGCGCATGACGCAGGGTTCGTTGCAAGGTAGCAAGTTGAGCGTTGGGTGTGAACTGAATGTGCGGGCGCTTGTCTGGTTCCATTGCCTGCAACGCTTCTTGCAGCTTCTCCCGTTCTTCTTCAACGTCGAGGCGCTGCAGGTCGGTCGGTGCGCTGATGGTGACCAGCATGTTGAGGGGCGGTGTCACACGCATCGGGCGAGGCGGCCGTTCCAGATCGAGGTAGCGCACGACGGGGGTGTCGGGCAGCAATGCCAGAAAGTCGCGTCCATCGAACAGAAACTCCCAAGGCAGGTTGACGAGGTGCGGCGCGCCGGAAAGCCGCAGTTGCACGCGCAGGCCGTAGTTGCCAAGAAACGCATCGTGGCGCGCCGACGCAAATAACTGTCCGACCGCGCCGCTCAACGCGGCGTCAAACAAGGCCCGCCCAAACACCTCGGTCTCGCGCACAGGCTGTGGCACGCGGCCGCGGCGTACGGTACGGCGCGGCTGCCCCACGGTCAGAAGAAAAATCTTGAGGTCTTTGTCGCCGAAAGGGGACTCGAAGGTTGTGGTAGCCTCACGGTTGTCGTGAGTCCGGCCGCGGACGCGATAACGGTTTTCCCCTGTTTGTTCGATGCGGATAACGAAATCGCGAAACGGTTTCCAGACGGCCTGGTCTGGCATCAGAGACACCTCCGCTGGTGTCACGGTGCGCCGCATACCAGGCAGCGCGGTGGATGATGGCTGGTCGTAGTCCTTGTAGCGCCCAGTATAACAGCCTCGAATTCTCTTGTCAACGCGGGTAAAAAACGGCGTCCGGAACGCGATGTTTCCAGACGCCGCAACGGGATCAGGTGCCAGTCACTTTCGGCTCCTTCCGCTTCGCTCCGGAGTCTTCGAAAAGTGACTGGCATCTTCTCAAGTACGTCAATACTTCTTTACCACGTTCCGATAGGTGGCAGGCTGGCGGCACTGCAAGATCTGTGACGCTTCACGGGCGCGGCGCACATCATCAAGATCGATGGTAGCGATGGCGTAGCCCTCCTGCGGATCCTCCAGGTTGGTGTAGAGTTCAGCGTTGGGTCCGACCAGCATCGAGTCGCCGCAGAAGACATAGCTGGGCTCCTCGCCGGCCCGGTTGGCGGCCGCGATGTAGACACCGTTCTCGCAGGCCCGCGCCACGTTGTAGGCGCGCCACTGCGGGTTCTCGTCCAACTCCCAGTTGGCGCACATCGCGATGATCTCCGCGCCATCCAGCACCAGGCTGCGCACCGCCTCAGGGAATGCCAGGTCCCAGCCCACCAGCAGCCCCACGCGGCCCGGTCCCTCGCGAAACTCCACGTCCCAGACCTGGAAGCGATAGCCGTTGCGGAAAGCCAGCTTCTCCTCGCCCTTCAGATGCACCTTGCGGTAGCTGCCGATGTACTCGCCTTCAGGACCGATGAGCACCGCGGCGTTGTAGATGATGCTTTCGACGCGCTCTTTCAGCACCATGCCAAAGGCGATATGCACGCTGTAGTCCTTGGCACGCTTGGACAGCATGTTGACGCTGTGGCCCGGCACGTACTCGGCCAGTTCGGTGAACCGCGGGCCGCACTCGTAACCGGTGGTGGCCAGCTCAGGAAAGACGATCAGGTCGACCGGTTGCTCCTGGCAGATGCGGTCCACGAAGTCGTTCATTCGGCGCAGGTTGGTTTCGGTTTCGCCGATGGTGGGTATCATCTGCACCAGGGCGACGGTGATTTCTCGTGTCATTCGGTCACTTCCTATTCAAGTAGCTGCTGGCGGATCGCGGCTATCTGCTATCAGCTATTCGCCAGCAGCGCCTCCAGCTCGACGGGGCTCAGCCCATCCCAGCCAAATCGCCGCCAATCGACGTAGCCGCGGGCGTCAAATTCAACGCCTTCAGCCTCCAACAGCGCTTGCTGTTCCGCCATGGCATGGCGTAGATTGCGGATGCTGACGCGGCCCTGGCTGTTGATGACGCGCTGCCAGGGCACGTCCGCTTCGTTGCTCTCGCGCAGCGAGGCCAGCGCCCATCCCACGGTGCGCGCCGCGCGCGGTGAACCCAGAATCGCGGCCACCTGTCCGTAGCTGGCAACCTTGCCGGGCGGAATCTGCTGAACCACCAGATAGACCTGGTCGAAAAACGAGGCCACGGCTAGGAGTCTCTTCGTGCAGAGCGGCGGCGGGCCGGCTTGGCCAGCAGTTCTTGCAGGCGCTGCCAGTCCTCCGGCGTGTTAGCGTTAAAGAACGACCTGCCTTCTGGATCGAACAGCGCGATCTCGACAGCTTGCACCCGGCGCACCCGAACGTCGCCAAGAAACGAGATCATACGCCGGTGGCCCGCCTCCAGGTGGCTGACTATCGCCGGCAGGCAGCGCTTGCTGTACAGAGCGTGTAGCGGCTCCAGCTCGCCGGCGACCCACGGCACAATCGCATCGTGCCCCTCGGTCAACACCGCCATGAAGCGCACCAGCCGGTGATCGACCAGCGGCATGTCGCAGGCAACGGCGAAAGCCCAGTCGTGTCGGGCAGCCTGCAAGCCGGCGTGCAGGCCGGCCAACGGTCCGGCATCCTCATACTCGTCGCTGGCCTGGCGGGCATCCAGATGCGCATACAACTGGGGGGTGTTGCTGACGACCACGAAATCATCCGACAATGGGCGTAAGGTGCTGAGAACCCGCTCGATCAGCGTCTCGCCGGAGGGCAATTCCAGCAGCGCCTTGTTGCTTCCCATACGCCGGCTTGCGCCGCCAGCCAGCACCATCACACTAATCGGATGCACGCGTCATGTCCTCGTCAAACAGCGAAAGCGGGCGTCGAACGACGCCCGCTCCATAATCCCAAGTGAGGCAGCGGGGCGACTAGACTTTCGCCCCGTGTGCGTCCAGGAACTTGACAGCCTCTCCGACTGTGGTGATTGTCTGTGCCTCTTCGTCGGAGATCTCTCCACCGAACTCTTCCTCGAAGGCCATGATCAGTTCTACAAGGTCCAGCGAGTCGGCGTCGAGGTCGTCACGAAAGCTGGCATCCATAGTTACCTTGTCTTCGTCACAGCCTAGCTGCTCGACAATGATTGCCTTGACCTTCTCGAAAATTGCGTCTTGATTCGACATGGGTGTTGCATTCCTCTCTTTGTAAATTGAGCGTTCTCGATATTCTAGCAGGGCTGTTGTACTCTGTCAATTTGGCCTGGCTGGTGAACGACCTGCGCCACCAACCATTTGACAACGCCGATTCGCACTGGTACACTGCCTGCCTGGCTATCCGGTGAATCGAACACCGGCCAACGATCAAAGTTACGGAGACACGCGGGTGGATCACAAAGCCCGTAAAGCCGACCACATCCGCATCAACCTGGAGGAGGACGTTCAGTTCCCGCGGCTGACAACCGGGCTGGAAAAGTTTCGCTTTGTCCACCAGGCGTTGCCCGAACTGGAATATGGCGCAGGTCAATCTGGCTGTGGAACTCTTCGGCCACGCGGTGCAAGTCCCCTTGCTCATCTCGTCCATGACCGGCGGCACCGAGGTGGCTGAGCGCATCAACCGCAACCTGGCCATTGGCGCGCAGGCCCGCGGTGTGGCCATGGGCGTCGGGTCGCAGCGCACTGGCCTGGAAGTCGGCGAGACGGCCGACTCCTTCCGGGTGCGCGATGTCGCTCCGGACATTCTCCTTTTTGCCAACCTGGGCGCGGCGCAGCTCAACAAAGGCTACACCGTCGATCACTGCCGGCGCGCGGTGGACATGATCGAGGCCGATGCGCTGATCCTGCATCTCAACCCGCTGCAAGAGGCTGTGCAGGCCGACGGCGACTGGGACTGGACCGGTCTGCTGGACAAGATCGAACAGGTCTGCGCCGCGGTGGGCGTGCCTGTGGTCGCCAAGGAAGTGGGCTGGGGCATCAACGGGCCGCTGGCGCGCAGGCTGGCCGACGCGGGTGTCGCGGCTATCGACGTCGCCGGGTCGGGCGGCACGAGCTGGACCGAGGTAGAGTACCACCGCGCGCCTAGCGATCGCTTACGGCGTATCGCCCGCACCTTCGCCGACTGGGGCATCCCCACCGCCGAGAGCCTCATCCAGGTGCGCCAGGCTGCGCCGGAGTTGCCCACCATCGCCAGCGGCGGCATCCGCGACGGCATCGATGTCGCGAAATGTATCGCGCTGGGCGCGACGCTGGCCGGCCTGGCATCGCCCTTCCTGCGCGCCGCCACCGTTTCCGACGAGGCTGTCATCGACGCCATCGACCTGCTGGCCGACGAGCTGCGCATCGCGATGTTCTGCGCCGGCGCAGGCGACGTGAACGCGTTGCGCGAGCCTGGACGGCTGGTGGTCGGTGGTCAGTGATCAGTAATCGGACGTCGGTTGTCCGTAATCAAAGCGTATCCAGCCCTACACGGTTTTCCCTTCTTTTCCTTCTTTCCCTGCTTTCCTTTCTTTCCCTTCCCATTCCATGAACACCGACTATTTCGACCGCTTCCTTCCCCTGATCGACGCCGAGATGCGCAAAGTGCTCGGCAACGACTTCCCGTTTTACGCCGGGCACTACGGCATGTTGCGCTACCACATGGGCTGGGTGGACGAGGCGTTCCGGCCGGCGGTCGTCAACAGCGGCAAGCGCATCCGTCCGGTGCTGTGTCTGCTGGCCTGTGAAGCTGCCGGCGCGCCGGCCGAGCGGGCGTTGCCCGCCGCAGCCGCGCTGGAGTTGCTGCACAACTTTTCGTTGATCCACGACGACATCGAGGACGACAGCCCGACCCGCCGCCACCGCCCCACGGTCTGGGCACTGTGGGGCCGTCCGCAGGCCATCAACGCCGGCGACGCGATGTTCACGCTGGCGCGGCGCGCGCTGTATGCACTGGCGGAGCACCATGCCTCGGCTGTGCAAATGCTAAACGTTTTCCGCAACTTCGACGAAGCCTGTGTGCGGCTGACCGAGGGGCAGTATCTGGACATGTCGTTCGAGGGCCGGATGGACGTCACCGTGGACGAGTACCTGTCCATGATTGACGGCAAGACGGCGACGTTGATCGGCGCCAGCCTGTACATAGGCGCGCTGATCGGCGGAGCGGCTCTGGAGACGCGCTCTGCGCTGGCCGAGTTTGGCCGCCAGTTGGGGCTGGCGTTCCAGATCCAGGACGACATCCTGGGTATCTGGGGCGACGAGGCGGTCACCGGCAAGTCGGCCGCCAGCGACATCCTGGCGCGCAAGAAATCGTTGCCGGTGGTCTACGCACTGGCGGATACGAAAGTCGGCGACGCCCTCCGTACACTTTATGCCAGACCAATCGAGGACGCCGATGTGCCGGCTGTGCTGGACCTGCTGGCCGATGCCGGCGCGCAGCCGTACGCAGCATCCGCCGCCCAGTCAGCCCACCAACACGCGCTGGAGGCGCTGGATGCCAGCGGCGTCCTGGCCGACGACAACCCGGCCGGCCAGGCGCTCTTCGCCCTCTCCGAGTCTCTCCTCAACCGCAGCAGCTAACCCCGGCGGACGTCAACAGCGCTGAGTGCATCAAGGCGTGGAGGGCGCATCCTTTGCGAAGCACCCGGTAACGGGCAGATGCGCCGGAGGCGACGTGTGGCAGGCGAGATCGCAAGAAGCGGCGACATGTGGCTGCCCCGTTCGCATTTGAGAATGCGAACTCCGCGGCGGTAGGACGTGTGCGGGGTTATGCGGCGGTGATGCGCCAGCGTCTGGCGAGCAGAAGCGACGCGATCAGAACCACAACGATCATCAGAATCGGCGGTGATTTTGCTGGGCGGTTGTCGGCAGCGAGCGTTGTCGTTGTGACCGCCGTCGGAACCTGAAGCTCGAAAGCGCCCACGTCACACCCGTCGGCCGCGTTGGGGACGCCTGGTTGGTCAATCGGGCGGGGATAGCCGCGCTGGTCGGCTGTAACGTTGGGACAGTTGGCCTGGTCGATGGCCGCGCTGCCCGGCGTTAGCGCGTGGGTCCAGGTCGGTCCGCCGTTGTTGGCCAGCGGCGCCAGGTTGAGCTGGGCTGCGGTCACGTTCTGTTGATCGCCGGTGGCTGTGAACCCGCAAGTGGTACCACTTTCGATGTTGTAGCCCTGTGATTCGACCACTGCCCCGCCCTCGCTTACACAATCCACGCCGTTGGACTGTGCTGCCAGGATGCTGTTCGATGGGCGTAATCTGGCGATGTACTGGGGAGGTCCGACGTGATAGTTGTAAATCCCTGCTCCAAGCGGTGCGGAATTTTCGACGACGGTGCTATTCGACAAGTCGATTATTCCACCATAAGTAGGTGACTTCATGGCTATGACTGGAATTGCACTGTTGGTTGCCGTTGTTTGCCGCGGTTCTAGAGCGAACGACTCGTTGTAGATAGCGCCGCCTTTTTCGGTCGCAATGTTGCCGCTGAGGGTTGAGCTTTCAAGTGAAGCGCTTCCCTGATAATTGAGGATCCCGCCACCGCGCAACGCTGTATTGCCCGTAACTGTCGTTCCCTCCATCCCAACGCTGACACCATGGATGGATACGCCTCCGCCTGCCTGTGCCGAGTTACCCGCAATCGTGCTGTCGAAGATCTGAACGTACCAGCTACCGTCAATTGTGCGATCCTTTGATAGCAAGCCATCGGGTGAATAGGCCTTTTCTGTGGGAAGTTCCCAAAACAGGTCCAACCCTCCGCCTGCTTGCGTAGCCGTGTTGCCAGAAACAGTGCTGTTGTAAATCGACATGTAGCACAGGTAGCAATGAACCCCACCGCCTGAGTCTGCCACGTTGCCGGAAATCGTACTGTCACTGATAACAAGCGTTGATCGAACAAGAATCCCTCCTCCGTCATCATCGTCCCCACCGGTGATGGTAACGTCATTGATAGTCGCATCTCCGTACGGGCCGATCTCCAGGATGCGGAAAGCCGGCGCGGACGGTAAGCGCTGGATGGTGTGGCTGTTTCCCAGTAGCGTGACCTCGCTCACGATGGCGGGCAGCCGGTTGGTGAGGGTGATGTCGGCCGCCAGTTCCAGGGTGTCAGCGCCGCTACCGGCCGGGCAGCCGCCGGTCGCGGTGTCGGTGTTGGCAGCCGTGATCGCGTCGGCCAGTGTGCAGGTGACGCCATCGACCACAATCGTCGCTGCCAAAGCTGTCCGAGTTGCCCCGAACGTCCACGCAACGGCAAGCAGCAGTGCGACAACGAGCATATGCTGTATGGTTCTTCCCGAATTCATCACGCACCTCCCATGGGTTGTGAACAAGGATCAACAAGCGCGAACGATTGCGATCATTTTACCAGCCGGCTCAACTGAAGGCAAAAGGTGGTCTTCATGCCAGACTACGATCTGACTGTGCTAAGCCAGGCCTACGTCCGCGCGTTTCGGGGGAAATAAATGTACCACGCGGTGTAGGGTTCTTTGCCGGCGATGCCACCTTCGCGTTTCTTTCAAAGAACTTCACGGGAAGCGCGGCCATCGAGCGCTGGCATTAGGCGCGCTTTGACGCCGATCTGGAAATTCTGGAAGCGAGCGGGCCAGTGGTAGACGAGCACGTCGATGTCGACGTCGCGATCACATCCCAGGTGCTGCGCGATTGGACCATGCCCCGTGTTGGATCTTGATTTGTGGAGTTCGCATGCTCACATGCGAACCAGGCACACCTGCACCTGCGGGGCAAGCGCATGTGTCTGAGGACGCCTACACCTCAAATAAAGGTTGATCGAAACACTAACTTTCAGGCAGCGAAGCAGTCCGTGAAGGTCCTGTACGTCCGCTGGCTTTCTGAGGTGTCCAGCACAGAGAACAGCACAGTGCGAATCCGACCCCGATACGGAGCATCATCAGGCACAAGCAAATCGTGAAACGCGCCTGCTACCATTGCCGGGTCGTTCCTGAAGACGCCGCAGCCCCAGGCGCCCAATACCAGCCCATCGCATCGGTGATGGACGGCCAACGCCAGGACTTTGGATGCGCGCTCGCGCAGCACGCCTTCTATCTTTCCTGTCAGACTGGGCTGGTTGCGTCGCACGGACCCCGCGTTCGGGGCCGGGCTGGTGATGAAGTCGACGAGGTAGGGGTGCTCCAACAGTGCGCCGTCGTCGCGGCGAAACACCGGGCAACCGGGTGAAAAGATCATCCGGTCGGAGTACAGCCCGCTGCGATGGCGGCGATGATAGTTGTAGTTGCCACGACACTTCAGCAGACTGGGGTACAACCCTGAGCTGCGCGCCAGGGTCTCCTCCTGCGCCTGTGCTCCGTTGATGAACCCGCCGCCGGGATTTCTGGCGGAAGCAAAGTTCAGCACGCCAACGCGGCCATGCTCCTGGCTGGCAGACAGCCGCGAGCTGCCCTGTAAGCTGGTTTCGTTAACAACCTCGATGACCGTCCCGTCGAACTCTGGCGGTTGTGCCAAAACCTCGTCACGAATGCCGGCAAGCATGTCCGGGTCATAACATTCGGTGTTCTCGACACACGCCGCCAACAGTGAGGCCAGATCTACATAGGGGCCGTCGGGCGCCTGATATCCACCCTGATCAAGGATTTGCAACGTGTCCCTGGCAATTTCTTTGCGGTGCATCGTCTCTGGTATCTCCTTCGCGGCTCAACCGGCGGGGTGTTCACGCATCCAGTGCCGGGCGATGTCCTCCCGCCGGCAGATCCACACCGCCTCGCGCTCCTGCACGTAGTCCAGGAAGCGCGCCAACGCCATTGCACGGGCCGGCTGCCCGCTGATCCGCGGGTGCAGGCCGACGCTCATCATCTTGGGCTGACGCGCGCCCTCCTGCCACAACATGTCGAATGCATCGGTCAACAGTTGAAGAAAATCCGCGCCGGAGGCGAAGCCGTTGGCCATCAGGTAGCGGGCGTCGTTGTTGACCAGCGTGTAGGGGATCACCAGTTGCAGCGGCAATCCGCTGAGCCAGTAGGGCAGGTCGTCGTTGTAGGCGTCGGAGGTGTAGAGAAACCCGCCCTCCTCGCTCACCAGCCGGCGTGTGTTGGGGCTGATCCGTCCGGTGTACCAGCCGACGGGGCGTCGGCCGCAGACACGTTCGATGACCTCGATGGTCTGGCGAATGTGGCGCCGTTCTTCGTCCTCGGGAACGGTCCGGTAGTCGATCCAGCGGTAGCCATGGCCGGCGACCTCATGGCCAGCCGCGCTGAGCGCCCGACCAATCTCGGGGGTGAGTTCCAGCGCCCGCCCGACCGCAAAAGCCGTGAGGGGAAGATCGCGCGCCCGAAACAACTCCAGGATGCGCCAAACGCCTGCCCGCGAGCCATATTCGAACAGCCCTTCGACGCTCAAGTCGCGCTCCCCCATTCGCGCCGGGCGTCCCGGCATCTCGTGCAGGTAGTCCTCCGACTGCGCATCGCCGTTGAGGATGCTGCGCTCGCCGCCTTCCTCGACGTTGAGCACGAACTGCACCGCCACCCGCGCCCCGTCGGGCCAGCGCGGATCGGGCGGCCGGCCGCCGTAGCCCAGAAGGTTCCGCTCAGCCATCAGCCCAGCTCGAAGGTTGTCACGCCGAAGATGCGTTGGTGCACGACGTCAGGCGGCGGTCCCAGATACATGCGGGCGCAGCCGAAGACCTCGATCATTCCGTACCGCTGGACCAGCGCCATGGCAGCGGGGTTGTTCTCCGGCGCGTCGAGGAACAGCGGCCCGCCCGCGGCGAACCCGGCCAGGCGCGCGTACAACGCTTCAGCAACCTCGCCGTCATCGGCAAACAACGGACCGATCTTGCACCCTTCGCCACAACGCCGCACGACGCCGTATCCGCTCAGGGTATCGTCGCGCAGATAGCCCAGCGCCAGCGCGTCGGGCTGCGCGATCCAGCCTTTCAGAAATTCTGGACGCGGGGCGGGGAAACAGGTGCGGTCGTATGCCAGCACATGGTCGAACGGCACGCCGGCCAGCGGGACGATGTTTTTGTCCGCGTCCGGCGACGTTGCGGGTGGCTCGGTGATCTCGGCGCGGAAACGCATGTTGCGATGCGAGAACACGAACCCGCCCTTGGCGTAGTAAGGCTGCATGTCGAAGACGCCATCCATGCCGATGCTGGCGTTCGGTTGCAGACGGTCCAGCAGGCGCTGGCGGCGGGCGTGCCACAATGCATCGCCTAAGCCGTGGCCGCGGAACTCTGGCCTGACGATGAACAAGCCCATGAAGCCGAACTCGCCGCCGTAGGAGGTGATCGCGCCGCCGCCGATCATCTCCTCGTCCAGATCCGCAGCGATGAACGCCTCCGGGTCGGTCGTCCAGAACAACTCGGCGTCGTGCAGGCCGGGGTTCCAGCCCTCGCTGGCAGCCCAGCCCACCAGTTCATCGACCTCCGCCCGCGCCATGCTGCGAAACTCCAGTTCTTGCGCCATTGTTTCTCTGTCCTTGCTCACCCTTGCCGGAACACGGTTCTGCCCGTTGTTCAGACGTGCTGGTCGATCAGAATCGGGTTGCCGTCCGGGTCGTGCAGCATGATGCTGGCTGGCCCGGTGGTGTTCTCGTCGGCCTCCAAGACCAGTTTCACGCCCTCAGCTTTCAAGCGTTGCTGCAGCTCGCGGACGTCGGTGAAGGCTGCCAGCGGCTGGGCGTTCTGGTCCCAGCCGGGGTTGAAGGTCAGAATGTTGCGCTCGAACATGCCCTGAAACAGGCCAATGACATGGTCGCCGTTCTTCAGGATCATCCAGTCGTCGGCCCCGCTATTGCCAAGAGATCGGAAGCCGAGTTTCTCGTAGAACGTCTTGGACGCCTGAATATCCTTGACGGCCAGGCTGATTGAAAATGCACCGAGTTGCATATCTGAACTCCTTTCAGTTGTAGCCGGAGTTGACGTCGTGCGGGCGTGTCTGTCAGCGTTCCGACCGGTCTACCAGTTGCGGCGATGATAGCACCGCTGTACTCCCCCGTCAAGCAGTTTGCCGCTGGCTCCGATTACTCGATACCGCCGTTGCTATAAAGCAGTTGTCCGTTGATCCAACCGCCCTCCGGCGAGCACAGGAAGCGGACCAGGTTGGCGCAGTCCTGGGGTGTTCCAACCCGGCCCAACAGCGTCCACTGCCTCACATCTGCCATCAGTTCCTCCGACATCCAGCCGGTGTCGGTGGCGCCGGGATTGATGACGTTCGCGGTGATGCCCAGCGCCCGGAATTCGCTGGCAGCCGCGAGGACGATACGATCCATGCCCCCTTTGCTGGCGCCGTAGGGCAGGTTCCCGGCTGTGTGGTCGCTGGTGATCGCGATGATGCGGCCGGTGCCATGCTCGCCACGGAAACGCCGGCCGAACTCGCGCACCAGCAGCCAGGTCGCCCGTGCGTTGACGGCGAAGTGCCTGTCGAAGCTCTCCACGGAGGTGGTCAGAATGTCGCTGTCCACCGAGTAGCAATGGGCCATCACCAGAGCAGAGACCGGTCCCATCTCGCGTTCTACGGCATCAAAGATATGTGCGGCCGAATCAGACTTAAGCAGGTCGGCTTCCACCGCGGTGGTGCGGGCGCCAAGGCTCTTCAGGCTGGCGCGCAACGACTGTACTTCCTTAGGATCGCTGCCCCAGGGCATCGACTCGTCGTAGGGTCGCCAAAAGGTTGTGGCTACGTCCCAGCCCGAGTCAGCCAGGGCCAACGCGATCGAGGCGCCGATGCCGATGCTGCGACTGGCGCCGGTTACAAGCGCTATGGGACGGTATGGCATGAGGTGTCTCGGCATTCCGTCGTTCCTGCGGAGGCGGGATCCCAAGACTGTGAAGCGTGGATTCCCGCCTGCCTAGAAACTTCCCGGAGAGATCCTTCGCTGGCGATTCGCCGTATTGGAAGTCGCGTGCTCCACTCGCTCACGGCGCAGCGCCAGTGACAACGAAGAAGTTTCTTGCCACGGCGCATGCCGTCTGTGAGGGCATTGGGAACTCCGCGGGAATGACAAGCAAGGTTGGCTTTCCGAATTAAGACCTTTTGAAGGCTAGTTCAGTTACAGCGCGGCAAGGAATGCCAGCACTCGCTGCGTCAGCAGTTTTGTTGCCTCCGGGTCGTAGGATGGCAGCGAGCTGTCGGCGAAGTAATGCTGGTCGCCGGGGTAGAGAAAGAGTTCTCCGTTCCCGACCTCTGCCACCAACTCCCGCGCCGCGTCGATGTCGCCCTCGCCGACGAAGAACGGGTCGGCATCCATGCCGTGTACCTGCACAGGCACCCCCGCTGGCCAGGCTGATCCGAACTCGGACACCGGCACACAGGCATAGAAGAGCAACGCGCCGCGCGCGCCGGGTCGGGTTTGCGCCAGCATCTGCGCTACGACTACACCCAGAGAAAATCCGGCATAGACCACCGCAGCAGGCAGATCCGCCACTGCACGCTCCCCGCGTGCCATCATTTCCTGAAAACCAACTTCACGGACGAAGGTCATTCCTGAGGGAATGTCGTCAAACGTACGCCCATCGAAGAGATCGGGCGTGTGAACCGTGTGCCCGGCAGCGCGCAGTTCGTCGGCGAACGCGACGACTCCGGGTGTTAGCCCCTGTGCGTGGTGAAACAATACAACTTCTGCCATTCTGAAATCTCCTGGTATCTAAAAAAACTCGCTGGTACCACGTCAATCTTAATTTGTGGAGTTCGCATGCTCACATGCGAACCCGGCACACTTGCACCTGCGGTGCACGCGCAGGTGTCTGCCCACTCCGGGGTGCTTTGCAAAGGATGCTCACTCCGCGGGACTAAATGTCAACACAACCTAAAGTGGCCCAAATGTCGCTTTCTACGGTGTGACAAAGCCGCCCGATTATACGAGACATCTTATCGATCCGTCAACCATCCTGCCAAGCAACACCGCGGCCCTGGTGCCGTATTCCACTCTCGATTCCCCCATTGACACAGTTGACAGTTTGGGGCAGGTAGCGTATTCTATCGAGCCATCCACCGCCCCCCTCACAAGGAGAAAATGCCGCCATGAACCGTTTCCTGCGATTGCTTACGATGGTTGGAGTACTTCTCAGCGCGCTGCAAATGCCCGCCACTGTCCACGCTCAAGATGGCATCGACCAGATTGACCACGTCATTATCCTCTTTCTCGAGAACCACACAGTTGACAACCTCTATAGCCGTCTTGCCGGCGTCAATGGCGTCGAATCGCCAGGCGGCCAGGTGGTGCAGGTGGATAAGGATAACACCCCTTACTCCACGCTGCCGCCCGTCGCGGTCAGCCTGAAATACGACGGCTTTGGCCGGCCCATCGACACCCTGCCCGGCCTGCCTGATCCCCGTTTTCCCAAGGATTTGCCCAACGCACCGTTCTTGATCGACAACTACGTGCCCAACAACGTGCTCGTCAACACACCCGTTCACCGCTTCTACGAGCACCAGTTGCAGATGAACGAGGGCAAGATGGACAAGTACGTGGCCTGGACCGACTCAGGCGGCCAGCCGATGGGCTACTACGACACGACCAAGCTGCCGCTTTACCCGTACGCGCGCGATTATGCCTTCGCCGACAACTTCTTTACTGCGGCCTTTGGCGGCTCGTGGCTCAACCACATGTGGCTGGTCTGCGCATGCACGCCTCCCTGGCCCAACGCGCCGGCCGAGTACGTCGCCCAGCCGCAGTTCGATGCCAGCGGCAAGCTGATCGGTATCGATGACAACGAGGAATGGGTGGTCACGCCAGACGGTTATGCGATCAACACAGGCGTCGACTCCTTCTATGCACCCCACGGCTCGCTGCCCGATGACCACCGCTTACCGCCCATAGACCTGCCCACCATCGGCGATCGGCTCAGCGCGGCCGGGATTTCGTGGAACGAATACAACGGGGGTTGGCAAGACGCGCTCGATAGCGCCACAGACCAGCCGTTGCCCTTCGTTCCCATGCCGCCGCTTAGCTCACATGGCTATTTCCAGCCCTATGGACCGGGTATGCCGGGACGCGAGCACCTCAAGGATGCGGAGGAGTTTGTGCCTGACCTGATCAACGGCGACCTCGGCGCGGTGACGATTCTCAAGCCTTCTCCCTCGTTCGACGAGCACCCCGGCTATTCCGTTCTTCAGCAGGCCGAGGAACATGCGGTCTTGCTCATCCAGGCCGTGATGTTGTCAAAGTACTGGGAAAACAGCGTCATCTTCGTAACCTACGACGACTTTGGCGGCTGGTATGACCACGTGGCGCCGCCTGAGGTCGACCGCTGGGGGCCGGGCGGCCGGGTGCCGCTGCTGATAATCTCGCCCTATGCCCGCAAAGGCTACGTCGACCACACCCTCTACGACACGACGTCGTTGCTCAAGTTCATCGAGACGCGCTGGGATCTGGAGCCGCTGGCAACGCGCGACGCGGCGGCCGCCGACCTGACTGCTGCGTTCGACTTTGCCCAATCGCCTGCCGCCCCCAGTGCTCCAAAGCCCGTCGACTCGCAGGATCCACGGCCGGCTGCTCCGACCGGCGAACAAACGTCGCCTTCGCAGCCCCGTAGTTCTGTCGCCCTGATCGGTCTGGGAGTCGCCATCGTCCTGGTGCTGGCAGGAGTGGCCATCGTCATTAGCAGGCGTCGTCGACGCAGCCCGTCCGTGACCGACTCCTGACTTGAATTGGTGGTGCGAATGACGCGGGGTTGTCTTCGAGCACCAAATCGTTCACGACGCGGGAGGCGACGGCATCAACCGGGATCGGGTCAACTTCCCGGCTAATCCGCTAGTCGTTCAATCCTTTAGCGTCGAGGATTTGCTACGTTTATCTTTCAACCCTTGCCTCCCGAGTTTTGGATTGCCTAAGTGCAGCGAAATAGAGAATGTATGCTCGCTGTTGTTCAGTTGTCAATCGGGCTATTTGGCGATCTCCCAGATGGCCCCTGCCGGATCCATGAAGCTGGCAGTTCGGATGCCCCAGGGACGGTCCATAGGACCGTTCAGCAGCTTCACGCCGCGACTGGCAAGTTCGGCGCACATCGCGTCCACGTCATCCACGCTGATGGTGAACACAAAGCGCGATCCAGACTCGCGGTCAGCCACCTTGGCTGGCGAGATCAGCTCGTCCGCCTGCGAAATCACCAGCAGGTTGATCATCGTGTCGCCAAACTTGAAGACAGCCGACGTGGGGTCTTCGAAGTGAATGGGCAAACCAAAGACGTTCTGGTAGAACTCCTTGGTCTGCTCGAGATCCTCGGTAAACAGCGTTACTGCGAAAATCGATTTGGGCCAGGCATAGTTGCTGGCAGTTCCGGTTGCACTATCGCTCATCGTTCGCCTCCTGACAAACAATCAAAGATTCCAGTCGCCACCTCGTGAAACAGTAGCGCCGGAATTATGGAACATTTGTTCCGTGTTGTCAATTCTGGCGCACCAGCTCGACAGCGAAGCTGCCGCGGCTCGACCAGAACATTCGCGTTACCCCCGCCCTGAGTACCAATCCAGGACTCGCAGCGCGCGCAGGGTGATCCACCGGCTCGGCTGGCCCACGCCCGCGTCGATCTCGATCGGCATCCGGCCGGGATAGCGGACTTCCAGCGGCCAGCGGCCGTCGCTGTCGCGTTTCGATGCGACCAGTTCGATGGCTTCGGCCACCCGCTGGTCAGGCGTAACGCCGGCCCGCCGCAGGTACTCCAGCCCCCGCAGCACGTCGTAGTGCCACCACGTCGGAAAGGCAAAGTGCGTCCACGCGGCGCCGCCCTTGCGGTCTACGATCACCTCGCCGGTCGACCGGCGTCGGAAGAGACGGCGTTCCAACAGATACTCCTGCCCGCGCAGCCGGGCCGCGGTCACCTCCGGGGTCGCGCCGCCAGCCTGCTCGTATTCGAGCAGCGCCTCCAGCACGCAGATCGTGGTGTTGAACGACGACCGCGTCGAGCCGTTGGCGGCCTCGCAGTTCCAGCCGCCGTCGGCCAGTTGCTCGCCCAGCAGCCGCTGGACGATGCCGCTGACATCCTGCCCGAAGTACGCGCCAACCGCGCCCACCTGCCCGTTGATGCACGGCTCCAACTCGCCGTCGAAGAAGGGGTTGTCGTCGCATTCCGGCGGGCCGCATCCCCGCCACGTTACCCGGTCGCGCACAAGGGCCAGCGCGCGCTGCGCCGCGTCGCCGGCGGGATCGAGCCCCATCTCCCGCAGCAGCATGAGGACGTGCATCGTCGAGTCCCAGCCGTGGTTCCACGCCGCGCCGCCCCACCGCCCGTCGGGTGACTGGAGGGCCAGCAGTTGCGCGCCCCAGCCTTCCGTCGCGACCTTGGCGCGCTCGGCAGCGATCTCGTCTGCAGGCGCGCCGGTCAGGTCGCTCATCACCTGCCAACGGATCGAAGGATCAGAATCAAGCAGCCATTGAATCATCATACCTCTTTCGAATAACGATGCACTTCTCTCTTGGTCTTCGGTGACAGAGAGTCGTAGAGATAGTTTGCCACGTCAGGCTCGGCAGACGATGCAATTCCTACCGACTTGATGCCATTCGCCTTCATGCGCGCAAAACACTCTCGAATGAGAGCTGTGGCAAACCCGCGCCTACGATATCCGGCATGGGTTCCTACCGGCTCAATGTATCCACGACGATCATCAGCACTGTCATGCCAGCCCGCACAATAGGCCACCGGCTGATCGTCCGGAGAAACAACCATCAAGTGATATTCCTCGATGTAGTCTGGGGAGGTCAGCAAGCCCTTCAGGTTTTCTTCAGAATAATGGGGATTGTCAAACGCACTCTGTACCAACGCAACCCGCCCGGCGTAATCAGGGAACTCTGAAAAAGTCCGCACGCGAAAACCCTCTTCCAGTCGATAGCCAGGATTGATCTCGTCTAGATCGTAAGTCCGCTTGTTTTCCGAATGCCGCTGGAATGAGAAGCCGTGAGCTTTCAACCGATCGATCTTCTCCTTGTCAGCGCCAAAGACGTCGATGTCGATTGCTTCCCGGCTATGCGCCCACATGTCTTCAATCCAGCGAAATATATCCGGGTATATCTCGTGATATTCCGGCAGAACTTCGATGAACAGATCGTTCTCGCCGTATTCCGAGATACAGAGTCCCACGATCCCACGCTGTTGTGAACGCCAGATGTGTACATTGTCCTGGAAGAAGCTGCCGTGGGGATCCTGCTTCGCGTGGATCGTGTACCTCCAATAGTTCATTCGGCCCGATTCCCACAACATGTTCGGATTCTGGATCGACAATCTATCAAGGAACTCACAGATCTCCTGACATTCTTCATCTGTGTTCTGATAAATATTGTCGGTGATGATCATTGTTCTGCCGCCGTTCTTCACTTTCAGCATCGGCCTTCAGTGTCGTCGGCCTTTGCATTCGCAACATCATTTCTCACTAAGGCCGACCGAAGCAATTGACTAAAGGCTGAGTGATATAGCAGGACGCACACCGTACCAGGGGAGGTTGACACGGCCGTAGCTGCGAATGCTGGCTCGCGTGCCGACAAATGCAGCACGCGACTGCTCTCTCAGTTGCGTTCGGAGCCACCACCAGGAGCAGCCGTGTCTGCGGCCGTCGATGGTCAGGTAGTCTGCTTCAACGCTCTTGTCGTACACGTACAGCCGGCAGCCATCGGCTTTCTCGACTTTGGCGAAGTCCGTTCCAACCGCGCGCCGTATTTCCTTGCCGTACAGGCCGGTCAGTTCTGTTAACTCGGACACGCCGAGCAGGAAAACCTTGTCCTCCGTGTCTGGGCTGTTTTCGCCGTTGTCGGTGCAAAGTGCCGTTTTTACTAAGTTGCTCTCGGCTGGGTCGAACGCGGCGTGATAAAATTCATGGTTCAGCCACTGCCGCAGATCGCAGTCACGCCAGGTAACATCCACGTAGTCCCGGTGATAGCGCCGGCAGTCCAGAATACGCTCGCTCAAAAGTAGCAGCTCACCGCCGGAGTTGCGCAGCACCCGCCACCGGATCGGTGTCCTGTCCGTGCCCTCCGCCGTCTGCGGATACATGCCGAAAGCAATGGTTTCGCCCGGCTGTGCGTTACGATACCTCGCGGAAACAAACGTATCGCTCATTTTCGCTTTGCCTCAAGTTCTGACATCCCGGTTTGAAACAACCTCGCGGACCCGTGATTCAAAGGTCCACAGCACGTCAAGTGACTGCCAGCGTCACAAACATGACCGCTTCCAGCAGCGCGGCGGCCATCAGCAAACCGATGCTCCAGAAGCCCAGGGCATCCCAGGCAGCAGAGTCGGTGACGGCGCCACGACGGATGCGCCAGGCCTGCCAGGCCGCGATGGGCGAAGTCAACAGGACAACCAACGCCACCTGCCCCGGCAGACCGGCCAGAACCAGCAGCGGCAGCAACAGATACGCCAGCGCCAGCGCGCCGACAAAGAATCGCCCGCTCCGCGCCGGCCCGAAGATCACCACCAGCGTTTGCTTGCCGACGCGCGCATCTCCCACCGCGTCGGGAAAGTTGACGCTGAGCAGCATGGCGAACTGAAAACAGCAGAGCGGCACGACCGCCAGCAACGGCTGGGCGGCCAGCCGGCCGGCCTGAACCTGGAATCCCAGCAGCGTCGTCAGCCCCGGCACCAGCAATGCGCCGGTGATCTCGCCCAGGCCGCGCCGGTTGAGCCACAGCGGCGGCGAGCTGTAGCTCCATGCCAGCGCCAACGCCAGCAGCAACAGGACCAACGTCAGCAGCGGCCCGCTCACGGTAACAACCAACACGGCAGTCGCTCCCAGCGCGACACCACAGCAAACCAGCGCGGCGGCCAGCGCGGCTCTGGGCCGGATCAGTCCATCAGGCAACACCCGGCTACCCCCAGCCCAGCGGGTCGGCGTGACCGTGGCCGCGTCGGCGTCCTGGTCAAAGTAGTCGTTGCTGTAGTGGGTCATCAACTGGGTGGCCGTGATGGCTACCTGGCACCAAAGTGCGATAGTCCAGTTGATCTCCGCGCCCAGGTAGTAGGCTATCGACACCCCCAGCCCGTTGAACAGAAAACCGCCCAGCAGGTGCAGCGGCCGGCCCAGACGCAGAAAGTAGACGGCGCGCTGGAACGTGGATACACTGGCCGGCTGCCTGGCTGGCCTGCTCATTCTCTAGGCAATCCCACGAGTGATCTGGTAGACGCTCAGAATGATGTACTGGGCGTAGAACAACCCCCAAAGAAACATGTAGAAACGGGCAATGGAGGTCTTCCGGCTGGGATCGACGCGCGCGCTGGCATACCAAAACAGCCCCAACGCCGCGCCTTGGGCTACCAGCAGCATCACACTGTCCGGCTGCGGCAACCGCGACACCGCCACCGCCATCACCCCCGCGTAGCCGACCGTCAGAATGATCCGGCCCAGGTTGAAGGCACGCTTCGGCCCCAGCTTGACAGTGAAAGTCTCGATCCCATAGGCGCGGTCGCCCATCAGATCGGGGATGTCCTTGTAGATGGCAATCACCAGACCGAAGCCGAAGAAGAAGGCCGCCATCACCGCCAGGGTCGCCGGCGAGAAGGCTGTCAGCCCACCGTAGACATCGTTGTAATGCAGCGCAACGCCTACGTTGGCAATGACGCCGCGGGCCAGGGCTATGCTGACCGCGGCCCACAACGAGAATCGCTTCAGCCGCAGCGGCGGCACGGAGTAGATGGTGCCGATGGCCATGATGATCAGCACCGTTCCCAGCAGATACGCCCCGGCGATCCAGCCGCCTACCACCGCAACTGCCCCGGTCAGCGCCACTACGATCCGCCCCTCGCGCATCGACATCTCGTGGGAGGCCAGCGGCAGGCGCGGCTTGTTGATGCGGTCGATCTCAACATCGGTGATCTGGTTCAGCCCGACGATGTAGATGTTGAGCGCCAGGCAGGTGACGAGGGTAAGCAACACCGGCCCCAGGCTGGCGGGTGACATCACCTGGCTGCCGCCCGCGATCAGAAACAACGCAACCACCTGAATCGTGGTCGCGATGATCGTATGGGGCCGACTGAACCGCGCAAGGGCAGACAGCATCGTGATACTCCCGGGTCAAGCCAGCGCTGACTGACTCGCCTCTTGACAAACTAATCAGGGCAACAGGTGCTTGGGTGGTACGAGCATCGAGACTTCCGAAGTCCTGAACTGAACAGTCACGCAAGCTGCGAATGATTATCGCACAAGCCCCCCGATTCCGCCAGTAAGCAAAACTCCCCCAGGGAAGGCGTATCGTATCCAGGAATCAACGGCAAGGGAGCCCAGTGCGCTCACTCACCCATCTTCCTGGCCGCACGGTAGACGGCAAGGCGGTCGGCTACCGCTCGGGTGCCGATCAGAGCCGCCAGCATTGGTCCAAACAACATGTTCACGATTACCATGACCAGGCTTAGCGCCAACAAAGCGGTTGTCACCACCACCAGGGCAAGGGAGAACCAGGGATACTGCAGCAGCAGGACGCCGCCGTTGCGCAACGCCTGGACAACAGCAGGCTTGTCCTGCTGAAACAGGAAGGTCAGCGCAAACCAGTTGATAACGATCCAGACAGCTAGCGCGAGATACAAAGCCAGCTGAATCGTTACTGCTACCTCAGGCGAAACCATGCGAGGAACGGCGCGAATATCCACCGCGACGATCAGCAGTACAGGAATGTTGATAGCAGCCCAACGCCATCCTACTCCGAAGTAACGCCAGACAGCGCGCAAGTAGTCACCGAACCCCAGCAGCCGCTCCTGCCTGGCGATGTCGGCGCTGATTGCAAAGAGAGCAACAGTCGCTGGCGGACCAGGGACGATCAGAAGGGTGAGGAACAACCAGGCCAAGCTGCAGAAGATGACCAGGAATGCGTTGTCCCAAAGGGCAACGACGGCAAAGCGGACGACAGACAGAGCATCGCGCATGGAGGGAATTTCGAAGCGCACGACGGAGACGCAAGGATCGCAGGCTCTCAAACCCTCAGCGATCCCGGCGTCCCGCGACGTTGCGACCTACTCCTTCACGCCGCCATAGCTGACTCCCTGGATGAAATAGCGCTGTAAGAAGAGGAAGATCAGCGCCATCGGCAGGGTCGTCAGCATCGAAGCGGCCATCAGCACGTTCCACTGAAGGTTCTGGCCCATGTTGCCGCGCAACAGAGCCAGACCCAGCGGAAGGGTATAGAGGTCCTGGTTAACTGTGATGACGATCAGCGGGTGCTGGAACTCGTTCCAACTGCCCTGAAACGTCGCGATAGTCAAGGCGATCAGCGCGGCCTGTGCCAGCGGCAACACGATGCGGTAGTAGGTCTGGAAGATACTGGCGCCATCGATGCGCGCTGCCTCCTCCAACTCAACCGGCACCGATTTGAAGAACTGGGTCATCAGAAAGATGCCATAGGCGGTCACCAGCTTGGGCAGGATCAGTCCACCGTAAGTGTCCACCAGCCCCAACACCTTCAACACCAGGAACATCGGAATCAGCAGCACAATACCAGGAACCATCATTGTGCCGATGATGCCGTTCAGCAAGACCCGCGATCCACTGAAGCGAATGCGAGCCAGCGCAAACCCGGCCAGACTGGCAAAAGCCACCGTGACCAGCGTCACCGTGACGGCGATGAAGGCGCTGTTGAAGGCCCAGCGCGTGACACCAATGCCGCGCAGTTGTCGGTAGGCGTCCGCTGTCCATTCCGGCGACAACAGCTTGGACGGGTCAGCAGCAATGATCGGCAATGGTTTGAAACTGGTGAGAACGGCGTACAGGAAGGGGTAGAGAAACATTGCCGCCAGGAGAAACAGAATACCGTAGGACACAATCGGGACGATGCGTCGTTTCAGTCCACCCGAATCGGCTTTTGCGGCGGTCGTAGCGTTTGTTGCAGCAGTCATGGTCGTCTCCTCTTACTCTTCCGGTTTGCCTTCGGTGATCCGGCGCTGGGCCATCGTCACGGCAAAGATAATGAAGAACAGGACGATCGCGATAGCCGCGCCGATGCCCATGGCGGTGTTGCGAAAGCCCTCGCGGTAGACCAGATAAGCGATGGTCAGAGTTGTCTTAGCCGGGCCACCGCTGCTCATCACGTACACTTGGTCGAAGACCTGAAACGTGCCGATCAAGCCCAGGGTGACCACAAAGAAGGTGGTTGGACGCAACAACGGCAGAGTGATTTTGCGGAAGGCCTGCCAGGCTGTGGCGCCGTCGATAGCGGCCGCCTCATAGACCTGGAGAGGAACATCCTGCAGCGCTGCCACAAAGATCAACATCATGGTGCCGATGGTGGTCCAGGTGTTCATGATGATGATTGCCAGCAGCGACACAGCCGGCCCGCTAATCCAGTTCCACAGTGTAACGCCGCCGATTGTTACCGTGGTCATGAAGCTTGGGACGGTCTGCACAGTGATGCCCAATCCGCCCAGAATGATGTGAAACAGGCCCCTAGGATCGTTCAGCCACGGCACCGGTGGCCAGAGGCCAAAGGTGATGGTGCTCAGGAAATTGTTGATCACGCCGTCCTTTTGATACATCAGCATGAACAGCAGGCTGATAGCGATCGAGGAGGTGATGGAAGGGAAGTAGTAGGAGACGCGGAAAAACTGCTTGAAGCGCAGCCGTTGCTGATTGATCACCACCGCCATGACCAACGCCAGAATGGTCTGGGCGGGCACGACAAACAACGCAAAGTAGGTCGTGTTTTTCAGCGCCGTGTAGAAGTCGGTCTGGGTAATGCCAGACTGGATCAGCACTCTCTTGTAGTTCTCAAGCCCTACGAAGTCCGCTTGCGACGGCGGGCTGATGCCGTTCCAGTTGGTGAAGCTGACTACAACAGAGAAGATGATGGGGAGGACAACAAAGATCGCAAAGATCACCAGCGCCGGAACCATGAAGCCCCAGCCGGCGATGGTGTTTTGACGCTCCTGTTGCTTGATGCCACTTGCCATGGGAAGCCTCCTGAGTCAGGCGCAGATGGGATAAAACTGGGGGAGAACTATTAGACAGGGTGACAAAGATGACACAGTGACTGGGCCTGAGCTTTCTCCCAGACACTCAGTCACTGTGTTATCCTGTCAACATGGCTGGCTACTTCTAGCGGGACAGAACCTCGTTACCGACTTGTTCTGCTTCAGCCAGCACTTGTTCTGATGTGGCCAGGCCAGCAAAGACCTGCTGCAAGCCGCTGTTCATAGTATCGAGCACCGCCTGAAAGCCTGAGACGAACTGCCAGGGATACGAGTAGGAAGCGCCGTCAATGAACGGCTGTTGCTCAGGATACTTCTCAGACCAGGGGCCTTGAAGCGCAGTGCGTGTCGGCATGGCCAATCCCAGGCCAGTCCACGCCGCCATTCCCTTGTCCCCAGTTAGGTAGTTGATGAATTTCCACGAGTCGTCCAGGTGCTTGCCGCTGGCCGGCGCTGCATAGCACACCGTGAAGGACAGCGTAGCCTGCTGCGCCGGCCCCTTTGGAAGTTGTGATACGCCAAAGGCCAGGTCGGGGAACTGGTCCTTCAGGTAGGACATGATCCAGTTGCCTTCGATCACCATAGCTGCCTTGCCCTGGCCAAATGCCTCTCCCGGCCATCCTGTGCTTACGTCCGACGGTTGCGCCGCGTAGCCCTTCTGTATCAGACCAGCATAGAAATTCATCGCCGCGAGAGCCTCGGGGCTGTTGATGGTCATCTCCGTGGCGGTGTCGTTGTACACGGTCCCGCCAGCCTGGTAGAGGAATGCCAGCCAGCGCGCCATGTCAGGTGTGATCACCATGCCATAGACGCCGTTGTCCTTGTCGGTCAGCTTGGAGGCTGCATCCTCCAGATCTTGCCACGACCAGTCTGCCGTGGGATACTCGAGGCCCGCAGCATCGAACATGGCTGTGTTGTACTCCAGCGCCAACGTGCTGAAGTCCTTTGGCGGACAATAGAACTGACCTTCGGCCACAAAAGCTTCCCGCAAGTTTGGCACAAAGCCGTCGGGGTTTTCGATCTTGTCATTGCCGTTGTCCAGAGCGCCGGCGCCCTGGAAATCGAAGAACTTGAAGGCGTCCACGTAGAACGCATCGGGCGGGCTGCCGCCGGCCAGGCTGACCTGCAGCTTGGTGTCGTAGTCAGGCACTTGGCTGAGGATCCAATTGGTGCTGGGGTTCTCGGCATTGTACTGGTCAACGATCTGTTGCAGGCGCTCGTTCTCAGCCGGCGAACTGGACCAGCCCATCAGTACCAGGTCGGTCATGCTGCCGCTCGCAGCCGCTGGGGCCTCGGTCGGCGTCTCGGCGGCCGGCTGTTCTGTTACCGGCTGTTCTGCTGGCGCTGCCGGAGCCGGCGTGGGTTCAGTAGTACCACCGCAGGCGACCAGCAGCATCGCGGCGACGATCAATAGCGCAAACAGGGTGTAACGCAAGGTTCGCATGGTTCGTTCTCCTCCTTCGGGAGCAAAATTGAGTCTTGAAACCGGTAGTCGTCAATCCAGAGGACAAAGTCAAAGCAATCGGCGATTGCACACCTCCTGTCAATGCTCGGCCCACCCCCTTTTGCGAGGAAACGACCATGCCTTTATAATCCAGGTCGTGTCCTGAAAAGGGTGATGTGCCCTTGCGGATGCCGGCTGGATCACTCTGTCGTCCGGGAAGATGTCTGGAGTGGTCCAGCCGTTGGTTTTTAACTCAAGCTGAGGATTTTTGTTAGCTTGTTGCCTCGAAGCTGTCGGGGTCCCTAGCCCTTAAACTATGGCCGTATGTCAACCGTTTGAAGCTGGCCGCAATGGTAGAACTTGAAGGCCAGCCGGGTCCAGTGACTTGGCAATCTTGGCCGAATCGTCCATGTTCCATCGTCAGCCAGGAGCAGACCGCCGAATCCCATCACAACGGCCTGCCACAGCCCACCGGCACTGGCGGCATGGATGCCATCGCCCGCGTTGTGGCGAACGTCCAGTAGGTCTGCCCGCGCCGCGCGCATGAAGTGCTGATAGGCAGCCTGTGCATCGCCCACACGACAAGCCATAATGGCGCTGATGCTAGGCCCCAGACTGGAGCCGTGCTCGTGGTCGGTGCGTGGGTTGTAGTAGTCGTAGTTTATCCGCACTTGCTCATCCGTGAACCAGTCGGGCAGCAGGTATTGCAACATCAACACGTCAGGCTGCTTCAGAATCTGGGTCTGGGCGCAGCCTTCGATATCCAGCAATGCCTGCATCGATTTGGTGCGGGCAGGATCGCGCAGCATTGCAAAGTCGGCATCCTCCAGATCAAAATAGCCCGTGAACTGTTCGATGAGACCCGTTGCTGGATCCAGACCAATGTACAGCGCGTCGATCACTTCGCTCCAATGAGCTAGGCGCTGCGGGCTCAAGTCGAGCGAGTCGCTGAGTTGGTGGTAGCGATCGCCATGCTCACGCCGTAACCATGCCAGCACATCGAGTGCAATCTGCAGGTGCCACTTGGCCATCGCATTGGTAAAGGCGTTGTCGTCGATGCGGTCGTGATACTCGTCCGGTCCGATGACGTTGTGGAAATGATACTTGCCGTCGTACTCCAGACGAGCAGCGCTAGCGAAGAAGCAAGCACCGTCCAGCACAATCTCAGCCCCATAATCACGCATCCAGGCGTCATCTCCGGTGACTTTCCAAAACTGCATCACGCTGTAAGCAATGTCCGCTGTGATGTGGATCTCGATGTCGCCGGTCCAGATACGAACCAGTTGGGTGGGATCGGCAAAGTGCGGCATCCAGGTTGGCGTGACCTCGGCACCATCGCCTGCGCTTTCCCATGGGAACTGTGCTCCCTCATAACCGTTGCCGCTCGCCTTCCTGCGGGCGCCGGGAAGGTTGTGGAAGCGGTAGAGTAGCATATTGCGCGCCACTTCCGGACCAGCGTAGGAGAACATCGGCAGGATGAATATCTCCGTGTCCCAGAACACATGGTGGCGGTATCCAAAGCCACTCAGAGTCTTGGCGCCAATGCTAGCATGTTCTGTCCAACGCGGCGCCGCGATGACTAGCTGGAAGATGTTGAAGCGCATAGCCAGTTGCGCTTCGACATCACCCTCGATCATCACGTCCATGTCCTGCCAAACCTGCGACCACGCCAATTCGTTAGCAGTGCGCAGGGCTTCATATCCTGCGGTGGCGGCATTCTCTGCCTTTTGGCGGGCAACGGCCACTGGATCGTCCGCATCCAGATCGGGAACGATGGCCACGAATTTGTCCAATGTCAGGGTCTGGCCGGCTGCAAGACTGGCCCTGAGTTCAACAGCTGGCTGACCATCAGCGTCGTTTGCCGAAGCTGCGACAGAAACATCGGCGGCAACGGACACCTCAGCCGCGACAACCAGATTGTGTTGTGTCCCTCTGGTGCTGACGTGCAGCCAGGCCTGCCCATTGTTCTGGCCCTGGGCTACGTGTTGCCAGTGCAGCAAACCAGTGTTTTCCACGTGTTCGTTAATGCCGGCCCGCAGCCGAACTTCGGCCTCACCCTCGAACATCTTCATCGTTGCTCGCACCACGGCCGTGTGCGGATCAGCAAGGCTGGCGAAACGTTCAAAACACAACTCAACTGTCGGGCCACTTTCCCCAGGCTGCCATTGCAAAGTCCGGCTCAACACACCTGTCCGCAGATCGAGCTGACGCTTATAGTGGCTGACCTGGCCCCTATCCAGGCATAGCCGCTGCCCGTCGAGCCACAGATCGATTCCGGTCCAACGGGGAATGTTGGCAAGTTCTGTGAAGTTGACAGGCATGTCGTCCCACACACGATGAATGAAGCACGCTGGCATGTCGCCAGGAAAGCCCTCTTCCAGCACACCGCGCACACAGAACGCGCCGTTGCCGATGGTGAAGATCGTTTCCTTGTGTTGCTGGGTTGGCGGATCGAAAGCGTGCTCAACCACCGTCCAGACGCAGTTCTCCACCCCGGCTAACATATCCGCTAGGGTGACGCCAGCTAAACTGTCGTAACGCACATGGGCGTGGCCGACCCGCTCCTGCGGGCCCAGACCGATGGCCCACATGCCCGCTGCCAGCGCTGCGTCGATTCCAGCCGCGGCGTCCTCCACCACTGCACAGGCTGTCGGCAGCACCTCCAACCTGTCAGCAGCCCAAAGAAACAAGTCGGGAGCCGGTTTGGGATGCTCAACACTGTAACCGTCAGCGATCACATCCAGCAGATTGGCGATACCCAGACGATCAATGACCGTTCGGGCGTTCTTGCTGGCCGATCCCAGCGCGGTCTTGATCCCGACCGCGCGCAGCTGCTGGATAAACTCCACCACCCCGGGCAGCAGATCGGCCGGGGTGACGTCGTCCAGCATGGCAACATAGATGTCGTTCTTGCGGTCCATCATCGCCGCAATTTCAGTTTCCGTTGCCGTCCGTCTGTTCTCTGCCAGGATGATCTCAAGTGAGGCACGCCGCGAGACGCCGCGCAACTGCTCGTTGGTCTCCCGGCTAAAGCGCATCCCCTCTTCGTCAGCCATGTGCTGCCAGGAGCGGTAGTGGTATTCGGCTGTGTCGGTGATTACACCATCGAGATCGAAGATGACAGCTCGTAGTTCCATCAAAACCTTCCAAACACTGATGTAGAATCTGCTGGCCGGGAAACCCATTCCGGTGCTAGCACAACTTGAGAACTGGGCATTTCAAATATCTTGCGTCCCATCCTGAAGCGCATCAGGAGCGGTCTGAATATGGTGTGGCGCTGGAAGCACGCACAACCAGAGTCGGCTGCATCAACACCTGTCGCTCGCCAATCGGCTGACCGTTGAGTTCATCGATCAACGTGCTAACCAATTGATCGCCGATCTTGTCGACAGGTTGCGCCAGCGATGTTAGCGCCGGACGCATGTAACGGGCGATCGGTGCGTCATCGAAGCCAATCACCGCCATATCCCGGCCAACCTCCAGACCGCCGTTCCAGGCAGCATTGAGAACACCCAGAGCCATCAGATCTGACGAAGCGATAACAGCGCTGGGACGGTGCTCCAGCGGCAGCGCGAGAAGACGCTGCGTTGCGGCGTAGCTTTCTTCGTAGAAGTTGCCGGCTAACTGGATCCACTCGGTATCAACCGCCAAGCCTGCTTCCTCCATCCCATTCAGGTAACCCTGTAGACGATAGTGGCCGGTCTGTGATTTCTCCGGCCAGGCCAGAAAAGCAATACGCAGGTGCCCCTGACTCACTAGATGACGGGTTGCTTCCAGAACGCCGGCGGCGCCGTCGACGTCAATCCAGAGAAAATCCCAGTCCTGGTTGGCGCGGCCAAAAGAAACAAATGGAAAATGATTGCTGACCAGTGCCAGAACGCGTTCGTCGTCAAAGTTGGTGTTGGTGAGAATGAAGCCGTCGACCTGACCGATCAACATCATTTCTTCGTAGGCTGACAACTCCTGGTGCACATCCATGCTGGGGAAGGCCAGGATACGGTAGTCATGGCGAGCTGCAGCTTCGGCAATAGACTGCAGAAACTTGTCGACGATTGGATTGAATTGCTCGGTCGGTGTCGGCCGCCAAGAATAACCAATCAGGCGTGTTTCGCTGGCCTGTAAGTTGCGAGCCGTGATGTTGGCACGGTAACCCAGACGCAATGCTGCCTGACGAACTCGCTCGCGGGTCTCCCCCCCCACACGCCGCGAGTCGTTAAGCACGTACGACACAGTGGCCGTAGAAACACCTGCTTCTTTAGCTACATCGCGAATAGTAACACTAGGCATAATTTAAACGTTTAACAATGGTTTTCAAGAAAACGCCGCACAGATAAGGCGGCGTTGGGACGAGGAAATTTAAACGTTTAACCTATCTAAGTATACACCTTGCTTCCTGCCTTGTCAACCCCCAAATTTTTTCTTTTCGCACCGGTCATACGTCGAAGTACAACTGCATCTCATACGGATGCGGGCGGTTGCGGACGGGATAATATTCAACGTCGCGCTTGTGGGCGATCCACTGCTCCAGCATCTCTTCCGTGAAGACATCACCGGCCAGCAGGAACTCGTGGTCAGCCTCCAGCGCTTCCAGCGCCTCGCGCAGCGAGCCAGGCAGACGCTTGATTTCATTGCGCCTGTCGCTGCTCCAGCCAAAGATGTCGGCGTCAATGGGACCAAATCCGGCCGCGGTCGGATCGATCTGCCGCCGAATACCGTCCAGTCCGGCCAGAAGCTGCCCCGCCAGCGCCAGGTAGGGGTTGCAGGTCGCGTCGGGGGGACGGAACTCCATGCGGGCGGTCTCCGGCTGGTCGGCGTATTTGGGGATGCGCACGGCCGCGCTGCGGTTGCCCAACGAGAAAAAGGCATTGACCGGCGCTTCGTAGCCGGGCACCAGCCGGCGGTAGGAGTTGGTGCTGGGGTTGGTCAAAGCCAGCAGCGCCGGGCCATGAGCTAGCAGCCCGCCGATGTACCACAAGGCGGTTTGGCTCATGCAGCCATAGCCAGCCGGGTCGAAGAAGACGTTCTCGCCACCCTTGAGCAGCATCTGGTGGAAGTGCATCCCGCTGCCGGCCTCGCCGTAGAGCGGCTTGGGCATGAAGGTCACGGTCTTGCGGTGGCTGTGGGCCGTCATCTTGCTGACGTATTTGACCCACAAAGTCATGTCGCCGGCTGCCAGCAGACCAACCAGCGGTGTTTCGATCTCGCACTGGCCCGGCCCGCCAACCTCGTGGTGGTGATACTTCACCTCGACGCCCAACGTCTCCAGGTGAATGCTCATCTCGGCGCGCATGTTGTAGAGTTGATCTTTAGGCGGGATGGCGTGATAGCCGCCGTGCAGCGGGATGTAGTGGCCGTGGCCGCCCTGCGAGCTGTTCCAGTCAGCTTCTTGCGACTCAACCTGGTAACCAGCGCGATTGGCCTGGTTCTCCCACACCACTTCGTCGAACACGTAGAACTCAAACTCCGGCCCCCAGCGGCTCTCGTCAGCGATGCCGGTCTCGATCAGATACTCCTCGGCGCGACGGGCGATGTTGCGCGGGTCGTTGGGGAAGACTGCCAACGTGCCCGCCTCGTGCGTGTTGCAGATGAAACTAAGCGTCGGCGCGTCCCAGAACGGATCCATGACCCCCGTCGCCAGGTCAGGGATGAGAACCATGTCGCCGGCCTTAACGCTCTTCAATCCGACCGACGAGCCGTCGAAACCGATCCCCTGGGTCAGCAGAGTCGGCTTGAACTGGCTGGCAGGAATCGTCAGGTGATGCCAGCGTCCCCATAGGTCGCAGAACTTGAGATCAACCATCTGTGCGCCTGATTGGGCGACAAGCTCACGTGCGTCGTCGAACGTTTGGAACATCGCTGTTCTCCTGAATTCGGCAGTGGTTTACTTGAGCGCAAATCCTTGCTTGGCCAGCGCTGCCCGCAGATGGACGCGCTTCGGCCGCGAGACCCGGCGAGCGGAGTGCTCGGTCCAACCGTAATCTTCCGTTTTCACTGCTTGCCCCGCTCCTGGAACGGCTACCTGGCGGCGGGTGTAGATGCCAGTTTCGACCATGGCGCGGTCGTAGTCGCGCAGCAACACTTCCTCATCGCCGGCGTCGTACCGTTCCCAGTGCAGCACAGCTTCCAGCGGCAGCCGCGGCCGCGGGTGAAACTCGCCCTCCGGCCAGCCCAGCGTCATGCCGCTGATGGGAAACACCAGCCGCGGCAGCTCCAACAGATCGATCACCTCCAGGGGGTGGTTGCGGATCGCGCCGATATAGCACATCCCCAGCCCCAGCGATTCGGCTGCCAACGCTGCGGTCTGCATCGCGATAGCAGCATCGACCGCGGCCAGCAGGAAGTTCTCAGTGTACTCGCTGACCTGGATAAAGCCGCGCGACTCGCTGGCACGCTCCAGCCGCGAGAGGTCAGCGCACCACGCCAGAAAGACCGGCGCCTGGATGATGTGCGCCTGGTTGCCGCACAGTTCGGCCAACTGCAACCGCCGTTCCGGATCGGTTACGGCCACGACACTGAACATCTGTAGGTTGGAGGAGGTGGAGCTGCGTTGGCCGGCCGCGACGATGGCTTCCACCGTCGCGCGCGGCACCAAGTCGGGCCGGTAACGGCGTACCGACGCGTGGCGATAGATCTGCTCGAAGACTTCGTTGTTGTTGCCAGGATCATTCATAGCTGGCGCACTCCGTCGTAGCTCTGCAACATGGTGGTTCCGGGCCAATTCTACCTCAACTCCTGCTTTCCCACAGAATCCGCCAGATGTCGTCAAACATGACCTGCGTCATTGTCGTTTCCGCGAAAAATGGTACAATAGGACACAGTTTCCGCGCGGACACACCGCCGACACCCTGTCGACCGGCGAAAAGTCATCGACAGCGATTTCCCAAACACTGGACTGCAAAGAAGGAGTCCCCAATGCCCCAGTTTACCTACCTCGACCCTGTTCCCAGCGATATCGACATCGCGCAAGCCGCAACATTGCGGCCCATTCTGGAGATCGCCGCACAGGTCGGCTTGACCGAAGACGATCTTGATCTCTACGGCAAGTACAAGGCCAAAGTTCATCTCGATGTCATCGAAAAGTTCAAGGACCGCCCGCAGGGCAAGTACATCGACGTGACCGCCATCACACCAACCCCCCTGGGCGAAGGCAAGACGACCACGACGGTCGGTCTCAGCCAGGCGTTAGGCGCCCACCTCGGCAAGAAGGTCTTTACCTGCATCCGCCAGCCCTCCCAAGGCCCGACCTTCAGCATCAAGGGCGGCGCGGCCGGCGGCGGCTACAGCCAGGCCGTGCCGATGGAAGACTTCAACCTGCACTTGACCGGCGACATCCACGCCGTCAGCGCGGCTAACAACCTGCTGGCTGCGGCCATCGACACGCGTATCCTGCACGAGCGCAACTATGGTGAGCGCTTCGAGAAGGTGACCGGTCTCAAGCCGCTGAACATCGACCCCTACACCATCACCTGGAACCGGGTGGTTGATATCAACGACCGCGTGCTGCGCAAGATCGTTGTCGGCCTGGGCAGCAAGCAGGACGGTGTGCCGCGCGAGACCGGGTTTGACATTGCGGTTGCCAGCGAAGTGATGGCGATCCTGGCGCTGACAACCAGCCTGAAGGACATGCGCGAGCGGCTGGGGCGAATCGTGATCGGCCGCAGCTACGCCGGAGACCCGATTACCGCCGAAGACCTGGGTGTGGCCGGCGCAATGACCGTCCTGATGAAGGACGCCATCATGCCGACGCTGATGCAGACATTGGAAGGCACGCCGGCGCTGGTGCACGCAGGGCCGTTTGCTAACATCGCTCACGGCAACAGCAGCATCGTCGCCGACCAGATCGCCCTGAAGCTGGCCGACTACGTGGTGACAGAGTCCGGGTTCGGTGCCGATATCGGCATGGAAAAGTTCATGGACATCAAGTGCCGCTACTCGCAGCTCAAGCCCAGCGCTGTCGTGTTGGTGGCAACGATCCGCGCCCTGAAGATGCACGGCGGCGGCCCCAAGGTCGTTGCCGGGCGCGACCTGGATAGCGCCTACACCGAGGAAAATCTGCCGCTGCTGGAAGCCGGTTTTGCCAACCTGGGTAAGCACATCGAGATCGCCCGCCAGTACGGCGTGCCGGTGGTGGTGGCCATAAACCAGTTCAAGTACGACACGCCTAACGAGATCGCCCTGGTGCAGCGGCTGGCCGAAGAGACCGGCGCGTTTGCCACCGTGCCCACCAACCACTGGGCCAAGGGCGGCGAGGGCGCCGTGGCGCTGGCCGAAGCTGTGGTGGCCGCTTGTGAGCAGCCCAGCGACTTCCAGTTCCTCTATCCGCTGGACATCACCATCAAGGAAAAGATCGAGATCATCGCCCGCAAGGTATACGGCGCGGACGGAGTGGACTACAGCTCCGAGGCCGACGCCCAGATCGCAGCCTACGCAAAGGCCGGCTATGGCGGTCTTCCCATCTGCATGGCCAAGACACACCTCAGCATCAGCCACGACCCAACGCTCAAGGGCGTGCCCACCGGCTTTACGCTGCCGGTGCGCGAGGTACGGGCCAGCGTCGGCGCCGGTTTCATCTACCCGCTGTGCGGTGAGATGCGAACCATGCCCGGCCTGCCCAGCAAGCCAGTCTTCTTCAAGGTTGATCTGGACGAGAACGGCAAGGTGGTCGGCCTGTTCTAGTGCTCCTGTCGAGAACCAGAGATGCCAACTTTTCGGACTGGGAACCGTCCCGGAGGGAATAGTTGGCATCTCTTCGCGTCAGCGGTAGAATGAGGCGACATCGCGCGATTGAACGACACGAATTGAACCAATGACTGCTGAACCTCTGACACTCCCTCGCAACGCCCCGCCTGCTTTTCACTTGCTGGCCAAACCTACCGGCGCCGTCTGCAATCTCGATTGCAGCTACTGCTTCTTCCTGTCCAAGGAGATGCTCTACCCCGGCAGCCGCTTTCGCATGGCCGACGATCTGCTGGAGCTGTACATCAAACAACTGCTGGAAGCGCACCAAACGCCCGAGGTGATGGTCGCCTGGCAGGGCGGCGAACCGACGCTGATGGGGCTCGACTTCTTTCGCCGCTCGGTGGAACTGGTCGAGAAATACCGTAAGCCTGAGCAACGGGTTCAGCACACCATCCAGACCAACGGCACGCAGATCGATGACGCCTGGGCAGCGTTCTTCAAGCAGCACGGTTTTCTTGTCGGCATCAGCGTCGATGGGCCGCGCGCCATCCACGATGCCTACCGGGTCAACAAGGGCGGCAGCGGCACCTTCGACCAGGTGATGCTCGGCCTGGATGCTTTGAAGCGCCACAACGTGGATTTCAACATCCTCTGCACGCTGCACGCCGCCAACGCCGACCACCCGGTGGAAGTCTATCGCTTCTTCCGTGACGACCTGGGCGCGCAGTTCATCCAGTTCATCCCCATCATCGAGCGGGTGGAGCCGGAACAGATCGAGGCCGCACTGGCCACCGGCGCAACCCTGCAAGCCGGCCAGCCGGTGCCGATTGCCCCGGCGCCCTGGTCATCGTGGCACGACCGGCCGCTCTACACCCAGTCCGGCACGATGGTCACCGACCGATCGATCCGGCCCGAGCAGTACGGCCACTTCCTCAACGCCGTGTTCGACGAATGGGTGCGGCGTGATGTGGGCACGGTCTACGTGCAACTCTTCGACGTGACACTGGGCGCGTACGTTGGCCAGTACAGCCTGTGCATCCACTCGCCGACCTGCGGGCTGGCGCTGGCACTGGAACACAACGGCGACCTGTATTCCTGCGACCACTTTGTTGAGCCGGACTACTTACTGGGCAACATCCGCGAGCAACACATGATCGAACTGGTCGCGTCGCCACAGCAGGTGCGCTTCGGCCAGGACAAGATGGACACGCTGCCCGGCTACTGCCGGACGTGTGACGTGCGATTCGCCTGTCACGGCGGCTGTCCCAAGGACCGCTTTATCAGCACGCCTGACGGCGAGCCGGGCTTGAACTACCTCTGCGCCGGCTACAAGTTGTTCTTCCACCACGTGGACGGCCCGATGCGCACCATGGCGGACCTCCTGCGCCAGGGCCGCTACGCCGACGAGATCATGGCGATGCAGGCGCAACAAGATGCAGCTGCGTTCGCCAACGCCGGCCGCAACGACCCGTGCCCGTGTGGCAGCGGCCGCAAGTTCAAGCATTGCCACGGCCGCCGGTAGGGCCCGGTAGCCAGTCTTGTTACCCCCCCCCGTAACCTGCTGATTGTCTTTACTGCTGCTTCAAGACCAGCTTAAGTTCGCCATAAGCGCTGTCGCTAAGGACGCGTCTATCAATTGGGTGTATTTGAATCTGGTTGAGCGAGGTCTCCTGACCGAGTGGCTCCCGGAGCGGTCAGGAGACCGCACCGAACACCACTCAACCGAGTTCAAATACACCCCTATCAATTGGTTACCGCTTTGGCCGGTCTCCTGACCGTGCCAACAACGGGAAGTTGTTTTTAGACGCATCCTAACCGCGGTCAATGCCGGTGCGCAGCGGACGTTTCCCCTGTCCATCCTGCCTCTGCTTCGGCCGGGCGCTGGCGATGCACCGTCTCCGGCACGTAGCGCCATACCACCCAGACGCCCACCAACGCCAACACACCGCCAATCACGAACGGAAGCTCGAACGACACCACTGCCAGCACACCGGCGATCAACGGTCCGACCGCGATGCCCAGCCCAAACCCCATGGTGACGATGCTCAACTGCCGCCCTTCGCCGCCGGCGATGGCCAGATCAGCGGCCAGCGCAAAGGCCGGCGCGGCGATAGCTGCCGAAGCCAGTCCCTGGAAAAGACGTAATCCTGTGAGCTGTCCACCCGTCACCACAACGCCCAGCAGCATGGTCGCAGGCGTCATGAGGATCAACCCGGCAAGGATCAGCGGCTTGCGCCCGATGCGGTCGGACAGCCGCCCCAGCGGGATCTGGAAGATCAGCCGGCTGACCATCAGCGCGCTGAAGGCGATGCTGAAGGCCAGAGTCGTCAGTTGCAGACGCTCGTTGAACTGGTTCTCCAGCGCTGTCATCATGGAAAACGCGCCGGCCATGACGAACGTGGCGAAGCCGAGGCCAACAATGCCGGCGGTAAACAGCTTGCGGTCAAAGAGTTTGAACCGTTGGCCGTCAGGCTGCTGGGCCGGCCGGGGTGCTTGATCGTGGACCCAGATTTGGACGGCCACCAGCCCCAGCACGATGGCCGCCGCGCCGGCGATGAAAGCCGCGTTGAAACCGACCTGGTCGATGAGGTAGCCGCCGATCAGCGGGCCGATCGCGAAGCCGGCCATGCGCATGGTGCTGTAGATGCCCATGGATCCGCCGCGCGTGCTCTTCTCTGTGCCGGAGGTCATCAACGCCAGCGAGGCCGGAATCGTCATCGCAACGCCGATCCCTTGCAGCCCGCGCACCGCGATGAGCTGCGAGTAGCGGGTGGCGCCGATGAAGGCCAGCGTGCTGACCGCCATGAGTCCCAGACCGAGTTGGATGATCAGTTTGCGCCGGCCGATACGGTCGACCACGCCGCCCATCACCGGCTGCATGATCGAGGTCACCAGCCCGTAGACCGAGATCAACAGACCCACCAGCACCGTTTCCGGCAGGTTGAACAGCGGCGATTGCAGCTTGGCCACGTAAAGGGGAATGACCACAAAGAGAATGCTGTTGCCGACCGCATCGCCAAAGCGCGCCACCGACAATGCTACAACCACCCGATTCGCGCCGATGCTGTCTCCGATTCGCTTGATCACGTCATCGTCCTTTCAACCCTGGCAACAGCCATCATACGCGGGTAGTCGGATGTATCCAGCTACGCCCGTCCTGCGCAATCAGCGCCTCAGCTGCTTCAGGTCCCCAGGTGCCGGCCGGATAGTTGGAGAAATCGGCGGGTATCGTGTCTTCCCAGCTTTCCAGCACGGGCATCACCACCTTCCAGGCAGCGGCCACTTGATCGGCGCGCATGAAAAGCGTCGCATCGCCCAGCATCACATCCAGCAGCAGCGTTTCATAGGCATCGGGCGTTGTCGTCTGGAACCCTTCGCGGTAGGTGAAACGCATGTCCACCGGACTCAGCCGCAACTGCGGCCCCGGCCGTTTGGCCTGAAAGCGCAACGAAATCCCGTCGTCAGGCTGGATGTGGATCGCAATGTAGTTCGTCTGCCAGTCGCCTTCGGCGGTCACAGGAAACGAGCGGTGTGGCACCGGCTTGAAGTGCACGGTGATCTCTGAGACCTTCTCACGCATCCGTTTGCCGGTTCGCAGGTAGAAGGGCACGTCCTGCCAGCGCCAGTTGTCCACGAACAGCTTCATGGCGGCAAACGTCTCGGCGCTGGAATGTTCGTCCACCCCCGGCTCTTCGCGATAGCCGGGGACGTGCTCACCCTCCATCCAGCCGGCGCCGTACTGCCCGCGCACCGCAAACCGGCGCACGTCGTCGCGCGGGATCGGCCGGATGGCGCGCAGCACATCCACCTTGCGGTTGCGGATCTCGTCAGCGTCGAAGGACACCGGCGCCTCCATCGCGGTCAGGCACAACACCTGCAGCAGGTGGTTTTGCAGCATGTCCCGCAGCGCGCCGGCGTGCTCGTAGTAAGCGCCGCGGTGCTCGACACCTACCTCCTCCGCCACGGTGATCTGCACATGGTCGATGTAGCGCCGGTCCCAGACCGGCTCGAACAGCGCGTTGGCAAAACGAAAGGCGAGGATGTTCTGCACCGTCTCCTTGCCGAGGAAATGGTCGATACGGAAGATCTGCCGCTCATCGAAGTGTTCGGTGAGCATGTCGTTCAGCTCGTTGGCCGATGCCAGGTCGTGGCCGAAGGGTTTCTCCAGCACGATCCGGGAACGTTCGCGCTCGCGCGCCAGCCCGGCCTTGCCAAGGTTGGTGACGATGGACTCCACCAGCGACGGCGGCGTTGCCTGGTAAAAGATCGTGCTGCGCGGCTGGTCGCCATCCAACGCATCGAGCCGCTCGCGCAGGGCATGATACGCCTCCGGGTCGTTGAAGTCCGCCGACACGTAGGCAATGCTGGATGCAAACGCCTGCCAGCGGTCGTCCTCCGGCTTGCCGGTGCGCGAAAAGCGGCTTACGCCATCGTACGCCCGGGTGATGAACTCATCGTCCGACATCTCTTTCTTGTCGATGCCAAGCAGCGAAAACTGCTCCGGCATCCAGCCATCCATGTAGAGGTCGAACAGCGCCGGCACCAGCATGCGCCAGGTCAGGTCACCGCCGGCGCCAAAGATCACAACGGCGGCAGGATCGGGATGTATACCTTTAGTCATCGATCGGCTCCTGGGGGCTTTGCCACTGAGTATGGAAGCTGCCTTGGGCATCCACGCGCTCGTAGGAGTGCGCTCCGAAGTAATCGCGCTGTGCCTGGATCAGGTTGGCCGGCAGCCAGTCGCTGCGATAGCCGTCATAGTAGCCCAGCGCGCTCATCAGGCCAGGCGCCGGAATGCCGTGCTCCGAGGCTGTGCAGACAACGGCCCGCAGATCAGCCTGCCGCTGCTGTACGGCCTGGCCCAGATCAGGGTCCAGCATCAGGTTGGCCAGACCAGGGTCGCGCCGGAAGGCTGCACGAATGTCTTCAAGCAAATCGGCGCGGATGATGCAGCCGCCGCGCCAGATGCGCGCCACAGCCTCCAGATCGAGACCGTAGTCGTGCTCCTGGCTGGCCTCGTGCAATTGAGCCATGCCCTGGGCGTACGTCAGGATCATGGCAGCAAAGAGTGCGTTGCGCAACTGGTCGACAAAATCGGCGTGGTTGCCCGGCAAGCCCATCGACGGACCCGCCAGCGCATGGCTGGCGGAGTGACGTTCATCCTCGCGCGCCGACAGGTTGCGCATGAGCACGGCCGCGTCGATGGTCGGCGTCGGCACGCCCAGGTTCATGGCATCCTGCGATGTCCACATCCCCGTGCCTTTCTGTTTCGCCTCGTCCTCGATCATGTCGATCAAACGATTTCCGGTTCGCTCGTCCGAGCGTTCGAAGATGGCCGCGGTGATCTCCATCAGGTAGCCGGCCAGCTCGGCCTCGTTCCAGAGGCGATAGATACTGTGCAACTCCTCGTCGGTCAGCCCCAGCCCGCGCTTCATCAGATCATAGGTCTCGGCGATCAGTTGCATCAGCCCGTACTCGATGCCGTTGTGGACCATTTTGACGTAGTGGCCGGCTGAACCCGGACCCAGGTAGGTGACGCATGGCTCACCGTCCACCTTGGCAGCAGCAGCCTCCAGAATATCGCGCACCCGGGCGTATCCTTCGGTCGTCCCGCCCGGCATAATGCTAGGTCCGCGGCGCGCGCCCTCCTCGCCGCCGGAGATGCCGACGCCGAGATACAGGATCCCCTTCTCCGCCAGCGTTTTAGCGCGCAGGTCGGTGTCGGGGAAGTGCGAGTTGCCGCCGTCGATGACCAGATCGCCCGCCTGCAGGTGCGGCAGCAGGTCGTGGATCACCGAGTCCACCGGCGGGCCGGCCGGCACCAGCATCATCACAGCGCGCGGCGTCTTGAGCAGGTCGATGAAATCCGCTACGTTGTCGGCGGCTCCGACAGGCCGGTCCTCCGCTTCCTCGCGCAGCAGATCCACCTTGCTTTTGTCCTTGTCGTAGCCTGCCGCGCCGAACCCGTGATCGGCGATGTTGAGCACCAGATTGCGGCCCATCACGCCCAGCCCCACGATTCCGATATCAAGTTTCTGTTTTGTCATACTTTGCTTCCTTTGAATGGATCAGCGGGAATGAACAGCGTTCCGTGCGGTCTCCCGACCGCATCCGGCGAACGGCGTCACACCAACCCATAGGTTGCCAGCGCCTGCCTGACGGCTTCCAGCTCTGTGTATTGCACACCATGAATCCCCAGACTGCGTGCAACTTCCACGAACATCGCACGGTCATCGATGTAAAGCACGTCGTCCGGCGCGGCCTGCACCACATCCAATGCCATGCGATAGATGTCGTGGTCCGGCTTGCGAAAATGCACGAAGCAGGAGGAGATGAACGCATCGAACAGCGAACCCAGGCCGAAGGTGCGTATCCGGTATTCGGTCAGTTCCCGCCCTTCGTTGCTGACCGCGACGACCTTCAGGCCGTGTCGCTGCTTGATCTCCCGCAGAAACGCGATGGTTTCCTCGAAGGGCTGCGACTGCGTCAGCATAAACTCGCGAAAGTCCTGCGGCGTGAACTCCCGCGGTTCGTAGAAGATCACGCGCGCCAGATACTCGTCCAGCGTGAGCTTGCCTTCCTCGTAGGTGTCGAAGGTCAGGTGATGGCGCTCGTCCATTTCACTGCCCTCCAGCCCGAATTTTTCGGCGGCGCGACGGCGCGCGTGGCTGTCCCAGCCGTTGGTCAGCAAGACACCGCCGATATCCAGAAACAGTGTTGTGATAGTCATTTGCTTGGTGCTTTCTACCGGTCGCATCGCGCCGGAGTGTGAAGAAGGCGAGACACAACTGTCCAGCTTTGCCGTGCAGGCATGGACAAAGCATACCACGCAAGGGCTTCCCCGTCCTTATTATGCACACAAGGTAGCCTTAAGAGGACCTCAAGAAGCAGAGGTGGTTGCGTTCTCCCCGTCGCGCCGGCCAGCTATGCTGCTTCGTTCGACATCTCCGGCCACATGAGATAGGAGCCGATGAAGAAGCAGACCGCGCCGATCAGCGTTCCCACCGTTGACCACGTCGCCAGATGCCCAAACACCGCCACAGGCAGGTAATGGGCAAGAATCGCCGAGATCATGAATGCGACGCAGCCCAGGAAGTTGATGACGACGATCCACCAGGTGATGCTGCGGTTTTTCCAGCAAAACAACCGGTGGCAGAACTCGATCACCGCCGCACCACCCGAGACGAGAAACAGAATCGAGCCAACATAGTCGGGAACCCAGACAATCACCTCGTAGCCCAGCAGGCCGACGCTGGCAAACGCAGCGAAAGTAGTCAGGTTAAAAGCCAGCGTGCCGAGGAACTGGGGAAAGGTAGCCCAGAAGTCGATGCGCCGCGGCTGCCAGCCGATATAGCGCCGCCGCGCCGATGCCCGCGTATTGCCCGCGCTGTCGATGGCTTCCGGTGCGTTGATCGACTGGGAATACTGGCTGTACCCGGCAGCTGTGAAAAAGATGGAACCGATGAAATAAACGAGGTCGATGACGTAGGCGTTCGGCCAATCGATCAGCGCCAGTACACTGCCACTGATGAAATGCCACGACCCGATCATGAACAGAACGGCGATCCACCAGTTGAGTGAGGCGGGGCGCCAGACAAACCAGCCCGGCCGGTCCGCTGTCTCCGTTTCCGGGCCAAAGTTCTTGCGATGGCGCCGCGAGGTTCTGACATCTTCGCTTCCGTCACTGCGCCGGTGAACCACGCGGGTCACGAAAGGACCGACTGAACGCGATTCAACGTGCTCCCACTCCGAGGGGAAGTCGATGTAACCCCTTCTTATCTGTGTTTCCACGTAATGCCTTTCTAGGAGTCTCTTCCGGCCATCATAGAGCGGGACCCTTGGGGAAACCGGAGAACGGCGCTCTCGTCAGTTGAGAACGGGCGCCCTCCGATGACAATTGTACCACAGGTGCAGTGAAGGCCGCGGCGTCATTGAGTGGCTGTGCCGAAGCCAGGCACACAATCGTTCAGGAACTTGTCCACCAGCACCTTGTACGCATCGTAGTTATCGTTCACCGAGTTGGCGTGTGACGATCCCCAGTCGGTCAGATCGAGCTGTTTGCACGTCGTCTCGGGCAGATGCGCAAAGATATCCTCCGAGTGATACGGCAAGATGTAATCGTCGCTGGTAGAATGGACAAGAAGTACCGGCTCCGTCAACGACTCGGCGCTGATCATCGGCGACACCTGTGACGGTACAAAGTCGGCCCGCAGGCCCGATACAGCGAGAGCGCCCGGAACGAGCACCTTCATCCACGGACCGTATTGCGCCACCGCCTGATCGCTGACGATGGTTTTCAGATCGCGGTACGGGGAGTCGGCGGCCACAAAGGCCAGGCTCGTGTCCAGCGCTCCGGTCTGCAAAGCGGTGGCGGCTCCGTAGCTCTCCCCCTGCAGCCCGATCCGTTCGTGCGGCAGCCCCGTGCGCGCAGCAAACCAATCCACGGCCGCCAGACCGTCCTCTTTCTCATAGAAGCCATACGTGCCGTAGTCGCCGGTGCTTGCACCGTGATGGCGATGATCGTACAGCATCAAATCGCAGCCGCGCTCCCAGAACAGCGGCGTATACTTCAGCTCACGATAGCGGTTGCCGTTGATGCCGTGCATCAGGATGACGCCGCAGTTGCCGTCAGCAGGGTTATCGAAGTACCAGCCGGCCAGCGTTACGCCGTCACCCTGAAAGGAAATTTCCTCCGGCGCGGGCAGTCCATAGTCCTGCGGATCGCCGTCTTTCAACCTCTCCTCGGCCAGCGAGTTGGGTGTAAACGCCACGATGAGGCCGGAGAAATACCAGCTACCACCCAGGTAAGCGACGGCCAACACGGCCAGAACGACGACAACGGCGATCAGCGCTTTTTTCATAGGTTCTCCGATTCCGGAATTTCGGTGCCCACGACCGGGGATAAAGCCGATGCAGTGCAGCCAAGGTAAGGTAATGAAATTTAAGAGTAACTCTGCTCACCCGTCACACTTGCGCCCAGCTTCAGCAGCCAGGGCGCGCGCCATACAGGTGTTCCCGCGGAGTTCCCAGTGCCATCACCGACGGCATGCGCCGTGGCAAGAAACTCCTTCACCGTCTCTGGTTCTAGCGGATTCTGTGGATGCAGGAAGTTGTCGTTGCAAAGGACGCCCGCCGGAGGCTACAAGCCATCCGGCTACGAGATGCAAGCCCGCTGGGCTACGGAATCCGCAGGCCCGGAGGGCCTTTCACGTCGTAGCCCGATCCGTTTTACGGTCGGGCGGCCGCACACCCACAGAATCCGACAGAACCAGCACCGTCTTTCTGAATGGATCAAACACGCGATCCGCACAAGGCCGAACCGCTAATGAAGAATCTCTCCGTGGTCGTTGGTCGTTTCCAGTCAGGCACCCGGCCGGGCGGACCCGGCACTCCGATCAATGAAAATGAGCGGGACTCGGTCGGAGACCGGCCCGAGCGAAGCCCTATTTTCGAAGCAGGCGGGAATGACGTTAGAATCTACCTGGTTCAAACGGATTCTGTAGGTGTGCGGCCGACCGACCGTCAAACGGAGTGGGTAGCCGGATGGCTAGTACAGGTCGGCGTAAGTGGCAATGCGGTTCTGGCCGGTCGGAACACTACGAAGACATATGCCGACCTGTACCGGAAAAGGAAGCTTAAGCGAAGTTGCTGGAAAAGCCAAACAAGACCGTGGCGACACCGTAAAACGCTACGCTGACAAGGAGCACCGCGCCGGCTGCGGTCAACGCGCCATATCAGCGTTCTCTGCCTGGTCAGCTCGTGGAGGGTTCGCTGCCCACCAATGCCAGCACCTGCAGCAACAGCGTAGGCGTGGTTGAGATGGCCTCGTTGCCGTAGATAGTCTCGTTGCCCTGCCAGTCGCCGAAGTAGCCGCCAGCCTCGCGCACGATCGGCGGAAACGGGCCACAGTCGCAGACGTCGCAGCAACCGTGGCGGGCGAAACTGCCGACATCCGTGTCAGGTTACAGCGGCGGGTATCTTTCGTTCATTGGGAGCAAGCAATGCTTGAACCTTTGAACAAATCGATTTACAATGCACTTCGAATCATAGTATGCCACACATCGCGTTTTTCGGTATCCCCGGCCATGGACATGTGAACCCGACCCTGCCGATCGTAGCAGAGTTGATTCGGCGCGGTCACCGCGTGTCGTATTACAACACAGCCTCGTTCGCGGAGAAGATCAGCAGCACAGGCGCGCAGTTCTACGCCTATCCCGCCACCGACCTGACCGGCGAAAGCCTGACACGGCTGGCCGGGAATCTGGTGGACGTCACCGTGCTGCTGTTGGAGGCAAGCCAGCGACTGCTGCCCTTCGCGCTGGACGAACTGCGCCGCGAACAGCCAGATGTGGTCGTCTTTGACGGTATCTGCCTCTGGGGGATGCAGGCAGCGCACCTGCTGAACCTGCCGCGGGTGTCGTCTATTGCAACCATGGTTCTGGAGGGAGTGAAGGGTGTCATCAAGCCGCGCGAGTTACCAGGCATGATCTTGTCGGCCCTGCCTCGCCTGCCCAGAATTCGAAGGCTGCGCCGGCGCCTGGAGGAGCAGTACGGCCAGGGGGTGTTTCCAAACAAAGACTTGTTTCCCTGTGTCGGGCAGAAGACCATCGTGTTCACGTCGAGGGAGTTCCAGCCGCCGACTCCCTTCATCGATGACAGCTTCTATTTCGTCGGCCCCGCCATCGATCCGGAAACCCGTGTATCGACCAGCTTTCCCTGGAACAGCCTGCGGGCCGGCCCGCGCGTCTACGTCTCCCTGGGCACGATACACCGCAACGATGCATTCTTCAACACCGTATTCGAGACGTTTGCCGGCTATCCCGCCCAATTCATCGTGTCGGCTGGCCAGCAGACCGATCTGGCCGCGCTGGGTGATGCGCCCGACAACTTCCTCGTTCGCGAGGCGGTCCCGCAACTTGAACTCCTGCCGAAAACCGATCTGTTCATCACCCACGGTGGCAACAACAGCGTACACGAGGCGCTGTACTGGGGCGTGCCGCTGCTGGTCGTGCCTCAGCAGACTGAACAGGTGGCCAATGGCCGGCTGGTAGCACAACAGGGCGCGGGCATTGTGGTCGGTGACCGGCCGCCCTACCACCAGCGCATTTCGGCCACTGCGCTTCGCAGCGCGGTCGATCAGTTGCTGCACGACGAGTCGTATCGCGGGGCTGCCCAGCGGTTGAGCGCCTCGTTCCGCGCTACCGGCGGCTATCGTCTCGCCGCCGATGTGGTCGAATCCTTACTTCCTCCTTTCGCCTGAAAAAGCTACATCATCCGGGCACCATGAAAGAAATCATGTACAACCATAACAGCATTGTTATCGCCGTGATCCTGTTCGTTTTGTTGGTCGTCGCCGTCGAGATTGGCTATCGTCTCGGGCTGCGCAACCAGCCGCGCTCCGACGACGAGGCCAAATCGCACATCAACGCGCTGCAGGCCTCGTTGCTGGGCGTGCTGGCCCTGCTGCTGGGCTTCACCTTTTCGCTGGCGTTGCAACGCTTTGACAGCCGCAGCCAGGCGGTTGTCGACGAGGCCAACGCCATCGGTACAACCTACCTGCGAACCAACCTGCTGCCGCCAGCCATCCAGCAGGAGTCGCAGCGACTGATGCGCAACTACCTGGATGTTCGCGCCCGGGAGGGCGCTGTAGCACTCTCTGACGAGTCGGTGCGCCAGGCGTTGCTGGACCAGGCCGCTCAATATCAAAATGCGCTGTGGCACCAGGCCATGCTCGCGGCGCAGGAAGACAAGAGCCCGGTCACCAGCGGCCTGTACATCCAGGCGTTGAACAGCATGATCGACTCCTTTGGCAGCCGCAACGCCGCGTTGGATCGGCATGTGCCGGAGGTGGTACTCTACCTGCTGTTCATCTCCTTCATCCTGACCTGGGCGATCGTGGGCTACGCAGCAGGCGCGGCGGGACACCGCCCGTCCCGGGTCGCCTATCTGATGCTGGTGCTGGTCGTGCTGGTGGTGTTCCTGATCATCGACCTGGACCGGCCGCGGCGCGGGGTGATCGAGGTCGATCACAGCAGCCTGACCAGCCTGCAAACCGCCATCGATGCCGGCGACTACGGCGATCTGCAGGATGGTCAATAACCACGGAGCTGCCGGATGAGCGCAGTTTAAGTTTTTTGATGGGATCGCGTACCGGCGCCCGGGGACGAAGCCGATGCAGTGCAGCCAAACCTCGTTCTTCTTTACCGGTTCGGTTGCGTTTGTCCTGTCAAAAAAGTTATAAAAAGCCATGATTGTCATGGGAATCGATGGCTGCCGCGCCGGTTGGGTCGCCGTGAGCCAGGACCTGACCACAGACCTCGTCTCGTGGCAGTTGCTGAACCGGATCGACGGGCTGGCGTCGCTGCTATCCGTTCCGTCAGTAGTGGCGCTGGATATCCCTATCGGCCTGCCGGAGCGCGGCGCACGCGCCTGCGATGTGGCGGCGCGCCGTCTGCTGGGACAACCGAGAGGCAGCAGCGTCTTCCCGGCGCCAATCCGCCCGGTACTGGACGCAGGCAGCTATGCGGAAGCCTGCGAGATCCGCTTCGCCGTCGAAGGCAAGAAGATGTCACGGCAAGCCTGGGGAATCGTACCCAAGATCCGCGAGGTGGATGGATTTTTGCGCGGCAATCCGGCCCTCCAACCAACTGTCCACGAGGCTCATCCTGAAGTGAGCTTCTATTGTCTCGCCGGCGGCCGGCCAATGGAGCACAGCAAACGCACTCTGGCCGGCCGGCTGGAACGCCGCTCCCTTCTGGCAAACGTGTTCGGGAACGTTGTGGATGAAGCACTTCTGCAGCGGCGTAGCCTGCAAAGCCAGGAAGACGATGTGCTGGACGCGTTCGCACTTCTATGGTCCGCCCGGCGGATTGCTGCATCCGTCTGCATGTCGCTGCCCGCCTCGCCAACCGCCGATCCGTGTGGACTGCCAATGCAGATCCTCGCATGAAGAGGGCTGTGTGCGGCTTTGAGCACGCACCGGCGTGAGACGATTTTCCGCATTTGCGCGCCGGACAGTATAACCGTATACTATGGTCAGTATGGACGCCTCTGTCGACCGAAGGCGCCAGCTACTCTTCGTTTTCGTCAACTACTCGCACGGCTTTTTACAGCCGGGCCCGCCTCGCAGGCCGCTTCGCTCCCGCCTGCGCCAACAGCTAACTCGTTCCACCACCCAGGTGGCTCGCGTCGGTCTGGCGTCCGCCTCCTGATAATCTCAATCGACACCCGACTCTCTGGACATACGAGGAGGTATGCAGCATGAGTATTGTAGGATTCAACGACCGCGTGGCCCGAGTTGACCTCGGTACCGGCAAGGTCAAGTACGAGGGCCTGAACAAGGACGACGTCCGCAAATACGTTGGCGCGCGCGGCCTGGGCGTCAAGTATGTGCTGGACAACGGTCCACAGGTGGAGCCGTTCTCGCCGGACAACCTGCTCTGCTTCATGACCGGCCCGCTGTCGGGCACAGAGGTCAAGATGAGCGGGCGAATGGCGGTGGTCACCAAGTCTCCCCTCACCGGAACCGTCACCGACAGCCACATCGGCGGCTGGACGGCGGCCAAGCTGAAGTGGGCCGGATTGGACGGCGTGCTCTTCACCGGCAAGAGCGATGAGCCGGTCTACGCATACGTCGAGGACGGCAAGGTTACCCTCTACGACGCCTCTGCCGTCTGGGGCATGGAGACCAACGACGCCATCAAGTATCTTCAGTCAGAGCACGGCGACGACTGCACCGTGATGTCCATCGGCCCGGCGGGCGAAAACCTGGTGCGCTATGGCAACATGATCAATGAACACGAGCGTGCGGCTGGCCGCGGCGGCGTTGGCGCGGTGGCCGGTTCCAAGAACCTGAAGGCGCTGGTCATCAAGGGCGAGAAGAAGAACCAGCCAAAGCCTAAGGATCGCCCGGCTTTCAAGGCAGCCGACCGAAAGGCGTTGGCTGCGATCATGAACGAAGACGTGGTAACAGCCCCCCGCAAGGGCGGTCTGAGCGTCTACGGTACCAATGTGCTGATGAATATGGTGAACGTCATCGGCGCGTTGCCGTCCCGCAACTCCCTCAGCACCTCATTCGCCGATGCCGAACTGGTTTCGGGCGAGTATGTGCGCGAGAACATCCTCACCGACGACCCGACCTGCCACGCGTGCCCGGTGGCGTGCAAGAAGGAGTTCGAGATCACCGAGGGCAAGTACAGGGTCAAGGGTGAGAGCTACGAATACGAGTCGGCCTGGGCGCTGGGTCCGAACTGCGACACCGGCAACACGGCCGCGGTTGGATTCATGATCATCCAGTGCAACCGCTTCGGCATGGACACCATCGAGATGGGCAACGTCCTATCGATGACCATGGAAGCCACCGAGAAGGGCTACACCAACGGTAACGGGCTGGGCTGGGGCGATGAGGACGCGATGATCGCCCTGATCGAGCGCATCGCCCATCGTAGCGACGACTTTGCCCGCACACTGGGCGAGGGTACCTACCGCGCGGCTGTCGCTCTGGGCGATCCTGACATCGCGATGACGGTCAAGGGCCAGGCAATCCCGGCCTATGACCCGCGCGGCATCAAGGGCATGGGCATCGGCTACGCCACCAGCAACCGCGGCGCCTGCCACCTGCGCGCCTACACACCGGCCGCCGAGGTGATCGGCAACGTGCTGGGACCGGCCGATCTGACCGACCACCTGGCCTGGGAGGGCAAAGGCAAGCTCACAGTGATCTTCCAGAACGTCCACACCATGACCGACTGCCTGGACATCTGCAAGTTCTCCACCTTCGCCGAGAGCCTGGATGACTTCGCTGCGCAGTACACCACCTTCACCGGCGAAGAGGTCACCGCCGGCGACCTGTTGAAGGTAGGCGAACGGGTCTACAACCTGGAGCGTTACTACAACAATCTGGCCGGCCATGCAGAGGGCAGCGACTACCTGCCCAAGCGTTTCCTGGAGCTGCCGGCCGACGGGCAAGGGTCTGAGGGGCAAGTCAGCGAACTGGACCTGATGCTGGATGAATACTACACCGAGCGTGGCTGGGTCAACGGCGTTGTGCCGGAAAGCAAGCTGCGCGAGCTGGAGATCCTTTAGCGGTTAAACATAGCCAGAGTTGCCAACTTTTCGGAAAAGTTGGCAACTCTGGTCACGCGCCAAACACGCGGTAGGCGCCGATTTTGGGGAACAGATCCAGCGTTTGATCAGGGGTGACGGGGGTTTGGAGATTGTCCAACAGGCGAATGTTGCGCCCGTTGCGGAAGATGGCGATGTTGCTGCGCAGCTTGCCGTCGTCATTCAGGACTTCCGGGGTTAGCACCGGCAACTGCACCACCAGACGTTCGATAATGTCGGCTACGGTGGCGTCGGAAGCGGCATCCACCTGGACGACCTTCAGGCCTGCCGCGCCGCGCAGCGTGCCGTTGAGCTGCACCGTAGCCATCTAGCCGCCTCCCACCGGTGGGAAGATGTCGATGTTCGCGCCGTCAGGGATCACCGTGTCCAGCCGGTCCAGGTAAATGATATTGCGGCCGTTGAGCATGATGGAGATACGGCGCAGCAGATTGCCGTCCTCGTCCAGCATCTCCGCGCGCAGGTCGGGCCAGCGCCCAACCATCTCATCTACCAGCTCGCGCACCGTCTGGCCGGGCTGTGTCTCCACCGCCGGTTGAGCGCCGCCCACTATCGGCCGCAACGTTGCATACACACGTACTCGCACGCTATGTCCTCCTGCCGTACCCTACACCTGCCACTTGCCACCTGGAGTTCTCACGGACATTGCACGATTCCCTGCGCCCACAAACAAGCGCCGCAGACCGGGTATTCGTTGCCGATGCAATCCTCTTCGTTGGAGATCGACACCTCGCAGCCGCCGCAGAAGGTACAAGGCGGGAAGGCAAACCCCTGTACCCGCTCGCGATAGGCGACGTACTCCGGGTCGCGCCACAGGTCGATCAGGCTGCGCTCGCGCACGTTGCCGACAACGTGGCGGTGCGAAAGGCGCGGTTTGCCGTGCAGATAGCTCTGGTGCGAGTGCATCAGCGGCCAGCAGGGGCTGACATCACCGCTCCAGGCTACCGTCATGGATCCGCTTTCGACGAAGTTGCACACATCGTTGGTGCCGCCCCAGTTCGCCCCGGCATAACTGACGTTGTAGCCGCTGTTAAAGGCCGCGAAGAGCGCATCGCGGGTCAACTCGTTGAAATCCATCTTGGGCAGCGTCAGATCAGGCACAAAACTGGACGGGATATAGGCCAGGCTCTTGAGTGTCTTATCGTAAAGGGTCTCCTCCTGGAGATCCTCAGTAACCGGCAGAACATTGCTAACCGAGAAATGGCTGGCTCCCAGCCGCCGGGCCAGCTTCAGCACCTCAGGCAGGTCGTTGATGTTGCGCCGCATTGCCACGAAGGCGATCCCGATTTCCGGCTTCATCGTCAACTTCCACGGACTCGTGGCCCGCATCTTGTGGAGACGCTTCAGATTAGTGATGACGTTGGGCAGCTCAGCACCTAGCCGCACATCGGCATAACTTTCCGGCGACGCTCCGTCGATGGAAACCCACAGCACATCGAGACCGGCATCGATCAACTGGCGGCTGCGTTTCTCGTTCAGCATGGTGCCGTTGGTAATCATCTCCACCCGCGCGCCCAGTTCCTTGACCCGTGCGACCCATGTCACGGTACGGCGGTGGAACAGCGGTTCGCCGATGCCGCCAAAGTAGACGGTTGGCATGGTGTCCAACGCCCGCAGCCCATCCAGGATCGCCTCAAAGGTGGCATCGGTCATGCGGCCCAGCGGCTCATCCCAGGCGTTACGAAAACAGGTCACGCAATCCAGGTTGCAGCCATCGGTAGGTTCGATATAGACCTTGGCGAGATGGGTCACGGGGCGGTGCAATCGTAATCCATTGGTAACGTCGTCGACGCGCAACTGCGCGCCCGGCGTCAGCCCCAGCCGTGCAGCTACCTCCGGCGGCAACACCAACCGTCCCTGGTCATCGACGGTCGCCCACTCTGATTTTTTCATACCTGTAACGGGAGCAGGGGTCAGTGGAATGGTCTCGACAGCTTGCATGGTCTGCAACCTCCGTTAGGAACTTGTACGGTACAGTTGACACTATGATACTTCAGTTTCCAGGCGCAGCAAAATGGATTGACAGTGCGATTGACACATCTTTTTTCCTGTGCTATCATGCAATCCCGTGTTACACGGGCTTTTTCTTTTTCGGGAGCAGCCGCTCCGACCACTCCAGCACTCCCTTCCCTTCTCGACCACGAGGCACGGCGAGCAATCTCCGTGTCTCTTCATTTTTGTTTGCGACTCGCAACCTGCCGCCGGCAATCTGCTTTCAGCCATCTGCCATCAGCTACCCCGGAGGATCTCATGACCAAGTATATTTTCGTTACCGGCGGCGTCGTCAGTTCGCTGGGCAAGGGCGTGACCGCAGCCGCCATTGGCCGGCTGCTAAAAAGCCGCGGCATTTCGGTGTCAATCCAGAAGCTCGACCCGTATCTTAACGTCGATCCTGGCACCATGTCGCCCTACCAGCACGGCGAAGTCTTCGTCACCGAGGACGGAGCGGAGACCGATCTGGACCTCGGCCACTATGAGCGCTTCATCGACGAGAACCTGACCCGCGCCAGCAACGCCACCTCCGGGCAGATCTACGCCGAGGTGTTACGCAAGGAGCGCCGCGGCGACTACCTGGGCGGCACCATCCAGGTGATTCCCCACGTCACCAACGAGATGAAGCGGCGTATCGCGATGGCCGGCCGCGACCCCGAGGCCGAGGTCGTCATCGTTGAGATTGGCGGCACGGTGGGCGACATCGAGAGCCAGCCATTCTTAGAGGCGATCCGCCAGATGCGCAAGGATGTCGGCCGCGACCACGTGCTCTACATCCACGTTACGCTGCTGCCGCACATCGGTGCCACCGGTGAGCTGAAGACAAAGCCGACCCAGCACAGTGTCCGGGAACTGCGCGGCATCGGCATCCAGCCCGATGTGATCATCTGCCGCTCCGACCATCCGGTGGAACGTGCGCTGCGCGAGAAGATCGCGCTCTTCTGCGACGTGGACGGCGACGCGGTGGTGCCGATGCTGACGGTGCAAACCCTCTACGAAGTGCCGCTGATGTTGGAAGAGTACGGGCTGGGCAATTGGCTGACCAGCAAACTTGGCTACGGCTGGCGCGTTCCCGACCTGGCCGAATGGCGCGCCCTGGTTACGCAGTTGAAGGCGCTGAACAGTCCTGAAGCCCAATCACAGCCGCCGCTGAAGATCGCACTGGTGGGCAAGTATGTGGAGTTGCAAGATGCCTACATCAGCGTGCGCGAGTCGCTGATCCACGCCGCGGTGGCGATCGATCGCGCCATCGACATCGATTGGGTCAGCTCGGAGGATCTGGAGCGCGGCCGCGGGCTGGACCGGCTGGACGCGGTTGACGGAATCGTGGTACCTGGCGGGTTTGGTTATCGCGGCATCGAGGGCAAGATCGTCGCCGCCCGCCACGCGCGCGAACACAATGTCCCTTATCTGGGGCTATGCCTGGGAATGCAGGTCATGTGCATCGAGTTCGGTCGCCACGTCCTCGGCAACGAGCGCGCCAACAGCACCGAGTTCGACCCGCACACCACCGACCCGATCATCGACCTGATGACCGACCAGCGCGACATTGCCGACATGGGTGGCACCATGCGGCTGGGCTCTTACCCGTGTGTCTTGCAGCCTGGCACGTGCGCCGCGGCAGCCTACGGCAAGCCACAGGTCAACGAACGCCATCGCCACCGCTGGGAGTTCAACAACACCTACCGCGAGAAACTGAGCGAGGCCGGCCTGGTCTACAGCGGCCTGTCGCCCGACGGCCGGCTGGTGGAGATCGCCGAACTGCGCGACCACCCCTGGATGTTGGGCAGCCAGTTCCACCCCGAGTTCAAGAGCCGGCCCAACCGCCCGCATCCCCTTTTCCGCGCCTTCGTGCAGGCAGTGGCCCACCGCAGTGCGACTTGAGTTGCCCTCATCCTGAGCAGGTTGAGCACGCGGTCAGCGCCAGGCCGAATCGCCGATGCCACGAATCAGCGTGCATCCGCAGCCAAAGTCAGAACAGCGCGTGTCGGTGAACATTTGGTTGACCCCATCTCCGACTTGCAGTATACTCAGTGTCCGTGGGAGCAGCCTCAAGGAAGGCTGAACGTATCCGACTCGATACCGTACATCCGAACGACCGCCCCCCTAGTCCCCCCGAAAGGAGCACGTCTCATGTCCAAGCGACCCTATCTGGTAATTGCATTGCTGGTCCTATTAGCAGCGCTGTTGGCAAACTGTGCGGCACCACCTGCTGCGCCTGCCGATACTACTACTGCCGATACTCCAATGGCTCCTGATACCGGCTCCGAGAGCGAAGAGACGGCAATGGAGTTCAAGATGGCCGCGCTGTTCCCCGGCGTGATCACCGACGCCGACTACAACACGCTGGGCTACATCGGCACCACCGAGACCGGCAAGAATCTGGGCATTGAAACCGCCTACTCGGAAAGCGTGCCGGTGCCGGATGTGGAACGGGCCATGCGCGAGTACATCGACGATGGCTACAACATCATCTTCACCCACGGCGGCCAGTTCGTCAACCAGACCCTGACGATGGCCCAAGAGTTCCCCGATGTTTATTTCATCGCCGAGGGCGACGCCCCCATCGACAACCCGCCGCCCAACGTGTGGGTGATCGACCGCAACTTCCATACCGGCTTCTACGGCGTGGGCGCGTTGGCGGCTTTGATCAGCGAAAGCGGTAAGATCGGCTACCTGGGCGGCCTGACGCTGCCCTTCTCCAACGCCGAAGTCCACGCCATGCAACAGGCGATCGACGACCTGGGGCTAGACGTGGAACTGAAGCCGGTTTGGGTGGGCGACTTCAACGATCCGACCAAGGCCCGCGAGCTGGCGGATGCCATGATTGCCGAAGATATCGACGTCATTGCGGGCAGCCTGAATCTGGGGATGCTGGGTGTCTTCGAGGCCGCCAAATCCTCCACACAGCCGGTGTGGATCACGGCCAAGTACACCGACAAATCGAGCTTCGCCCCTGACCAATACGTGTCATCTCTGCTGTACGACTTCGCCGGCCCGTTGCAGGCAATTGTCGGCAACATCATGGCAGGTGAGAGCGGCGGTTACTATCCCCTGGGCTTTGACACCGGCGTCTCGCTGCAGGAGCCGCAGCACGTTTCGGACGAGGTGAAGGCGCAGGTCGACGAGATCACGGCCAAGCTTATCAGCGGCGAGATCGAGGTCATCAAGAACACCGACCCCATCGAGTAGACGATCAAGCACAGCAGGACGCGGGCCCGCTGGGGTCCGCGTCCTACAGCGCTGCCATGAACAACGAGCCTCTGCTTGAACTGACGGGGATCAACAAATCCTTTGGCCCTGTGCAGGCGCTGAAGGACATCAGCCTGACACTGCGCGCCAATGAAATCCACGGGCTGTTGGGTGGCAACGGCGCGGGAAAGACGACCTTGATGAACGTCCTGTTCGGCCTGTACAAACCGGACTCGGGGTTGATCAAGCTGCGCGGCCAGCCGGTGGAGATAAACGCACCACGGGACGCCATCGAACTTGGCATTGGCATGGTCCACCAGCACTTCCTGCAGGTGAACGACTTCACCGTGGCCGAAAACATCGTGCTGGGCACTCGCCTGCCGAACCGGCCGACGATGGACCTGTCAGGCGCTGTGGAACAGATCACCGAACTGTCGATCCGCTTTGGTCTGGAGGTGAACCCAAAGGCCCCGATCGCTGCCTTGCCAATGGGCGTCAGGCAGCGGGTGGAGATCCTCAAGGCCCTCTACCGGGGCGTCGAGGTTCTGATTCTGGACGAACCTACCACCCACCTGACGCCACAAGAAGTCGAGATGCTGTTCCAGTCCCTCCAACTGATGGTCGCCGAGGGAATGAGCGTCGTCTTCATCACCCACAAGCTGCGAGAGGTGATGGCTGCCTGCCACACCATCTCGGTGCTGCGCGACGGCCAACGCATGTTCACCCGTCCGCGGGACGAAGTGACCGAGGAGATGATCGTTCGCAACATGGTCGGCGGCGACATTGCCCTGGAGGAGAGTCTGCTGTTTTCAGAGGCGCCGGAGGATGAGCGGACCTATGATCGCCAGGCGCAGCCCGTTCTGGACATCCAGGGGATGCGAATCGATGGCGAAGCCACAGCGCTGGTTGACAGCGTCTCCCTGGCAGTGCGTCCCGGCGAGATTCTGGGCATTGCAGGTGTAGCAGGCAACGGCCAGCAGGAAATGGTCGAGGGCATTCTGGGAATCCGCCCCATTGCTGCCGGCGCAGTTCTGTTCGATGGGCAAGATGTGAGCGGCGCAGCTACTGAGCACATCCTCGGCCTTGGAGTCGCCTATGTGCCGCAAGACCGCCAGCAGGACGGCTTTCTTCCCAAAGCCAGCATCGCCCAGAACCTGATTCTGGGTGCGCAGCGACAGCAACCTTACAGCAGTCGGCGCGGCTTCATGAACTGGAAAGCGATCTACACGTCAGCCCGCAGCTTGATCGCCGAGTACAGCATCCGTGCCCAGGACCCCAAGGAACCTGCTGCCAACCTTTCAGGCGGCAATATTCAACGGGCGATGCTGGCCCGAGCCTTCTCCAGACCAATCCGGCTGCTGATCGCCCACAACCCCACCAGCGGCCTGGACATCCCCTCGGTGGAGTTCATCTACTCGCGCATCCTGGATCATCGGCAGCAGGGAGGAGCAACGCTGCTGCTGTCTGAAAACATGGATGAGCTGGTATTGTTGTCCGACCGCATCGCCGTTATCTACGAGGGCAGGATCGCAGGCATACTTGACCGCTCAACGTTTGACGCGTACGAGATCGGCCGGCTGATGAGTGGAGCCAACGACGATGACTAACTCGCAAGCGCTGCGGCGCGAGTCGCCCGCGGTTGGAGCGGCCCGCACCCTCGTGCCTTACGTTGTGGCGGTGCTGGCGGCCTTTGCCGCGGTGGGCATTCTGCTGGCTCTTATGGGGTTTGACGTGATGCGGGCCTACGCCACCATCCTGGGAACTTCGTTCCGAACACCCAACGGATTTGTCCAGACTCTGATCAAGTGGGTGCCGCTGGTGTTGCAGGCGCTGGCCTTCACCGTGCCGCTGGCTGCGGGCAAGTTCAACATCGGCGGCGAGGGCCAGATGATCGTGGGCGGCATCGGCGCGGCTGCCGTGGGCATTACGTTTTCCGACCTGCCACTGCCCCTCTTGTTGCCGCTGGTGATGATGGCCGGCATGGCCTTTGGCGCTCTGTGGGTGCTGGGGCCGGCCTGGCTGCTGTATCGCTTCAACATCAACGAGATCCTGACAACCGTGTTGATGAACTTCGTCGCCTTTCAACTCATCGACTTCGTGGCCACCAGCATCTGGCCCGATCCCGCTGCCGGCCACCCGACCACGCTGCCCATCGGTGCCGGTGGCAAGCTGCCGCTGCTGATCGCCCATCCCCCCTTGCACAGCGGTATTCTCATCGCGATTCTGGCCGCAATCCTGGTCTACGTCTACACAGACCGCACCTCAGCCGGCTACGAGTTGCTGGCGACCGGCGCCAATCCGCGGGCGTCGCGCGTCTACGGCATCAAGGTTCGCCGCATGTTCTTCCTGTCCCTGTTGATCGGCGGCGCGCTGGCCGGGCTGGCTGGCGCCATCGAGGTGTCTGGTGTACACGGCCGGCTGATCGAGGGATTTCACTCCAACTTCCTGCTGCTGGGCATCATCGTCGGCCTGATCGCCAAGGGCAACAACGCGGCCGTGCCCTTCGTAGCTTTGTTCATCGCCATCCTTGAGGTGGGCGCGAGCGCCATGCAGCGCACAATGGCCATCCCGGGCGAGATGGTGTTCATCGTCGAAGCGCTTATCCTGATCTTTGTGCTGCTGACTGACGTGGTGAGGAGACGATAGCATGGCCGACACACCGTTGATCAACTTCGCCAGCCTGGTGATGATGGCTGTTGTGCCTTATCTGCTGGCCAGCCAGGGCACCATGCTGGCCGGCCGCACCGGTCTCTTCATCGTGTCTCAGGAAGGCGTCATGCTGGTGGGTGCGTCGGTCGGTTTTCTGGGCGCCTACCTGTTCGACAGCCTGGCAGCAGGGATGGTTCTCGCCATGTTGGCCGGCGGGCTGTTCGGTGTTGCCCTGGCCTATTTCACCACCAATCTCAAGATGGACCAGTTCGTCATCGGCCTGGCGCTCTTTTTCCTGGGCCTGGGCCTTTCCAGCCTGCTGTTCAAGATCGTGGTGGGCGTCACGTTGCAGCCGCCCATCATTCCGACTCTGGACCGGCTGCCGATTCCCCTCCTGAGCGAGATTCCCGTGCTGGGCCCCATTCTCTTCGACCAGAACATTCTGGTCTACCTGAGCATCCTGCTGTCGCTGTTTCTCTACTTCTTTCTCTACAAGACCAGCACCGGCCTGTCGCTGCGCGCGGTGGGCGAGAACCCCAAGGCAGCCGACAGTCTGGGCGTCAGCGTCACCCGCTGGCGCTACGCCACGACCATTATCGGCAGCATGTTGATGGGGCTGGCCGGCGCGTATCTGCCCATGGTCTACACCGGCACCTACACCGACGGCATTGTCAGAGGCCGCGGCTGGCTGGCCATCGCGCTGACCTTTTTCGGCGGCTGGTCGCCGCAGGGCATTTTGCTGGGTTCGTTCTTCTTTGCCCTGGTGGAGATCCTCGCGCTGCGGGTGCAGGTGACCGACATCGGCCTGCCCCACCAGTTCCTGCGCATGTTGCCCTACCTGGCAACGATCCTGGTCATGGTCTTTGCCTTCCGCCGGGTGCGCGCGCCGGCGTTCCTGGGCCAGAACTACGACCGTGAGAGCAGAACATCTTCGTAGCGGAGGTTACCGTGAACCCTGAACGCCAGCACTATCTGCATATGATCGAAGACCTGCGCGGACAAGTACGCGACCTGATCGCCGACTTGCCCGCAGAGGTGTTGAACTGGCGGCCGTTGCCGGCCAGCGACGCCCACGAGACTAACTCACTGGCAGTCCTGGCAGCACATGTAGCCGGCGCCGAGCACTTCTGGATCGCTGAGGTAATCGGCGGCTACCCGGCGACGCGCGACCGTCCTGCCGAGTTTGTCATGGAAGTGGATGGCCCCAGCAGCCTGGTACGCCGGCTGGACGAAGTCGGCGCGGAGACGAGCATTGTGTTCTCCCGCCTCACCGCGGCCGATCTTGATGGCACGAGGCAGGCGCACGACCGGCCGGTCACCGTGCGCTGGGGAATCTTGCACGTCATCGATCACACTTCCCTGCACCTGGGGCACATGCAGATCACCTATCAACTCTGGATGGAAGGAGGCAGCAAGCCGTCGCCGCGCTGGTACGAAAGACTACCGTAGCGATTGCTCAGCCTTCATGTCCGTGCTATAATGCCCTAAGAAGTCGCTACCGATCAACGAGAATCGGTCCGGGAAAAGGATGTCCCTGACGACGCGTGACGGTTGACGACAACCTGCCAACAAACAACCTTGAGCCTCCTGGCCCGCTGTTTGGCAGGCTGCACAAAAGCGTGCTGATGCAAGCTCCGGCATGAGTGGGAGCCTGCATCAGCACGCTTTGCGCCGCTTATCAGCATCAGATTTCAACCGAGGCGCCAGGAGCATCCAGCAAGCACCATGAACAAACGTGAACGACTCGAAACAACTGTAGCCGGCGGGGCCGTTGACCGGCCAGCCATCGCTCTGTGGCGGCATTTTCCCGGCGACGACCAACGTGCGGCCGATCTTGCCGCGGCCCACGTCTGGTGGCAGCAGACCTACGACTTCGACCTGCTGAAGGTCACACCGGCCAGCTCCTACTGCACGGAGGACTGGGGCATCGAGATCGAATGGCGCGGCGGCGACGAGGGCACCAGCGCCTATGGCCGTCACATCATCGATGAGCCGGAGGACTGGCTGAAGCTGCCGGTGTTGGATCCTGGCCGCGGCTCTCTGGCCATGGCGCGCGAGGCGGTCCGGCTGACCTGCAACGCCCTTGGTCCCGACGTGCCGGTGATCATGACCATCTTCAGCCCGCTGGCGCAGGCGCGCCATCTGGCCGGCCCCAATCTGTTGCCGCACCTGCGCGAGCACCCGGACATGGTATCCGCAGGCTTCGACGTCATCACCGAAAGCGTGATCCGCTTCATCGAGTCGCTGGCGGACAGCGGCCCGGCCGGAATCTTCTACGCCGCGCAGTGGGCCGATCCGCAGCACCTGAGCCGCGACGAGTACAGCCAGTTCGGGCGCGCCTATGACCAGCGCATTCTGCACGCGGCCGGCGGCTTCTGGTTCAACATGCTGCACGCCCACGGTCTCGGCGTCTACCTGGACATGTTCGATGACTACCCGGTACAGGCCATCAACTGGCACGACCGCGAGGCCGGTCCCAGCCTGGCCGAAGGCGCGGCGATCCTGCCAGGCGCGCTGTCCGGCGGGCTGGACAGGTGGACCGTCCACCGCGGCACGCCCGACGATGTACGCCGTGAGGCTGACGACGCCATCGAGCAGACCGGCGGCCGGCGCCTCATTCTCTCCACCGGCTGCGTCACCATGACCAACTCGCCGCTGAGCAATCTGCGCGCAGCAGTCGGCTAGTACAGGTCGGCGTAAGTCCCCGGAGCCGGTGGCTGCGCACAGACCGGCCAGAACCGGTCAGGAGACCGGTCGGAACACGACGAAGACTTACGCCGACCTGTACTAGTGCGATAGTATGTCAGCGGCACGTTGATCACCTGCACTCACCATCAACTGACCACCGTTCACCGATCCATGAAACCCTACCAGTTCTGCCCCTACTGCGCCACACCGTTGACCGTACGTCTGGTCGCTGGCAAAGACAGGCCGGCGTGCAGTGAATGCGGATTCGCGCAGTTTCAGGACCCGAAGATGGCCGCGGCTGTGTTGCTGACGCAGGACGATCGGGTGTTGCTGGTGCGGCGCGGCGTGTCGCCGCGCATCGGTTACTGGGCGCTGCCGGCCGGCTTTGTCGATCCGGGAGAACTGCCTGAAGAGACGGCGGTGCGCGAGGTGGCCGAGGAAACCGGTCTGCACGTGGCGCTGGATGGATTCATGGGCTTTGCGCGCATCGCCAATCCTGACAAGCCGGGCGTGCTGGTCTACTTCGGCGGCCATCCGGTGGGTGGCCAGTTGCAGGCGCAGGACGATGTCAGCGAGGCGCGCTGGTTTGCGCCTGCAGCAATCCCGTGGAGCGACCTGGCCTTTTCCTCCACCCGCACGATTCTTGAACACTGGGTAAACGGCTCCGATACCAGCCCGGAAAGAGAACCCCACCATGTTTGAGCCAACCCTCAACGCAATCCGTCTGGCTTACTCCGGCGAGCGCGCCAAGCGGCACATCGCCAACATCAGCCAGCATCACCGCATCCAGGCCAGCCCTGGCTACCGGGCGGCGGCCCGCTACGTGCAGGCGCAACTTGACAGCGCCGGGCTGTTCACCGAGCTGCTCAGCTACCCGGCCGACCACCAGACCACCTTCTGGACCATGGAGAGCTTCCAGGAGTGGGCCTGTTCGCGGGCGACGCTGGACCTGCTGCAGGGCGAGCAGCCCATCGACCGTCTGTGCGATTTCGAGGCCGTGCCCATCTCCGTCATCCAGCGCAGCGCGGCCGCGCAAGGCGACTTCGAGGTTGTAGTTCTCGATGATGGCACCGAGCACGAACACTACGACGGCCTGGACGTGGCCGGCAAGCTGGTGCTCAGCGACGGCAACCTGGGACGCGTCTACGACCTGGCGGTGCGGCGGCGCGGCGCGGCCGGCATCCTGTTCGACGGCATGGCCACCACTGCGCCCGGCCGCGGCCCGCTGGACCTGCCCGACGCCCGTCAATACACCTCGTTTTGGTGGGGTGCGGACGAGCCGCGCTGCTTCGGCTTCGTGCTGACGCCGCGCCAGGGCCGCCGGCTGCGCCAGAACATGCCCGTGCGCGTGCGCGCTCACGTCGTCAGCGCACTGTATGACGGTGCGTTCGAGGTTGTTGCCGCCTTCATTCCCGGCCAAACCGACGAGGAAGTGCTGGTCGTGTCGCATCTCTGCCATCCACAGCCGTCGGCCAACGACAACGCTTCAGGCGCGGCCGCCGCCATCGAGATCGCCGCCACGCTGCGCCGTCTCATCGACCAGGGAACGCTGCCCCCGGCCCGCCGCGGCATTCGCTTCCTGTGGATGCCGGAGATGACTGGGACCTACGCTTATCTGGCGAACTGCGAGGAACGGCTGCCGAGGACCGTAGCCGGCGTCAACCTGGACATGGTAGGCCAAAACCAGGAACGCTGCCACAGCGTCTTCAACATCGAACAGCCGCCCGAGGCCATGGCATCCTTTGCACCGGTGCTGATGAAGCGGCTGTGGGACATGCTCAGCGGCGACGCGGATGGGCATAACACCTTCGAGCTGAGCAGCGCCGCCGTGCGCCACCGCGTTACCTCCTTCAGCGGCGGCAGCGACCACTACATCCTCTCCGATCCGACCGTGGGCGTGCCGACACCGATGCTGATCCAGTGGCCCGACCGGTTCTACCACACCTCGGAGGACACGTTGGACAAGGTCGATCCTGCCATGGTGGCTCGCATCGGCAGCCTGGCAGCCGCGTATGCCTACGTGATCGCCGGAGCGGACGAGCGCACTGCCACCTGGCTGGGACACGAGATCGTGGCGCGGCGACAGGTCCGGCTGGTCTGGCGCACACAGGCTGCCATCACAGCTGCGCTGGCGGCTGATGATCCGGCTGCGTTGATCGCGATACGCGGCCAACTGCGCGCGGCGGTGGCACATCGCATCGACTGCGACATGACCGCTTTGCAGACCCTGGAGCGGCTCTGGCCAGACTGCGGTGGACTCGTTGCCGAGCTAAGCGCAGAACTGAATGAGGCCGCCCGCCGCGAGCTGAGCCGGGCCGACCATGTCTTCCGCAACTGCGCCAAAGCGCTGGGCAGTGGCGAGTTGCCGCCGGATGTCTCTGAACCGCAGTCCGATGGCCGCGCCCGGAACCTGATACCACAACGACAATACCGCGGTCCGGTCGCCCTGCGCAGCCTGGAGGAGGGCGATGACCCAATGAGCCGCGACGCGCTCTGGCAGGCCAGCAAACAAGCCGGCAACCTGTGGTGGACTGCCCGCAGCCTGGCCGAATACTGGGCCGACGGCCAGCGCAGCGTCGACGAGATCAGCGACAAAGTCTACCAGGAGACCGGCCAACGCTTTGACAACGAGATCATGAGCTATTTCGAGATACTGGAAGCCAACGATCTGCTTCGTTGGCGAGACGAGGAGGGGTGAAAGGAAAGAAAGGAAATGAGGGAAAGTCAAGGAAAGAACGGAAAGAAGTAGAAGTAGACAAGGCCATTCCCACCGATTGAAATCGGTGTCTGCCACCAAAAGTATGCTGAAGCATACTCGAACCGCCACTTCGGCAACATGTTTCAACATGTTTTCCCTATCAGACGATGATTTCAATCATCGTTCAGATGTCGCACTATCGAAGTGCTTGTTGTAGTATTCCTCTGACTTCTTCCTTCGTTTCCCTCATTTCCCTACATTCCACCGCCTACACCTATGAACACCATCGATCTGCATTGCCACACCACCGCATCGGACGGCCTGCTGACGCCGACACAGCTTGTCGAGTTGGCCGCTGAGACTGGGCTACGAAGTATCGCTGTGACCGACCACGACTCGACGGATGGGCTGGCCGAAGCGCTGGTCGCTGGCGAGCGTCTCGGCGTCGAGATCATCCCCGGCGTCGAATTGAGCTGCGACCTGCCCACGGGCGAGCTGCACATGTTAGGCTACTTCCCACACTACGAAGCGCCGCGCTTCCAGGCTGAACTGGCGCGGCTGCGTGAGGGCCGCGTTGGCCGCGCCGAGGGCATGGCCCGCCGCCTGACAGAGCTCGGCTACCCGGTGTCGTTCGAGCGCATCCAGGAACTGGCCGGCGACGGCGCCATCGGCCGGCCCCACGTCGCCCAGGCATTGATCGAGGCTGGACACGTCGGCAGCAAGGCGGAGGCTTTCGACCGCTTCATCGGCCGCAACGGCCCTGCCTATGTCGAGCGCGCCAAGTTATCGCCGGCCGAGGCGTGCCAGCTCCTCCGCAGCGTCGGCGGTCTACCGGTCTTCGCACACCCGCTGATTGTCCTGATGAGCGGGCGGGCGCTGGAGCCGATGCCGGTGGACGAGTCGCTGCCGGAGTTGGTCGAAGCCGGGCTGGCCGGGCTGGAGGTCTACTATCCGCATTACATGCAGGTACACATCGACCGGCTGTTGGCGCTGGCACGCCGCTACAACCTGTTGACCACCGGCGGTTCCGATTTCCACGGCGCCGGCAGCGCCGGCGCGCCGCTTGGCAACATCTACGTGCCGCCCAAATGCCTGACCGCCTTGCAGGACGCGCGGCAGGTAACCAGTGATCAGTGATCGGTAAACAGTCGGCAGAGGTCATCGATCAGTGCTGGCAAGATTTAAAGGTTCGTTATCAGAAACGCAACCGCTCGATCTACAGAGCATCGTCATTTCCGCGAAGGCGGGAATCCAGGTCTGCGAGGAGTGGATTCCCGCCTGCGCGGGAATGACAGGTGCGTAGTTACGACCAATCCACCAACCCACCATGCTAAACTTCGCCATCGATCTTGCTCGCCAGGCCGGCGAGCTACTGCGCCAGGGCCACGAAAACGGCGCGTCCCTGGTCCATACCAAACAGAGCACCGTCGATTTGGTCACCGAGACCGACCTGGCGTCGGAGCGATTGATCATCGACGCTTTGCGCCACCAATATCCTGACCACGCAATCTTCGGCGAGGAAACGGGCGAGACACTGCCTGCCAGCGGCCCAGTCTGGGTCATTGACCCGTTGGATGGGACGACCAATTTCGCACACGGCTTCCCGGTGTTCTCCGTCTCCATCGCGCTGATGGTGGACGGCGAACCGGCGCTGGGTGTGGTCCACGACCCGCTGCGCGACGACACCTTCTGGGCAGAGAGCGGGCAGGGTGCCTGGCGCAACGGCGAGCAGGTCCATGTCTCGACCACGGCCGCGCTGGGCAGCAGCCTGCTCGCCACCGGTTTCGCCTACGACCGAGCCACCAATCCGGACAACAACCTGGCCGAATTCAGCTATTTCGTGCCCAAGACTCGCGGTGTACGGCGGGCCGGCTCGGCCGCGTTGGACATGTGCTGGGTCGCCTGTGGCTGGCTGGACGGCTACTGGGAACGCGGCATCAGTGTTTGGGATGCTGCCGCAGCCGTGTTGCTGATCCGCGAGGCAGGCGGGCTGGCCTGCACCTACAGCGGGCGCCCCTGGAGGCCTGGTGATCGGAACGTGTTGGCCAGCAACGGCGTCCAGTCGATGCACGACGCGCTGTTGTCTGGATTACGTAGCGCACGCGCTGGTTTGCCTGAGATCGATTGAAGACCGAACAAGATCCATGTATCTGAAAGACAGACCCAGTCGCCGCAGGCGCAAGAGGTCCTCGCTTCCAATTTTACTGATTGCTCTGGCGCTGCTGATCGGTGTTGGCTACATTGCCAACCAGGAATACGATTTACTGCGCAATCCATTCCAGACGCCCACTCCGGCGCCAACACCGACCCGTTCCACATTGTCCATCTTGGACGAGGTCAGCGATTTGCAGGATCAGGGCAAGGTGTCGGAAGCTGCCGACGTGCTGGCGCTGGTAGCTGAGCGCGAGCCAGACAACGACGAGGTCTGGCGGGACATGGCGCGGCTGCTGGTCTATGCCAGCCGCTACGATGAGGCGGTCACCGCCGCGCGCAAAGCGGTGGAGATCAACGGCGACGATGCCCGCAACCAGGCAGCGCTGGCGTCAGCTCTCGACTGGAACGGGGACTACGACGAATCCTACACCCTGGCCCAACTTGCCGTCCAGATGGACCCTGCATTGGCTGATGCCCACGCCACCCTGGCCGAGGTTCTGGCGGATCTGGGAAGCTGGCGGCAGGCGGTACAAGAGGCCGAGGCAGCGCTGGAGTTGGATCCGCGCAACTTCAACGCTGTTCGGGTCCTGGGGTATGCCTACGAGGTGCAGGGGAAGTATACAGAAGCGCTGGACTACTATGAGCAGGCCGCAGCGTTGGAGCCCAACCTGCCCTTTATCTATCTGATCATGGGGCGCAACTATCGGGCGCTGGAGAACTTTGACGAAGCGATTGCCATGTTCCGCCGCGGGTTGACCGGTGCGCCCGACGATCCGTGGCTGCGTTTCGAATTAGGAAAGACCTTGCGTCTGACGGGTGATGAGGAGTTAGGGCTGCGCGAGCTTCGCAAGGCGGTGGAGCTGAAGCCCGACATGCCGGAGGCCTACAAGGAGCTTGCCATTGGGTTGTACCTGCGGCGGGCGTACGAGGAAGCCATCGAGAACATGACCAAGGCTATCGACCTGGGCAATGAGGCCGGCATCAACTTCTACATCATCGGCCGCTCCTATCTGAACATCGAGGCGGTCGACTGCGAAAACGCCGTGCCATGGCTGCAGCGAGCGCTGCTGACCGACGCCGATAATATTCCGGCCGCCGACGCCGAAACCAGCATCCGCGAGTGTGGTGGCGAGGTGCCGACCAGACAGTAGGAGATGGTGAGGAGAGGCGTGAAACGTGAAACGTGATGCGTGAAACGTGAAGCGGAGGTGTGAAGGCACCGACCCGTTTGAGAGACTGTTTGAAAAGTCGTCCACGCAGACTTCTGGGTTGGGCGACTTCCGAAGTCTTCTCAAACAGCTTCTAAAACTGAAATGCATTGCGTCTCACGTTTCACGTCTCACGTCTCACGTTTCACGTCTCAACGTTTCACGTCTCTCGCATCACGTTTCACGCCTGCAAGCCCTAACCTCATCTGAGCCTCGTCGCCTGTGCCAGCAGTGATCTGAATCCGTCACGCGCAGATTTGACCGTTTCAAAAAGCTGTTGTAAACTATCCCCGTTAGCACTCTTGCGCATTGAGTGCTAACGGTTTTTTGTGAGTAGTGACAACAAAACTTTCTACATTTTGGAGGTAAAGAAACCCATGAACCTCAAGCCACTAGGAGATCGACTGTTGGTGAAGCCGATCGAACAGGAAGAGAAAACCGCTTCCGGCATCATTCTGCCGGAGACCGCCAAGGAAAAGCCTCAGGAAGGCGAGGTCCTGGCCGTTGGCCCCGGTGGGCGCAAGGAAGATGGCAGCAGAATCGCCATGGACGTCGAAGTCGGCGATCGTGTGCTGTATGCCAAGTACGCCGGCACCGAAGTCAAGATGGATGGCGTCAAGTACCTCATCCTGCGTGAGAGCGACGTGTTGGCCACCGTCGGCTAGTCCGCTACAGAACTTGAAACAGATACTTCGTTAGGACAAATAAGGAGCACTGACATGGCAAAGCAACTGGTATTTGCTGATGAGGCCCGCCGCAACCTCAAGACCGGCGTCGACACGCTGGCCAATGCGGTCAAGACAACCCTCGGCCCCAAGGGCCGCAACGTCGCCCTGGACAAGAAGTGGGGCGCCCCCACCATCACGCATGACGGCGTCACCGTCGCCAAAGAAATCGAGCTGGAAGACCCCTATCAGAACATGGGCGCCCAGCTTCTCAAAGAAGCCGCCACCAAGACCAACGACATCGCCGGCGACGGCACCACCACCGCCACCGTGCTGGCCCAGGCCGTTGTCAACGAGGGCCTGAAGAACGTGGCTGCTGGCGCCAACCCGATGCTGCTCAAGCGCGGCATCGAGAAGGGCGTTGCTGCGCTGGCCGACGCCGTACGTGCGCAGGCTATCGACATCAACACTCGCGAGGAGATTGCTGCTGTGGCCGCCATCTCGGCCCAGGACCAGGCAATCGGCAGCCTGATCGCCGATGTCATGGAGAAGGTCGGCAAGGACGGCGTTATCACCGTCGAAGAGAGCAAGACCGGCCTCGCTTTTGAGACCGAGTATGTCGAGGGTATGCAGTTCGACCGCGGCTACATCTCGCCCTACTTTGTCTCCAACCCTGAGCGGATGGAAGCCGAGCTCGAGGACCCCTACATCCTCCTGACCGACAAAAAGATCTCGGCGGCTGCCGACATCGTGCCCGTGCTCGAGAAGCTGATCCAGCTTGGCCGGCGCGAGCTGGTGATCATCGCTGAGGACGTGGACAGCGAAGCGCTGGCCACCCTGGTGCTGAACAAGCTGCGCGGCGTGTTTAACGTTCTGGCCATCAAGGCCCCTGGCTTCGGCGACCGCCGCAAGGCCATGCTGCAGGACATGGCGATCCTCACCGGTGCGCAGGTCATCACCGACGAGATGGGCCGCAAGCTGGAGACCACCACCGTCAGCGACCTGGGCCGCTGCGACAAGATCGTTTCCACCAAGGACGACACCACCATCGTCGGCGGCTCCGGCGACGAGTCGCAGATCAGAGGCCGCATCGAGCAGATCAAGGTCGAGGTCGAGAACAGCACCAGCGACTACGACAAAGAAAAGCTACAGGAACGGTTGGCCAAGCTGGCCGGTGGCGTGGCTATCATCCGCGTCGGCGCGGCCACTGAGGTCGAGTTGAAGGAAAAGAAGCACCGCGTCGAGGATGCTCTGAGCGCCACCCGCGCAGCCGTAGAAGAAGGCATCGTGCCCGGCGGCGGCGTCGCCCTGGTGAACGCGATCAGCGCTCTGGATGAGGCCGCGAAGGGTACGGAAGGCGACGTCATGACCGGCGTCAAGATCTTGCGCCGCGCGCTGGAAGAACCCATGCGCCAGATCGCTACCAACGCCGGCAAGGACGGCGCAGTGACGGTGGAGACCGTGCGCCGGCTCCAGAAGGAGCAGGACAACATGCGCCTCGGTTACGATGTGATCAGCGAGCAGTACCTGGACATGGTCAACGCTGGCATCATCGATCCGGCCAAGGTCACGCGCGGCGGTCTGGAGAACGCGGCCAGCATCGCGGCCATGATCCTGACCACCGAGGCCCTGATCACTGACATTCCTGAGAAGGAAAAGATGCCGCCCATGCCCCCCGGCGGCGGCGGAATGGACTTCTAAGCAGTGATCCGTTCGTAACAGGGCGAACAATCGCCCGCTACGAACCATCAACGCAAATCGAGAGCCGTCTGGCAATGCCAGGCGGCTCTTTTATGCGTCATGCCCGCCTTCGCGGGCATCCAGGTTCCTGGCAAGCACACACCATCGCTCCATTCACGGCTGCTGGACTCCCACCTCCGCGGGAGTGACGACATAGAGCGGTGTACGTCATGCCCGCGAAGGCGGGCATCCAGGCTCCTGGCCGGCAAACGGCGCCATCTGTGGTTTCTCCCGCGGGCGCGAGTTGCGGGCTGCCACGCCTCTGTGTTACCATGCCGCTCATGTCATCTTCAAGCCGTTGGCGCAAGATCATCCCCGGCGTTCTGCTGGCTGCGTTTAGCATCGCCTTCTCCGTACTCTTATTGGAAGGCGGCGTGCGGCTGCTGCGCCTGGCGCCACCGGCTGAGGGAACCGGCTGGTTCTGGCGAGTGCCTGATCCGCAGACCGGCTGGTCATTGCAACCCGGCGCGAGCGGTCGCTGGTTCAACCCACAGGTCGAGTACGACGTAGAGGTCGCGATCAACAGCAACGGTCTGCGCGACATAGAGCGGGCGACGCTGGCCAAACCGGATGACGTCTTTCGCATTTTGCTGCTGGGCGACTCGTACGTCGAGGGGTTGCGCGTGCCGCTGGAACAGACCTTTGGCAAGACGCTGGAAGCGCGGCTCAACGCCGATGGATTGGCCAGTCAACGTATCGAGGTGATCCCTGCCGGCGTCAGCGGCTGGGGCACCGACCAGGAGCTGCTCTGGCTGCGCGAGTACGGCGCTGCCTACCAGCCTGACCTGGTGCTGCTCGCCTTTTTCCCTGGCAACGACTTCCAGAACAACAGCGAGACCTTGGAGGTGGAGAACATGGGCAGCGTGCAAAAGCCCTTCTTCCACCTGGAGAACGGCGAGCCTGTGCTGCGCTATTTCCCCTTCGATCCGGCCGCGGTTGCGCAGCCAGCCGAAACCACTACCCCATCGGATAACACGGGCGATTCGCGCCCTGTCTTGTCACCCGTGGCGGCCTGGCTGAAGCAGCACTCGGCACTCTATCGCTTTGCCGGCCCGGCGCTGGCCGGAGGCGCGCCTGACTTGGCACGAAGCCTGGCAGACCGCGGGCTGCTGGAACGTGGCTTGTTGCGCGGTGACACGTCCGACGAGTATATCCCCGTCGCCTACGGCGTCTACCGTGCCCCCTTGTCCGATGACTGGACCAACTCGGTGGAGCTGACCGGCGCGTTGATCGGTGAAATGCGCACTCAGGCGAAGATGCTGGACGCTTCACTGGCCGCTGTGATCGTCACCGCTCCTGAACAGGTCTACCCCGACCGCTGGCAGCAACGGCTGGATGACAACCCGGCCATGGCGGCCTACACATGGGATCTGGAACAGCCCAACCGATTGGCGGCCGATCTGTTTTTGCGGGCAGGCATCCGGTACCTGGACCTGTTGCCTGCCTTCCGCGAGCGGGCCGAGGCAGGCGCTTTGCTGCACCTGCGCCACGACGGACACTGGACTCCCGCCGGCGAACAACTGGCGGGGGAGGCGACAGCGGAGTTTCTGGTCGAGCAGAATCTGGTGCCTGAGCAGTGATGGCGAGGAAGGATGTCATGCACCGGGTTGGGCAGATTGGGTCTCGCCAAGCCAACGCACCCAAGGCAGCGTCTGATGCACGGCGGTGACTAGACGGCGATCGGCTGTCCACAGATCGCAGTTCAGCGCCTCGGCCAGGGCAACATAGTAGACGTCATATGCCGTGGGACGGTTGAACTGTTCTGCCAATTCCCAAGTCCGTTCGTTGAGAATTCTGGAAGAGACCAGTGCAATGGGCTGAGCACGCAAGGCGTCGAATGCCAACCGGCCTGCTGCAGGACTGATCAACCCCCGGTAGACGTGGTTGCGCAGTACTGATGTTGCCTCGAACGCGAGGTGTTCCGGTGCAAACACCTCTGTGTCGCTGTCAATCCATGTGTGCCACAGGTCATGGGCGCTCTGGCTATCCGCCTCAGCCAGCACCAGTTTGAGTACTAAACTCGCGTCAACACATACCTGCGAGCTCATCGGTTCTTTCCTCTCGCAATCTCGCGATCACTTCGCTGGAATCGGGCAACGGCGCGCCGCCAAGCTCGGCGAGTATTTGTTGCCGAGCTAGATTCGCACTGTCCAATGCTTGCGTGCGGAGGATCCTGCGTTGATCAGCTTCGTTTTCCAAGTTCTCCAGCATGCGCAGTTCCTCGATGCTGATCCACGCTACCAACGGCTTGCCGCGTCGCTCGACGATGACCCGCTGGCCGCCGTAGGCAACCTGAGCCATCAGGTCCGACAGTTGCGATCGCGCCTCGTTGACGCTCACGATTTGCATGGTGTATACTCCTCTCGACGGTCATAACGTACAATATGTACAACCTTGTTGAATATAGCACCGCAGGACAGAACCTACAAGTTATGCGCTATGCAGAAACTAATAACCTGGCGGAACGTGGCTTGTTGCCCGCCGCCATTGATTGCGGTATAATCGCATCGTCAAAACATCTTGTCGGTCGGCGCGTTGCCAAAGTGGCCCTGACCGGCTCCACACACTTATACTCGTCGATCCGGGCGCAACACATCGCTGCTCACGAAGGACCCAAAGCCCATGACGTCCCCCGACCAACCGCCTCCATACCGCGAAAGCTGGTTGCGGCGCTCGCTGCCGGTTCTCCTCCCCTTCTCGCTAATAGTATTGCTCGCGCTGCTGTGGTTGGTGCTGATGCGGCTGTTTCCGCCATCAGCGCCGCTCTTTGGCATTCCGCCTGAAGAGATCAAGTTCTCTATCACACAGATGGAGCCTCCCAGTGGGTTGTCCGCGGGCGGCGACATCGTGCCCGGCTTCTACTGCAACAGCTGCGGCAGCGACGATTGCCGCCAGCAATGCGTCGCGTCTCAGGCCGCCACTGGTATGCACAACCGCTTTTTTTGGTGCGAGGTGATGCCGGCTGAAGGTGTCTACGACTTCAGCAAGGTGACCAACTGGGTACGCGTCAACCAGAACATGGGACTGCGCTCGATCATCGGCTTTGCGCCCAAGACCGATCGCGGCACCGGACCAACCAGCGGCGGTTCCTGTACACCTGACAGCAACGGATCGCCCTCATGGATGCTGCGCCCCGGCTCCGTCTATCAACCGCTGATGAACGGCGAGGGTAGCACGACCAGTTATCACCTCGACCTCACCAACACGGCCGTCCAGTCGCAGTTGCGAGCCGCCTTGCAGCAATTCCGGCTCGAAGTAGCCGCGTTGCCATTGCCCGTACGTGACTCCATCGACTCCATCGAGGTCGATCTGGGCCATGACGGCGAGCCAAGACCGGCCCGCAACTACGACGACTACCCACCCGACGAGCCGCTAGGCTGGATGGACCTGGACATGTACCGCTGCATCTATGCCGGGTTCCAATGGCAGGGCGCGCCGGACAAGCAGCGCTGCATCGACGGCAACGGCAACCCGGTCAACCCGCAGTTGGCTTTTGGCGCATCGGTGACGTGGCGCGACCAGGCGCTCAAGCCGATAATCGACATCTACGGCCAGGAGCTTTCCAAACTGGTTCAGGGAGACGTCCGCGGGCTGCCGATGGTTGCAGTCGTCTCACACCAGCTTCTTTCGCCATACGACGAACGGGTCGCGTCCTGCCAGGGGTGCAATAATCTGAACTATGTGGACTATGCCTTCAGCCAGTACGGCATCGGCGTCAAGACCAGCGGCGTTACCCCTGATCTTGGCAACGGCCAGGGAGCGGACACGCTAGGCGACGAATACCGCAACTGGGTCAATATCTTTAAACTGGACTGGCCACAGCGGCTGGTAAGTGGTGAGCACGGCGCCCTGAACATCGGCTCCGGCCACTGCTGCGACGATCCCAAGGAACTCTACTGGGCGGTGCTCAACGGACTGGACAAACACCTGCAGCAACTGCACTTTCCGGTAGCCCATTTTGCCCAGAACGATCCGGGCGCGGCCGAGGCGCGCCAGATGATGGCGCGCTACGCCGGCAGGACACTGGAGAACACCCCTGACGTCTGGATCGTCTTTCGCGACACCGAGGGAACCTATTTTCCTGATGGCGACAACGGGGGTGGGAGCGGGGATCCACCGGGCAGCCCGCCTTGCTGTCGCAATCTACCTAACTACGAGTGGTTCATCTACCAGCGCAATCCTCAGCGCGCACAGGTAGTGCGCAACGGCCTGCCTGACAGCTATAAGAGTCTCTCTGCTCGCAACAACAGAACCGGGCCGTTGAAACTGGACATCGAAGACATGTGGTCAGGCGCAGCCCAGCAGCCATTGGCGGCCGGCGGCTGTGCGGTGTATACGGTGGACGTGGAATATCAGGACAGCGGCAGCGACAGCTTTTCACTGCGCTACGCCGACTTTGCCGGCAACGTAGTTGACTTGCCGGTCAGCAAGAGCAACTCGGGCCAGTGGCGCACCGCCAGCTTTACCTTGAATGACGCCTACTTCAACGACAGCCTGCCTGGCAGCACCGACCTGGAGCTGGTGAACCCGGACAGCCGCGCCGACGTCTTTCACCGGGTAACAGTGTCGCTAGACGGCGCATGCAGCGGGGCAACACCGACAGCGACTCTGTCAACCTTCCGCACGTCAACCCCAACTGCCACGCCCAACCTGACACCCAGCGCCACGCCCAGCGCGACGAGAACGGCCACCCCGATTCCACAATCAGTCACCTTGCAGCCGGGCGTCGCCGGCTATGCGGGCGTGGACGACGCGACCCTCAGCTCGTGGAACGGCGGCGACGAAACGAGGGGCAGCACCAGCCGGGTTTCCATCCGGCCCTTCGATGTCTGGGCGGGCGTGATACGCTTTGATTTGGCAAACGCGGTGCCGGCGGGTGCTGTGATCCAGAGCGCGACGCTAGATCTCAACGTCGTCTCGCGCTCCAACAACAGCAACTGGGCCGATGTCGGGGTATTTGCTTTACTGCGCGCGTGGGACGAGAGCCGGGTGTCGTGGAACCGGGCCAGCTCGTCCACTTCATGGACCATACCGGGCGCTAACGGCATCAACTCGGACCGCACCGGCATCATGCTGGACGAGCAACGGCTGGATGAGGTCGGCGTTTGGGAATCGTTCGACGTTACCAGCGCCGTGCGTGATTGGACCAGCGGCGCGCAGGTCAACAACGGGCTGATTTTGAAAGGGGGCGACGGCAGTGGCAACGTGAGCTATGATTTTGCCTCCAGCGAGTATTTCGACATTGCTCTGCGGCCAAGGCTGACAATCCGGTTCCAGGCGATGACCGCAACACCCACGCCGACTATGACAGTCATCCCCACCCGCACGCCAACGCGCACGCCTGCTCACACAGCCACACCAACCGCATCGCGCACGCCGACGCCAACACACTCCGCAACCGCGACCAGGACGGTCACGCCGGCGCCGGCCAGCACGGCTACCCCAACGGCTTTGCGCAGCGCGACGCCGACACCATCAGCGACCTCTACCAGAACTGCGACGCCAACGCCGTCTGTCACCGCCACCCCAACGCCAAACTCGCCACTGAGCTGTCTGCCAGTTCCACAGACAGCAATTCCGCTCGGCGATTCGCCCAAGGGCATGGCAGCCAGTCCAGAGCTTGTCTACGCGGCCGTGTTCACCACCCCACGACTGGCGATGGTGCAGGCTGGCGATAATTCCCTGCTGGGCACGCAGCCAGTAGGTCCGGGCGGTGTCAATGGAGTCGCTGTGGTAGGAGATCAGGTATATACGAGCAATCGCAACGCGGGCACGGTATCGATCAACGAGGCGGACAGCGGGCAGTTCGTCCGCACAATTCTGGTGGGCAGCCTGCCTTGGGGCGTAGGTGGATCAAACGGACGGGTCTATGTAGCCAACTTCGCCGACAACACAGTGTCGGTTATCAGCATAGCCAGCAACAGTGTCATCAAGACGACGCCGGTCAGTGCCATGCCGGCCTTTGTGGTGGCGTCCCCCAACCGCGCCTATGTCAGCCATATCAGTGGATGGTTAACGGTATTGGCGAGGGACGGCGGCGTGCTGGCCAATATCAATCTGGCTCCGTTGGGGCAACTCTGGGGCATGGCGCTTAACGAGGGCAACAGTCGGCTTTACGTTGCCGACCGTCCGGGCAACCGAATCCTTGTGCTGAACACCGCCACCAACCAACTGGCCGGCGAGATCGCGCTGCCCGGCTCCCCCTATGCGTTGGCGTACAATCCGGGCACCGGCCATCTCTTCGCGGTCGATGCCGGCACGGACCAGGTACACGTGGTAGACACCCGCGACAACAACCAGTATCTGGGCGCGGTGCAAGTCGGCCGCCAGGACAGCAACGAGGGCGGGCAGGGCATCGCCGTCGCTTACAACAAGGTCTTCGTCGGCAACTGGCTCGACCAGAGCATCACCGTGCTTGACGACGCCGTCTGCCAGGCATCCACAACGCCTCAACCGCAACCAACGCAAACAGCAACGCTGGTGCCGCGCTAGTGCTTCGTCAACCTTTTGGTTGGTTGCGGACGGCAGGGGAGAACGCGGCTATTGATCCGACGATCGCCAGCCCCAGTTCTCAGCGGCGAGCTGGATGTCTCCCACGTCGATCTGACCGCTTTGATCGAGGTCGATTTCGCCGGGACAGAGAACGTTGATCGGTTGCATCCAGCAGCCGGCGACCCGCTGTACGTCGGCGATGTCCACATCGCCGTCGCAGGCCTCGGGGTTAGCGTGGTTGGTGTTGGGATGCACATCGGCAAAGAAACAACCGGCGCTGGAGATCAGCACCATCCGGCCATAGTCCTCCGGATGGCTCACAGTGGACTGGCCTTCCCAGACCATGTAATGCTCCCAGTCGCCGCCGTCGTCGTCGTCGTGCAGGCCAATGGTGAAGCCCATCTCCTTGCCGGTGCCCCAGTTCGACACCTGAAACATTTCGAGGGGAATGCCAAGCTCCACCACATAGCCATCCGGGACGATCTCCACGGCCCGCTCGATATCAAGAACCGGGATTGTGCCCCAGTTCGTCACCCGGCCATCAATCGCAATGGTGAAGGTGTGGTCATCAACGCCGGCTAGCGAGAAATCCAGGTCACCGTCGAAGGCGAACTCCAGACTGTCGTCGCGCCAGATATCGTTGCTGTCGGCGATCAGCACGTCATCGGTGACGTGCGCGGCCAGGTAGAGCATGGTTGGCGTCCAGGCCGCCCAAACAAGCGCGCTGTTGTCGTCCGGCTCCGGCGCGCCGCGCGGATGCACGTAGTCGGCGGTGTAGCGATCGAGCAGCTCGCCCGGCCCCAGACTCCAGTCGTCCAGATACCCGTCGACGGTGATCGGCTGCACAGAGAGCGCCGCTTCCACCGTCCTGTCAGCCGGTGGCGGCGGTGTGGGCGTTGGCGATGGGCCGGTGGTAGGAGTCGCCGTCGGTGGACCGGTTGGTGTGGCGGTAGGAGTGAAGGTCGGCGTTGGGGTTCTGGTCGGCGTCGGTGTTGCGGTCCTGATTGGCGTCGGTGTCAGTGTGGGCGGAGTAACCGGCAACACGTAGGTGAACACAAGACGCGGCCGGATCGATAGATCGACAGCCTCGCTGGATGCAAAGTCGTAGCTGACCTGCCCGCTGGTGTTGGGGCTGCCGCGCACCGTGAGACCATGATTTGCCTGCCCGCTGGCCCATTCCGCCACCGCGCCGGTCACATCGAACCGCTCCCAGACGTTGACTTCGTCCAGGCGCTGCCGGTCGAGCATCACCCCGGAGCGGTCGCTGCCGATGCCGTTGGCGCCGGGAATCGTCCACGGCGTGGCGCTGCTGGCGCGGTTCCAGGTCGCCTCAGTCTCGTTCCAGCCGCGACGTAGCGCGTAAACATCGGCCTCCATCCAGTTGCTGTCGTTGGACCGGCTTTGCACGTAGAGGTCCAGGTAGGCTTCGGTGACGGCAACATTGGCCGGCAGGTAGCCGGCCAGATCGAACTTGACCAACCCCGCGTACACATCCTCAGGCCGAACTGAGAGGCGCCCCAACGTTCCCCGGTTGGCATCCGGTTCCCAACTGCTGAGATAGGTGTCGGTAACGCCGTCATATTCGCCGTCGGGCTGCAAGGTAACGCCGACCTCCTCGCCGTGGCTCAGGCGCGCGACGTTGACCATGTGGATGATCTCGTCGTCGTCGCCGCCGTTCCAGATGCGAAGATCGTTGCCGCTCTGACGGTTGGCAAACTGGGCGTCGCTGAGCACCAAAGAGACATTGAGCCACTGGCCGGTGTTCTGCTTCTGAATCTCGAATGCAACCGCGTTGGGATCGTGGACCGAGTCGTATTGCAGTTGCCAGACGCCGGTGCCCTGGTCCAGATACGTAACGGTGACGCTGACCACGTTGGTGCCGCCGTAGATGTAACCATCGTCCACGTCAAAATACATGTAGGGGTTGCCACCCGCGCCGTCCGTGCGCCGGGTGTAGCGTCCGCGCGGATCATCGGTCACGTTCCACAGCGGCACGGTCTGGCCGCCGGGCGTGCCGTCCTTTTGATAGAGCCAATAGCTGTAGTTGCCGCGTTGGGGAAACCAGGTGTACTCCGTCTCGCGCAAGGCTGTCCAGACCGACGGTGTATCGGCGCGCGTGCGTCCCAGATAACGATTGGTGAAGTTCATCACCTCCCGCTCCAAGGGAGTCAACGTCTCAATCAGCAGCTTGTTGATGAGGATATAGGTTGGATGTTTATCCAGTGCGTTGAGGAAGGACCAGTAGGTGACCGCTTGGTTGGGGAACTGCTGCCGGTAGGCTTCCCAGGCCGAAGGAAGCTGGTCCATGAAGGTAAACATCGGGTCATACTGGCCGGAGCGGTAGTAAAGGTAGCCCGGGTCGTCGATGACCCGATCGTCGCCGTCCACCTCCAGCTTGTTATGCTTCATCCCGATGCCGAGGCTGCCGGCGTAGTCAGTGAAATCGCGCCGCTCCAGCCGGCTGAGAAAATAGGGAGCGTACTGGATAAACAGGAACTTGTTGTGCCAGGCGTTGTGGTAGATGTTGGTGATGTCGTTGACGGTGCTGGTCCAGCCATCACTGGTCAGGCCGTTGTTGGTCAGACAGGTGTCGTACTGGTCTTCAGCAGGAATGGTCTCGCCGTACATGCCGGCGCTGATTACCACCCACTTCACGCGCGGGTCGTTGTCGTAGCGAGCCGCCGCCGCCTGGATAAAGCTCGCCCAGGCGTTCTTATAGGCGCTGGACCAGTACTTGGGTATCACAACACCCTGGCAGCTCACATAGCCGTCGGGATGCTGCTGCTTGAACCAGTCCGGCAGGCGTTCGCCGCCGCAGCACTGGCCGTCGTAGCTGTTGAAGCCGATAGCCACCGGCTTGCCCAGGCTGGCCTCGGCGGCAATCCAGTTATCCACCACCGACCAGTCGTAGACGCCCTGTTGGTCGCGCTCGATGTCGCGCCACAAGAACAACTCGTGCCCGCCTACGATGAATGGATACTGAGACGGGTTCATATTGGTGTAGTCGAGAAAGACGTACAATCCGGGGTCTTCCAATGTCGATGGGTTGGTTGTGCTGCTGTTCTGGCCCGGCAAGGCAGCGGGCTGGGGCGGAGGCGCAGGCGCGGCCGCCCGGCCGGCCCGCGCGGCCGTCCAGCCTCCTATCAACAGGATGGTGGCCAGGAGAATCACTCCCGCCAACAAGCCAATTTTTCGTATCTGTGGTTGCGTGGTCTGTGGCAATTCTGTCATCAGGCCCTCATTCGGTTAGTCTTGTGCCAGCGTGGTATAATCGCAGCCATGGCCTCATGGGCAATCCACACCGACCAATTGAGCAAGTATTTTACCATACCGACAGGCATGGGGCGACAAATGCGGCACTTCTTTCAGCGCCGCTCCACCAGCGCCGCGCTGGCGCCGCCTGTTCTCGCTGTCGACAAGGTCAGTCTTGATGTCCACGAAGGCGAGCTTTTTGGGCTGCTGGGCCCTAACGGCGCCGGCAAGACGACCTTCATCAGGTTGTTGTGTACGATGATCGTCGCCTCTAGCGGCACAGGCAGCATCCTCGGCGTTGATCTGCAGGAAGAACAGCGCATCCGTGAGATGGTGGGGCTTGCGTCGGGCGATGAGCGCAGCTTTTACTGGCGGCTGACGGCCCGCCAAAACCTGGCGTTCTTCGGCGTGCTCAACGGGCTGAGTGACCACGACGCCCGTCAGCGGGCTGATGAGTTGATCCGCCAGGTCGATTTGGTCGATAAAGCAGACAAACCGGTGCGTACCTATTCCAGCGGCCAGAAACAGCGGCTGGGCATCGCCCGGGCGTTGCTGCACCATCCTCGGGTTCTCTTCCTGGACGAGCCGACACGCAGCCTCGATCCAACCGCCACCCAGCGTCTGCACCTCTTCATTCGCGAGGAACTGATGGCACGGGAAGGGATGACCATCCTCCTCACCACCCACCGGCTGGATGAAGCTGAGCTGTTGAGTAACCGCATCGGCATCATGAACCGCGGCCGCCTGCAGGCTGTCGGCACGCCGGCCGAGCTGCGTAGCCGCCTCAACGCGGCCAACAGCTACCGCATCAAGGCGGCCGGGCTGGCGGACGATCCAGGCAGCCTGGCGGTTGATCTGCCCTGCCAGTTGTCTGCCGAGCCCGGGGTGGGCGGCTGGCTGGTCGAGATCGAGACATCGGCTGGCGAGGCGATCCTGGCTACCGTGGTTGAACGGATCGTGAGCCAGGGCGGACAGGTGCTGGATGTCGAGAGCAATCGCCCTTCGCTGGAAGCGGTTTTTCAGCGCTTCACCGAGCAAACCGAGTCCGAGGGCCAGCCATGACACGCGTCATCGCCTTTCTGCGCCGCGATCTGCTCTTGCAGACCAGCTATCGCTTTGCCTTCCTGCTCCAGTTCGCGGGCGTTTTCTTCAACATGCTGGTGTTCTATTTTCTGAGCACCATGGTTGGCGCCGGCGCGACCAGCTATCTGGAGCCATATGGCGGCGATTACTTCTCTTTCGTGTTGATCGGACTGGCATTCGCCGGATATTTCGGCGTCGGGTTGAACAGTTTTTCCGGCAATTTGCGCGACGCCCAGACAACCGGCACGTTGGAGGCGATGCTGATGACGCCCACATCGCTGCGCACCATCATCCTCTCCAGCAGCCTGTACGACTACGGGTTCGTTACCCTGCAGGTGTTCGTCTATTTGATCCTGGGTGTGCTGCTGTTCGACGTGCAGTTGACCGGCAACATACCGGCCGCGCTGCTGATCCTGGTGTTGACTATCATCTCCATGACCGCCATCGGCATCGTTGCCGCGAGCTTTATCATGGTGCTCAAGCGCGGCGACCCTGTCACCTGGCTGTTCAACAGCATCGGCCTGTTGCTGGGCGGGGTGTACTACCCGGTCAGCGTCATGCCCGACTGGCTTCAGGCGCTTTCCCGCCTGCTGCCCGTGACCTACGCGCTGGACGCCATGCGCCGCGCGCTGCTCACCGGCGCGACCTTCCAGGAGCTGATGCCCGACATCGTTGCGCTGGTTGTGTTCTGCATCGTGCTGGCGCCGTTGAGCCTCTTTATTTTCCGCCAGGCCGTCTACCGCGCCAAGGTTGACGGGAGTCTTGCCCATTTCTAGCAATAAAACCGCCGCCGAGTTTCCTGAACGGTTGCTCAGCGGCGGTTTCGTTGCGGGGGAAATGCACCTGATTATCCTGGCTTTTGCAGCACCAGGGCGGGATCACCCAGCAAGGTGAACGTTTCGATGATGTCCTGCATCAGATTGCGGTCCAGGTTCAGATCGCGCTTGCCGAGCATGATCGCCTCGCCCACGGTGCCGGCGTCGCCGAACATGTGCGCGTAGACGTTGGTAGCCAACTCGGTCTGGTCGGTCGCCAACGACTCGCTGGTTGGCATCAGACCTGCCACAATGCCGCCCTTGGGGTTCAACAACAACTCCTCACCCATGCTAGTCGCTGTGGGGTGATGAAAGTAACCCACCAGACAAGTCATGGTCACCAGAAACGGCAGCCTGTTGTTATCCAGCGCATTACTGTCGCTGATCTGGAACATCTTGTCCTTGCCCCAGACGTTCATGCTGCCGTGGCCGACATAGGTCACCAGTCCGACGCCTTCATCCAGCGCCTTGACAATCTGGCTGGTCGGGTTGTCGCTGGATCCCAGATACACCTTGTCAATCTGATAGCTGGCGGGCACCGCGTCGGCGGCCAGATTATCGGCGATGGTCTGGAAGCCCTCCTGCTCGTTGTCCGCCACAAACAGCGCGCGGCCATCCCACTCGCCTGCGGTGGTGTCGGCCTCGTACGCCAATGTCTTAGCCACCACGTCCTCCACCTGCTGCGCTGTCTGTGCCGGGATGCGCCCGACGGCCATGTCCGGCAGGTCGTCCTCGTCGTCCAGGCTCACGAACCAGTTGTCGCTGGCAGTCTCGCCAACGAAGTGCGTCGAAAGCAAGTAGGTCGGCACAAAGTTTGGCGTCGAGCCATCGAGAAAGCCGCGATAGTCATAGGTCGCGTCACCCACCAGCAGCAAGAAGCGCGGCGCCGGTCCGGTCCAGTTGTCGCGGGCGTAGCGCATGTAGTCGCGGATCGCGGCCGGGTCCGGCACACCATAGCTAAAGGTGTCGTAGACATCGTCGATGGACGCCACTGTCACCCGCAGGCCCTGGCTGCGACGATGTTCCACCAGCGGTTGCAGCGCCGGGATGAAATCGGGGTAGGCCACCGCGATGTAGTCCGCGCCCTCCGGGTTATCGCGCAGATCGGCGCCGGTGGCCGGCAGCACCGCATCCGGAGAAAGCAAGGCGTCAGGCTCAGCAAGAACAACCATGCGCGGGGCATCGCCCACCGTCGTACGCAGCCGCAAGCCGCCGGAGTCGGCGACCGCACCGGTCAGTGCTACGGGCATCAGCGGATCGGTGACATCCCAGACCAGGGCATCCTCTCCGGCTGACCCGCTAACCACCAGGTCGGTCGCGCCGGGCAGGCTGAACGCTAGCTGCTCATCCGCCGTTGTTGTCAGTTGTCTGTCGTAGGCCACATCCACCTGATTGAGATATACCATGTCCACCACGGCCTCGGTGTCGCCGGGAAGCTCGATGCCCAACTCGTTGCCGACCGGCAGCAGGTTGGCCGCTGGCACGGTCTCCGTCAGGGTTTTCCAGCCCTTGCCGTCCCATGCGCTCTCACCGATGGTCTCGCCGTTCAATCGCAGGCGCGCGCTGTGGTCGGGATTGCTGCGGTCCTCGCTGTTGCCCCAAAGAGAGATGACCATATCCGCGTCACCACCAGCATAGCCCGGCAAGTCGAAGGTCACGGTGTAGACCGCCGGCGCAAAGAGCGACTCCCACAACCAGTGGTCGTCGGTGTCCGTCACCTGGGACAGGTAGTTTTTTGATGCTTCGAGATGCTGGCTGGCGCGAAAGGTAGTGACCGGCGCGGCGTCGCTCGGACTGGCGTCAGCAGCCGCTACAGCGGCTGGTTGGGCCTCGCTCTGAGCTTTGTTCAGCCAGTAGATATTTTGTGAGCCGTAGCGGCTGTCGCGCGGCTCACCGTAAAAGGTGATGGCTTGCTCGTCGCCGCTGCCCGCCATAGAGAAGGCAACCGGCGCGCCGCCGGCCGTCAGCGCCAGTTGCGCCATCTCCTGTGTCGCCAGATCGAAGCCAGCCGCGGCCAGATCGGCCGCTGTTACCCGGTACAGTCCAGGCTCTTCGACCACGATCTTGACCGCGTCCACCGGCGCGGCAGCATTGGCGGATGACTGAGTTGCGCTGGGCGGACGCGACTGGGGAGACTTGTCGCCTCTGGAACATGCAGCCAGCGCCAGACTAAGCACGAGCAGCAGCGCCAGCAGCAGCGGAATTCGACGTGTTGCAGACGATAATCTCATCGCGTTAACGCCTGCGCCAGATGAAGACCGCCACCAACGCCAGCAGTGCGGCTGCGCACAGGCTGCCGCCGCCGATCACCGCCAGCAAACCGGTAGTGCTGCTGTTTTCACCGGACCGGGAGGGTCGAGGGGTCGCCGTGGGGCGCACCACTGTTGGCTGGGCTGATTGTTCAGCTGCTGCGGGGGTATCGCCAACCTCTGCTACAGCCTGGGCCGTGGGTGCGTCCACGGACGTGAGACCGGTGGGAACGGGGGTATCGCCTTCAGCCGTGGGGCTGGGCGGAACCACCTGTTCCAGACCGGTCGTCTCGCTGCGTTCCCCATCGGTCGCTGGCGTCGTCGCCTCCCCCTCAACGGTTACCGGCGCGGGCTGGGTCTCTGCCTCAACCGCGCTGGTTGGGGTGGTTGCTGGTGCAGTCGCATCGGGGTTGGCAGGCGTGTTGGCCAGCACAGGTGTGTCGGTAGCCGCCGGTGGATTAGTGGCTGCCACCGCCGCCACGCGTGTGTTGGTCGGAGCCGGTGTGCTCGTCGAAGCGGGCGTGTTCGATGGAACAGGGGTATTCGTTGGCAGCGGCGTGCTGGTGGCCGATTGAGTACTGCTGGTCTGTGCAGTGGTCGCAGTCGGTGTTGCAGTAGCAGGCCGGGCTGTGGCTGTTGGTGTTGACGTCGCTGACTGGCTGGTCGGCGTCGCAGTCGCTGTACCGGTCGATCCGGCCTGGCCCGGTGTGGCGGAGACAGGCGTACCATTGAAATTGAGCAGCACGAGGTCTCCGGTATCGCTGACCTCGTAGAGCCAGTAGTAGTAGGCTGTGCCGCTGGTCAAGCCGCCATCGGGATATTCATAAGAGGCGCCGCTTGAACTTGAGCCTTGGGCCTGCACGGTGGTAACCAATGTGGCCGCAGCAGGATTCTGATCCGTTGCCCGCTTGAGTTGAAAGGCGATCGTATCAACCTCGGTCTCGGTCTCCCACGTGACCATCAGCTCGTCGTTGCTGCTGCCGGGAGCAACCTCGAAGGAGGTCAAGCCAACTGCGGCCAACACTGGCGCCACCCCGTAGCCCAGGAGTGAGGTGAGTAGAAGGGCAATTGCGATGAATAGTGTTGCAAAGCGTGATAATAAATATCTCATGTCCTGATTCAGTGTCTCCTTCGAGTTCTCGATCAACCTTACGCCAGCCAGCGATGGTAGCATACAGGGGTGGTAGTGTCAAGTCTTTTTTGTCTTAGCTGCCCGGCAAACTGATCTCCAGCGCCGGATCGCCCAGCAGTCCGAATGTGGACAGCAAGTCCTGAGATAGGCCGGAGGTCCACAGCACCTGCTTGCCGGCGATGGTTGCCAACCCGAGCTCGTGCAGTCCCGACGCGAAGACACCGTCATAGAAACCTCGGTGCAACCGGTCATGGCCGGTGGCGACGCCAAAACCGGTTGCGCCCCAACCGGCCACCGTGCCGCCCGCGCCCCAGTCCAGCATCTTGGCTTCGATGCCCGTATACTGCGGGTCGGAGAAGTTGCCGCTCAGACAAGCCATGTCCAGCGAGATGGGCAGCTTGCCGCCGTTGGACATCATGGTAACGTCGTTGCGGCCAATGTCGCGCGCACGCAGAATGACCTCATGTGCCCAGGTGGTATTGCTGGCGTGGCCGACGTAGTTCAGGAAGAGCGCGCCCGCGTTCACCTCCGAGATGATCGCAGTTGTCGTGTCTTCTGGTGTGCGATAGCGGAAGGATTCACCACCATCGTCGGCCGGATAGGGGTCATAGAAGACGCGACGGATCGCGTATTGTGCTGGAATGTGAGTGATAGTAGCTTCGGTTATTGCCTCGAAATCGCCGGCCAGATCAGGCATACCGTTGGCGTCGCGGTAATTGTCGGACACGAAGATGAGACCTGAATGCCAAGCGCCGGCTGGGGGGGCCGCCTCATAGGAGATGATCTTGTTGACCATGCGGTTAGCTTCGTCTGGCGTGTTGGCCGGCAGACGGCCAGAAGCGAGATCAGGGAAGGTGTCGTCGCCGCTGATCGCTACGAAATCGTTGTCGGTCGCCACCTCACAGAGCCAGGGATCGACACAATCGTAATAGGGTGGGATGAAATTTGGATAGTTCGAAAGGCCTGTATGCATCCGGTAATCGTAATGTCCATCGCCCAACAACATCAAGTAAGCCGGCGCAGGCGATTGCCACGTTTCGTAGGCCTGGCGTACGAAGTTTCGAATCGCCACCGGACTCATGCGCCCATTGCTGAACTCGTCGTAGATATCCTGCACATCGACCTCGGCGACCGTCAGCCCTCGCGCCCGCCGATGCGCGGCCAGAGTCTGCGCGGCAGCCTTGAAATCGGCGTGGTAGACCAGCAGATAGTCGGCCTGGTTAGAGGTCGCCCGCAGGTTGGAGCCAACGTCACGAGTGATGGGTTGCACACGATTGATGCCGGACAGCCGAGCCAGCGCGTAGCTGGTCGCCCCACTGATAGTCCTGCCAAAGCGTGCCTGGTAGTTTCCGGCCGCCGCAGAGATCTCTCCACCCAGGAGCGGCAGGAAGGTTTGGTAGGTCGTTGCTGGAGCGTCGCCACCCACACTTGGTTCCAGTATCACAGGCTCCGGCGATTCAGTCGGCGAGACCTGGACGCCGGTCAGCAACACCGGCGCGGCCGGGTTGGTCACATCGTATGCCAGCACGCTCGGCCCCGTTAGCTTGCGGACAACGAACTGGCGCGGGCCAGAGCCAACCACAGAGAAGGCGAAGCGATCGTTGCTGGCATCAGGTTGCTGGCGAAAGTCGAGACTGAACCAGTCGAGATAGGACTCATCAACCCCCACGCCCGGCAGGTCGCTGACCACCTGAAGCGTCAGGGTGTTCTGCCCACTGCGCAGTGCGGACGCCGGTACTGAGAACTGCCGCTCATAGCCTGTCTGGCCGTTCCAGGTCATGTCGCCAACGGTCTGCCCATTGACTTGAACCCTGACATGGTGGTCGGGATTAGCAGACAGAATATCGGTTGCGCCCATCATGCGTACGGTCAGTGAGGCCGAATAGCCGCTGTTGACGACGGTGGGCAGAGCTGCGAACACTGTCAAGCTAGGCGTGAAGAGGCTGCTGAGCTTGCTCCAATACCAGCGAGGATTCGATGGGTCGGTACCGAAGGGCAGATCGTGGATGAAGGTCAGGTCCTCCTCGAAACGCTTGGATGCAGGCACCCAGTTGTCTGTCACTGTGCCGGCAGGAGCCGCGTTGGCTGTGTTCATCCGCAGCCCGTTGGTGTCGCCAACGGTGAACCAATAGATGTCGCTGTCGCTGTAAATGCTGGATGTGATGTTAGCGTAGAACACCAACGCTTCATCGTCTTCGAAGATATTGTCGTTGTCGCCGATGAAATGCGCCGGTATCTGCTGGCCGTCCTTCCACACCTGCAAGCGGGCTGGCGGCGCGCTGAGCAGCGGCGCCAGGTCGGAGTCCAGCATGTCGGCGCGGGTAAGTTTGTACAGCCCGCTGAAGCGAAGCGCTGTCTTGAACCAGGGTCGCAACGTATCGCCAGGGAAGCCTTCCGGCGCGGCGTCCGGGCCAAACTGGTTGCCGGCCCGTGCAACCCGCCAGGCCAGCGCCTGCTCGTAGTTGAGCAATCCGGCGCTCAAGACTGGGTCCAGCGCGTCGGGCGCCGACGATGGCTGCTTGGCTGCTGCTTCCGGGAAGGTTACCTCAACTTGCAGCCAGCGAACCACCTGCACCACGCCGCTGACGGGGTTGTACTGCACTGGCTGGACAACGATGCGGGCTACCCGCTGGCTGCGAATGAACGCCGTCTCTTCAACCGCCACAATGTCGCCGGGGAGGAAACTGTCCTGATTGTAGACACTGGCGTCGTAGGTGAACCGGGTTTGCAGCCCGGCGTCCAGATCAATCTGGCCCGTTTGCTCGTCGTAGTGGGCCACAGATTCGGCCGCGGGCGCGATCCGGTAGCTGCCAGACAAGGTCTCGACGTCGGAAGCGACGACGCGCACAGAGATGTCTCCCTCGGCCGGGATGCCCAGCATGATACCGGTTCGGGGTAGTTGTGGATGTCCAGGCTGGTCTGAAAGAGTAAACTCTGGCAGGCTCAACAACTGGAACGTCTGGCCTTCCTGGGTCACATCGGTGACATCAGGCGCCGGCACTGCCATCTCGAACACCAAATGCCGGTCATCGCTGGTAACAACGCGAGGGCCTTCGCTCACGGTTTCCTGCGCGGCCGCGCTGTCTGCACCGTTCCATGCCAACATTTGACTGACCAGAGCCACGGCCAGAGCTATCTTCATGAACTGCCGAAACATCACACATATCTCCTTCATTATAGATTACATTTGTAACTGCTGACCCGTTACGTTTCGCGCCTTCGCGGCGGAAACCAGGTCTGAGAAAAGTGGATTCCCGCGAAGGCGGGAATGACCCCACTCTGTAGGCTGAATAGTTACTTAAATTTTTTACTTTCTTTGCGTGTGGTAGAGTCACACTCGCGGGCTGCAACATTCCATAGACGAGACGCCTCGTCTTCCCTCTCAGTTCCCAAGTTCAGCGACCTGGCAGGTAAAACGTAATGGCAGTCACCTAACACTACAACGAGACTGCGGAAGGCGCCAAATTCTGTCTGCACCTGCTTTTGCCGCTTGAACCTGCTTTTTCCAGCCTAGACTGCCCCTAAGAGACTGTTTGAAAAGTCGTCCACGCAGACTTCGGAAGTCGCCGGGTTGCCAAACGGAGGATATTTCAGCGGTAGCAGGCCGGTCGTTGCAGGAAATCGGCGACTTCCGAAGTCTATTCAAACAGCTTCTAAAGCCTGGATAGACTGCACGAACGAACTCCAGGTGATTCCGCCCGAACTGCGCAGTCCCTACTGCTCGACAGAGATGCGGCCGAAGTTCTGGGCCCACACCTTGCAAGATCGGACCACCAGTCCTTGCGAAACAGAGAGGTTTTTACCAATCTCGAAACGAACCGATCAATTGCCGTGACTCGTCTTGACAAATGAGAAAAGCCTGTGCTATAATCTCGCTTGTCATCAGACCCTCCGCAGTATTCAGCATTATATGTCTCATCTTGTTCCAGATTCGGTGGCAACCAAGGATCCGAGCCAGATCATCTCCCGCACGGTTGACGACGAAGCCCTGATCATCCACCTCACCAGCGGCAGCTACTATAGCTTGAACGCAGTGGGCACACGAGTCTGGGAAAGCATAGATGGGACACGTACTGTGGAAGATATCGCAAAGATCATTCAGACCGAGTTTGACGCCGATTTCGACCGAATCGAAACCGAAGTCATCTCCCTGGTGACAGATCTGGCTCAGGAAGGTTTGGTCCAGATCAAGTGAAAGCAGGAGCCCTATGGGTTCCATGAACTTTCTCTCAGGATTGGCTCGATTGGGCTGAGGAAGGCTCTGCCGGAGCAACAACCAGTCCGTAGTTCGGAAGTTTGGCAAGCCCACAAGGCGAGCAGCTTTACCGTCCCCCATTTTCAGTTGCAGCCCATAGGGCGCACTACCAAGCTCAGGAGGTATCATCGTGAACCAGACCGCACCCGTGAAGAAGACGTACGAGACTCCAACCTTGACCAAGCACCAGAGGCTGCAGAAGGTAACTCTCGGAACTGTGTCCACCAGCCCTTGGCTAATGCCTGGCCAGTAAAAAGCAGCGTCAAGCAAGACCACTTCTTCGGAAGTCAGTAAAGCCAATCCGTAATTCGTTTTGTGTACATCAAGGGAAGTTGTTCCGCAACTTCCCTTTTTGTCGTTCTCAAGCTCTGTTACCGGCGTTGTGACATTGTTACCCTCAGCTCACCAATTCTACCAGCGTTTGGCTGCCGCCTTTGACGAAGCAGTCAGTTCATCGACGCAAACGGACCCAGGTCAACTGCCGCCCGGCGAATTCTACATCGATCTCGGCGGCATGGTGGGACGAATTCGCTGCTCCAGCGATGTCTTGCAAGAGCGGCTAGTCGCGCCACTGGATCACGTGCTGACAGAACCTGGGCAACGAGCTGTCAGCTTCACCGTTGACTGGGTGGACGCGTCCGATTGTGACTCATCGTGGCTGGCCATGCCTTGGCCAGCTCAACGCCAATCAGCCGAACAGGGCACCAGCGAGTACCTGGATGCGCCTTACCTGTTCACTGCGCACGGGGATTCGGTCCTGGCGGCACTCGACCAATCACAAGCACACACGGTGGCCCTCGTCCGCAGCGCACGCGACTGGCCGCCCGACTATTACCACCAGTCGATCTTCATTACCCTCTACCAACAGGTGCGCCGGCACGGATTGCACTTGATCCATGCGGCCGCGGTGGGGCTGGAAGGCCGGGCAGTACTGATGACTGGGGCGTCTGGCAGCGGCAAGACGACTACCATGCTCTCCTGCATCCGCCACGGCTTCGAGTTCTACAGCGACGACGCGACATTGCTGCAACGCACCGGCAGCGGCGCATTCAGCGTAATCTCGCTGCTGGGCGCCATCAACATCACGCCGCAAACACTGGCCTGGTTCCCGGAACTTCAACCGGCAGCCGCGCCTGTAGCCAACCGCACCGGCAAGCGGCTGGCGATGATCAACGCCGTCTATCCAGGCCAGGCTGCGCGAGAAGGTCAGGTCGCCGCGATCCTGGTGCCGGAGATCACCGACCAACCCGCTACGTCACTGGCACCAATCAACCGCGGCGAGGTCCTCAGCGCAGTGTTGCCCTTCAGCCTGGATTTGCACGACCCCGATGCCGCCCGCGATCAACTTGACTTCCTGGTGGATGCAGTTGAAAAGATCCCCTGTTATCGTCTGCTCCTCGGTAACAACCTGAACGAAGTCCCCCGCTTTCTCGCCAACTTCTTATCCGTCTAGACGTTCGACTTTACTGCAAGAGTCGAACGTCCAGTTCCGCTTGCGTCGCGCGTAGCCGCTGCTCGATGCTTTGCATCTGGCTGGCCGCCTGGTCCAACAGCTTCTGGCCCGGTACATTGCCGCCTGCGGCAACGGCGCGCAGCGCCTCGCGCATCACAGCATAGGGGATGCGCGTCAGGGCGAAGAAGTCGAGCTTCTGCTCTGCCAGCAAACGCTGATACATCCCCGACTCGCCGTTGAGGTCCGCCGCCTGAAGCGCGATCTCGTTGGCGGGAATGCCGTCCAGCAAGCCAAACGCCAGACGATACCACTCCGCACCCAACCGGCGCTGAAACCTGTTCATCAGATCGAACACACTGGCGACGGCCGGATCGGAAAACTCGTAGCTCAGCGCGTCATGTACCGGACCGGTCACACCGCTCGACTGCTCGATCTGTTCGCGCACCGGCGTCCCCGGCAACAGCAGCAGGCTGCCGAAGATCAGCGGCGGGAAGTAGCCGAACAGCCCCTGCTGCTCGATGAACTGCAGATTTTCCTGCAGGTCGGCCAGCCTGCTGCCCGGCTCGAACATGATGAACTCGACTTGGGCCGCCACGTCGTTGTCGTGCAGAATCTGCAGCGCCTTGCGGTTTGTCTCCACGCCGGTCTGCTTCACCATCCGTTCCAACGATGCCTCACTGCCGCTCTCGATACCGACGCTGACGTAGCGGAGTCCGGCCTGCCGCAGTGCAGGGAAGAACCGCTCGCCGCGCACCACCTGATCAGCCCGCGTCAGAAACGCGAAGGAAAAATCGCGGCCTGTCGCGGCGTAGGTCTCGACGATGGTCAGCGCGCGCTCCGGTCGCACGAAGAAGTTGTCGTCCTGAAACTCGAAATGACTGGCGCCGTAAGTCTCGGCCAGATGCACCATCTCCGCGACCACATTGTCGGCGCTGCGCCCGCGCCACGGCTTGCCGCCTGCTTCGCCGTAGAAAGCGATGATCGAGCAGAAGTTGCAGTGAAACGGACAACCGCGGCTGGACATGATCGACGCCTTGCGGCGCATGACCCCTGCGACTGTGTCGGCGTACGGCGGATAGGCATCCAGCGGCGGCAGGAGATCACGGGCCGGGAAGGGAACGGCATCCAGATCAGACAGGTTGGCGCGGCTCAGGTTGACCACGATCTCCTCGCCTTGCCGCCACGTCACGCCGGCGATGTCGCTCCAGTCGCTGGCGAGACCGGGCGCGGCTGCTTGCCAGCGCTGCATGATTTCCAGCAGGGTCAGTTCTCCTTCGCCGCGCACGCAAAGGTCCACCGCCGGAAAGTCCCGCAGAATCTCGCGGTGGGCAAAAGTTGGATGATAGCCACCCAAAACGATCAGCGTGTCGGGGTGCGCAGCTTTGACGACCTCAGCCAACTGCGTCGCGGTATGGATCATCTGCGACACCGCGGAGATGCCAACTACCGGCCGGCCACCGGCTGTCTTCGAGGCAACCACGAAGGCCAGCGTTTCCTGCACCAGGTCGTCGAACGGCTGTGGTCCGTTGACATTCGCGTCATGGATGCGGCATGGGATATCGGCATATTCGCGCAGCACCGAGGCGAGGTAAGCAATGCCCAACGGCTGCGCGCCGCGAAACTCCCTCGTCGTGTAGTCAGGCGGACTGATCAACAGCAGTTCAACAGGAGTCATCGCGTTTTCCTCGTCTGGCTATGACCAATCCTAACGCGCTCAGGGGAAGCAACGCCGAACCGCAGGGCAACGATCCCAGCCCTTGAGATTTGGCCACCGCGGTAGTGCGCTCCAGGCGTGTCGTTTGGCCGCTCAACTCCACCTCTTCAAGTTCGTACCAATAGGTGACGCCGGCCAACACGTTGGTATCGGTAAAGACATAGGAGCCGCCGCGAATCGGGTCGGGCGAGCCGGGAATCAGCGACGGGTTGATCTTCGTCCACGGTCCCTCCTCACTTTGGGAGCGGTAGACGTTGAAACCGGCTGTGTCCACCTCGGTTTCGGTGGACCAGCGAATGATGATCGGCTGGCCGGGCTTCTCCTGCGGCCAACCGGTCGTTTCCAAGTCCGACGCGGCAACGCTACCGGCCAGACCGAATAGCAGCAGCAGCGGAATCACCAGGAAACCAAAAATCCGAACGGTTAACTCGTCTTTCACTGTGCAGCACCTTTGCGAAACGCCAGATCCGTGTCGGTAGCCAGCCGCAGCGTGGCCGACAATCCATCCTCGCTGGTTCTGGCGTCACCTTCCACCAACTGCCAGTTGCCCGCAGGGTCGTCGATGGCGATCTCGACCGGCCAGGCTGGCACGCCGGCCTGTTTCTGAATGCGCAGTCGGTACAGGCCATCTTGAAAGACGCTGGCCGGCAGCCGATAGCGCAGCGTGACTTCGTGCTCGCCGCCTGAAGGCGTCACCACGAAACCGCTGAAAACTGTACTCCCCGCCTCGCCAAACGCTTGATCGACCGAGTCCGGTTCGAAACCCTGGGCATCGAGCAACTGCGCACCGTCGGGTACGTAAACGCGCAGATAGTTGAAATAGCAGTAGCGCCGGAGGTCTTCATAGGTGTCACCATAGTGAACCTCCTGCACACAAGGCCCTTCGATGGCCTGGCCGCCGTGGGTATAGGCCAGGCGCAGTTCAGCCTCGGCGCTGCCATCGGCCAACGGGCGGACGGTGTAGCGCGTGCTGCGATCGACCAGCGTGTTGACCTTGTTCCAGCCGACGTTGCTGTCCACCACAAACAGATAGTCGGCCTCGCCCGGATCCACCGCGCCGGCCCAACCTGAGTCTCTCAGAAGCGCCATGGTGGCCGGGTCGTTCACACTGAGCAGAATGTGCTTCTCCTGTAAACTGGAGTAGACAGCCTGTGCCAGCGCACCAAAATCGACCTCACCTGCCTCGACCTTGGCCCGAGCCGCAGCAGCCAGATCGCCCATGAAGTCCTTGCGGTGACGCCACCACTGCGAGGTTTCCCGGTCGACCACGGTGGTCTCGATGTCCACCGGCGCCGCCCAGACCTCGCGCATGGCAGCCGCCAGATTTTGCGACGTCACCGGCTCGTCGTAGCCCGGCAACGCGAGCGGCTCCATGGCACCAATGAGGCGGCGCGTTGCCTCGATGTCGAAGGCAAAGACACCATCGGTGGCCGTGCCGGTATCCAGTTGGTAGAGCGACTGGGCCACGCTGGCCGCCGCCGGGTAGTCGGCCGACCAGTTGGAATCGCGAAAAACCAGTATCTGAGCGCCCATGGTTCGTTCCAGATCGGGCGGCGCCAGCGGGTGGTCGACGTCGGGGTTGAACACTGTATAGCTGTCGCTGAAATCCATATCACCCAGGTCACCGCCGTCGATGGTTATCAGACCAACGCCGCTGATGAAACCGCCGGTCGGGCGCAGTTCCTCGCTGTTCTGCGCCAGCAGCAGATAGGTGCGCGGTTCATCGGCTCCCATAAGAGCAGGCGCCACCTTGCCCAGCGACACGGCTGTTCGCAACAACGGCAGGTAGGTATCCAACTGCGCCAACGCGCCAGCAATGCGCGGGTCTAGAGTGGAGATATCGAGGCCGTCGCGAATGGTTGCCACGTTGTTCAGGGCGGTCTCAGCAACTGCCCAATCAGGCTCGCTGGCTTGCAGCGCCGCGGTGACGCGCGTCAGCGTCGAGTCCTCGCCGCCAGCTTGCGATGCTTCCAACACAACCAGCGCGCCGTCCAACGCGGCCCGCCCGGCGGTGGCCGTCTGTTGCCCCAGTTGCAGCAACTCCGGCGCGGCAGCGGCCTCCGCGCCGATACCGGGCAGCCAGCCCAATCCCTTGCTGATCGCCAGGAACGGGCCTGCCTGCGTCCCCACGTTCATTAGATCGGTCTCCAGCCGTGCGAAGCGGTCACGCAGCAAGGACAATGCCGCCGGGTCCAGACTGGAAAGAGCGTCCCTGTCCAGTCCTTGAAGCGCGCGCACTTCCTGCAAGGCCGCTCTGGCCGACGTGGCCGCGCGGAAGGCGCGCAAGCCGATGAATCCAACCAGGGCCAGCAACACGACGAGAACGATCAGCAAGCCAATGCGCCGGTTTGATCGGTCCGCCGGCTGTGTTTGGAGGTCACTCATAGAGGAGATACCCTACCATATGCGGTGCCTTCTGACAAGTGTTCAGGGTCACTGTTCTAACGAAGTTTCCGAGAGTAGGCATCCGGCACTTCACAACAACAATCAGGTGTGACAAGCCAGTTTGTAGTAAGTGCCGGATGCCTGATTGCTTGCTCTGGAAAAGCCTGAGCTGTTGTGACTTTGCTTCGAAAATAGAGCTTCGCTCGGGCCGGTCTCCGACCGAGTCCCGCTCATTTTCATTGATCAGGGTTGCCCGTCGGGCGCCTGTCTTGAATATAGACGTTGCTGCGGCCGGTCTGTGCAAACTCCCGGAGACCCGACCGAAGCCGCCCCGTTTTCATCGGGAGTTGTGCGAACAACGCATGGTCGTCTCAGATGGAAAGGAGCACAGATTTCTGTTTTCGGGACCCTCTGTGTTTCCTTCCATTCGTGGGAGTAACGATGATCCACGCCTCACGACAGCCTCTCACCGGTCATTTCCGTGAAGGCGGGATCCACGCTTCACAAACGCCTGACGCCCGCCTTCGCGGGAGTGATTTGGGTGTATTTGAACTCGGTTGAGCGGTGTTCCATGCGGTCTTTGCTTGCACCCCGGCAGGGGCCTGACCGCTCCGGGAACCACTCGGTCAGGAGACCTCGCTTAACCAGATTCAAATACACCCGAATGATGTTACCGTGACAGGGTTAACAGTTGCCTTCATTGTTCCCTGGCCAACCGGTAGATTTGCCAGCGCGGCCGGCCCGACTCGTCCAGTGGTGCGGGCAGCGATTCCCAGACCGCGCCAGCCGGTGCCTCAGGCTGATCCAGAAGCTCCGGCCCGACCTGGGTCAGATAGACCGGGCGAGCGGCGCTTATCCGGTCGATCAGCGCCTCGATCGAATCGGCAACCAGGGCGGGCTGGGCAGCGCCAAGCGCGTCGCGGTAGCTCGCCAGCCGCCACAGGTCGCGACTGATAGGCTGGACATCCGGCCGTTGGCCCGCGCCATAACGTCCATACCACAGCCCAAAGGTCGCCCGATCACCCGCGGCCACCACCACCCCGTCCGTCTCCACTGTGTCCAGCACGCCGGCCACGAACTCCTCGGCGTCGCGGTCGGCGCTCAGGTCGTTGGCCTGCCAGTTCAACGCCAGCGGCGCGGCGATTAGCAGCGCGGCCAGCAATGCGGTCAGCCAGCGCCCCCTTGACGTTGCACTCCGCAGCCAATCGGCCAGCGCCGCGAAGCCAATGCCCAACCACACCGCCACAAACGGCCAGGCTGGCAGCCAACTCAGGTAGGAGTCGCTGGTGTTGTAGCCCAGCGCCCAGACCAATCCCAGACCCGCGCTGACCAGCATGGCGATGTTGACTACGCGCTGTTCACGCGGCCAACTCAAAAGTCCTACAATTGCCAGCGCGACGCCCCAGGGGAAAAAGCTCTGCAACAGCAACCCGGAGGCCGCCGCCACACGGCTCGCCATGGCCTGAAGCGGCGCGGCGAAGACGAAGCTGCGGTAAAGCTGGCCGCTGACCAACCACCAGAACCCATCCCACGTGCTGGCATCGCCCCAGTTCAGCAGCGGGTTGGCCGCGGCCCGCAGCGGCAGTGCCAGATAGACGCAAAGCCCGGCTAGCAGGCCGCCGATGCCAGCCGCGACGGCCTGACCACGGCGCGTTGGCGTAAGAAGGCTCACCAGGAAAAGCGGCGCCAACCACAGGCTGGTCAGGTGGTTTCCCAGCGCCAGCCCAAAAACCAGCCCCGCGGCGGCTGTCCACGCCGGCGACACGCTCTGCCGGCTGCGAACCGCGCACCAAAGCAACGCCGCGGCCAGACATGCGTGCAAAGCATAGACTTCGACCACCGTGGCCTGGCCCCAGAACACACTCGAAAACGCCAACATCAACCCGGCGACGATCGCTGCCATGCTGGCGCGGCCCAGCACAGTCTGTACGGTCGCCGCGACAAAAGCCGCGGACGCCGCGCCAGCCAGCGCCGAAAGCAACGTGACCCGCCATGCCGGGTTCTGCCACGGCAGGCGGGCCAGGGGAGTTGCAAACAGTACGAAAGTCGGATACCCGCTGGGGTGCGGCACGCTGCCGGACACCACGGCGGCGATCAAGTCACCGCCGTCGGCGCTTTCGTGCGCCCAGGTCAACCCCGGCGGCATCGTCAGCAGGTAAACCAGCAGCGCGCTGCCGAAGACGACCAGGGGAGCCAGCACCCTCGAGCGCACGGCGTCATCGTTGGCCGCAGGACAATCTGTCGTGTCCGGTCGGCGGCAGGAAGGCTGGCGGCAGCGCCCACGTCAGCAGATCAGTGCTGGCCTGGATGCCGTCGGCGAAGAGCCATGCCTGGTTCTCGATCACGCTGCCCAATGGCGCGCTGGCCGGAATCGTCAGTTGGACCTCAGCCGTAACCGAGTCGCCGGCGGCCAGGTCCGCCAGCTCAAAGATGAGACCGTCCGCCACCAGGCGAGCGGCACCATCGCTGGCCGACACCTGTCCCCGCCCCAGTATCGCTTCCAGCGGCGCACAAACCAGAAGGTCGGCCAGATCAGCATCGCCCTGGTTGGTAACGATGTAGCGCAGCGTAACCTGCTGGCCAGGCACTACCAAAAGCTGGTCGCTCTGGACGACAAACTCGATGTCAGGCGCCGACAGAGGCGAGAAGCCAGGTGTCGGCACCGTCCAGCAAGTAGCCGGCAAGATGGGGGTCACGGTGACAACAAGGCGTGTCGGGCTGGCAGTTGGACTGGAGGTTGGTGTGTTGGTCGGCTGGCCTGGCACAGGTGTATCGGTCGGTTGGCTTGGCGCAGGCGTATCGGTGGGTTGGTTTGGCGCAGGCGTGTCCGTTGGCTGGCTTGGCGCAGGTGTGTCGGTGGGATGTGGCCCAGGTGTGTCTGTTGCCTGGCCCGGGCGCGTCGGCAACGGCGTGAGCGTCGGCACGGTCTGATAGTCAGGAGCCTGGTTGGGCAGCGCCCACGCGCCCGGCATGGCAGCCAGGAAGATGAGTCCCAGCAGGAGAACCACTGTCCAGGGCAACAGCCGGCGCGCGCGCGGACGTCTGGAGGGTTGAGAGCGGGTGTCGTTGGTGTTCATGACGTGTCACTCTGGTAGTGCAGCAAATCAGGGCGTCTCATCGGGCAGACTGATGCGAAGCGGCGACGGCTGCGGCAGCGTTCCATCAGGTGCGGCCGGTAGACGGCCTGGGCTCCGGTCCTTGATGAGCGGCAGCCAGGCGATGCTGGCCGGCACGATGATCGTGGCGTGGGCCGTGTTGTTGGACAGGTTGGTCTCTTCCGGTACCCCATCAACGACGGCATAGATAGTGTAAAAGCCCGGACCCTGGTCAGGCCAGTCGTAGGCGATTACTGCCGGAAGGCTGACGTTGCCCGGTGTCAACGTCTGGCTATTGATCAGTGTGCCACCCGCGTCGGGATCGCCGAGATAGAGCCTGACCGTGATCTGGTTGGCGCTGGTACCCACGCTGCCCAGATTTTCGAGATCGACTCTCAGTGGTACGGTCGTTGTGCTGCCGGGAAGGACAGGCGGCAGAATAATCGGCTCGCTGCGAACATTGCTCAACGCCAGGTCGGTGCCGCCAGGCGGGACTACTTGCGTGTGCAACTGGTTGTTGGTAGCGCATGGCTCCACCACCTGATCGGCCTCGTCGGCGACGACACTGACGCCACGCGGTCCATTCATCAGCACTTGCCAGTCGTATTCCAACGAACGGATATAGCCGGAATCAAAGCGCTTAGGCAGGCTCGATATCGATTGCGTGTCGAGCAAACTACCGTTGCCTGCCCTGAAAGATACGTCGAAGGGGCCGCTGGCCAGATTGCCGCGGTTGCGCAGTTTCGCCTCGATTTGCAACAGGCTTGGATCACCCGCGAAGAGCGGCCAGTGCGGCGTCACATCGAGTTGGAACATCTCCAGATCGATGTAGCTGACATAAAGCGGTTGGGTGTAGTTGCGAAAGTCCGTGCCCAGGGGCTTGATGGCATGGGTGTCTTCATCAAAGAGCCCTGTGTGGACAACACGCCCTTCAAATTTATTGATGGCTACAGAAAACCAGAACCATTCCTGAAGCAACCGGTTGCCGTCCTCCGGATAGCCGAGCGCCGGATCAATCAGATTGTTGAGGAACAGGTCAAAGCTGTTGAGCATGAAGGTGCGCACGCGCGGATAGTCAAAACCGATGTCCTCAGTCATCAGGATGCCATACTCGGTGTTGATGAGCGGCTTGTTGCGCTGGCCGTGGCTATTCATCCACTGCCTGAAGTCGCTGATCTGCTGCGCAATCATGGTGAGGTTGTCATGGTTCTCAACCGAGACCTCAATGCGGGCACGCAACGGATCGTTGTCCTGGAACCGTCCGCCGGGCAATCCGGCTGTCGAGGGAGCCTCAATGGCATCAACCTGGATCCAGGTGTTGCTAGAGGCCGGATTCTTGTTGCCCGTCACTCGGACCTGGACGTTGTGGCGGTCCCGCAGCACCCCGTTAGGGGGAGCCAGGTTGGTGAAGGTGCGGCTGATCGATCCGGGCGCCGGTGTATAAAGATCGATCTCGGCTGCCGGCGTCGTTTCCCGGTCCAGATAGATCTTGGCAATGCCACTGTCAGGTCCTGTGCGCAGGATGATCTTCACTTGGTCGCCATGGAAGGCGAAGTAAGCGATGGCGCCGGATGTGCGGCTGCGATGGACCGTACCGCCGCTGGCGCCGGGATCGGCCAGCTCAGCCCAGTCGCTGCCCATCCCAACGGTGTAGCCTACTGCATTGTCGATGCCGGGAGGTACTTCGAACCCCCACTGCTGATGCATCTCGTTGGCAACGTAGGTGTGGATGTTCCAGACGTCCACCGGAATATCGACGCCATAGGTTGAGCGATAGCTGTCCCAGACCCGGTCCAACCAGGCCAGACGGAGGGGCGAGACCTGTACGATCCCGCTGGTCACAAAGCGTGCGGTGGGATCGATCTCTTTGATGAGATTGGAGACATCGTGGAAAGCACGTGCATAGCTCTCAGGGCTTGTGTTATCTTGCCAGACCACATCGGCCTCGTTGCCGATGATCCAGGTGCCGCCTGGGTTGTTGCGTACAATAGCTTTAAGTGTCTCTCCGGAAGGCCAGTAGCCATTCTCGTAGACGCGAACCATGTAGTAGTAATCCATGGCGGCTGGATGCGTCGGCGCCAGATCGGCCCGCCAATTCAAGTAGCGTCCAGCCTTCAGCGCCGCCGCGTTGTAGTCGCTGATCTGCTGATCGCCGAAAACGGTGACGCCGAAGCGGTCTGTCGGCGAGGGATAGAGACAGTTTGTGTCGCCCGGTTCGGCCCAGGCCACAGAAGGCATCACCAAGGACACCGCCAAAATCAACAACAGCAAAACTCTTCGATAGTTCATCTTACTTCTCCAATGGTTTCTCAGGAGGCCACACAGGGTGTCTACTGGGTATCACCCAAGCTCGCCGTATAGTCGGCAAAAGCCTCACCGAGCAGAGTCAGATCACCCGTGACCGGGTCCAGGAGGTTCCCGGTAGGATAGACCGTGTCGCTCAGACTGTACCAGGCCAACTTCTGAACGAGGCGATTGTCGTCGCTGGGGTAGCCGATTTCCTCATCGCGCGCATTGAGGAGATAATCAAACGTCGCTCGCATGAACTCCGTTACCTTTTCAGGCGGGAATCCATACTCGGGCGGCATAAGAATGCCGTACTCGGTGACAATCAGCGGCTTGTCTCGCTGGCCATTACGCGCCATCCAGCGCCGGAAGTCAACGATCTCCTGTTGAAACAGCGCCATGTCATCGTGGTCTTCGATCTCCCAGAGCATGCCCTGGTCCATATCGAAGCCGGGCGGGATCGATACGCCCCACGAGTCGCGCTCCTCGCGCAGGATGAACGCATGGATGTTCCAAACGTCCACCGGCATCGGCTCTCCGACCAGCGCTTCGTAGGCCGCCAGAATCTCCTCTATATATTGTAGCCGCAGAGGTGTGACCTGGGTAACGGCGCCGATGGCGACCTGGGCGCTGGGATCCAGCGTCTTGATCAGCGTGTACAACTCGTGGTAACGGGCTGCATATTGGGACGGAGTCGTGTTGTCTTGCCAGCGCACATCCGGCTCGTTGCCGATCAGCCACAGCGATCCCGGGTTGGCGGCGATGGCAGCGATGATGTCGGCCCGCGCCGGGAAATAATTTTCACCGCGTACCCGCACCATCTGGGCAAACTCCAGCCCATCCGCTTTGACCGGTTCAGAGTCAACGTGCCAATCCAGATACCAACCCAGCCCCAGCTTGCGGGCATACTCGGCGTCGAACGTAAACTGTGTAACTTCCAACGGGACACCAACGCCAAGACGACTGCGCAGGTCTGATGGTTCCACAGTCACCGCGGGAGGCGCCACTGCCGTTGCGATAGGTAGGGGCTGCGGCGTAGCTGAACCGGTAGGCGCGACATCTGGCGAAATAGCGGTCTCGGTGATGACAACCGTGGCCGCCTGGTTGGGTGATAGTGTTGGTACCAACGGATCGACCGTAGGCTCCGGCGTCAGTTCCACCGGTGCCAATGCGGACGTGCCGGTTGGCTGAACTACCGCAGTTGGCCAGGCCGGCGGCGAGTCGGCACAGCTGTTGGCCAGCAGCGCGAAGCCCAACACACTCACCAACAAGGCAAGCCGCTGTAGTGCGCCGCGGTGACGTCTGGTCATGGCCGCACCTCGTCAGGTGTCGGCTGAGATTTTTGCTCAGGTTGTCCCCGCAGGCTGGCCAGCGCTCCGGCAGCCACACCAGCGGCGAAAGCGATCGACCGTAACCAAAGTCCCCAGGGTGACACGGCAGCCACCGCTGGATCGCGCCGGGCCGCAAAGCGCACAAACGGCAGCGTCGTCGCCAAAAACGGCGCGGCCAGCGCGGTCCAGCCAATCCGACGATGCAGCAGCGCCGCCACGACTCCCACCACTGCCAGCGGCGCCAGCAGAATTTGCAGCTTCAGAACCTGGGGCGTGTAAGTGTCCCTGAGCGCCTTGCCTGGATATCGCCGGTAGACAATTGTCCGCCAATAGCCGCGGCCGGATTTAAGCTGAGTGTAGCGCAGCCAGGTGTTGGCGTGGTGATGATACACCTGGGCCTCTGGCACGAAGCGCATCCGGTAGCCTTGTTCGCTCAGCCGGTACGAAAACTCGACATCCTCGTTGTTAGCCTTGGGAAAACCGGGGTCGAAGCCGCCCTCTGCCAGAAACAGGTCACGCTGAAACGCCGCCGAGTATGTCGCGACCACGTCAAGCTGCTGGCTCTGGCGCATACGGGAATAGCGATCCTCGAATTCCATCTGCGCGAATCGGCCCGCCAGATCGGTTTGGTCGGTGCAGTAGATGCCCATCAGTCCGGCTGGCGGGTCGGGTGTGTCGAATCCATCCAGCAAGGCGGCTATCCAGCCAGGAACTGGGCGACAGTCGGCGTCGGTAAAGAGCAGGATCGGGCCGCGGGCCGCTAATGCGCCGCGGTTGCGGGCGCTGGCGGGGCCGGCCTGACTCTGGCGCAACACCGACACCGCAACGCCTGGATGTTGTCCGGCCCACTCAGCCACCCGTTCGGCGGTCCGGTCGGTGGAGCCGTCGTCCACGATGATAATCTCGAACTGGGCTGGCGGAATCGTCTGCCGCGCCAGCGCGTCCAGACAGCGATCGATGACTCGCGCGCCGTTGAAAACCGGAACGATAACCGAGCAGCGGATCTGGACCCCGGCTGACTGGCCGTGAGTTGTCCGCGGATCAGTGGTCTCGACCGGTCGTGTCGCCGGCTCAGCTTGTTTGCTCATCGAATGAAATGGTTTGAGAACCGCCTGAAAGCTGCCGAAGCCTCCGGGAAGCCGAGGCTCAGCGCCGCTCGCAAGGGTCAGACGCCACTCGAGAGGGACGATCCCATGTCAGCAGGAAACCGTCCGGCGCGCCAGCCCTCGAAAGCCAGTGCGACTGCGCCCGTCAGCATGATAGTTAACGGAGCTGCGACATAAAGTGCCACACCGTAGGCCAGGCCAAGGCTGGCGCTGACACCGAAAATTCCCAGCGCCCAGCGGCACAACACCTGAAAGACACCAATTTTGCCCGGTGTTGACGGAAGAGCGACGCCGGCCTGCAAGACGACGGCCAGAAAAAACGCCTGGATCCAAGACGCCTCCATGTGCAGCGCCAGGAAGACGATGTAGTTGGTGACCGCCGACAGCACCCAAACGCCGACCGACATGATCACCAGCACAGCCAGGCGTCGCGGTTGTCGCAGCGCTTCCAATCCATCCACTGCCCGCGCCGCGGTGGAAAGCGCAGGGCCGGCCACGCTGCCCGGTATGCGGGCTACAATCGCTTCCAGCCAGGAAAAGATCCGGTCGCGCTGCCACAACACCACAGCGACGGTGATCGCCATGAACAGGGTCACAGCCAGGATTGGGCCCTGGCGGCTGGCCAACTCATCGGGCAGCGCCACAAAGAAGACAAGGCCGACGAGAAAGGCTGCCAACATAATCAGATCGAGCAGCTTCTCGGCGGCCACGGTGCCCAGGACTCGCGACTTACTCAACCCACCCGCGTCGCCGGCGAAATAGGAACGCAGGAGGTCGCCGCTACGCGGTACCGGCACAGCCAGATTGACCGAAGCCCCGGCCATCCAGATGTTGGAAAGACGGGCCGCGCCAAGCCGTTGTTCCGTATCGGCGACACGGCGCTGGCCGGGATAGAGCAGGTAGCGCCAGCGGACCGCCTTGGCAACACCAGTCACCAGCACGGTCAGAATGGCGACAACCATCCATAGCAGGCTTGCCGACCGCAACGTTACCGCGACCTCGCGGTAGTCGATGTCCACCATGGCCAGCACCAGGCAGGCCACGCTGAACAAAAGCCCAACCCACAGCCGGCGACTCCGCCAGATCGGACGCGACACAACTTGCCGCGGGCCTGACTCGGGCGGGCGGACGGGGCTAGGCACTGTCCCGGAGGGATTGGCCCCCTGACTCATGATGGGCCTCAGTGTGGTGGACTAAACAACGTTGTCAGGAGCCGAGGGGCCAGGACTGCGCAGTTGACTAGTCGCGAAAGTGCCTGCGGCAGCCGGTTGGCTTGGGTCACCGGACGTCTTGCTCTGGCCGCGCTTGCGCGATGACTTGCCGCTACCCTCGCTGCCGTCCCCATCGCTTGAGCCATCATCCTTGTTCTGATAGTAATCGTAGTAGTAGTAATGGGAACCGGCCAGCCGGTAAGCGATGCGGTTGACAGCCACACCCAGGACATTCGCGTTGACCTTTAACAGGCCCTGAGCGGCGCGCTTGGCGGCTGCCTCGCGCGTCTTGGCCGACTCGACAACCAGCAGCACCCCGTCCACCTGCCGCGCCAGGACAGCAGCATCGGTGACGGCCAGGGTAGGCGGGCTGTCGAAGACCAGCATCTCGGCCTCGGCGCGCAGTTCCTTCATCAACTCGGCCATGCGGTGCGAGCCAAGCAACTCCGACGGGTTAGGCGGCAAGGGACCGCTGGCCAGCAGCCAGAGGTTATCGACCTCAGTTTGCTGCAGGAAAGGCGTCAAATCGCTGCCTTCCGGCATCAGCAGAGCGTTGGTCACGCCGACCGCATTGGGCAGGCCGAAAACCTGGTGTAGCACGGGCCGCCGCAGATCGGTGTCAACCAGAATCGTGCGCTTGCCGCCCTGGGCGATGACCACAGCCAGGTTGGCCACGGTGGTGCTCTTGCCCTCGGCCGGGCTGGCGCTGGTTACCATCAACGTGTTGATCGGCTTGTCCAGGCTGGAAAACTGGATGTTGGTACGCAGGGTACGATAGCTCTCAGTAAACGGTGATTTGGGGCTTTCATAGGCGATCAACTGGCGATCGTTGCCGCTGTTGCGAAACTGGACCAGAGAGCCTAGCGCGGGCAAACCAGTAACACGGGCCGCATCCTCAGGCAGCTTGATGGTATCGTCCAGGTATTCGATGAGAAACGCCAGCGCGGTCATCAGCAGCGCGCCCAGCGCAGCCGCGATCAGGGTGTTGAGCAGCACGCGCGGCCGGATCGACGCCGTCGGCTCGATGGCCGGCTCGACCACGGTGATCGTGTCGCCAGAAAGCGCCTCAGCCCGCTTGACGTCATCGCGCGATCCCAGAAGATCGGCCAGGGAACTGCGATACTGAGCCAGACTGGTCTCCAGGCGAGCACGCTGCGCCTGCTGTTCCAGAGTCAGCTCCTCGCCATCGTCCTCCAGTCCTTGCAACGCCTGAAGCTGCGCCTGAGTCGAATCGATGTCCGCCTGGACGCCGCCGATCTGGGTCTGGAAGGTCTCCAGCGAGGTGTTGAAGCGTTCTTGCAGTTGCTTCTCGTTTTGCTCCTTGAAGACAGCAGGCAGGTCGTTGGCGATGGCTGTGGCCAGCGCGGGGTTCGGGTCCTCGACGTGCAGCACGATGATCTGGGTTTCACGTACCGGATCGACGATGATCCGCGACGTCACCTCAGGCAGCCGCAGATTGGTTGCCACCTGGTTCAACACCGGACGAGTTGTCAGGAGACGCGCGTAGTTGGCAGCCAACCGCTCGCTGGTAAGCACATCGGTCCACTGCACCCCCGTCGGGTTGTTGGCTTGCTGGATCAGTATCTGGGTCGAGGCGCGATAGATCGGCGTCGAGCGGGTACTGACGAAGAAAGTGACGCCGCCGGCCACCACTGCGCCCAGGGCAATAAGCCAGAGCCATTTCCAGAAAATTCGTCCAATGTTTCGCAATTCCATGAAGTTCTGTCGCCTTTCGGGGGACGGTTATTGAGCCAGCTTGCCAACCACGATCACGCGGTGGGTGTTTGTCCAATACGGCCAGCAGGTGACCAGAGTAACGCGGGCGTCGTTGGTCGGCAGGATGTAGCGCGCGTTGGCGATGCGCTGTTCCTCGGTCGCGCCAACCTCCAGCAGCGGGGGATCGGTCACTTCGTCCACCACGTAGGTGAACCGTTGACCCTCATCATCATAAAGGTAGATAGCGTCGCCTACCTTCACCTGCATTTCACTGATGGCCCGAAACACCTCGCCCTTGGTGTTGTGGTGGCCAGACAACACCACGTTGCCCGTCTCACCCGGCCGCGCGCTGTTGATGTGCCGGCCGGCTGCGTTGTCGGCAGTCTCCCACTCGGTGTAGCGCCGGTCGCCGCGTTCAACCACCGTCCAGCCGACATCCTCAATCGGCGCATCAAGGTCGATCGAGGGAATCAGTATGCGATTCGGCTCGCCAACTGCTGGTGGTTCTGAGACGGGCGTTCCTGCTGACGTTGGAAGAACTGCCGGCGCCGGCGCGGCCTGCGTGTCTGTCGTCGCTGGAGCTGGCGTCGCCGCCACCTCAGTGCCGGGCGCGGGAAGCTGCTGTGGCGCTTCCGCGGCTGCGGTGGGAGAAGGCGCTGGCTGCGGCGGCTTGGCCGTACAGCCCAGAACCAGCATGCTGGTCAACAGCAACACAAAGACCAACGACCTGACGGCAGGTTTGCCGGCAAGGTGGGTGGCAATGTGACGAGGGGTGGCGTGTACAGGCATTGGTGTCCTGACAACCGCAACGCCCGCTGTCGTATAGTCGAACAGCAGGCTCGCAGTGTTGTGTGTGAAATTGATCCCTGGCAGGGCCGATATTGTAGCCCATGCCCGGTGAAATGGCAAGAAAAGCGGCCTTTCCTGGCAACAGCAGAACGCCTTGCAACGCAGCATTGGCTCGGCAGATCCACTCCCATTCACCACAGCATGTTCTGCAAGAGACCGCCCACCGCCAGTGGTTTGGTCGTGTTGGGCAGCCTCACTCAGGACGATGGCGCAGCCAGCACAGTTCCGCTGTCGCGCTGCTGCCAGGGGTGAAAGTCCTCGAGGATCGATCCGCCGATGAACTCGCGCAGGATCGAGTTGTCGGGCACGATGTCGGATGGACAGGGACGAAACCAGCGGAGCAGGCTGAGCAGCCGGTCAGCCTCCACCCGCTCCGGTGTGCCCGGCTCAACGGAAAGCAGCAGCGGCTCGGCCAGCGAGCGCAACGCAGCCAGCTCGTAGACCAGCGCCGAGTTGAACATCACGTCGGCGTGTTCCTGGTAGGGGAAGATGTTGCGCCACTCGCCGCGCTCGACACTGGGCCAACGTCCGATGGTATCGGTAGCCGTATAGCCGCGCCGGGCCGCGTCGCGCACGATACGCCGTATGATGCGCGTGTCGGTGGTGGAGACCCGGTTGTGCCGGTCCAGGTTAAGCTGGGTCAGAGCCGAGATGTAGACGCGGAAGATGCGCTCCGATGAGATGTCAGGCACCAGACCGGGGTTCAGGCCGTGAATCCCCTCCACCAGGATAACGTGGTTGGGGGTGATGTGCAGGGTCTCGCCCGGCAGCTTGCGGCCAATGCGAAAGTCGAAACTGGGCAAGGTCACCGTCTCGCCGGCCATCAACTGGTTGAGTTGGCGGTTGAACAGCGCCAGATCGATGGCCTCCAGCGCCTCGAAGTCGGGCTTGCCGTCCTCGTCCAGCGGAGTCTGCTCGCGATCGACGAACCAGTTGTCCAGCCCCAGCGCGACCGGATGGATGCCGTTGGCCATCAACTGCACAGACAGCCGGCGGGCAAAGGTGGTTTTGCCTGACGACGACGGTCCGGCGATCAGCACCATACCGATCTGCTCGCGGTAGTTGGCAATCACGCTGGCAATGGCCGCGATCCGCTGTTCGTGGAGCGCCTCGGCGACCAGACTGACCTCGCGGATACGCCCGCTGTCAATGGCCCGATTCAGGGCGGGCAGGTTCTTGACGTCCAGCAGTTCCAGCCACTCGCGATATTCCTGGAAGACCTGCGTCAGACGTGGCATGGCCTGGAAGGGGTCGAGATGGGTGGGATCATGGCGGCGCGGGAAGTGCAACACGAAGCCGGGCGGGTAGTGTACCAGATCAAAGACCTTGAGGTAGCCGGTGCTTGGCGCCATGTAGCCGTGAAAATGGTTGCGGTGCGTTCCCAGTTGGTAGACCGCCACCGTCTGCTTGTCGCTGTTTTCCAGCAGGCTGGCCTTTTCCTCGTCGCCGCGGGCGCGAAACTCGGCGGCTGCCTGCTGGATGGATAGCTCCTGGCGGCGGATGGGAAGGTCCTGGTCCACCAGTTGCTGCATCCGCTCGCGCAGCTGGGACAGTTCCTGAGGCGTGAACGGTGGGCGGCCTTCCAGCCGGCAGAACATCCCGCCGAAAGTCATGGAGTGGTCTACGTGCAGCCAGGCGCCGGGAAAGAGTTCGCTGACCGCAGCCACCAGCAGAAAGACCAGCGAGCGGCGGTAGATGCGCATGCCATCTTTGTCGGTGATGTCGATAAACTCCACATCGATATCGCGCCGGACGGGCAGTGTGAGTTCGTACAGGTCGTTGCTGACCAGCGCGGCGACATAGGGCACATCAGGATGTTCGTTGAGCGCGCAGGCGAACTCCTCCAGCGTGGTGCCGGGGTCGCCTTCCGCGATACGGCCGTCGTTCAGCCTGACCTGGACAGTTGTCCGGGGCGACGACGGCCGCACGCGGTCGATTCGGTTGGTGTTGGTTTTGCCGGCAAAAGGTGACACTAGCCGAGGCTTTCTACAAAGGTGGCGATGTCGATGGCAGGCAGGGTGAGAATGCGCACGCTGCCACGCGACGCCATTTCGATGGAGACGCGCGCGATGGTCTCGTTGTCAGGCGCCTCCACGATGTTGACGAAGTCGTACGGCCCTAGAACGGCGTACTGTTGTTTGACCTCAACGCCCAGAGCCTTCAACTCCTCGTTGACTTCGATCAGACGCTCCGGCTTGTACTTCAGCGTTTCAGCGCCCTCGTCGGTCAGTGAACTTAGCAAGATGTAGGTTGACATGGTATGCCTCCGTTCGTGGTGTAGAAGTGACAGTCACTTGACATGCATCGAGGTGACAGTCACTTTCAGAAAGTGACTGTCACCTGGCTCGCGCTCATACGTCGGCAAAACGGTAACCATAGCCTCGCTCGTTGAAAATATAGCGCGGATTGGATGGATCGGGTTCGATATTCTGGCGCAGATAGGCGATATAGACTCGTAGCAGTTGGTTGTCGTCGACGTACTCCGGGCCCCACACCTTGGAGAGCAACTGTTCGTGGCTCAGGGTAATGCCTTGATTCTGCACCATGTGATGCAGCAAACGATATTCGGTGGGACGCAACTTGACCGGCTTGCCATCGACCAGCACCTCGCGGCGGTCGAAATCAACCGACAGCCGGTCGTCGATATCGATGCGACCGCTGTGGTCGCCCGGCGAGCTCAGCTCGACTCGCCGCAGCAGCGCGTTGACGCGGCTAACCAGCTCGCGCGCGCTGAAAGGCTTGGTCACGTAGTCGTCAGCACCCAGGTCGAGCCCGCGGATCAGGTCATCCTCCTCGCTGCGCACCGTGAGCATGATGACCGGCACCGGCGACGTGCGGCGAATCTCGCGCAGGGTCTCGAAGCCGTCCAGCTTCGGCATCTCGACGTCCAGAAGCACCAGGTCAGGCATCTCCTCGCGTGTTTTACGGATCGCCTCCAGCCCGTCGCTGGCCTCCAGAACCAGAAAGCCCTCCAGTTCCAAATTCATGCGCACGAAGCGCCGCATGCGCGCTTCGTCGTCTACGACCAGGATTCGGCGGTGTTCACTCATAATTCTCTCACTGGTTGCAGTTGCTCTTGCACAATTTCCGGCAGCGTGAAAAAGAAGGTTGATCCCTGCCCGGGTGCGCTGCGCACCCAGATCTGGCCGTTGTGAGCCTCGACGATAGCCTTGCTCAGGTAAAGACCCAAGCCGGCGCCCTTTGTCTGGCGGCGCATCCCCGAGTCGACGCGGTAGAAGCTCTCGAAGAGCCGGCTCTGCTCGGCCGGCGGAATCCCGATACCCTCGTCTGCAATATAGACGGTGATTCCATGAGAATCGTGCCACGCGCCGATACGAATGACGCCGCCATCGGGCGAATACTTGATCGCGTTGCTGATCAGGTTGTCGATCACCTGGCGGATGCGGGCTTCATCGGCCAGGACGGCCGGCAGCGCAGCGGGAAAGTCCAGTGTGAACTGGTGCGCCTCAGTTTGCAAGCGGAAGCCATCTACTGCCCGCCGCGCCAGCCGCTCGATGTTGACCTCGTTCAGGTCCAGCCGGAACACACCGGCCTGAATGCGGCTGGCATCCAGGAGATTATCGATCAGCCCGTTGAGCCGGTCGGCCTCGTCCTCGATAACGCCTAAGCCGTCGCGCACCGTCTCCGGCTTCCAGGACGCGTCGGGACGGCGCAAGGTGCTGGCATAGCCTTTGATCAGTGAGACCGGCGTTTTCAGCTCGTGGGAGATGACGCTAACAAAGGTGGATTTCATCTCCTCAGCCTCGCGAAAGCGGGTGATATCCACCACATTAACGATGATGTTGCGAAGTTGGCCCCCGTCATCGAAAAGCGGCGTGTAGGTGACTCCCAGCGTCAGCCGTGAGCCGCCGGGGCGAATGACATCGCCCTCGACGTAGAGCGACCCGTCGTCGGGGAGATCACCCAGCGACCCATCGGCGGCGCAGAGGTTTTGTCCATCCGTGTTCTCCAGCGGCAGCACCTTCCAGCACGGTTCCCCCTGCGCCTCTTCCGCTGCCCAACCGGTCATGCCGGCCAGCGAGCGGTTCATGACCTGGACGCGCCGATCGGGTGTCAGGATCATGACCCCGTTGGCGCTGTTCTCGATGATGGCGTTCAGCCGCTGCTTCTCGGCCATGGCCTGCTCGTAGAGCCGCAGATTGCGGACAGCGATGGCGGCCTGGTCGGCGAAACTTTGCAGCACCTGGCGTTCGTTGGCGCCGAAGGCCAGCCCGCCGCTGCGGAAGACATAGATCGCGCCCAACTGCTCGTCCTCGATGCGCAGCGGCAACTGTACCACCTGACGCAGGGGAACACCGGCAGCAGCCGACACCAGCGGCAGCGACAACTCAGGCAGGCTGCGCGAGCTGCCAGCTCCGGCGACCAATGGCGGCAACTCCATCAGTCTGGCAGCCAGGCCGGCCGCCTTGGCCGAGGAAAGGCCAAAGATCGCCTGGGGGATCAGCCGTCCGTCCGCCTGGCGGAGCACCAGCAGTCCCACCTCGCCGCCGACCATCTCGGCCGCGCTGTTCAGAATCAAGCGCAACAGAGACGGCAGATCCTGCCGGGAAGTCATGGCCCGGCTGATGCGCAAAAGGTAGTCTCGCTGGCGTAGCTGCAAGGATTGCATTAAGTTACCGTCACCTCTGAGCTGGTGTGCTTGCAAAGAATCTTAGCTAAAATGCAAGAATGTGTCAAAAGAATGGAACCTTTTTCGGGACAGCGGCGTTATGAGGGTGTCTTGCGTTGTATTTCCTCCCCTTCTTCCCCTGTGCGCTCCGGTTGGGCTGACCGGAGCGCACAACTTTTTACGGGAAAACCGGAAACCCTCCGGGTCTGGTTATCGATAACCAGACCCGGAGGGTTTTTCGCGCGGCGTACTTTCGGCTATAATGCACCGGCATCCCTCCCGGATGCTCAGACATAACTATATCACCACATTGAGATATTTTTCATGCCACTTCTATTTCGACATCATCGCCGCCTGTTGCTGTTGGCGCTGCTTCTGTGCCTGGCTCTGTCAACGTTGCTGGCAGTCGTCGCGCCGCAGACGGTCGCCGCGCAGTCTGAAACCGGCACTCGCAGCCAGCAGTTGCTGGATCAACTCGAAAACGGCGATCCCTTGCAACAGGAGCAGGCTGCCCAGGAACTGGCCGCCATTGGATCCCGCTCATTCGTTCCTGACTTGACGCGCATCTTCATGGCCACCGACAATCCGCGTCCGGCAGCCACGGTTCTGGGCGCTATCGGCACCCCGGCCGCGCTGGCTGTGCTGGTAGATGGCCTGAGCGACGAGGCGCTTACGCCGCGCCGCAACGCAGCCCAACTGATCTTGCTGGAAAAGGACGTTGAGGCGGTACCGGCATTGGTAGTCGGTTTGCAGAACCGCAACCCGCTGACACGCCGCCATTCGGCCCAGGTGCTGGGGTTCATCGGGTCACCGCGGGCTGGGAACCCGCTGTTGCGAGCCGCCCACGACATTGATGCTGGCGTGCGCCAGGAAGCCGTCTGGGCGTTGGGCGAGATCGGAGAGGCGCGCATGCAGCCAGCCTTGAAGGCCATCGCACGCAGCGATCCAGACCTTGAGGTACGTATCGAAGCCGAACGAGCCGCGCTGCGCGTTGGCGGCGGTTTCTGAGCACGGCGCAACTACTCATCCTGCATCGCTGCGCCACTCCTGCGAAGGCGAGAGTCTGCCGCTCACGCAGAGTGGATTCGACGGGTGGAGCAGCTTCCAATTACTCGAATCAAAACCGCACGGCCCGACGGGCCGTGCGGTTGATTTTACAACTGGGTCGTGAACGGCGCTAAATGATGCCCACTTCCTTGCCCACCGCGGCGTAGACCTCCAGCGCCTGGTTCATCTGATCCACGGTGTGGGTCGCCATGTAGCTCGTGCGCAGGAGCGCGCGGCCGCGCGGCACTGCCGGGCTGATGACCGGATTGACGAAGACGCCGGCGTCGAAAAGGGTTTTCCAGACGAAGAAGCAGACCTGGTCCTCGCCAATGATGATCGGCACAACCGGCGTGCAGCTCTGGCCGGTGTTGTAGCCGAGCAGGTTCAGCTCGCGGCGCATGTAGGCGGCATTGTCGTTGACGCGCTGCACCAACTCTGGTTGGTCGCGCATGATCTCCAGCGCGGCCAGCGCGGCGGCCGCGTTGCTGGGCGGGATGCTGGCGCTGAAGATCATCGACCGCCCGTGATGTTTGATGTAGGCGATGACGTCGTGGTCGCCGGCAATGAAGCCGCCCAGGCTGGCGAACGACTTGCTGAAGGTGGACATGATCAGATCAACCTCGTCAGTCACACCGAAATGGGCGGATGTGCCGCGTCCGCCGCCCAGCACACCAATCGCGTGCGCGTCGTCCACCATCAGGCGAGCGCCGTATTTCTTGACGACGGGGAGAATCTCCGGCAGTGGGGCGATGTCCCCTTCCATGCTGAACAGGCCGTCGACAACGACCAGCTTGCCGGCATTTTCCGGCAGCAACTTCAGCACCCGCTCCAGGTCGCCCAGGTCGTTGTGGCGATAGCGCTTCATGTCGCCGTAAGCCATCTGCGCGCCGTCCACGATGCTGGCGTGGTCGTCCTTGTCGAGAATCGTGTAGTCGCCGCGGCCCACCAGCGCCGTGATGGTCCCCAGATTGGTCTGGTAGCCGGTGCTGAACACCAAGGAAGCCGGTTTGCCGACCCAGTCGGCCAACTCGGCTTCGAGCTGCTCGTGCATGGTCAACGTGCCGTTGAGGAACCGGGATCCGGTGCAGCTTGTGCCGTACACCTTGATCGCCTCGATAGCTGCCTCGCGCACCTTGGGATGCGTTGTCAGACCCAGATAGTTGTTGGACCCGAACATGAGCAGCCGCCGGCCGTGGTAGACGACCTCCGTGCCCTCGTGGCCGTCCAGCGCGATGAAATAAGGATAATAGCCGGTTGCCATCACTTCCTTGACGGTCGTGTAGTTATATGCCTTGTCGAAAATATCTGCCATGCGTAAGGGTCTCCAGTCTGTGTATTGCCCTAGCCCGCGCCATTATAGACGGGGAAAGAGGAAATGACAAGATACCTGGAAAGAGAGCAGAAGCAGGGGCGCAAGCCTGGCGGCCGCGGAACCTCCGCGCCATACGCGCTGATGCAAGATGAGGTTGGCACACATAGCACGATCCCGCGGCTGTTCAGCTACATCAACGGAGGAGAGCCTGAAGCAAAGGACTAACTCTGCTACTTTAGTTTCCTCGCCTCCTGGCTTGCATGAAAGTCCAGGTAGCTCAGCCAACCGCGAACCGATAGATTGCCCCACTGATTGTGTGGAATCTGAACCGACCCGACGTTTGCTGCTGCCAGATCATGCGCCAGCGCCACCGTATCCTGGCGCGTTGCAACAAAGTCGACTTGCAACTCAGGCAAGGTTGCCACGCGTGGCGGCCTGTAATCGTCGTACTCGTCGATGACCAGCGGCTCACCCAATGCAGCGCGCAGCCGCCGCTGGCCCCACCGCTCGATGCCAACGATGTGGCTGACCACCCGCCGATTGTGGTCGCTATCGCCGGTTGCACCGAAGAGCAACTCCAGCTTCTGGCCGGACGCAGCCATGGAATCGGCGATCTGGTCCAGTGATTGGCTGCGCACCAGTCTTTCGAAGAACAGGTTGATAGCCGGGCTCAGAATACGCATTGGGGATCTCCTCGCGTCTAATTATCAGGCCGTTGTCTGTTCGATCTCCAGCGCGAGCCGCTTCATGTGCGCCAGAATCGCCGAGATACCTCTGATCCGCTGATAGGTGACTACCTCTTGAAGCCCCATCGCCTGCCAGAAGTCGGCCGGTACTTGCAGCACTTCGTCAGGCGTTGCGTCGTTCAACCCGGCTGCCATCAACGCCGCATAGCCGCGCACGGTGGGCGACTCCGGCGGCACATCAAAATACCACTGCATGCGACCGTCCACCAACTCACCGTGGACAAACACAGGCGACATGCACTCATGGACCTGATCCATGCTGTCGTGTCGCTCGGCCAGCCACTCCGGCAACGGCGGCATTTGCGCCGAGAAATCCAGCAACAGCTCCAACTTCTCGCGCCCCTCGGCCCATTCGAACTCCTCAACGATCGCTTGCAGCCTGGCAGGCAAGCCATTGGTTGTCTCCGACATATAACTCTCCATTCCTGGCTTCTGGTTCAATCCTCACGCCTCACGTTTCACGTTTCACGCTTCAGCACCGATGCTCTCCCATCAAACCCGTCTTACAGCAGTCCAGCCGCGGCCAGCCCGACAGCAAACAGCGCGCTAAACCACAGGCTTAACTGCGCAGTGCCCGCCAGTGTCTTGTTCAACACCGGCCCTTCCACGCCTGAGTAGATCACGCTCCGCAGCCGCAGCGCTTTCGGCAACGTCAGCCACGGCAGCAGCGCCAACAGATCCACCGGGCGTACCGCACCTCCCAGCGCTGACACGGCCAGCATGGCCGCCGGGGTCAGATAGGCCAGCAGGAGCAACAGCGTGTATTCGCCGCGGGCGCCGGCCCGGCCAAGACGGACAGCCAGTGTCCGCTTGTTCGCCCGCGCGTCGGTGTCAATGTCGCGCAGATTGTTGACAACCAGGATCGCGGTGATCAGCGTCCCCGGCGCGATGGCTGCAATCCAGACGGCCGGCGTCACCGTCAACGCCTGAACGTAGTACGTGCCAACCACCGCTGCCAGGCCGAAGAAGACGAACACGAACAGATCGCCCAGCCCGTTGGCAGAGAGGGGAAACGGGCCGCCGCTGTAGATCACCGCTGAGATCATGCCGGCCACGCCGATAATCAGGATCGGCAGGCCGCCGACCCAGATCAGGTACGCCCCCACCAGGGCTGCCAGCGCCAGCACAACAGCCAGCCCCAGCTTCAGCTCGCGCAAAGAGATCAGGCCGCTGGCTGCGACTCTTGTGGGGCCGGTGCGGTCGGCCTGGTCGTAGCCCTTGACGAAGTCGTAGTAGTCGTTGGCCAGGTTGCTGGCAATCTGAAGGAGCAGCGCGCCGGTCAGCGCGGCCAGCGCGGGCAACAGGCTAAACACGCCGTCGCCCACGGCAAGGCCGATGCCGACCAGCACCGGCCCCACGGCTGCCGGCAATGTCTTGGGGCGAATGGCAAGCCACCAGGCCTGGCGGCGGTTCATGGTTGGTCCGCTGGCTGATGCAGAAGTTGTGTTAGTCATGCCAGGCTTTGTTCTTGTCCAGCCGGCAGTACAAGCTCCATAGCGTCAGCGATCAGTTCGAAATCACGGCGCGGGATCTCGAAAACGCCAAAGCGAAACTTGTATCCCCAACGGGTTTTGTCCTCTATGAAGGCCAGATGCTCGATGAGCGGTCGAATCTCCGCTTCGCGGCATTCAAGAAAGCGAGCGTTGCGACGGAAGGGCCTGAAGTCGGGAGACATCTCTACCTGGTAGACAGGTTCGTCAGCCACGACAGCCGCGGCCGTGAAGCGCTGCAACGACGCCTTGCTCTCAAAGCTCTCGCGCGGCGAGTAGAAAACGACCACATCGCCAGAATGCATCCGGTCGAGCGCACGTCGTTTACCGTGATTCGCCTGAAAGAAACCGCCATCACTCCCCAAAAGCACGTGGTTCCGGTTGACGGTGTTAATCCAAAACTTGGTCATAGCAAGTCTTTTCATCCATTGGCCGGCCAAAGGTCAGCCGGTTATTGCTCGTGTCTTTTCAAACAACGGCAACAACCGGCTGACCTTCATCTTTTCAGGTGGGTCAGGACCGCTCCTTGAGCAGATCGCGGATCTCGGTCAGCAGCTTCTCCTCTGCCGATGGCTCGGGCGGGGCAGCCGGCGCAGCTTCCTTTTCGTCAAAAAGGCGGCCGGCGTATTTCACCACGAAGAAGACAGTGACTCCGATGACGATAAAGTTGATGATGGCCTGGATGAAGAGTCCGTATGTAATGGTCGCATCACCAACTTGCACGGATAGGGCGGTGAAGTCGATTCCGCCCAGCAGGATTCCGATCAGCGGCATGATAATGTCGTTGACCAGAGATGTGACGATGGCGCCAAACGCAGCGCCAATGATGACGGCGACGGCCAGATCCAGCACGTTGCCGCGCAGTAAGAATGCTCGCAAATCCTTCATTGTTGAGAACCTCCTGAGAATATGGGTTGATATTGCACCGGATCCAGGTGTCAGTCGCTTTCGAAGACTCCTGTAGCGGAGCGAAAGGAGCGAAAAGTGACTGACACCTGGCACTCATCGTGAATTGACAAACAGATCTACACTTCGGCGCACTGTTCCGCCAGGGCCTTGGGCCTCAATCTGATAGGTAGCCTTGCCGGGCGGTGGGCAATCTTGAAGGCTGCCTCGCAGCGGCGCCGAGTTCCACAACTGTGCGCCGTTGCGCGTCAGAATCGCACGAGACGCGTTGCCCTGGACGTCCCAACGGACGATGACGCACTGGTTCGCCGGCATGTTGCCCGATGGAACTGTCTCGAGCACGGTAATGGCCGGTGGGTTCGCTCCGGTCTCGACGTAGATTGTGATCTCGCGCGTTTCGACCCCGCCGTCGGGCCGGACGACGCGCAGGATGTGCTTGCTGGTGAACTGCGGACAGGCAGCCCGCGTCTCCTGGCCTACAGCGGGATGATCCTGCCAGTTGTTGCCCTCGCGGTAGAAATAGACCTCGCGCGCGTTCTGAACGTTCCAACTGAAGTTAACGCACTCGCCCTGACGAATGTTGGTGCGGTCGACGCGGAAGTCTATGGTCGTGCCTTGCGATTGCGGTGTAGGCGAAGGTGTCGGAGTCGGCGGCGCGGGCACCTCAATGCTGACCCAGATTCGTTCGCCAAAAGGAGTCGCCTCCGTGTTCTTCATCTGCCAAAAGCCGCGGTACCTTCCAGGCGCAGTCGGTGCAACCATGTTGACGTACAGATCGACCGTCGCTCCTGGCGCCACTTCGTTGACGATCTGCGCCGCAACACCTCCCATCTGATCACCGCCGGCAAAGGTCAGCGCGTAGCCTGGTGTCCATGGACAGGTGCCGGCATTGCGCACTCGCCAGCCTTTCTGGAACGTCTGATTGGGAGGCACAACCGGCACGCGCACGCTATCGTCGTAGGTCAGGTCGCTGACGTAAGCCATCGCGTCAATGCAGGGCGGCGGCGCAGGCGTTGGCAGCGGCACCTGGTCAGCGGAGTCCTGGCCGATATACTGCTGCACCAGAGTCGCAATCACATCCTCATCCTTGAGCTTGTTCAAGGCCTGGTTGATCAGCGCCAGCAGCTCTGGCTGTCCCTTGGAGACAGCGATGGCGAACATCTCCCGGTTCAGTCCCTGTCCGACCAGCCGCAGACCGTTTTTGCCGGTGAACGTCTTGGCTGGTTCCAGATCCATCACCACCGCATCGACCCGGCCGCGCTTGAGATCGTTGACTGCCAGGTCGGCGTCGGTGTAGGCGAAGATGTTGGTAGCGTCGGTCAGCCCGGTTTCCACCAGCGACGCGTTCAACCAGGTTTCGAAGATCGTCCCGCGCTGCACGCCGATCCGTTTGCCCGCCAGGTCCTGCACCTCCACCACAGCGTCGATGCCTGAGCCGGTGTGGCTGAGAATGGCGTCCTCGCTGATGTAGTACACGTCGCTGAAGTCCATTGTCTGCTGGCGTTCTGGTGTGATGGCCATAGCTGCAATGGCCGCATCGATCTGGCCCACATCCAAGGCGCCGGCCAGTCCCTCAAACGCGATATCCTTGATCTCCACCGGAATGCCCAGGGTCTCGGCCAGCTTTCTGGCCAGTGCGATATCCAGCCCATCCAGCCGGAAATTGTCGTCATAGTAGGCGAAAGGTGGATAGTCGGCCGAGGTGCCGAACCGTAAAACATTGGCAGCGCGAATACGGCCCCAGGTGCTGTCGCCGGCGGTGGGCTGCGGCGTTGTCTGCAATGCTTGCAGCCCGGCAGACTGCTGCTGCGTAAAGCCCTTCTCCGCAGTAGCGTCAGGAGTTAGAACAACCAGAGACAGCGCGGCTGCCGCGACAAGAGCAGCGGCCAGGATGATTGTCAGTCGCCAAGAGACGTTTTTCATGGTGATCTCTCCCTTCAAGTTGTGAGACGAAACCAGAATCAGCAGCAGTCGGCTGTCCGAACAAACCGCTCAGCGCAACAGTGCACGGCGAATTATAGCATATGCGGTCGATTCCCGCCGCTACATCGCTGGCCCGCGACAAATGAGCTTCTACGTCACTTCGTTAAAACTGTCCTTGCATACTGCCGGCGTAGCCGGTCATCTCCACATAGCCATCGCCGCTTACCGGCATCCCGTTGCGCTCGCCGGTGAAATTGACCGCGCCTTCCCAGTAGGAATAGGAGACGTTTAGCTCCTGGTCAGCCAGATAGGGTTCGATCTCCAGCCGCAGCCCCTGGGACGGCACAGCCACCGTCCAACGCGCCGGATACTCAGCGCTGCTGTGCGGGCTGCGCCAGGTGTCATGAACTGTGATGGTAAAGTCCTCGTGTGTCAGCGGCGTCGCGGAACCATCGGGGGCAATGAAAGTGCCGGCAGAGAAGGGATCGACGCTACCGTCAGCCTTGCGGATATGAAAGACCTTCAGTTCGCTGCCGTCGTCAAGCTGCAAGGCAAACCAATCCCAGCCAACCTGATCTGCCGCCAGCGCGCTGGTGCTGTACTCGTGGTCCTGCCAGCTCAGCCCCTGCACAGGGAACGAGCGGTCGCCAACCGTCACAACGCCGTCGCTGGCGAGCCGGGACAAACTATAGTAATAGGATGCGTTACCCGGGTCCGGCCCCTTCTGGCTGTATCCACGATCGCCGTGCAGCACCGGCCCCTTGAGGTCGCTCAACGTCAGGTCGATGGCAACATCGCCCGCCGCGGCCTGCAGGCGTGTCGTGCCCGGACCGGTCTCCTCCACACGCCAGTCCTCCAGCCAGACGCGGTACGGCTCGGCCTGCGCACCGGCCAACCCTGCACCGTCGCGTGCGAAGCGCTCAAAAGCCTGGTAGTCCTGGCCGTCCACGTCGGTCAGCGCGAAGTGGCCCATGTAAACCTGGTCAGCCGCCCAGTCCGAGGCGCGGACAGGGCGCTGGCCGGCCGGCAACACCGCCCGCCGAAAGATGGTAAACTGGTAACCGAAATGGCGTCCGGCGGCATCATCCAGGTTGCCGGTGTAGTACCACCACTCGGTCTGGTAGTCGGGATGCGGTCCGTAGTCAGCAGGAAAGCTCAGCGGCTGCGGGCCGGTGGCGCGCGCAAAGCCGGAAGTGTCCTCAGCCGATGCGCCGCCGATCACGCCCGTCGCGGCAAGGTTCGGCCCGCGCCGCGGCCGCGACAACAGTGCAGCCGC
>JACKBK010000030.1 GCA_020634555.1 Caldilineae bacterium
TAACTGTTCAGCCCAAGACTTCGGAAGTCGCCGGTTCCAGGGGCAAGGCGCCTCCGGGCCGGAGGATGCACCTTTTGCAGTGGGACGGCGACTTCCGAAATCTCCGCGACTGCCCAGACTGAACAGGTACGTGAGGAGACGCAATGACAGAATTCACCTGGTCCCAACCCCATCATGATGGCTCGGCGCTATACGTTCCTGACCCGAATCCCAGACTGGGCGGCACGGTCAGCGTCTTGTTGCGTGTGCCGCGTACCAGCGATGTCACCAGCGCCTGGGTGCGTGTGATCAACGACGGCGAGCCAGAGCTGGTGCGCGCAACGGTCGATCGGCAGGATGAACGCGCCACCTGGCTGCGCGCCGAATTGCCGGTGGTCAACCCGGTTGTGAGCTACCGCTGGCTGCTGGACGGCGGCCCATATGGCTACCAGTGGCTCAACGGCGTCGGGCTGCACAGCCATGACGTCGCCGACGCTGCTGACTTCCGCGTCAGCACCTACGATCCGCCGCCGCCGTGGGCAACCGGCACGATGTACCAGATCTTTCCCGACCGCTTCGCCAAGTCGGTCGATCGCCCGGCGCCAGTGTGGGCAAAGCCCGCTGCCTGGGACGACCCTGTGATCGGCGAGGGACCGGATACGCTGCGCCAGTATTACGGCGGCGACCTCGACGGCATCACCGCACACCTGGACCACATCGCGTCGCTGGGTGTCGGAACGATCTATCTGACGCCGTTCTTCCCGGCCGAGTCGAACCACCGCTACAACGCCTCGACTTTTAACGAAGTCGATCCGCTGCTGGGCGGCGATGAGGCCATGGCAAGGTTGTCCGCAGCCGCGCGCGCCCGCAGCATCCACCTGATGGGCGACCTGACAACCAATCACTGCGGGGACACCCACGAGTGGTTCCAGGCAGCGTTGGCCGATCCAAACGCGCCAGAGGTGGGTTTCTTCTTCTTCTCTAACTGGCCCGAGAATTATGACTGCTGGTGGGGCATGAAGGAGATGCCGATCTTCGACCATCGCAGCCGCGAACTGCGCCGCCGGCTCTACGACGGTCCCGCCTCGGTTGTCGCCCGCTGGCTTGGCCCGCATGCGCTGGCTGCCTGGCGGATCGATGTCGCCAACATGACCGGCATCCACGGCGACATCAACGTCAGCCGTGAGGTGGCCGCGACCATCCGCCGCACCATGGCGCAGGTCACGTCCGAGTCGTTCCTGCAGGCTGAGTCAAACCACGACGCCAGCCGTGATCTCTACGGCGACGGCTATCACGGGACAATGAACTACGCGGCGTTTACCCGGCCGCTGTGGCAATGGCTGTTGCCGCCCCAGCCGCGGCCATACGCGCACGGCAAGTATCCGATGCTGCCCAACCTGCCGGGTGGGATGGTTGTTGCTGCGATGCGCGATCTGTCCGGCGTCACTCCCTGGCAGGCCACCTTGCACGCGATGAATCTGATCGGCTCCCATGACACGCACCGGATCGTCTCGCTACTGGGCGACGAGAAGCTGGTCGATGTGGCATTCGGCATGCTGGCAGCCTACCCAGGCGTTCCGATGATCTATGCCGGCGACGAGATCGGGCTGGCAACCATGGGGCCGGAGTACGCCCGTATCCCCATGCCGTGGGCGCATCCGGAGCGGTGGGACCAGCGACGGCTTGCGAAAACACGGGCGCTGTTCGGTGCGCGCGCTACCAGCGTCGCGTTGCAGCGCGGTGGCTTGCGCTGGCTCGCCGTCGGCGACGACGCGTTGACCTTCCTGCGCGAGGCACCGGGTGAGACAGTGCTGGTCCACGCCGCGCGTGCGAACCACGAACCGGTCCAATTGCCGGCAGCAGTAGTTGGCACGGAACTCGCCGGTCTGGCCGGTACCGCCGATCTCCGGTCCGGGGCCGATGGCTTGGTCACCTTGCCCGCGGCCGGGCCGGCGTTCGGGATGTGGCGTCTGTTCGCATGACTGTATGAATAGTTGCAGGCAGCGGGATCCTTCCAGCGCGACGGCGTTCAACATCATCTCTCATGGCGTCGGTTTGCCGACGTTGAGTGTCCAGCTCGTTGGGCAGCACAATTTCGGTACTGCTGAACCATCAGGCATTGATCGCCGCACAGCGCCACTTTCTCAGTGAACGATCCTTGGATGAACAGATCGGTGAGCCTAGTCAGCAGGTTCTCGCCGGCCACCACTGTACGGCGTTTGACTTTCGGGGCGAACTTGGCGGCGAGTTGCGAGAACGCCGGTTCTTGTTCATCGATGGACCATTCTTCACCTACCGGATTGTCTACGACTCAACATCGAGGTTGAACGAACTGGTTCTCCAGAGCCTGAAACTCGCGGACTGATAGGCTCGTCAGCCGCGCCTATGGAGGCTTGATCATGCCAGATCAAGATCAGAAACGAATTCCTTGCTTTTGCGCCTTGTGCGTCTCACGCTGCGGATCGGTTGCGGTGGTGGAAGACGGCCGTTTCACTGCACTTGAGTCAGATCCTCTGCATCCCACGGGCCAGGCGCTGTGCGCCAAGGGGCGAGCAGCGCCGGAACTGGTCTATCACCCAAACCGGCTGCTCCACCCGCTGAAGCGCACGCGTCCCAAGGGCGATCCCGATCCTGGTTGGCAGCAGATCAGTTGGGACGAAGCGTTGGACCTGACCGCTGCTAATCTACGTCGCCTGGCGGACCAGTACGGCCCGGAAAGTGTCATGTTCAGCATCGCTTCCCCGTCCACCTCGGCGATCTCGGATTCGATAGTCTGGATCGAGCGGCTGGTGCGCGCGTTCGGCAGTCCCAACATGTGTGCATCCATGGAGCTGTGTGGCTGGGGCCGCTACGGAGCGACGCAATACACGTTCGGCGCCGGAGTGCCCGGTGTGTACATGCCAGACATCGAAAACGCCGGCTGCCTTCTATTCTGGGGCTACAACCCGAACAACGTGCGAATTTCCCATGCCACGGCCACCACGGCGGCGCTCAAACGTGGCGCCCGCCTGATCGTCGTCGATCCGCGGCGCACCGGACTGGCCAAGAAAGCCGACGTATGGCTACAGGTTCGCCCCGGCAGCGACAGTGCGCTGGCGTTGGGCATTGCCAACGTCATGATCGAGCGCGGCTGGTATGATGACGCCTTCATCCGCCAATGGTCCAACGGGCCTCTGCTGGTGCGCCCGGACGACGGACGGCTACTGACCGAAGCTGATCTGGTCGAGGATGGCAGCCGCCAGCGCTTCATCGCCTGGAACGAGGCCACGAGCCGGCCTGTCATCTACGACCCGGCTACCGGCCAATACGAAAACGACACCGCCCACCTCGCGCTGTTCGGCGAGCATCCTGTCAAAACGCCCGCCGGTATGCTGGCTTGCCGGCCAGCTTTCGACCTAGTCGCCGAAACCTGCCGCCGTTTTACTCCTGAGGCCGTAGAATCCATTTGTTGGGTTCAGCCAGAGCAGGTGGTCGATGCGGCGCGGCTGCTTTGGGAGTCGCGGCCGGTAGCCTACTACGCCTGGAGTGGCGTCGAACAGCATACCAACGCGACTGAGATCGCACGCGCCATCGGGCAGCTTTATGCACTGACCGGCAGCTTCGATGACCGGGGCGGCAACGTGCAGTTCGCAGCCGCGCCGACTGTAAACGTCGCCGGTCACGACCTGTTGTCGGCTGACCAACGCGCTCGCACAGTCGGCTTGGGCGACCGGCCGATGGGACCGGCTCGCTGGCAACACACCACCTCGGAGGAGTTCTACCGGGCCGTGCTGGACGAGCAGCCGTATGCAGTTCGCGGGCTGGTAGGGTTCGGCGCTAATCTGCTGCTGTCCCACGCCGACAGCCAACGTGGGCGCGAGGCGCTGGCCGCGCTGGAATTCTACGTGCACACCGATCTGTTCATGAACCCGACTGCTGAACTGGCCGATGTGGTTCTACCGGCTTCCACCCCCTTCGAGCACGAGGCGCTGAGGCTCGGCTTCGAAGTCAGCCCGGCCGCGCAGTCGCTGATACAACTGCGACAGCCGGTGGTCCAACCCCAAGGCGAAGCGCGGTCGGATATGGAGATCGTGTTCGATCTGGCCAGGCGGCTCGGCCTGGGCAGTCAGTTCTGGGATTGTGACATCGACGCAGCCTATCGCCATCAACTGGCGCCGTCGGGCATTTCGCTCGAAGCGCTGCGTGCCAGCCCGCGCGGCATCCAACCACCGGTCGAGACGCGCTATCGCAAGTACGCCGAAGAGCAGGACGGCATCCCGCGCGGCTTTGCGACGCCGACGCGCAAGATCGAGCTATATTCCCAAACGCTGCTGGAGGCAGGCTATCCGCCGCTACCCGGCTTCGAGGAACCGTTGGTAAGCCCGTTTTCGCAGCCAGAGCTGGCTGAGCGCTACCCGCTGATCTTCACCTGCGCCAAGCACACGCTGTTCTGCGAGAGCCAGCACCGCGCACTGCCGAGCCTGCGCCGGCGGGCACGCGAGCCCGAGATCGAACTGCATCCGGACACAGCCGTAGCACGCGGCATCAACGCCGGCGACTGGGTTGCCATCGAAACGCCGAATGGAAGCGTGCGCGCCCGCGCCAAGTTCGACGATACCCTGAATCCGCGAGTTGTCTGCGGACAGCACGGCTGGTGGCAGGCTTGCCCGGAGATCGACGCTCCAGGCTACCCGGCCTTCGATGAAACTGGCGCCAACGTCAACCTGCTCATCGGCAGCGAAGCAGCGGACCCCATCAGCGGCTCGACGCCGCTTCGCTCCTACCTGTGTCAGGTCAGCCGCATCTAAACTGATGTTCAACCGAAAACGGGAGAAAAGGGTTCGACAGGATTAACAGGATTTTCAGGATTTGGAAATGCTCTGACCAAGAAGTGAAAATCCTGTTGATCCTGTAAATCCTGTCTATTCTCCGGTCGCGAACCCTCGATCTGATCGGAACATTAGCTTAGCCTGGCAGCGTGAACGCAGGCAGCTGCACGATTGCGCCGCCTTGCTGCGCTGACTGGTGGGCGCAGATGCCGACCGAGGTCCAGTTGGCGCTGGTGACCGCGTTGGGCCAGGGATCCTTGTCATCGACCAGCGCCGATACGAAGGCGTTGACCAGATGGGGATGGGAGCCGCCATGCCCGGCACCCTGGATGAACGACAGATGCTCGGCGTCCTGAATGGTGGACGTAAACATCTGGATCTCCTTGGGCAGGAGGTGGGCATAGTCGGGCACGCTGACGCGCTCGGGGATCTCCGGCTCGGGCTTCTTGGCCGTGTGGATCACGTGCTCCTCGTCCTCGATCAGCGCCCACTCGAAGCTCTTCTTGGAGCCGTAGACGTCGAAGGACTCGCGGTACTGGCGGGCCGTGTCGAAGAGGAAGCGCCAGATGTGCGCAGCCACGTCCGAATCCTTGATCTTGATGTGGCACGACTCCACAGCGAAGGAATTGCCGGACTTCTCCGCCAGCCGCTCATTGATCGTCCCCGAACCAAAACATGACACGTATTCGGCGTGTCCCTTTACCAGTCCCAGCACCGGGGAGACCACATGAGTAGCGTAGTGCATCGGGATCATGCGCTCCCAGTACTCCGGCCAGCCTTCCATGTCCTGTGGGTGTGAGGCCTGCATGTATTGCAGCTTGCCCAGGTCGCCGCGCTCGTACATCTCATTGATGAAGAGGAACTCGCGGCTGTAGACGACGGTCTCCGCCATCATGTATTTGAGACCGGTCTCCTTGACGAGGTTCACAATCTGCTCGCACTCCTCGATGGTGGTTGCCATGGGAACCGTGCAGAAAACGTGCTTGCCGGCTTTGAGAGCGGCAATCGACATCCAGGCGTGGTCGGGAATCGGCGAGTTGATGTGGACGAAATCGACCTGGGGATCGGCCAGCACGTCCTCGTAGTCGGTGTAGCGGGTTTCGACGCCAAAGGTATCGCCGATCTTATTTAGCTTTTCAGCGTTGCGCTGGCAGATGGCGTACATGTTCGCCTTGGGATGCCGTTGGTAGATCGGGATGAACTCTGCGCCGAAGCCGAGGCCGATGATGGCCACGTTGACGGGACGATCATAGGGTGACATGGGATGCTCCTTGTGTCGGCTGGTGATGCCAGCATCTGGGTGGTATTCAAGTGGAAGATTGCTGTAGAATGAAACGTGAGGCGTGAAACGTATCGATTGCCGTCACATGATCATCACGTTTCTCTCAGGTAAGGAATCGTCAGCGGGCCGTCGGGCATGACGCAGAGTCTGGCATGCGGGCCGTAGCGCGCTTGCAGATCAGCAACCGTCGCGGTGATGTCGCGGCACGGTGTGAACAACGCTTGCTCGATCTGCGCGTCGGTCAAGCCGTCGCTGTAGACGTACACATCAGCCCGTTGCTGGATCAGCGCTTGAGTCTGCACCTGCCACTGGTCGTGGGCCTGAAATCCGGGCTGCGAAATCAGGTCAAGAATGCCCTGCGGCGAGCCAGCCTGCGCCAGCAGCGCGGCATATTGTCCGTGATCGGGCAGGCCATCCTCACACGCCGCCGCGGCGATGATCGCGCCGCCGTCGCGCACCACTCGCGCTGCCGCGCTCATCCCTTTGACCGCCTGATAGAGATTCTGATCCAGCGGATAGCCGCTGTTGGTGGTGATCACCACGTCGTATGGCTCGTCTACCGCTGCCATCGCGCTGGAACGGACGAACTCGCAGCCGGCCGCGTGGGCATGCAGCATGTCGCCGGCAAACACCCCGGTGATCTGGCGTTGGCTGTTGAGCGTCACGTTGAGAAGGAACGTCGGCTCGCTGCTCAACGCAACCTCGCGCATTTCCTCCCAGATCGGGTTGCCATCCAGGATTCCCCAGACTGCTCGCGGGTCGCCGATCATCTGCACGCCATGGTTGGTGAAAACGCTCTCGGCGCCGGCCAACGATGGCAGGATTGCCTTGGGGCCGCCACTGAAGCCGGCGAAGAAGTGCGGCTCGATGAAGCCGGTTAAGATCTTGACATCGGCTTCCATGTAAGCGCGGTTGATGCGCACCGGATGGCCACGGCTGGTCTCGCCCAGCGAAACAAGCGCAGCATCGTCGAAGCAATCGTGTTGCAGACAGTGGTAGTTGTCCACCACCGCGTCGCCCAGCATCGCCCGCAGTTCGGTGTCCGTCTGGCGACGATGCGTTCCCAGCCCGTTGAGCAGCGTGATGTCCTGCCGCCACACGCTTGCCCGTTCCAGCTCGGCCAGCAGCACCGGCAGGATGCGGTCGTTGGGTGTGGCGCGGGTGATGTCGGTGTGAACCACCACCACCGTGTCGCCCGGCTTGACCAGATCCGCCAGCGGCAGCGAGTCGATGGGTGTGCGCAGCGCGCTCAATAGGGCTGCTGGTTCGTCGGGCAGCCCGGCCACGAAGCGCGGCGTAAGGACGTCCGTCCGGTCCGGCAGATCGATGTCAAGGCCGCTGCGGCCGTAAGCTAGATTGACTCTCATTGAACCGATCTTCTGTATCCGTCACCAGTGTCTGGATGTTACTCGGCGCCCAATGATTTCAAATAGGCGTAGCTCTTGAGTACATTCTCATCGCCGCCAACCTCCAGCGTCGAGTACTCGACATACGGTGAATCTTTCAACACGTCGAACACACCCGCGATGTCGATCACACCGTCGCCTAAAGCGATCGGACCGAATCCACAACCATAGATTGTGCCGCGTTGAGCTTCCCAATCGGCCGGCAGGTCTTTCCAGTGAATGTGAAAGATCTTGTCGCGAAACGTTTTAGCCATCTCGACCGGATCAGCGCCGCCGAGCCATGCGTTCCCCGTGTCCATGTTAACGCCCAGGTGTTCGGGGTTGCCAAGCCGATCCATGATTGCCTGCATACCGGCGATAGAGTCGGTCAACTCGCCATGAGGCTCCAGCAGAATACGGACGCCATAGGCATCGGCCAGCCGCAGCGGCTCATGCAGCTTTTCGGCAACGATGAACACCTTCTCATCCCTGCTCAGGCTATGGCCCCAGGCTGATTTCGGGTCGCCTTCTGTGGTGATGACATCACGCACGCCCATGCCAGCGGCCAGCCGCACTGCTTTCATGATCTCGTTGGTTGCATAGCGCGCCGGCGAACTGGGATCCAGTAGATTGGCGTGCGCGCAGACGCTGGTTGCTGTGAGACCATACTTTGTGAACAGGTCCAGCACATCGCGCGGGTTGTCATCCAGGCTGGCAGTGGCAGTAAAACCAAACTCGCGGCCCAGAATGCCGCCCGGGTGGTTATCGGTAACATCTGCGTACTTGAACCCCAGACCGGCAACGCGTTCAAGCTGGTGGTCAAGCAGCGAAAATGGGTCGACGAGGGCAAAACAGCCCACCTTGATTGTCATGGTGAATCCTCCACAGGGACCGTTTGTCCGGTTTCGAAGGACCGGATCGTGTCCCAAACCATGCGAAACGAGTTGATGTTGTCGCGGACCGTGGTAGGCGGAAGCTCCCCGGTGCGCACCGCCCGGCAGAATTGGCTCAAGGTCATGCCCTGCCGTTCAACGGGCATTTTCACCAACGGCACGCGCTTTGGCTTCTCGTTCAGATACTGCGGATAGCCCTGCGGCAGGCCGGTTTCAGTGGTTCGACGCTGCACGGTGACACGGTCGTCCTGCATGATAACGACGCCATGTTCGCACTCGAAGCGCCAGTCGCCGATCCAGGTGGTTTCCCGGCCGGTAGCGCACCACGACCCGGCGTAGGTCACCTGCACACCGCCGGCGAACTCCAGCAGCACGCTGGTCGACGAGTCGCCTTTCCACCAGTCCCACGGGGTGCGCCAGGCGCGGCCGTAGATCGATCGCGGCTCACGGCCCAGGAAGAAACGCATCAGGTCGAAGTGGTGGATCGACATGTCGATGGTCAGCGGATAGGCCAACGTGTCGTGAAAACCGCTGCGAATCAGGCTCTTGAAGAACCCGACGGTCACCGATCCAACTGCGCCTAGGTCGCCGCTGTCCAGCACACGCTTTACGGTCTGAACGGGTGGGCGGTAGCGGTAGTCCTGCGAGACCATGTGCAGCACACCGGTACGCTCCGCCGCAGCCAGGATCTCCTGCCCCGACTCCATGCTCTCCGCCAGCGGCTTTTCAGACAACACCGGTATACCAACCTCCATAGAGGCAATGGACATCCAGCGATGCTCGGCGGGCGGGGTTACCAACAACACGCCGTCGGGCCGCGTCTCCCGTAGCGCATCCTCGTAGGAGGTGAAGTGCAGCTTCGGCTCGAGGTGATACTGTTCGAACCGCTCACGCGCCAACTCCGAGTCGATCTCGACGGCTGCAACCAATTCCACATCGTCAACTGCCGAAAGGACGCGTAGCCAGTGGTTGCCCATGTTGCCGAGGCCGGCCATCAGTAGCCGGAACCGCGGTAGACTAGGTTCTTTATTTCTTGCCATTGGGTTGCCTAAGCTTTGGATCAGGGCTGCCGCGCTGGTCGATGGGGATCAGATCGCGCAGCGCGTCAACGACGGATTACGGTGTACGCGGAGTTCGCATCCTCCGATGCGAACTCCGCGCTGATTCTCAGAACACTCGGTCAATGAACTCGCGGTTGTGTACTTCAACCTCGACGTTCTGCAATTCCAGCACACCCTTGGCCACGTGCTCGGAAAGACGGCGGAAAGCTTCCTCACCCTTGGCGCGGGTGGCGCGCAGCGGGTTGCCGATGGTGCCGCTCTCGATGAACTCGTGGTGATCCATGGGGAAGGTGAAGTACTTGTAGCCCTGGAACTCCACGTCGGGCATGCCGTCCTTCTTGGCAAAGGTGCGCGGCAGGAAGTCGGGGATGTGGGCGCGGGTGAAGTCAGCGCGGTCCATGCGCACGTATTTCTCGTTCCACGCCATGTCCTGCGAGGTTTCCAGCTCGCTGGAGTGCCAGCCGGGCGTCTCGTCCAGCGGGTTCTCCATCAACCCTGCCAGGATGCCGACATAGTTCTCCATGTACGGCTTGACGAAGCTGATCAGCGCGCCGGTCTCGTAGCGCAGCTTGCGCAGCACCGGGTCCACAACCTTGACGTTGCTGCCGTGGCCGTTGACGAAGATGATGCGGTTGAAGCCGTGGTGGATCAGGCTGCGGGCCACGTCGTGCAGCAGGTTCAGCAGCGTCGTGCTGCGGATGGTGATCGTGCCGCGGCCGTGGCCTGGCTGGTGCATATGCTGCGGCGAATAGCCGGTCCAGATCGGCGGCGCGTGCAGGACGGCGATCATCTCTGCCACCCGCTTGCTGATCTCCACCGCGGTGATGGTGTCGGTGTAGAGCGGCAGATGCGGTCCATGCTGCTCGAAGCTGGCCATGGGCACCAGAATCGTATCCTTGACCTTGAGATACTCCTGGACATCGACGTAGCTCAGGTTCCCGATGTCCCAGGAAAGGAACTTGCTGCGAAACTCCTCGTCACCTTCGGTCAGGTGCGGGAGGTCTTTGTAGTCTCGGCCGTTGTCGGCGATCATTGGTTTTGACTCCTGAAATTTTGGCGGAGAACATGAAACGTAATTCGTGAAACGTGAGGCAATGTTTGAATTAGGCCACGTTTCACGTTTCAGATTTCACGTTTCACGCATCATGTCGACGAACAACTCCGCCACCTCGACGCCGAACGCCGGATCGTTGACGTGACGCGGGTAGGTCAGCACCGGGATGTCGGGGCGAATCTCGCTGCGCAGCATGGCGAGGAAGGCACGGTCGGCCTCCGGGTTCCAGAAGACGCCGCCGGGCACGTTGGGAATCGACAGTCCTTCGGTCGGCACAGCGATCATCACTGACCCTCTGGCGAGATTGAGGCGTTCGGCGAAGAGATGCCCCAGCGCTATCATCTCGTCGTACGTCGCGCGCACCAGCGTGTACTCCGGGTTGTGATCGTAGACCGGCCGGCCGCGCAGCGCGTCGGGGATCGCGCCGGCATGGAAGACGCAAAAGTCGATGCAGCCCGGTACAACCACCTCCGGCAGGCCAAGCAAGCCGATCCGTTTCAGCCGTTCTGGCCCGCCGTCGTGGATGCCGCCAGTCATCGGGTCGTAGGTTTCGTTGGTAGTGAAGTCGATGACACCCACGAATTGGCCTGCTTCAGCCATCTCTTCCATGGCCGGTCCGCCAACGCCGTTGGAGTGAAAGATGACTGCCTCGTAGCCTGCTTGGTCGAGCCGGTCCTTGAGCGCCATGACCGCGCGGGTTGTGTTGCCCAGCATGGTCACAGCCACGTAGCGGTCGCCGGGTCTGGGCGGCGTCAGGACGTGGCCGTGTTCCACGAGCCCAGCCAGCGCCGCAGCCACGTTGTCGTAGATGGTGGTGGCGATGAGGTTCAGCCCCAGGATATCCACGATAGAGTGAACGACCATGATGTCGCTGGTGCCGACCAACGGATCGAAGTAGTGCTTGCCAGAGGCGATGGGCGACACCAGCACCTTGGGCACGCCCACCGGTAGCACCATCATCGTCGCAGCGCCCATCACCGCACCCTCGGCGCCGCCCATGCTGACGATCGCGTCCAGCTTGCCCTCAGCGTAGAGCTGGCGCACCAACACCTTCAGCGCGGCGCGCATGCCGTGGACCGCCTTGCCGCGGCTGCCGGCGTTGCGCAGGGCATCGATAGTCGTCCCGCCATACACAGCTGCCTCGGCCCGGCTGATGTCGGGGATGATGCCCAGCGGCTCGCCAAGAATCCCCGAGTCGACCACGGTGGTGGTCAATCCGAGGTCATGCAACCGATCGCGCAGGTAGGCGATCTCCGGCCCCTTGGTGTCCAGGGTGCCGATGACGACGACGTTCTTACCCATATCTGATTCCTGGGATTAGTAGCCAGGGACTGGAGATTTGACACTCCAGTCCCTGCTTTTTAGTCCCTTCGCCCTACTGGATCAGCGGCAACAGCGTCTCGGCGCAGATGCGCACCTGGTCCGAGTAGAACTCCTCGGTCAGGAAGCTGGAGCCATGGTCGATGATGAACTTCTTCTGGTCTTCGGTGATGTCGAGCTTGCTGAGGTCGGTCTCGATCATGGTTGGGTACGGGTTGGCCGGCGTGCGGTCCACCGGAGCGACGAACTCCACAGTGAGCGCGCCGTCGTAGCCAATGGTCCGTAGCGTGCCGATCAGCTTCAGCCAGTCCCAGTGGCCCAGACCGCAGGCAAAGCGGTTGGTGTCGGCCACGTGGAAGTCGATCAGTCGATCCTTGGCCGAGAAGATCGCGGCGTAGGGATCGACCTCTTCCATGTTGATGTGGAAGGCGTCGAGGCAAACGCCGCATTCAGGGCTGGTGGCCTCGGCCAGCGCCAGGGCCTGGTTGGACCGGCTGACGAAGTAGGTCTCGAAACGGTTGATAGGCTCGATGGCGATGCGCACACCTTCGCGCTTGGACCAGGCATCGATCTCCTTCATGCCGGCCACGGCATTGGCCCACTCTTCCTCGGGCGTGGCGTCGGGGTTGACCTTGCCCACGGTGCCGGGGACGATGGTGACCAGATAGCCGTCCATCTCCTTGACCATGGTGATGCAGTCCTTGATGTACTGCACCGAGTGCTCCCAAACGGCCGGGTCCGGCGATGGCAGGTGCTTGCCGGCGAACATCAGCGTGACTGCGCCCCAGCAGCGTAGATCGTAGTCGTCCAACAGTTTCTTGACGTGTTTGGTGTCGTAGCGGTCTGGTTCGCCGCCGATCTCAATGCTCTCGTAGCCATACTTTGCCAGCCGAGCGATGGTGACTTCGATAGGCTCTGCGCGCATCCAGTTGTGCATGGAAAGATGCATGGTGTTTGTCTCCTGTGAAATGGTTAACGGTTATCGGTAATCAGTGATCGGTTAATGATGAATGAACGATGGGCTGCGACGCTGCCGGGGTTCTCTGAGTTACTTCAGTTCCCCTGAGTTCCCTCAAGTTGTTCAGCCAACAGCTCGTACAGCCCCTGGATGGTGAGGCCGAACCGCGGCGCCAGGGATGCCAGGACATTGAGTGTGCCGGCGTCTTCGCAGATCAACACCTGCGCGCCGGCCGCGCGGGCATCTCCCAAACGGGCGTAGGTCAGGTGTTCGGCGATCATCGGGTTAGCGAAACGTAGTGAGGTGCTGCCTGCCGGATGCGTTCGCTCGCGCCGCCAGAAAAGCTCCCGTCCCGGCGCGGGCATCACAGCCGCCAGTAACTGCCGCGGCGCTGCATCCCGTCCTGCCATGCGCGACGTGTGCGCCGGATCGATGTAGGCATAAGGTGGGCCGCCGGCCCCGCGCCGCAGCTTCAGGTCGCCTGCAGCCAGCCGCTCAGCCAGCAGTGCCGTCACCTCCTTGAGTTCGACGTTGGCGGGGAAGTCGATGCCCAGCCGCTCGCTGTACAGCGTGCCAAACACGTAGGCGTCGCCGGGGTTGAGCGTCAGCAACATGGTTGCCTGGCTGGCTTGCAGGTCGGCCAGGTTCGCCGCGGCCAGCCGGCGCGCCGTCTCGGGAAAGCCCAGCGAGCTGGGAATGTAGCCGCTGTTGCGTCCTGCGCCGATGAGTACCGGGTCGATGCCGGCCGCACGCAGCAAGCTCAGCGCGGCCTGTAGTCCATCGGGCCAGAGATACAACGCCTCGTCGCCCACAAACAGCGCCACGTCCCCGGTACCCGACACCGCTTCCGGCTCCTGCTCGCGGTAGGGGTTACCCCAGCGCTCGATAGTTTGGTTGAGCGCAACGACGTGCGCCGGCGCTAACCCGGCCGCAGCCACATCGGCGCGCGCTTCGGCAATGGCAGCCGGCAGCGGCTGGTCGGTGACACAGTGTGACTGGCAGGTGCCGCAGTCGGCGCAGGAATACAGCTTGTCGACGGCGCTGTCGGTCCAAGTCGCCAGCCCGCGTTGGACGGACGAGATCAGCAGCCCCCAGCCGTGCGGCGTCAGCGTTTCCAGCCGCGTCACGTGGCCAACGGGGCAGACATGCCGGCACATCAGGCAATAGCGGCAGTTGTCGGTGGTCAGAACGGCGTTATCAAGTGACATCCCTATGTCCTATCTCATTGTTGTGGCATGAGGCAACTCCAAGGCCCAAAGACTGCTCGCGGATGAACGCGGATTCCACGGATTGGGATCCAATGCTCCGGTATCCGTGTGATCAGTAAAATCCGCGAGCAGATTCGCCTTGTTGCCATTGGCCTGAATGTATCAAATGGATCACTAAAACCCGAAGCCAACCTTGCCCGGGTTCATAATTCCATTGGGATCGATCATCTTCTTGAGGCGCAGCATGAACGGCCAGGCGTCGCCGTACTGCTGGCGCATGTAGCGGCCCAGCTTCACGCCGATACCGTGGTGTTCGTTGATCATGCCGCCGTTGTCGATCACCGCCTGCATAGCAGCTTGCCACACGCGGTTGTGCAGTTGCAGCGCCTCTTGGGCATCGGCCGGTGGCTCCTCGATGATGAAGCGCGAGTAGCACATCACGCCCCAGTGGAACCAGTGCGAGAAGTGGGCGATGAACCTGATGTTCCACTGTGGGAACCCCTCTTCCACAGCCCGCTTGACGGCCCAGTACAGCGGCTCGATCTTGTCGTAAGTGGTGACGGTCTCGGTGGTGCCGTACATCCAGGGCAGGTGCAGACTCAGCGGCGGGTAGTAGAAGTCGTAGCGGTGCTCCCACCACGTCTCGCCCGGCTCGCGTCCCACGTCCTGGCCGCCCAGCTCGGTGCAGATGGCCAGCGCCTTCTGTTCCTCCAGCGCCGCGATGTCGGGATCGCCGTCGAAGCCCATCACCATGTAGGCGCCCTCGTAGTCCAGCCCCAGCACCTTCTTGACCTGCGAGCGGGTCGACTCGGGGTCATACAGGCGGATGACGAAGGGGTGCAGCCGGCGTGTCATGATCCGCCGTCCCGCCTCCAGCGCCTTGCTCAGGTCATCGAACAGCACCGCCCGCAGCAGCCGCGCCTCCGGCAGGTAGTCCAGTTGCATGGTTGCCTCAGTGATGATGCCGAAGGTGCCCTCAGCGCCCAGGAACAGCCGCGGCCAGTCCGGTCCGGCCGCGTGCTGCGGCACCGGCGCGGTGCGGATGATCTCGCCTGTGGGCAACACGACCTGCATGTTCAGCACCATATCCTCGGCCTTGCCGTACTTGGTGCTGATGGTGCCGGTGCCGCGCGGCGCCAGATAGCCGCCCAGCGTGGCGCAGCGCGATGCCGCGGCGTAGTGCGGCAGCATCAGCCCCTTTTCGTGCAACGCCCACTCCAGTTGCTCGCCGTTGATGCCGGCCTGCGCCGTCACCTTCAGCGACACCTCGTCGATCTCGATGATCTTGTCCATGCGCTTGGTATCGACCAGGATGCCGCCGAACAGCGGCAGCGCGCCGCCCTGCGTCCCCGATCCACCGCCCCACGGCACCACGGGAATGCGGTACTTGTTGGCGATGTCCATGATCTCTGCTATCTGTTCGGCGGACTCTGGATGCACGATGTAGTCCGGCGTCGGCAGCGGCTGGCCGCGGTCCAGCCACATCTGCGGCATCCACGACCAGTCAGTGGAGTAGACGAGTTTGTCGCTCTCGTCCACCGACACAAAGTGCTGGCCGACGATGTCCTCCAGCTCGCTGCGGATCATCTCGGTACGGAATTGGAATCGATTCATGCAAAAATTCTCCTCAGAGGAGGGATATTACAGCAAATGAAGACAAGGAATGCGGAAACCGGATCGTCATTGCTCCATTCGCTGTCCACATTCGCTGCAATATCTCACCGCGTTCCCAGCAACGCGTCTACTACCAGCCAGTCCAGTTCCTCGTAGTCGCGTGCCATGATCAGTTCGTCCATCTTCGCGCGATCCAGTGACCTGACAACCTCCAGCAGCCGCAGGAAGGTGTGCAGGCTGTTGCGCAGGTGTTTGGTGGCCAGCTCAGCCGGCTGGGTACGCATTGCTTTCACGTCCAGCCCGACGACGCCCTTCTCCCAGAAACTGTTCTCGTCCAGCACCCGCACCTGGTTGAAAGCCCGCCGCAGGTCCACCGCCCCAAACGCCTTGTCCTGGTCGAACTTGAGGCCGTTCTGGTCGTTGAGGTGGACGCTCCACAGCCGGTCGAAGGCCAGCGCAAAGCTCATTTCGTCGGCCGGGTCCAACCCGGCCAGGATAGCGTGGGCCGACTCGACCAGGGCGCCGACTCGCACGGGGTCGCTGGACTGCATGCCCAGCGACAGCGCATGGCCGATGGTTGGAATGTACGCCAGGTCCATAGGCTCGTTGGGTTTCGGCTCGATGACAATACGCAATTCGGGGTCGTAATCCAGCAGCGTGTTGACCGCTTCCAGCAGGCGATGGGTCGCCAGCACCGCGTCCTTGGCCTCGCGGATGTAAGTGCCCTCTCGCGCCAGCCACAGCACCATCAGGTTGCAGCCGAGCTCGCGGCCGATGTCAGCCGCCTTCTTCGACCGTTCGATGGCATAGGTGCGCGCCGCCGGATCGTTGGACGTAAACGCGCCGTCGATGGTCATCGGATGTTCCCAAAGCCGCGGGGCAACGAACTCGGCGAAGAGACCGTTGTCTTCCAACATTTGGCGAACGGCATTAGCCTGGTGCAGCATCCCCTCCGGCGACACGCTGTCCAGGTTGGGCACAGCGTCGTCGTCGTGGAACTGCATCGCATCGAATCCGAGGTTCTTCAGCGTCGCCAGCTTGGCAGCAAAGGCGACCGTGGGCCGCACCGTTGGACCGAAGGGGTCAGCGCCCTCATGGATGTTCCAGGGGCCGAAGGAGAAGCGATAGCCATGTTTTTCCATGGTAAATCCTTGGTGGGGGTCGGGCAAGTGACAGTCACTTCCCGACCGGCGCACCGGCGTCTTCCCGGCCCCTCCGTGTGGAAGAGGCCGGGAAACTTTCAGGAGGAGACGCCGATGAGAAGATTTGCGTTGTAGTCGAAGACGACAGCATTCTGTCCCGCGTCAGGCGTTTCCGGTCAATCCGCCAAGCGCGGCGAACGAGCCGGACAGCGCCGGATACAGCGAGCGGTAGATGGGATAGACGTCGTCGTAGGCGGCAGTGTTTTGGCCAGGCTGCGTGCGGCCGGTCAGTTGAATGGTTTCACGGCACGCGTCCGGCAGGCTGGCATACATGCCCGCGCCGACGGCCGCACACAGCGCCGCGCCGAACGCCGCACCCTCGGTGGTGTTCACAGTCACCAGCTCAACGCCGAGCACGTCGGCCATGATCTGCCGCCACAGCGGGCTGCGGGCGCCGCCGCCCGAGATGCGCACCTGCCGGATGTCGCCCAGTCCGGCGTTGCGGATCAAAGTAAAGCTGTCGCGGATGCCGAACGCGACTCCTTCCAGCACGGCGCGGGTCATGTGCGCCCGTCCGTGGCGGATGGTCAGCCCGACCCAGGCGGCCCGCGCCAGTGGGTCAGGGTGCGGCGTGCGCTCGCCGGTCAGGTAAGGCAGAAAGACCAGTCCTTCGCTGCCAGGCGCGACCGCCGCCGCCTCGTTTACCAGGTCGTCGAACGACCGGTCCGGCGCCAGGCTGTCGCGGTACCACTGAAGGCTGCCTGCCGCGCTGAGCATCACGCCCATGAAGTGCCAGCGGCCGGGCACGGTGTGGCAGAAAGCGTGCAGCCGGCCTTCCGGCTCCACCAGCGGCGCCGGGGTAGCTGCGAAAACCACCCCCGACGTGCCCAAGGTCAGTGCGATAATGCCGGGTTCGACCGCGCCGACGCCCGTAGCCTGGGCCGCCTGGTCGCCGCCGCCGGCCACCACCGGTGTACCAGATGCCAGTCCGGTAAGGGCAGATGCTTCGCTGCTGACACCACCGGTCACCTGGGGCCCTTCAAAGGTCGCGGGCATCATGGACGCCGGAATACCCAGCGCATCCAGCACCTCGGGCGACCAGGTGCGCGTCTTGAGGTCGAACAGGATCGTTCCCGAGCCGCCGGCCCGGTCGATGGCATACTCGCCGGTCAACCGGTAGCGGATGTAGTCCTTCGGCAACAGGATGTGCCGCGTCTGCGCCCAGATTTCAGGCTCGTTTTCCTGCACCCACAGGATCTTGGGCGCAGTGAACCCGGTCAGCGCGTCGTTGCCGGTGATCTGGATCAGCCGCTCGCGGCCCAAGCGGGCGCGCATCTCGTCGCACTGCGCCTGAGTACGCCCGTCGTTCCAGAGGATCGCGGGCCGGAGCACGCGGCCGGCATCGTCCAGCAGGACCAGTCCGTGCATCTGGCCGGTCAGCCCGATGGCGGCGATGGCAGCCGGGTCGGTTCCAGTATCGGCCAGCACCTGGCGCACGCTGGCAACCACGCCGTCCCACCATTCATACGGGTCCTGTTCGGACCACAGCGGCCGCGGCGTGGACAGGGTCAGCGGCGTGTTTGCGACACCGAGCACATCGCCGCCCGCGTCGACGAGCAAAGCCTTCGCGCCGGTAGTGGAAACATCGATACCAAGAAGCAGTTGAGGCATAGTGATTGCGATTCGTAGCTCGATTACAGCCATTCGACAAAGGGTGGAGAAACCCCAGCCGACCGGGCGCACTACGCCGCCGCGTCAACCGCGGGCGGACGTTCGACCACGCGGGCTGGCCGGACGTGGCTCCACAAGATGTAGGACAACGTCGCGATGAAGAGCAACTGGAATCCGCGGGTGTAGAGTGGCATGGCGATAGACTGGAACATGCCCAGAATGCCGATGATGACACAGGCGATTATGACGCGCATTACCCAGGTGTATAGCCGCGGGTTGACCAGATCGTTGATCGCTGTCGCCACAATAACGATCAGCATGATATACGTCAGCAGAATGGCGATAAAGATCAGAATGAACGGTATCGCACTCAGCAGGACGTTCCGGTTGAGTACCGCTTCCGGTACAACCGCCGGGATCAGGTTCATCGCGATGATGCCTAGGATCAACAGCAACACGATGGCAATGGGCAAACCAATGGGCACACGGGGTCGTCGCATAGCGAGTCCTCCAGTCGTATCTGTTCACCGTCGTTCCACGCAGGCGGGAATCCAGTCTGACAGGTGCTGAACTCCCGCCTGCGCGGGAATCACGCGTGAGTGATTACAAGAGCAAGTACAAAGGTTTCTGCCCTAAATCCTTTTCATCCCTCGCCCTTGCCTCCCCTTTGCGCCGCGCATGCGTCAGGGAACGCAGCGCCTCTGGGCAAAGGGGAGGCTGCCTGGCGAAATCAGGCGGGTGAGGGGAGGAAGGGGCAGGTGTTAGCTTAATAGGTGACGTCCACGTATCGGCGGCTGCGGCTGGACTCCACGATCGCGTCGCAGATCACCGAACAGCGATAGCCGTCCTCGAAGGTTGCGCCGTGCGGGCCAACCGGCTTGTCGTTGACGATGGCGTCCAACAGGTGGTTGATCTCGTGGACAAAGGTGTGCTCCCAGCCGATGATATGGCCGTGGGGCCACCAGTTGTTCCACCACGGGTGGTAGCCTTCGGACACCAGCACGTTGGTCCAGCCTTGCGTGCTCTGCGGCTCGGAACCGACCCAGAAGACATCGACCTCGTTCAGCCGCTCCAGGTTGAAGCGCACCGAGCCCTTCTCGCCGTTGATCTCGAAGCAGTTGTAGTTCTTGCGTCCTGCCGCGAAACGTGTCGCCTCGAAGGTGCCGGTGGCGCCGTTCTCGAACTCGACGGCTGCGGCGAACGCATCGTCCACATCGACAACACCGGTGCCGCCGTCGTCGGTCGCGCGCTCCTTGATGAACGTGGTTGTCAGGCCGGCCACGGTCTTGATGCCGCCGACCAGGTAGTGCGCCAGGTCGATGATGTGTGCGCCGAGGTCGCCCAGCGCGCCGCTGCCGGCCACATCCTTGTCCAGCCGCCAGATCATAGGCGTGCCGTAGTGCGGCATGATCCATTCCTGCAGGTAGACCGCGCGCCAGTGGTAGATTCTGCCCAGCCGGCCCTCGTCGATCAGGTTGCGGATCAGGCGAATCGCGGGCACGAAGCGATAGTTGAAGGCCACCATGTGCTTGACGCCGGCCTTTTCCACCGCGTCCCACATCGCCTTCGACTCTTCAGCGGTGCGGCCCAGCGGTTTTTCGCACAGCACGTGCTTGCCAAGCTGCGCGGCCAGGATCGACGGATCGGCGTGCAGGTTGTTGGGGCCGCCGTTGTCCAGCAACTGGACGTCGGGGTCCTCGATCATCGCCCGCCAGTCGGTGTAATATTTCTGGTACCCGAAGCGGCGCGCGGCCTCAGCCACGGCTTCTTCGTTGCGGCCGGAGATAGCGGTCAACTTGGGGATCGCCACCGGCGGATACATCATGTAGGGCAGCTTTTTCATGGCGTTGCTGTGCGCCTTGCCCATAAAGGCATAGCCCAGCATTCCGACGCCGATCTCCGGCGCTTGGCCCTCGGTCGCGCCGGCAGCCATTGTGGTAAAACCAGTTCCTTCGCTCATAGGAGTACTCCTCTCAAGCCCGCTCGACGTAGCCCTGGATGTCCTTGGTTGCGTCGTCGGAAGCAAACGCGGCGTCGAAGGCCAGGGCCGACGGCGCAAAGTCCAGCCGCTTGACGAACGCACAGGACTCGGCGGCGCCGTGCTCGCGGTCCATCTTGCCATCCTCCCATTCCACCGACAGCGGGCCCCAGTAACCGATGTCGTTCAACGCCCGGATGATCTCCTCGAAGTCCACCGATCCGCGGCCCAGCGAACGGAAGTCCCATGCTCGTCGCGGGTCGCCGAAGTTGAGATGACCGCCAAACACGCCAGCCTCGGTGGGATACGGTGCCCGGTAGGCATCCTTCATGTGGACGTGGAAGATGCGGTCAGCGAACTTGCGAATGAACAGGACGTAGTCCACGTTCTGATAGACGAAGTGGCTGGGATCGTAGTTGAAACCGAAAGCCGGATGCCCGTTGAGGGCATTCAGCGCGTTCTCAGCGCTGGCAACGTCAAAGGCAATCTCGGTCGGGTGCACTTCGAGGGCAAACCTGACGCCCTCCTCCTGGAACACATCGAGGATCGGCGTCCACATCTCGGAGAAGAACGCCAACCCCTTCTCCAGGTAGTCAGCCGGATTAGGCGGGAAGGAGTAGACCAGGTGCCAGATTGGCGAACCGGTAAAACCGGGGACAACCTTGACACCGAACTTCGCAGCCGCGCGGGCCGTGTTCTTCATCTCCTCGGCCGCGCGTGCGCGCACGCCATCCTGGGCGCCGGCGCCGTAGATGCGCGGCGGCAGGATGCTCTTGTGGCGCTCGTCGATGCGGTCGCAGACCGCCTGGCCCACCAGATGGTTGCTGATGGCAAAGCACTTCAGGTCGTGCTTGTTGAGGATGTCCCAGCGTGACTGGACGTAGCTGTCGTCCTCCAGGGCCTTTTCCACATCGAAGTGGTCGCCCCAGCAGGCGATCTCGACGCCGTCGTAGCCGAACGATTTTGCTTTTTCACAAAAGGTGTCGAAGGGCAGGTCTGCCCACTGGCCGCTGAACAAAGTAACGGGACGTGACATAGCTGTTTCTCCTTTGAGAAGATTGGTGTATTGGGAGGCGGTATACTGGCAGATTGGTCGTCAACGAGTTGTTGTGTGGTAAGCACACGGACCAATTTCCCAATCTACCAATCTACCACCCGGTTTTTCACGCCAGCAGAGGCTTCAAGAAACGCACGCCGTCGCGCGCCAGGTCATCCTGGGTCGGCGCCAGCGCGCGCCAGATAGCGGCGGCGCGGGCGATGCTCTTGACCTTGGCTGTAAACGACTCGATGACTACCGGGCCGTCGTAGCCGATGTCTTTGAGGCCCTGGCGGACGTCCTGCCACTGGACGTTGCCGCTGCCCGGCGCGCCGCGGTCGTTCTCGCAGGCGTGAAAATGCTTCAGCCGCGGGCCGGCCAGACGAATGGCGTCGCCCAGCGATTTTTCCTCGATGTTCATGTGGAACGTGTCGAGCAGGATCTGCATGTTTGGATGGCCCACGCGATCGACCACGTCGACTGCCTGGCTGGCCAGGTTGATGAAGCTGGTCTCGAAACGGTTGAGTGGCTCCAGACACAGCGTCACGCCCTTGTCGCCCGCGTAGGCTGCCAGGGCGCTCAGGTTCTCCACCAGCAGGTCCGTGTCGCGCGCCCGCTCGTCAGCGGTCATCTCCCAGGTTCGACCTACAGCTGAGTAGATCGGACCGGCCAAGTTTGTCCCGCCCAAGGCGGCGGTTGCGTCGATGGACCCTCGCACATACGCCATGCCGTTGTCACGAATAGCGGGGTCGGGGTGGATCAGATCGCGGTCCGGCCCCATGGCCAGACAGCAGCTGACTCCCAGCCCGTTGTCGCGAACGATGGCTGCGCCCTCGCGGTAGTCCAGGTCATCGAGGCCCTCCAGCGGCGCCTCGATCCAGTCGAAGCCGAGGCCGGCGACATGTGGCGCCAGCTTTTCCAGTTCCTCCGTCGTCAACGGTGAGGTCCAAACCCAAGTGTTAACGCCGAAACGCATAGTTGATGCTCCTGTATTTGATGCGATGCTGTCCTGCTCGGCCGGTCTTTGCTTGCACCCCGACAGGGGCCCGACCGAACCAGCATCACGGCTTGGCTCGGTCGGAGACCGGCCAGAGCGAGAGTTGGAGACCGGCCAGAGCGAGAGTCGGAGACCGGCCTGAGCGAGATACTTGGCGACTTCCAAAGTCTGCGATGCTCTCTCAAGCAAGTCGCTTGCCGGTCTGATCGAAGTAATGCAAGCGATCCAGCAGGATGTTGAAGGTGACGTCAACACCGCGTCGCAGTTGCGTGATACCGGGTGCGAGGCTCAACAGCATCTGCTCGCCAGACTTGATGTGTACGATGGTTTCCACGCCAAGTGGTTCGGTCAGCAAGATGGTGCCGCTAAACTGGCCGGCCGGATCGATGAAGATGTCCTCCGGGCGAATGCCGACCAACACGTTGTCAGGCAGCGAGCGGCCTTCAGGCGCCGGCAGGTGCATCAGGCTGTCCTTGATAAAGAAAGTGCCGTTGTCACGACCACCCGGTACCAGGTTGATGCGCGGCGTGCCAACCAGTTGCGCAACGAACGTGGTCGCGGGCCGGTCGTAGATGTCCTCCGGCGTGCCGACCTGCACCAAATGCCCTTCGTTCAGCACGCCGATGCGGTCGGCCATGGTCAGCGCTTCGATCTGGTCGTGGGTGACAAAGAGCGTGGTGTTGCCCTGGGTCTTCTGCATGTGCTGCAACTCGACGCGCAGCGATTCGCGCAGCTTGGCATCCAGGTTCGAGAGCGGCTCGTCCATCAGGAAGATGCGGGGCTCGCGAACGATGGCCCGCCCGATGGAGACACGCTGCATCTCGCCGCCTGAAAGGCGCGCTGTCTTGCGATCCAGCAGATGGCTGATCCGCAGGATCTCCGCTACGTGTGTCACCTTGGCCTTGATCTCGTCCTCGGGCGTCTTGCGCAGCGGCGAGCGCAGCGGAAACGCCAGATTGTCGTACACCGACATGGTGGGGTAAAGCGAATACTGCTGAAACACGAAGGCGACGTCGCGATCGGCCGGCGTCATGGCGTCGACAACCTCATCATCGAACAGCACTGTGCCGGAATCTTGCTTGAGCAGCGCGGCGATGATCCGCAGAGTCGTGGTCTTGCCTGCCCCCGTTGGTCCGAGCAGCACGAAAAACTCGCGATCGCGCACCATGAAGGACACATCCTCCAATGCCTGGACATATCGGAAAGACTTGCTGATGTTCTTTAGCTCAACGCTGCTCATGCCGTGACCTCAACAGGCTGTGTCTGGACCGGGGCTGTCTCGGATGGCGAGATTGCCCGGCCAGTCTTGGGATCGAAGAAGCGCAGCATCGCCGGATCGGCGGTGAAGCGCAGCGATGAACCCATAGGATGCGAAGCGAGTCGGTCTGCCCGCAGGTGGACGATGACCGGGTCGGTAGCCGTGCCGAGGTTGACGTGCAACAGCTTGTACCCACCATGCATGTCCACTGCGTAGACCTCGCCCGCCATCGTACTATCATCGCTGATAGCGGCTGCCTCTGGCCGGAACCCAACGACCACATCATCGCCTTTGTCCAGAGCAGCCAGCAGCGGCACGCGGAAATGTGCCGGCACGGCCATGGTGCTGTCGTTCCCCGGGAAGCGGATCAGGTCGCCGTCGAGCTGTCCATCAATCAGGTTCATGCCCGGACTGCCGATAAACCGCGCCACGAAAAGGTTGGCAGGCTCATAGTAGACCTCAGCCGGTGTGCCAACCTGCTGCACCTCCGCCGCCGACATGACCACGATCCGGTCGCTAAGCGCCATCGCCTCAATCTGGTCATGGGTGACGTAGACCGTGGTGGCGTTCTGCGCATGGTGCAGCGCCTTGATCTCGGCGCGCATGGTCTCGCGCAGCTCGGCGTCCAGCGCGCCCAGCGGCTCGTCCATCAGGAATGCGGACGGACGGCGGACAAGGGCGCGGGCCAGCGCCACGCGCTGCTGGTCGCCGCCGCTCAGCTTGCCCGGTTTGTACTTGAGCAGGTGGTGGATGCGCAGGATATCCACCACCTCGCCAATACGTATGTCGATCTCCTCGCGCTTCATGCCCTCGGCCCGCAGGGGAAACGAGATGTTGTCACGCACTGTCATGTGTGGATAAAGAGCATAGAGCTGGAAGACGAAGGCGATGTCGCGGTCGCTGGGATGTCTCCAGGTAACGTTTCGGCCGTCCAGCAAGATAGTGCCGCTGGTGACGGCTTCCAGCCCGGAGATCATACGCAGTGTGGTTGTCTTGCCGCAGCCGGACGGTCCCAGCAAACAAATGAACTCGCCATCCTTGATGGTCAGGTTCATCGGCTTGACCGCGTGGTTGTCGCCGAATATCTTCTCTACGTCCCGAAGTTCAATCGTTGCCATCTGCAATGTCCTGTTGGGGGTGAACCATGGATGCGCAGCCAGGCAGCCTGAGTTGCCAGTCTTACCGCATTGCCTCGGCTACCCGTTCCTTTCTCCTATTTCCGCACCGCGCCAAACGTAACCCCGCGCAGCAGGTAGTCGCGCAGCAGGAAGACGACGATGACCACGGGGATCAGGAAGCCAAGGCTGCCGGCCGCGATGGCTGACCACTCGATCCCGCCGCGGCCCAGCATGGTCGCAATGCTTGGCGGCGCTGTGCGGGCTGTGTTGCTGGTGAGCATCAGGGCAAAGGCGTATTCGTTCCAGGCAAAGATCAGGCAGAACACCGCTGTAGCGGCGATGCCTGTCATAGCCTGGGGCAGTACGATCTTGCGGATGGCTTGCATACGGGTATAGCCATCAACCAGGGCCGCCTCCTCGTACTCCGTTGGGATCTCGTCGATAAAGCCCTTAAGCAGCCAGACTGCCAGCGACAGGTTGAACACCGTGTACAACAGGATCATTCCGATGTGCGTATCATGCAGGCCAAGCTGGCGGTACATGAGGAACAGGGGAATGGTCACCACCACAGCCGGCAGCATACGCGTGCTCAATATGAAAAACATCAGATCGTCTTTGCCGGGCACATTGAACCGGCTAAACGCGTACGCGGCGAAGAAACCCAGAATCACTGAAAGCAGCGTCGAAACTCCGGCGATGATCAACGAGTTCTTGAGGCGCGTCACGTAGTCGCTGGGGCCGGTGATCTCCTGGCCGCTCTTGAGAGCGATGCGATCGAAGAGACCCAGGTCGCCGCTTTCGGCGGCTTCCTGAAGCTTCGTGATCCGGCCCGGTGTGATGATGGCGCGCTCAGTAAACAGGAAAACAAATCCTTCAAGCGTCGGCTCGAACACTGTCTTGGGAGGAGAGGAAACCACATCCGACCGCGTTTTGAAGGCGGTCATCGCCATGATAAAGATTGGTATCAACAGGAAGATCGCCAGCGCGATGACAACGATCGCCCGCAGACTGTGAATGCGGCGTGATCTGGGGCTGACCTTGTCGACGCGGATCGACTCCGTGACGGGCTTGCTGGGGCCGGTTTCGTAGAAGTCAGACATGGCTCAATCTTCCTTGGCCTGATTCAGGTAACGAATGTACAGGTTGCTGATGGCGATGATGACGATCAGGATAATGTACGCCAGCGCGCTGGCCCGGCCGGTGCGCCATTGTCCCAGAAACGCCTGCCGGTAGAGGTTCACCGCGATGAGCTCCGTTTGATCGCCGGGTCCACCGCCGGTCAATCCCATCACGAGGTCAAAGCTTTTGAATGCCTCGATGGTGCGAAACAGGATCGCGATCATGAGGAGTGGCATGACCTGGGGGACGGTGATACGCCAAAACTGAAACCAGGAGCTTGCCCGGTCGATCACAGCTGCCTCGTAAAGATAATCGGGGATAGCCTTCAGACCCGACAACACCAGGAGCATCACGAAGGGCGTCCACATCCAGATGTCTACCAGCGCCACCGCCCACAGTGCCAGATTGGGAACCGGTTGGCCGGCAAAGCGCCCTGCCAACATTTCTGGTGCAGTGGACGGGTTGCGGAACCCCAGCAGGAAGTTGAAGTATCCAAAAGAAGGGTTGTACATCAGCTTCCAAAACATACCCACCACCACCGGTGAGAGCATCATCGGTACGAGAATAAGGGTGGTGACCAGACCGCTTCCCTTGAATTTCTCCTGAACCAGAACAGCGAGACTGAACCCGAGAATGGTTTGCATTCCCACTGTAACCAGGGCATAGCGCCCGGTGGTGGCGAAATACTTCCACATCTGCGGGTCACTGAGGATATCGGCGTAGTTCTGAAATCCAACCCAGGTCGGTGCTTTGTTGGCAATCGCTGAGTAATCGGTGAAAGAGAGGAACAAGCTGTAGATCAGCGGGAAGAGGTTCCACGCGATCAGCAGGATCAAGGTGGGCCAGATGAAGAGATTCAGGATAGCCCTGTCACTCAACTCTCTGCGCTGCCGCCTGGGCTGAACCTGCCCTGTCGATTCTTTCTGGGCTTGGCTAATGGCTGTCATTGGCGAAATCCTTGGACGTATCGAGACCGAATCGGGAACGAATCGACCGGACCGGCTGCATTGCTGGCAATGGTCTCATCGAACACATAGCCGCTACACCAGGAGGCAGCGGGGAGGGTTGTGGCCATCCCCGCTGCCCATGCCTGGGCCTGCGACAACGGGCTACTGAATGTAGCCTGCTTCACGCAGGATTTTGTCGTGTTCCTCGGCGATGCGGTCCATGGTATCCTGGGCATTGCCCTCACCACCGACGATGTATGCGCTCAACTCACGCTGCGCAACTTCCAGAAGCTGGCCGAACTCGGGGATGTTCCAGAAGTCCTTGACGTTCTGCATCGTCTGGGCGAAGGCCCGGTTGTACGGGGTCGCGTTCAGGAACTCTTCCGACTCGAACACCGCCTGGTTGGTGGTGTAGCCGCCGAACTCGGCCCACTTGGCCTGCATGTCGTCCTGGCTGAACCACTTGATGAAGTCGAGAGCTGCCTGCTGGCGCTCCGGGCTGATGTGGGAAACAACGCTCAGACCCTGGCCACCCAAGGCGGCGCCGCGCTCACCTGACGGGCCGGCAGGGTTCTGGAAGAAGCCCATCTTGTCGTAGTAGTCGGGGTTGGTTCCTGGGTTGACCAGCGCCGGGAAGAAGGCAAAGTAGTTCATGCCCATGGCCGCCTGGCCGCTGATCATCGCGTCGTTGACCTCGGAGAAGAAGGCGTTGCTCAAACCGGGAGCCTGGCAGCAGTCATACAGTTCCCGATAATACTCGGCAGCCGCCACAGCCTCGGGCGAGTTGATGACGCCCATGACGTTGTTGTCGGCATCCTTCCAGTCGGCGCCGAACGGGAACAACGTGTTCTCGTAGCCCATGGTCAACGCATCGTAGTCTTTCTGCGTGTAGATCGCCACGCCGTACAGTCCGTCGTCGGGCCGGGTGAAGAACTTGGCGATGTCCATGAACTGGTCATAGTCCTGAGGTATATCCAGCGGATAGCCAAACTCCTTCTCGAAGGCGGCCATCTCATCCGGGTTCTCGAACAGATCCTTGCGATAGGCGAAACCGTCAGCATCACCCTCGGTGGGGTACGCCCAGTAAGTACCGGAGCCTGTAGGATATTCACCGTAATAGACCAGAGTCGCCGGCACCACCGTGTCCTTGATGCCGTTGTCGACCAGGAAGTTGGTGATGTCCAGGTAGTGGCCCTGGGTAGCCATCTGGCCCAGCCACTGGCTATCCCCAACCACCATGTCCCAGGTGTCGCCCTGTGAGGCCATCTCGGTTGCAAACAGGTCGAAGAAGGAACCCCACGGCTCCTGAACGATGTTAACCTTGATGCCGGTTTCCTCTTCATACAGGTTTCCTACCTGCTGCAGATAGTCGGCAGGGTCCCATTGGGCCCAGAGAATGCTTAGCTCATCAATGCCCGATGTGTCGGCGGCGGGCGCTTCTGCAGGCGCTTCGGTGGCAGCCGCTGGCTGGTCTGCAGGGGCAGCCGGTTCAGCCGGCGCGGGCGCCGCTGAAGGACAGGCTGCGAGCAACAGCATGGCAGCGATCAGCAGAATCGGCAGGTACAGTTTGCGAGACATTAGGTACTCCTCCTCAAAAGTGTTGAAATGTGTCGAACATGCGGTACGTCGTTAGAAAAGCAGGAAATTGAACTTGACTGGAGTTTCTTGACCACCTCCTTGTCGGCTGTCACAGTGTCTCGGGCCTGCAACGGTCGAGGTGTGGGTGAAATAGTGCTGTCGCGCAGGCTAGGATATTCGCCAACAGGCAGCCATTAGCGATGGCTCAGCCTGCGGATGATGCTCTCGCGATACGCCTCGATATGTTGGCGCATCTGCCGAGCGGCTTCTTCGGAGTCGTGGTTCTCAATAGCATTGACGACGTGCTGGTGCTCTACAGTGCAGACTACCAGCCGTTCCCAGTTGCCTTGTGCGTCGATGGAGAGGTAGGAGACCCGGTTGCGCATCTGTAGCGCCAGATCGCCCAGCAACTGGTTGGAACAGGCAGCGCTGATAGTCTCGTGGTAGATGTTGTCGGCGCGCGACCAGGCAGTGCGATCACCGGCACTGATGGCCGTGTCCAATCCGGCCTGTGCGTTCAGCAGGGTCTGTAACTGCGAGTCGTTGATATGCTTGGCAGCCAGCCTGGCTACCTCCGGCTCGATGAGAAAACGAACGTGAATGGCGTCCATCACGTCGTGCAGTGACGGGGCCGCTACTGTAACGGCCCGTCCGGGGATCACCTGGACAAGACCTTCTTGTGCCAGGAGCTGCAGCGCCTCGCGTACGGGCGTACGGCTGATGCCTAGTTGTTTGGAAAGACGTGTTTCTGAAAGGGGTTGGCCCGGCTGAACCTGGCCAAGGCGAATTGCGGCCTTGATCTGGTCATAGGCCCTGTCTCGAAGGAGTACGGCGGGATCAGCGGTGTCGAGATTGATGGGGGCGACGAGGGAAGATGTGCTTGACTGAACGTCCATGTTCTTGTCTGGCGACTTTCCGATGCAACACTGCAACGAATATTGTCCGACTACTTCTGCGAGGAGGAAGGTATCTCAGCGAAGCTGGGATATGCAACCTGTATACAGGTCGTGTGGCGCTATTATACCGAAGTTGTTTTATCTGTCAAATCGGAATCGTCCTTACATGAAACTGGTTGCCTGCCAACCCCCGCACATCGGGCAACAAATGCGCCCTAAAATGCTCCAGACCGCTTTCTGGAGAGGTTGACAAGCATCACCCTTCAAAGCCCTTCAGGAATCGTTCCACCCCGGTCTGTGTAGGCAGTGCAGGAATAGCGCCACGTTTGGTGGCAGTCAGCGCGCCAACGGCGTTGGCGTAACGCAGAATCTGGCGCAAATGCTCGACGCCGAGCAGGCCGCGCCAGTCATCAGCCGCCAGCAGCCGGGCCAGCACGCCGGCAATGAACGCGTCGCCGCAGCCGACAGTATCCACAGTGGCAACATCAAAACCGGGTACGAGCTCGCCGCCGGCCGCCGTCTGAAAGTAGCTGCCCTGCCGTCCCAGTGTGACCACTACCAGCGACGGGCCGCGGGCCAGCAGCGCACCGGCAGCCTCTCCGATTGTCAACCGGCCGCCTGCTGCTGACCAGTGACCGTCAACCAGCATCTCCAGTTCGGTTTCGTTGACCTTCAGCAAGTCTACTTGTGGTATCAACGCTCGGTACTGCGCCAGCGCGGCCTCAGGTGACTGCCACAGGCTGGGGCGATAGTTGGCGTCGAAAGAGACCAGTGCGCCGGCTGCTCTGGCAAGTCGCACAGCCTCAAAGGCCGCGCTGCGGCTTGGCTCATCGGTCAGGCTGAGTGAACCGACGTGTAATGCCCGCGCGCCGGCAAGCAAGTCGCGGTCCAGCTCATCCGGCAGCAGACGCTGATCCGCGCCGGGGTTGCGATAGAAGATGAACTCGGCGTGCTGCTCGGTGGGCAAGGCGATGACTGCCATGGTGGTGCGGGCTTCGCTGTCCAGCCGGAGGCCGCGCGTCTCCACCCCTTCGCCGCGCAGCACATCGATGAGGTGATGCCCGAACGCGTCGTCGCCCACCTTGCCGATGAAGGCAGTCTCCACACCCAGCCGCTGGGCGGCCACAGCCGCGTTGGCCGACGCGCCGCCTGGTTTTGGGTAGAACGCACTGACGTCTGCCAGCCGCCGCCCGACCTCGGCTGGGAACATGTCTATGAGAAGGTCGCTGAGAGTGATGAGGTCCATAAGGCATAAATTCTAGCGTTGTTACAACGGTTGACTATACCGTTCGGTGTGACTTGCTCTGGCTTCCCCGCGACGCTACAATGGTACGAATTCATGATTTCAACCATTGCCGGCAAGAAGGAGGCTTCATGATACCCGCAACAAGTACACCCGGTACAAGCAACATCCCTCGCCAGCCTGAGCAGCAGGAACTGATCATCGACGCCAACTACCAGTTCTTCATTCTCGCCCTGATGGCGCTGCAACTTATCAACTCTCTGTTGATCGTGCTCCTTGAGGAACCGCAAGAGTCTGTGGTAATTGTGTTTTTCGTGTCGTTAAGCCTGGTGCTGATCGCGGACGCTGTGCGACGCCTGGTACGGCTTCGGCAGGTCCGCCTTCCCAATCAAACCAGAAGATCATGGGTCTTGCTGTTGGGAAGTCTGCCGATTCCTTTCCTGATCCTGGCGCGTATTGCGATGACCTATACGGTCTTCCGTAGCCTCCAAAACTCAGACTTCCTGGCTATGGGCAATGTGGTCATCAAGAAACGGGCACAGAGCACCCTGCTGATTGCAATCCTTGCTGCCATTGTCATTCTGGAGATGGGCAGCACGCTTGTCCTGGGTGCTGAGGCAAAATCACCATCTGCCAACATCGTGAATGCCAACGACGCCATCTGGTGGGCGCTGGTGACTGTGGCAACGGTTGGCTATGGCGACCAGTATCCTGTGACGCTCTCCGGGCGACTGGTAGGTGTGGTGATTATGGTCGCGGGTGTTGGCCTGTTCAGCGTGCTCACCAGCTACTTCGCCCAATGGTTCCTGAAACCTGGAGCGCCCGAGACAGATGCAACCGACGCGGCGGCCCCCAAGGAGATCACTCAGGCTGAATACGACACACTGCTGCGCAAGCTGGAGGCGCTGACAGCCCTTGTCGAACAACAGGCAACGGGCCAGCCAGCCAGCAGCCCTGCTCTCGTTTCTGCGCCAGTCACAGTCGAAGACAAGCCGGTCGAGTGACTCGGAGTTTCACATTTGCTGCTGCCGAATACTGATCATGCCAGCACTCGCCGCGCAATGACCAGCCGCTGGATCTCACTGGTGCCTTCACCGATGGCCATCAACCGGTTGTCGCGGTAGATGCGCTCCACGGGATACTCGCGGCTGTAGCCATAGCCGCCGTGGATCTGGATCGCGTCATAACAGACCTTTTCGGCAATCTCAGTAGCAAACAGCTTGGCCTGCGCAGCTTCCAGTGTGTAGGATCGATCTTGATCGCGCAGCCAGGCGGCCCGGTAAACCAGCAGGCGCGCCGCCTCGATCTGGGTCGCCATGTCGGCGATCTTGAACTGGATCGCCTGGTGCTGGGCCAGCGGCGCGCCGAAGGTAGTTCGCTCACCAGCGTAGCTTTTGGCAGCTTCGTACGCCGCTTGCGCCAGCCCGACGCTCAATGCACCGATGCCGATCCGCCCGCCGTCCAGCGCCTCCAGCGTTTGCTGCAATCCACGTCCTTCCACGCCCAGCAGGTTCTCCGCCGGTACGCGCACGTCCTCCAGGCTGACCGCGTAGGTGTGGCTGCCGTTGAGTCCCATCTTACGCTCCGGTTTGCCAAACACGACGCCCGGCGTATCGGTCGGCACGATGATCTGGCTCAAGCTGCGGCTGCCGCTGTCTCGGTCGGTGCGACAGAGCAGGATCGCGGTCTCCGCCTCGGCACCGTTGGTCAGCCACATCTTGCTGCCGTTGATAACCCAGTTGCCGTTACGCTGCTCGGCAAACGTGCGCACGCCTCCTGCCAGATCGGACCCCGCGCCCGGCTCCGTGAGTCCCAGACAGCCTATCGCGCGGCCGCTGGCCAGCGGTTCGAGGAAACGGCGCTTTTGCGCCTCGCTGCCAAAGGCGTTGAGTGGTCCGCACGCCAGTCCAAGATGGGCCGCAACAATCAGCCCTGTGGAACCGCAGCCGCGTCCAATCTCTTCGATCAGGATGGCCGCGCTCAGGTGATCCGCACCCGCGCCGCCGTATGCCTCCGGGATGTTCAGTCCCAGCAATCCTAATCCGCCCATCTTGCGCAGCGTGTCCCAGGGAAACTCCCCGGTCTCGTCGGTGTGCGCCGCGATGGGCTTGATCTCCTTCTCGACGAAATCGCGCACCAGCCGGCGCAGGCCGGTCTGTTCCTCGGTTAGTTGAAAGTTCATGCAGTCTCCTTTGATTGTAACTACGCAGCCTTCACTGTTGCGTCACTCCCGCGGAGGCGGAGTCTCGTGCCTGTGAAGAATGGATTCCCGCCTCAGCGGGAACACCTGCACGGCGCAGGCGCAGTGTGACGGGTGAGCAGTTACCTTTGATTGCCTTTAGGACGCGTCTATCAATTAGTTGCCGCTTTGGCCGGTCTCCTGACCGAGCCAACGCAGGGAAGTTATTTTAAGACGTGTCTTTTGTGCATCCTGGTGTGATCGCTTGTTTGGTCGGTCAGATTTTTGCCACGAATTACACGAATTTCACCAATTCCGAAGCCGAATTAGTGAAATTCGTGTAATTCGTGGCAAGGGTTTGCGACGCCGTGCTGGTTTCATGCATCCTGGAACGCCCTGGCGATAGCTGCCCATTCCTCCAGAGTCAGCGTCTCCGCGCGCCGGGTGGATTCCACGCCCGCTGCCGCCAGCAGGCGGTCCGACGCGGCGCTGCCGATGCCCAGCCCGCTTCCCAGCGAGTTGCGTAGTTGTTTGCGCCGCTGCCCAAAACCGGCGCGCACGACCTCGAAGAACAGGTCTTCGGATGGCACGTCAACCGGCGGTGTCGCCCATTTGCGCAGGCGAATGATGGCCGAGTCGACCTTGGGCGGGGGATAGAAGGCGCCGGCGGGGATGCGAGCGATGAGTTTCGGTTCTGCGTAGAACTGCACGCTGACAGCCAGCAGGCTCATGCCGGGAGGGTGGGCAACGATGCGCTGAGCGACCTCGCGTTGGATGGTCAGTACGACCAGTTCTGGCGGCAGGTCAGCGGTCAACAGATGGCGTATCGCCGCCGATGTGATGTAGTAGGGCAGGTTGGCAACGACTTTATAGGGATCTTCGTTCGTCAGCGAGGCAGGATCAAGTTGCAGAATATCGCCCTGAATCACCTTGATGTTGGGACTGTCCCCCAGTGTCTCTGCCAGCACCGGCAGCAACGCCGCATCCAACTCCACAGCAACGACACGGCCTGCCTGCTGAGCAAGCCGCTGCGTCAATGTGCCGACGCCGGGCCCGATCTCCAGCACGATGTCCTCCGGCGCCAGATCGGCCGCGGCTACAATGCGGTCCAAATGTACCGGGTCTGCCAGAAAATTCTGCCCGAGGCCCTTTTTTAGATGCAGGTCGTGACGCCGCAGGACCTCGCCCAGTCGCAAAGCTTCGTTGCCCATCGGTTGTGATCCGGATTTCGGAAATCGCCGCTCGTTTGCGACAGGCGGCCGCCCCAGGTCAGGAGAGGCGCGTTTTGCCGACCCGGCGATTCCGAAGTCTTGTGGCCTCGCTAGTCGTCGTCGTCCAGCCGCAGGACACTGAGAAAGGCTTCCTGGGGTATCTCGACGCTGCCGACCATCTTCATGCGCCGCTTGCCCTTTTTCTGCTTCTCCAGCAACTTGCGTTTGCGGGTGATGTCGCCGCCGTAGCACTTGGCCAGCACGTCCTTGCGCAGCGGTTTGACGTTGGCGCGGCTGATGATCTTGTTGCCCACCGCGGCCTGCACCGGCACCAGGAACATCTGGCGGGGGATGACTTCTTTCATCTTGCTGACCAGCCGCTGGCCCTTGCGGTAGGTATCGTCGCGGTGAACGATGATGCTCAGCGCGTCCACGGGCATCTCGTTGACCAGCACATCCAGCCGCACCATGTCGGCCGGCCGGTACTCCTCGAAGTGGTAGTCCATGCTGGCATAGCCGCGCGTGCGCGCCTTCATCTCGTTGAAGAACTCGGTCAGTATCTCGCTCAAGGGAATCTTATAGCTCAGCAGCACACGGCGCTGGTCGAGATAGTCTTGCGCCAGGAACTCGCCGCGCCGCCGGGTCGCCATGTCCATGATTGCGCCGATGTACTCGGTAGGTGTGAACACCTCGATGCGCACCCATGGCTCGCGGATCTCTTCGATGCGGCTGGGGTCGGGCAGATCGGCCGGGCTGTCGATGACAAGTTCCCCGCCGTCGGTCAGCGTCACCTGGTACTCCACGCTGGGCGCAGTGAAGATGATGTCCAGGTCATACTCGCGCTCCAGCCGCTCCTGGATGATCTCCATGTGAAACAAGCCCAAAAAGCCGCAGCGGAAGCCAAAACCCAACGCCTGGCTGGTTTCCGGCTGATAGATCAGCGAGGCGTCGTTGAGTTGTAACTTTTCCAGCGCGTCGCGCAGCAGGTTGTAGTCCTCGCTCTCGGTTGGGTACAGCCCGGCGAACACCATCGGTTTCATGGGGCGATAGCCGGGCAGAGGCCGCTCGGCCGGGTCGTCTTCCCAGGTCAGCGTGTCGCCCACAGCGAGATCGCGCACGGTCTTCAGACCGGTGGCGACGTAACCGACCTCGCCGGCTGTAAGCCTGTCCACCGGGGTCATGCGCGGCGCGAAGACGCCTGTCTCCAGCGGATCGACCCGTATGCCCGTTGACATAAGATGAAGGCTTCGATTAGGCTCTATGGAGCCGTCCACAACCCGCACGTAGGCGATTACCCCTTTGTAGGCATCGTAGTGGCTGTCGAAGATCAATGCCCGCAGCGGCTGGTTGAGACTGCCTCGCGGGGGTGGCACATGTTGCGCAACTACCTCCAACACGGCAGCGACATTGGTGCCCTCTTTGGCAGAAACGCGCACCACGTCCTCAGCCGGCGTGCCTATCAGGTCCTCGATTTCCTGGGCAACTTCGTCCGGCTGTGCGGAGATCAGGTCGATCTTGTTGATGATTGGGATGATCTCCAGGTCGGCCTCCATGGCCAGGTAGAGATTTGCCAGCGTCTGGGCTTCGATGCCCTGTGAGGCATCGACCACCAACACTGCGCCCTCACAGGCTTGCAGCGCACGGCTGACCTCGTAGGAGAAATCGACGTGGCCGGGTGTGTCGATCAGGTTGTATTCGTAGGTGATTCCGTCGCTGGCCGGATACACCATGCGCACGGCCGACGCCTTGATGGTGACGCCCTTTTCTCGCTCCAGGTCCATGTCATCCAGCACCTGCTCTTTCATCTCACGTTCGGAGATGGTGCCTGTAACCTGGAGTAGCCGGTCGGCCAGGGTGCTCTTGCCGTGGTCGATGTGCGCCACGATACAGAAATTGCGAATTCGATTGATTTCCATGAGATATCGCCAAGATGGTTTGCACGGCTGCGCTGCCATCTCCAACAAGCCTGCATTCTTGGCTGTAATCTTCCAGTTGACAGCTATCGTGTGTTGAACTAAAATCTAGGGTAACTTTGGTGCTGTTTGATCGTCCCAATAGATAGATAGTGCCAGATTACCAGCCAAGACCAGCCCAATTATACTTCAACCCAGAGCAAACCAAAAGAAGATCGAGCAACACGACGTATCCTCTTGCCGTTCGTCGCGAGCCAACAACAGTGCAATCGCCCCTGGCCTTTGTTCTCACGACAGCTTTATGTTACAATCTATTGGCTTTATTTAGCATCCCTTCCCAAGGAGCAACTATGACCCCATCCAAAGAATCCATCGTCGACGCGACGGTTCCCAGCGCCGGACGAATCTATGACTATTTACTTGGTGGGCATCACAACTTTGAGGTAGATCGCCAGGCGGCGCAAATGTTGCTAAACATGTCGCCATTTTCAGCAAAACTGGTACGGTTACAACGATGGTGTTTACAGGATCTGGCCCATGAACTAACTGTAGTGCGTGGCTTTGATACGATCATCGATTTTGCTTCAGGTTTGCCTACTCAAGACCATCTTCATTTTGTGGTTCCCAAAGGAACAAAGGTAATCTACTCTGATTACGACCCTGTCGTTGTAGAGTACGCCAGGGAAATTCTTGGCAATACTCCGGATGTATATTTCTTCGAAGCTGATGCGCGGCAGCCAGAAGAGCTTCTAGGTCGTCCGGAGGTGGTAGAAATACTCGGTAACAAACGAAACGTAGCACTAGTGTATTGGGGAATTGCCATGTTTCTAAGTGACGAGGACCTCTCGCGCGCCTCTCAAGCATTGTATGACTGGGCTGGTACTGAAAGCTGCTGGGCTTTCAATGCTCAGGGAGCAGGAATTAGCAAAGATCATCCAGGAACTTTAACAGTGCTCGAGATGTATCGGAATATGGGTACTCCCCTTTATGTTCGTGAACGCCAAGAATACGAAGGGCTGCTTAAACCGTGGCATCCAGATTCCAACGGCTTCATCTCTTTGTTAGATTGGCATGGATTTGAGCAAGATGAACTAAGTAAAGAAGATTTGGCTGTATTCGGTCCAACCGGTGCAGGCTATGGAGTTTATCTGCTCAAATGAAAGCAGCCTAGCGAATGACAAGTTCCTATCAGATCCCTGATCTCAGAGAACACCTTGATCAATCACGGGTTACGTCAATTCTGCAGAAGGCTCTGCGGCAGACTATTTTTTCAAGTGGATTACGGGTATCCCCTCGCCAGCTCAATCGAATATGCAATGAACTCAGTCGAGAGTTCTTTCAGTTCTGGATCAAGAAGACTTACGAGGAGCCAATCGCCTATGGAAGCAAATTGGCGAGGGAAGGTTTGGGGGTTAAGTCCGTATTGGCATTGACAGAAGCATTGCGAGAAATTTCCTGGCAAGAATCTAATCCAGTCGCGGAACTGCCCTACGTGACTAGCTCCTTCTGTAATTCTCTGCTTGAAGGTTATATTACTGGCAGGGAAGAATTGTTGTTGGATGTCCAGGAACGAACTCATCGAGCATATCTATCAGCAATGGAGAGATCGGAAGTCGAGGGTTTCAAAGGTGAAAGCGGATGATCTGGCCGGGTGGGAAGTCAATCTTGCTAATGAACGTGATGATCTCATTTCCCGGCTAGTTTGGACTCTCAGCCATGCACTTTTTGAGAGTCGAGCTTTTTTGCGACCTGTTGATCTACAGCGTCTGGCTTCAGATGAGGCCGACGCGTTTCTTGTTTATCTGAGTAGTCAAGATTCAACCATCGCCAACAAAAGGGGGGGCAAACTTTGCCGGGTCGGTGTTAGCTTCCAAGCGGTCCAAGCTTTTGGCCATCAGATGCGCGAGTTTTGCCAAACATATTGCAACAACACAATCGAACAGAATGTACGAGCACTGATTGAAGATTATCATAGCGAGCTTTTGTTGGGGTTTGTTAATGAGCGTGAGAGAACGATTCTGGAAGAACAGGAGCATATCCGATCTGCTCTTCAGCATACCCTGCATCAATACAACGTTCAGATCGAAACAGCTGCTGAAGTAGCTCGCGCCACTGTTTCGACGCTTGACCTGGACGTGTTGCTCAAGACCGCTGTCCGACTCCTCTGCCAACGCTATGAATTGGACTACGTCGGCATATACCTCACCGATTCAACCGGCGATTGGCTTTCTCTTAAAGCTTCCTCAGGATCATCAGGCAGTACCTTACATTCCGGTGATCATTTACTTTCCGTTTATGGCAATTCGACCGTGAGCCGATCGATTGCGACTGTTCAGAACATTCTCGCCAGCCGTTCCAATGAGCAGGAGAAGATCGTTGATAGCTCTTGGGTGCCCGGAACGAAGTCTGAAATCGCCCTGCCACTTATCACCGGTGACCGAGTTCTTGGTGCTCTGACAGTGCAGAGTGCCGAACTCAGCGCCTTTTCATCGCTGAGTATTGCCGGCTTTCAGATCGTCACCGACCAACTCGCCAATGCTATCCAGAACGCCAATCTCTACGCAGACGCCCGCCGGAGAGCCGATGAACTGGCTGCTGCTTACGAACAGCTTAAAGAGCTGGAACAACTCAAAGACCAGTTCATGCAGAACATCTCGCATGAACTGCGCACGCCCCTGACCATGATTCACGGCTACGCAGAGTTGATGGCCTCCAACCAACTTGGTAATCTGGATGCCGAACAACTCGACGCCGTTGATGTCATACTGCGTTACTCCAATGCCCTGACCGTTTTGGTCAACGACATCATGGCCATCATGGAGATCAACACAGCCAAGATGGCGAACCAGTCTGTCTCGCTGGCAGAGATGCTTAGTACAAGCTTGCTGGACTTTCAGGTTTTGGCTGCCGGCGAGGGCGTTCATCTTGCATCCGACATCGACGAAAACGATCTGCAACCGGTCATCTACGCCAACCCCGACCATCTGAGGCGTATCGTCGAAAACCTGATCGGTAACGCCATCAAATTTACACCGGCCGGCGGTATGGTGCAGGTGCAACTGGATACACACGACGACCTTGCCGTCATCCAGGTCAGCGATACCGGCATTGGCATTCCACCCGATATGTTGCCCCATGTTTTCGACAGGTTCTTCCAGGTTGATGGCTCTCGCCGGCGGCGCTACGGCGGTGCTGGGCTGGGGCTGGCGCTGGTCAAGGAACTGGTGGAGAGCTACGGCGGCTGGGTCGAAGCCGACAGCGCTGGCATCGACCGCGGCACAACCCTCCGCGTTGCCCTGCCGACGGTGGCGCAGTAGCCGCGTCGCAGCTATATTCCGCGTTGGTCTGTGTGCTGAGTTTTAACCCCGCTACTGCAAGAACGCGGGACGGCTGTCACCCTGCTGTGGTCTCCCCCGCCACAAATTGCGATACTGCAAGTCCTGCACCGCCGCCCACAACACCGGCCGGCCGCCCACGTAGGGGTTCCCCGTCAGCGCCTCCAGGAACGTCTGCCATTGCTGCTCGAAGAGCAACTGGTTGCTGATGATGCGCCACATGCCCTCGCGTTTGAAGAAAAGCATCACGTGGGCCGCATTGGCCAGTCCCATGTCGTAGGGATTGATCAGCACCGTCACCAGATAGCGATCCTCCGGCCGGTCACAGAACGGCTCCACGTTTGCAGCAGAGAAAACGGCCAGCCCGTCACAGTCGTCCTCGAAGACACCCTTGGAAAAAAGCTGGAAGGCAGCATAGCCGAGGCTGGGGAAGAAATCCACCACGCCGCCCAGCGGATCCGGTATCCAGCGCACGTGCTGTGGCAGCCAACGTGCGTACTCCTCCAGCGACGTGAACTCCAGCGGTTGCCAGGGCAGGCTGGGCCGCAGCCGCGCCACCACCGCGGAGAACGGGCGCTTCAGCCGCGTCATCCAGATCGCCAGCCCTTGTTTCCAACCCCAAACGGCTGCTCGCTGTCGTCGCTTCATAGATCAGTCCAATATCTTCGCAAAAGTTGCGCTGTGGCCGGTCCTCACTGCTGTGGCCGGTCTCCGACCGAGCCACCGGTGGCTCAGTCGGAGACCGGCCACAGCTACCCTTCGTCGCTTCATGGCTCAGTCCAGCTTCAGCCGGCGGCGGTAGTCGGCGATGGTCGCTACCAGACCTTCCC
>JACKBK010000031.1 GCA_020634555.1 Caldilineae bacterium
GGCGTCGATCAGTTCTTGTGACATGGGTGGAACTCCTTGTTTAGTAAACGCCGTATTCCTTGCCCGTCGTGAACATGGCGTGCAGGTTTTCCGCGGTGGTATGGTCGAGGACGGCGCCAGTAGCCAGGGCGTACCCGCCGTCTTTGCCCGCTGTATCGATCAGTCCCTTGACGTAGGTGGCCACATCCTCGGGCGTCCCGGTGTGGAGCAGCGACGACGGCACATTGCCGGCGATGGCTGCCCAGTCGCCGAAGTACTTCTTGGCGGCCGTCATGTCGGTCTGGTCGAAGTTCCAGTAGGTGGCTCCGGCGGCCGGATGGTCTTCGGCGATCACGGCCAGCCGGCTGTTGTATCCACCTTCCACCAGATTCCACGGCACCAGCCCCTCGGCAATCAGCCCTTCCAGCACTGCCTTGTAGGTCGGCCAGTAGAACTTACGGAAGTCCGCGTCGGACATGAACCCGTCGGCGCCCTTGTGCAGCGGAATGAAGACGAAGGGGTTGTTGTTCACCGTAGCCGTCTGGACTCCCAGCTTGACGGCGATGGGAACCAGCCGCTCCACAGCAGCTTGTACCTTTGTCGGCTGGCGGAACATGTCCAGCATGATGCCGCGCGTGCCGCGGATCGTGTCGCCGATGTAGTCGAACGGCGCCTTGGTGAAGCCACCCGGCAGGGCAGGCATGCCATAGGTCGCCTGCAGGTAGCCGTCAGCTTTGCCCGAAGCTTCGGCGTATTCCAGCGCTGCCAGCCCGGCTTCCATGAACGCCTTGAGCGATTGCTGCACCGGCGGCAGGCCGGCTGGGATCATCAGCGCCGGCGCCATGGGCAGCTCCATGGAGGCAAAGAAGGTAGGCAACATCCCGAACCCTTGCAGCGCGGAGAAGGCGCGCGGCATATAGGTCCGCATGTAGAACGATTCGGGGTCGGCGATGAAGTCGTCGTACTCATCGGCCAGCATGTACTCAACTTCGAGGCACTGGAAATCGACGTTCTTGCTCAGGCTGCCGCCCGGCCAGCGATAGACCTGGTAGCCGAGAATGTCATAGACCTTGCCGGGGTTGAACGCGCCGGAGAAAACCAGGTAATCCGGCTCGAATGCCTCGTTGAATTTGTGCCAGGCGACCGTATACTTGTCATAGTCGTACATGACCTCGTAGGGCGTGATCCCGCCATACTTTGCAAAGTAGCCACCGACAAATGGCGTAATCGGAACGCGGTCTGGCTCCTTGAGGTCGATCACATCCTTGATGCGCTGGGTGCGCAGCTTGTATTCCGACTCTGCGTCGGGTGAGGCAAACTGGCGTCCTTCGGTGGACATCCAGGCTGCAAAACGCGCCTCCCGTTTTTCGGTCGGCGAAAGCTTCGACCAATTCTCTGGTTGGACAAACATGGTATGCTCCTATACCCAGCCCTTGGCGAGGTCGACGGCAGCCATGGCATCGCGGCCATAGGCGTCGGCGCCGGTGTACTGGCGGATGTTCTCGTCGATCTGGCCGCCGCCGATCATGATCTTGACGTCGTCCAGCCCGGCGGCCTTGAACGCAGTGACGGTGTCCTTCATGGGATCGAACGCCAGGGTCAGGAACCCGCTGAGACCGACGATGGTGGCGCCGGTCTCCTGGACGGTCTGGACGAACTTCTCGGGTGGGACGTCCACGCCGAGGTCGGTGACATCGAACCCGTTGAGGTCGAGCATGAAGGCGACGATGTCCTTGGCGATGTCGTGGATGTCGCCCTGCACCGTGCCGATGACGATCTTGCCCAGCTTGTCGCTGGTCGCTTCCTCAGCCATGCGCGGCTTGAGGATGTCGGTGACGGAGGTCATCATCTCGCCGGCCAGGATGAGTTCGGGGATGAAGGCGTCGCCTTCCTCGAAGCGTTTGCCGATGACATCCATGGCCTGCTTGCAGGACATGAGGATGTCGGTGGGTGCGACGCCTTGGTCCAGCAGTTGGTTGGTGATGGCGACCACATCGTCTTCGCGCATCTCGGTGATGGCGTCGATCAGTTCTTGTGACATGGGTTGTCTCCTTGGAGATAGAGAATTCGTGACCGGAGTGTGGACAGGATTTACAGGATCGACAGGATTGTTGTCTTGTCACCAGGACAATTTTAAATCCTGTAAATCTTGTTAATCCTGTCCGAATCGTTTCTCCGTGTTACACCTGACCATCGGCTAGTACCACGTCAATCTTGATTTGTGGAGTTCGCATGCTTTCATGCGAACCCGGCATCTGAGGATGCCTACTCCTCAAACAAGGTTGGCGAAGCACTAGTACACGCCGAACTCATGCGTGGCGTCTGCCCAGGCTTGCAGGTTTTCGGGCGAGATGCCCTCCAGTTCCAGCACGCTGCTGGTCATGATAAACCCGCCGTCCTTGCCCACCTCTTCGCAGACACGCTCGGTGTGTTGGCGGATCGCTTCGGGAGTGCCATTCTTGAGCAGCGGAATTGGCATACCGCCCATGATGCACAGCGTGTCGCCCACGGCTTCCTTCACTTCGAAGATGTCGGTATCCTGGAATAATCCTGCCGTCTTGCCCTTGGGCAGTTCTTTCAGGTACTTCAGACGTTCGGTCCAGACGCCCTCGTAGTACATCGTCGGGGTGATGCCGGCCTCAACCAGTTGCAGGATCATGCTCTTCAGCTGCGGCCAGTAGAACTTTTCAAACTGCGCCAGCGACATAAAGCCGTCGGAGCCGCGGTGCAGGGGGATGAACGCATTCTTGAAGCCGGTAGCCCGGCAGAACGAAATGGCGTAATCCACCTGCGTTTTCAGCACCATGTCTTCCGCGGCCAGCAGCTTGTCGGGGATGCGAAGCATGTCCAGCATGATGCCGCGCATGCCGCGCAGAGTATCCGACATGAAGTCGAAGGGTGCTTCGATCAGGGCGCCCACCAGGAACGAGGGACCGGGGAAGCCCAACGCTGCCATGCGCATGGCCGATTCGACCTGTTGTCCGGTGAACACTGCCGTGACCTCCGCGGCTTTCTTCAGTGCCTCAAAAGCAGCGATCACCGGAGGCGCCAGCAGCGACAGGGTGTTGCCCAGGCTGTAATAGCCATAGAGCGACATGCCCAGGTTGGGCAGCAAGGCCAGACCTTCCAGCTCCGAGAAGGCGCGCGGCAGGTAGGTGCGAATGGCGTAGTCGGATGGATCGTGCAGCAGAGCGTCGTAATCCTCTGCTTTCATGAACTCGTGCTCATCGAACTGGAAAGAGGCTTGCGGGCCGAGGCGGTAGCCAGGCCATTTGGTCATGCGGTCGCCCAGCGCCTTGCTCTGTTCGGGGGTGCCCCAGGCACCAAAAGCTGTGTCGGGCTGGAACTGGAGCGTGGCCTTCTCCAGGATCTCCTGTGATTTCTCCCAGTTGTCGTGCAGCTCCTGACGGGTAATGCCGCCGTAGTCGGCCAGGAAGTAGCCGAATCCCATGATCAGCGGAATTCGGTCCGGCTGCCTCAGTTCGAACGCGTCCTGAATACGCTGAGCGCGTGCCAGAAACTCAGGGGAAGGGATGAATTCGTCTGCCATGGTGTCCTCCTATACCCAGCCCTTGGCCAGATCCACAGCGGCCATGGCATCGCGGCCATAGGCGTCGGCGCCGGTGTACTGGCGGATGTTTTCGTCGATCTGGCCGCCGCCGATCATGATCTTGACGTCGTCCAGCCCGGCGGCCTTGAACGCAGTGACGGTGTCCTTCATGGGATCGAACGCCAGGGTCAGGAACCCGCTGAGACCGACGATGGTGGCGCCGGTCTCCTGGACGGTCTGGACGAACTTCTCGGGTGGAACGTCCACGCCGAGGTCGGTGACATCGAACCCGTTGAGGTCGAGCATGAAGGCGACAATGTCCTTGGCGATGTCGTGGATGTCGCCCTGCACCGTGCCGATGACGATCTTGCCCAGCTTGTCGCTGGTCGCTTCCTCAGCCATGCGCGGCTTGAGGATGTCGGTGACGGAGGTCATCATCTCGCCGGCCAGGATGAGTTCGGGGATGAAGGCGTCGCCTTCCTCGAAGCGTTTGCCGATGACATCCATGGCCTGCTTGCAGGACATGAGGATGTCGGTGGGTGCGACGCCTTGGTCCAGCAGTTGGTTGGTGATGGCGACCACATCGTCTTCGCGCATCTCGGTGATGGCGTCGATCAGTTCTTGTGACATGGGTGGAACTCCTTGGGTGGGTGGGGGTAGGTGGGGAATGCAGCACGAATTGCGCTTTGGAGGTAACCGCCTTCTGAAGCGCGTTAGTCGAACAGGCCGGCGCGGGATGCCTTGAGGTATCCCTTGCAATATTTGTCCTGGCCCAGCAGCAGCTCGGTGGTGACGATGGCGGCGCGCAGCTCCTTGTCCAGCGGGTCGAGGATCGCACAGTCCAGCCCGGCTTGCATGGCCAGGATCAGGAAGCCGCGGTTGACCTGCTTGCGGGCCGGCAGTCCGAAGGAAATGTTGCTCAGGCCCATGGTGAAATGGACGTCGGGGTACTTGTCGTGGACGGCGCGGATGGTGTCGCAGGCGATCATCGCGCTCTGGTTCATGGTGGCGATGGTCATGGCCAGGGGATCGACGTACACCTTGTCGTCGGGGACGCCGGCGGCGCGGGTGTGTTGCAGGACCAGATCGATCACCTCCATGCGTTTGTCAAAGGTCTCCGGAATCTTCTTGTCGTCCATTGACAGTGCGATGACTTCGCAGCCGTGTTGAGCCACGATGGGCAGGATCTGCTCCAGGCGGTCCGGCTCGCCGCTGATGGAGTTGATCATCGGCGTCTTGTTGACCGCCTGGATCGCCACGTTCAGCGCCTTGGGATTGGCGCTGTCCAACGCCAGCGGCGTGTCCACCACAGCCTGGATGTTCTCGATCAGCCAGATCAGGTCATCCGGCTCCTGGTCGGGACGGGTGCCGGCGTTGACGTCCAGCCATGTGGAGCCTGCTTCCGTCTGTTTGATCGCCAGGTCGCGGATATACTCGGCGTCCCGTTCGGCGATGGCCTGGGCGACCCGCTTGCGCGTGCCGTTGATCTTCTCTCCGATGATTTTCATACTGGGGTTACTCCTGAGGGCCATTGAGTTCGGGAAACAGCATGGCCATTGCGAATTTTCGGTTGAACTTGGGGAAAACCGTCAGTTCAACATAGTCAGCGCCGGCAGCCAGACGCTCTGCGCGCACGCGGGCCTCCCGCGAAAGCAGCATCTGCTTAGCGCCTACGCCGGCTGCGTTGCCCACCTGGCGGAAGTGCGCGTTGGGCATCTCTGGAAACAGGCCGATGGCTTTGGCGCTCTGAATGTCAAGGTAGGAGCCGAACGCGCCGGCGATGATCACCTCTTCCACGGCTTCGGGAGCGGTTCCGGTGGCTTCCAGCAACACCTCCAGACCTGCCCGGATGGCACCCTTGGCCAACTGGATCTCGTTGACATCGTGCTGGGTGATGACCACGTCCCGGCCGCTGCCGCTTTTCTGCTCGTCCACCAGCAGAAATTCCAGACCCTGGCGACCATGGCGCACCCGCTGCGAATCGGCCTGGAAACGGCCACGGCCGTTGATGAGGTGCCAGCGATAGACCTCGGCCACCGCGTCGATGATGCCGGAGCCGCACAGTCCCACCGCCGGCGCGTCGTCCACCGTTTTGATGTCGGCGCCGTTTTCGGTCAGGTGCACCACTTCGATGGCGCCGGAAGCCGCCCGCATACCGTCGCTGATGTGAGCGCCTTCGAAGGCCGGCCCCGAGGCGCAGGAAGCGGAGGCAAGATGAGCGCGGCCCGGCTGGCGCAGCACGATCTCCGAGTTGGTGCCGATATCGATGCCCATGGTGACCCGGTCCACCTCGTCCAGGCCGGTGGCCATGATCATCGCCACGTGGTCAGCGCCGACATAGCCGCCGATGGACGGCGGAACGTAGACCCAGGCGCCGGGCGCGGTTTCCAGACCCAGCGTGCGCGCCTTGATCTCGACGCGGGTGTCGGTGGCCGCTACGTAGGGCGCTACGGCCAGCTGGCGGATCGGCAGCTCCAGCAACAGGTGGGTCATGGCGGTGTTGCCGACGATGCAAGCGTCCACGACCTGCCCGCGGCTGACGCCGGCCTCGGCCACCAGCTCGCCCAGCATCTCGTCCAGCGACTCGCGGATCATGTTGGCGAGATGGCGTCGTCCGTCAGGGTTGCGGTGGGCGTAGGCCAGGCGGCTGATGACGTCCTCGCCATAGCCGATCTGGGCGTTGAGAACGCCGCCGCGGGCCAGCTCGCCGCCGGTGCTCAGATCCACCAGATAGCCGGCGACCTTGGTGGTGCCCAGATCGACCGCAAAGCCCAGCGGGTGCGAGCCGGCCGGCGCGATACCGACCAGTTCCTCCCCGCGGAGGAAGGCGGTGATACGCCAGTTCTCGGCGCGCGCCACGGGCGAAAGCTGGTCCAGCACTTCGGGCTCGGCAATCACCTGATCGAACTGCGCCGTTTCTTGCAGGGCCGCGACGATGCGCGCCAGATCGGCCCGTGGGTCAGAAAGCGTCGGCGGCGGTGCTATGGCCTCGAATGCGCGTACCAGAGGATCGACCTGCAGCGCTCCGTCGTCGCCTTCGACCTGCAAGCGCTGGCCGATCAGCAGCGATTCTCTGGGGATGTGGACGCGGACATCGCCCTCGACCTCGGTGCAACAGGCCAGACGGTCGCCACGGGCCAGTTCCAGTTCGCTGAAGGTGTCCTGTTCGGTCTCGTTGGGAGGTGTGGCATCGCCGGCCAGGAGACGGACGCGGCATTGTCCGCACAGGCCCATGCCTCCGCAGGCCGATGCCAGATCGATGCCGGCCTGGATGGCTGACTCCAGCAACGTGGTGTACTTCGCGACGGTGACGCGCTTGCCCACGGGCTGGAAGTCAACCTGGATGTCTTTTGATGAAAGCGCCATTGCTCTGTTTCTTCGGTTCGGGTCAGGTTTGGGAAGTCGATGGGGCCGGCGTGATTCCGAATGAGTTGCCGGCGATGCGGTTGGTGGTTTGGAAGTCGGCGTATGAGATGGTCTGTCCTGGCTCCGCGACAACGAACTCGTCGTCCCACGGACCCTTCAGAAGCTTCTCGACCATTCGGTTGGATCCCTGGACCTCTTCGTAGCGTAGCTGAAACGCGTCAGCTACCATGCGGGCATAATCGCGGTAGTGGTCCTGGTCCCGGTGTCCCGTGTCGATGTAGGCCAGCCGGGTGTAGTTCTTTAGCATCAGCCGCATCATGCGCTGTGCCCTAGGCTCGCCATGGCGCTCGACCAGCTTTTGGTACTCGTCCCAGATTGTATCGCTGACTTCGATCCAGCCTTTGGTGAGGTAGTAGGTGCCAGGCTCCGCGCCCGACTGAGCGCTGTAAGCCTGGCGCGATCCCATGAAGATAGCAATGCAATCATCGACCTTGGGAACCACCAGGGTGCAGTTGGTGGCGGTCAGCCCAACGACCGCCATGGAGCACAGCCCGTAGCCCAGGAGAACCGTGTCAGCATCCTCGCTGGCTTTGTCGATGGCTTCCTGCAACACTTGCTTCAGGTTGGCTGGCTTGAGATGCAACCCGAAATCAAGCTCGACGCAGGTCATGCCCTCGGGGAGCAGGGGAGTGATCTCCTCGAGCACAGTGGCGCAGGCAATAACAGAGGTGCGGCCGGGTTGCATCATCGCAGAAATGGGGAAATGAGCGAACACAAGGCTGAGAAAGTAGAACTGCTTTGGTTATACACTTATATAGGGAAGTTGTCAAATTGAAAACAGACCAGATGGTGAGGAGTCAGGGGGAATAGACTACAGATAGAGTACGACGCGGAAGCCGAAGTAGGGGAATCGGTTGTCGTAGTTGCTGTGGAAGCGAGAGGCACAACGCGCGACCCAGCCAACGTCGTAGAACGACCCGCCGCGCAGCACGCGCTTGCCGCCGCTGGCCAGTACCTCGCGGCCATCATACGGGTTATACGGATAGGCGCGCAGGCTGGTGCTGGTCCACTCGTAGACGTTGCCGGCCATGTCGGCTACGCCGTAGCGGCTGTCCCCGCCCGGCGAGTACGCGCCGACCGGCGTGGTCGCGCCGATGCCCGACTCGTAGCTGTTGCACTTGCCGGGGTCGAAGAGATTGCCGAAGGGGTAGAGGCGTCGTTCGCCGGCGTTGGAATCCCAGCAGGCAGCCTTTTCCCAATGGGCCTCGGTGGGCAGGAAAAACTGGCGGCCGGTGGACTTGCGCAGCCAGCGGCAGAAGCGCAGCGCATCCTCCCACGACACCATGACCACGGGATGATCCTCCCGGCCGCGCGGCGGTTTGCCCTCTTTCCAGTGCCCCGGCGCTGTGTGGCCTAGGGCAGCGACAAAACGGGCATAGTGCGCGTTGGTCACGGGCGTCCGGGCGATGTAGTAGTCGTCCAGGTGCAGCCGGTGCAGCGGCTGTTCGAGTTCGGCGGCGTCCCTGTCCACTGCGGGATCGCTGCCCATCAAGAACTTGCCGGCGGGGATCATCACGAACTCCATAGCCAGCGGGTCGATGATTGTCAGCCCGGCAGCCTTGCCGGCCACGCGGGGTGGTGCAGCCGGTGCTGTCCCAGCTTCGACCTCGACCTCGACCAAAACGGTGGTGCAGGCCTCGTCTAGCGCAAACCGGCCGTTGGCTGTGAACCCGGTCGCGTTGACCCGTTCGGTGACGGCGCACGGTTCCTCGTTGCGGGTTTTGAACACCAGGGTGCGCTGCTCGCCGATGGCAAGTTTGAATGGATCCTCCAGCAGCGTGCGCTCGCGAAAGACGCTGACGTACATCAGATCCTGGCCGCCGTCGTTGGTAACGGTGACGGTCCATGTCACCTCAGCGCCGGCCGGTGCTGGGTTCGGCGTTGCCTCCAGCCGCAGCGTCAACTCCGGTTCACTGGCCAACTCCAGCGTTGCCGTCTGCCGCGGCCGGGCGCTTTCCGCGACGGCTTCCAGCCTGAAGAGCACGCCGTCGGGCGCGCGCATGGTGAGCACCGGCGTGCCCCACTCAACGGTGTTGCTGATGGCCAGGCTGACCGCCTTGCGTGCCTCGGCCACGGCCGCGTCCACCGGCAGCCCGTCGGCCAGCGACTCGTAGAAGGCCCGCGATAGCTCCACAGCCGCGCGGTCGGTGATCTCGTATTGCATGGCCAACACAGCCGGCAGGCCGCGCTGCACCAGAATCGAGGCGGTGCTGGAAAACAGGTCGTGGTCGCTGCCGCGTGCGCCCTCGCAGGCGTTGAGAACGGCCAATCGCAGCGTCCAGTGGTCGGCCAGCAGGCGGCCCAGTTCCGTAGCCCGCAGCGGCCGGGCATTGCCATGTTCGTCGCAGAACATCACAAGCCCCTCACCGGCGGTGCGGTCGAACGCGCCGTGGCCGACGAAGTGGAAGATGTGCCACGGGCCGCGGCGCATGGCACGTTGCAGGTCGCGCCAGGTCGCGCCGGCCATCCAGACCAGTTCGGCCATGCCGGCCTCCATCAGCCCGGCCAACGCCCGCTCGACACGCTCCTTTTCGGCGGCGATGTCCAGTTCGGGCAGGTTGTTGGGACCGGCCACCATGCCCAGAACACGCAACGGGGGCGCAACCTCCAGCGCGCGCGGCGGATGCGGCAGGTCAATATAGCGCACCAGCGGCGTGTGCCGCGACAGGCTGACAAACTGCCCGCGGCGGGTGTCGTAGAGGAATTCCCACGGCAGCGCGGCCAGGTCAGGTGAGGCAAAACGCAGTTTCAATCGCAGGCCGTTGCCCGCGCCGATGGTACGTTCCTGGCTGATGTCATAGAGGCTGCGCACGTCACCGGCCATCAGCGCATCGAAGAGGGATGCACCGAAGTTACGCACATCCTCCTGCTCCGGGGTCAGCGCGCGCCGCCGTCGCCCGCCTGATCTGAGGAGCGCGATCTGCAAGTCCTTGAGACGTCCCGCCAGTTGTTGCTCGTCGAAGGGGAAGTGCATCTTTGCCCGAACCTCGCCGGCCGGCGACCGCCGAACAGCGACCGGATACTCTCTCCCATGCCCGATTCCGATGTCGAGTTCGAAGTCGTGGTACTCAGGCCTCATGACCCATCTCCAAAGCGTTGCGGATGCTGACCCGCCAACGCACTGTTGCGCGGCCCTAGGATAGCATCGTTGTCATATTAACGCAAGGCAAGAGCAGGATTTGGGGAGGATAAACAGGACACAGTGTAGCAGTCACGGCTGCAAGGCGGCGGCGATCAAGTAGCGTTCGTCGCCGACCGGTTTGCCCCAATAGACGGGGTGGTCGCTCAGCATTTCCACTGCCAGGAGAGCCAACGATGCCGGCAGCGCCGCCACAACATCCGCCGCATGAAGACCGGCACCGGTGCTCCACCATCCTTCGACCAGCAACAGCCGGCCGCGCGGCCGCAACAGCCTGGCCCATTGCTGCAAAACGTGCGCCGGTTCTGGCAGCGTCCACAACACGTGTCGGCAGACAACCGCGTCGAACGACTGGGGCGGAAACTGCGGCGCGGCTGCGTCCATGAGGCGGCAGTCGATGGTGCAGTTTTGCGCGCCAGCCTTGGCGCGTGCCCGATCCAACATCGCAGGGGAGACGTCGATCCCTGTCACGGTGAGGCCCAGTCCGGCCAGGAGGATGCTCAACGACCCAGTGCCGCAGCCAGCATCCAGCACTGTGACGGCATCAGCGGGCAGCCACTTCCTGAGCAGTTCGGTCCAGGCATGCCGCGCCTGGGGATCGTTCAGCCCGTGGTCGATTTCGTCGTCAAATGTGGCAGCTTCGCTGTCCCACACCATGCGCGCCTTGCGCAGCCGCGGCGCGTCTTCAAGCAGGTTCGCTTGCGTCATGCTAGCGCTTTGACGAGGTGACAGTCACTTTCCGAAAGTGACTGTCACCTTATGCACGTCGCATTCGGCGTGTGCATGGATATCCATGAGCATTTCGTCCATCGCTATGGTGAGTTGTCGTCCAGAAAGGGCAGGTTCAGTGAAGCGTAACCAACGTCTCCCCCTGGTTGACCGAGTTGCCTGGTTTGACCTTCACCGTCGCCACCACGCCATCCCGCGGGGCGCGCAGCTCGTTCTCCATCTTCATCGCCTCCAGGATGATTAGCGGCTGGCCTACCTGTACCTGGTCGCCCTGGGTTACCAGCACCTTGATCACCAGGCCGGGAATCGGCGCCTTGACCGCCGAGTCGCCGCTTTGCCCGCCCAGCCCGCCTGACGCCAGGCTAGCCCGGTGCGTGCGTTCGTCCACAATGCGGACCTCGAATCCCTCGTAGCCCCCGCCGGACACCGTCACCCGGTACGCGGCGCGCTCCGTTTGGTTCACATGTACTTCGTAGGAGCGGTTGTCCAGCAACAGCGAGTACAGGTCCAGGTCGTCGATCCGCGTCAGGTCAGTCTGAAAGGTCTGATCGCCCACACGCACCACGCCGTCCTCTTCGATCTCGATCTCCATGGTGCGGCCGGTGCCGACAGGCGCTCCGGTGGGGGTGATTGTCGCGATGTATTTCATTGCTTGGGATTTCCTTGGGTCAACGTTTCCAGCCGCCGGCGCGTTTCCATGCCGAACCGGTGGGACGCCCGCCATGGTGCATCACCGTGGCCCGCTGCTCGCCGCTGTGCGCCACCAGCGCGGCGGCGATGGCTGCACTGATCTCCATCTCGGGCCGCTCGATGTAGGTCATGCTGAAGCGCTCCTCCAGGAAGTTGGTATCGAAGGCGCCCCACATGAACTGCGTGCTGCTCAGGAGTTGCTGGTGGAACGGGATCGATGTCTTGATGCCGCCGATGCGATACTCGTTCAGCGCGCGCCGCATGCGCAACAGCGCTTCGGCCCGATTCTCGCCCCAGACGATCAACTTGGCGATCATCGGATCGTAGAACAGGCTAACCTCGAAGCCCTCGTAGATGCCGCTTTCGACGCGCACGCCTGGGCCGGTAGGTTCCTGCAGGGTAGTGATCTTGCCGCCCGACGGCATGAAGTTGTTGATCGGATCTTCAGCCGTGATGCGGCATTCGATTGCCCAGCCCTTGGCGCGGATATCCTCCTGTTTCAACCGCATCCGCCGGCCGGCGGCGATGGCGATCATCTCCTTGACGATGTCCACGCCGGTGACCCGCTCGGTTACAGGATGTTCGACCTGCAGGCGTGTGTTCATCTCCAGAAAGTAGTAGTTGCCGTTCTGGTCCAGCAGGAACTCCAGCGTGCCGGCGCTGGTATAGTTGACGGCCTGGGCGGCCCGCACGGCCACCTGGCCCATCTGCTGGCGCAACGCCTCGTCTACCGCCACCGACGGCGACTCCTCGACCAGCTTCTGGTGGCGGCGCTGGATGGAGCACTCGCGCTCGCCCAAGTGGATGACGTTGCCGTGGCTGTCGGCCAGGATCTGGATCTCGATATGGCGCGGCCGCTCGATCAACTTCTCAAGATAGACGGTGTCGTCGCCGAACGCGCTCATGGCCTCACGACGGGCGGCTCCCAGCGCGCCGGTCAACTCAGATTCTGTGCGCACAACGCGCATTCCTTTGCCGCCGCCGCCGGCGGACGCCTTGATCAACACCGGCAAGCCGATCCGCTGCGCCTCAGCGGCGATCTCGTCATCGCGCAGGCCTTGAGCGGAACCAGGCACCACCGGCACGCCGGCTGCGATCATCGTCCGGCGCGCGGTTACTTTGTCTCCCATGGCACGCATGGCCTCGGGGCTGGGGCCGATGAAGGCGATGCCCGCGTCGATGCACGCCTGGGCAAAGTCGTCGTTTTCCGCCAGAAAGCCGTAGCCAGGGTGAATCGCATCAGCGCCCGCCCGTTTGGCCACGTCGATGATCTTGTCGATGCGCAGATAGCTCTGGGACGAGGGCGGCGGGCCAATCAGATAGGCCTCGTTGGCATAGCGCACGTGCAGCGCGTTGCGGTCCGCTTCGGAATACACGGCAACCGTTTGCAGGCCGCGCTCTTCGCACGCCCGCAGGATGCGGACGGCGATTTCACCGCGGTTAGCTACCAGGACTTTTTTGAACATGGATACCTTTCTACCTGTTCCCAATCTCCACCGTCACAAACACTTGATCCGGCGCGAAGGACTGGCGCGGCAGGCCGGACAGCCAGTGCATCGTACCAAACCCAGGCGCCAGCAAATCCAGCGACAGCCGTTGGATGTCCACGATAGCGCCGGTGACTGTCTGCCAGAGCAGATCGCTGGGGTTCATGGCCAGCAGGCCGCGCAGCGACGCCTGTCCAAGATACCAGTCGCCAACTCGCGGCACCTCGCCGGGCGTCGCAGCCAGCAAGTCGAAACGCAGCGACACGCCGCAGTCCAGCATCGCCTGGCAGACCGTGTCGCCGCCGTCGCTCCATGTCTCAACCTCGCCGACGCGCCCACAGAAAACATGCCTGTCCAGGCTGACCGGGCGGATGGATGCGCGGCCAAAGTTAACCGCCTCGATCCAGCCGTCGCCATCGATGCGCCCGCTGACCAGTGGACCGGCGTCTAGTTGCGCCGCCAACGGCAAGCCAACCATGACCCCGGCCCGGTCGTTGGCCGCGAACTGCTGGTCGGAGAGGGTGAAGGTGAGGCGCATGGTTGGTAATCGGTGATCAGTCATCAGTGATCGGTAGTTGGCGATATGTCAATGGAGATGGGTGAGCAACGAACCTTTGCCGGTCTTGTCGGTTCTGGTCACTGAAGACTGATCATAACTGTTCAGTCCAAGACTTCGGAAGTCGCCGGTTCCAGGGATAAAGCGCCTCCGGACCGGATGATGAACCTTTTGCAGTGGTGCGGCGACTTCCGAAGTCGCCACGACGGCACAGGCTGAACAGTTACAACTGGTCACTGATGACTGATGACTGATGACTGATCACCGGTGTTCACAACGGCATATTTCCGTGCTTCTTCGGCGGGTTTGTGTCGCGCTTGTTTTGCAGCATTTCCAGGGCGTTGATCAGGTATGGACGGGTCTCGCGCGGCTCGATCACGTCGTCAATGAAGCCGCGCGCCGCGGCCACGTAGGGATTGGCGAACTTCTCGCGGTACTCCTGCACCAATTGGGCGCGCAGCGCGTCCGGGTCGCCGGCCGCGGCCAGCTCGCGCCGGTAGAGGATGTTGATCGCCCCTTCCGGCCCCATGACCGCGATCTCGGCCGTCGGCCACGCCAGGTTGACATCGCCGCGGATGTGCTTGCTGCTCATCACGTCGTATGCGCCGCCGTAAGCCTTGCGCGTGATCACCGTCACCTTGGGTACAGTCGCCTCGCAGTAGGCATAGAGCAGCTTGGCGCCGTTGCGGATGATCCCGCCGTGTTCCTGAGCCGTGCCGGGCATAAAACCGGGCACGTCCACCAGGGTGACAATGGGGATGCTGAAACAGTCACAGAAACGGACGAAGCGGGCGCCCTTGGTGCTGGCGTCGATGTCCAGCACGCCGGCCAGCACGGTTGGCTGCTGCGCCACGATGCCCACGGTATGCCCGCCAAGCCGCGCAAAACCAACCACGATGTTCATGGCGAAGTGCTGATGCACCTCCAGAAAATCTCCGTCGTCCACGATATGGCGGATGATGTCCTTCATGTCGTACGCTTTGTTGGGATTTTCGGGCACAATGCTGTCCAACGCCTCGTCCATGCGCAGCGGGTCGTCGTTTGTGTCTGCGAAGGGCGGGTCTTCCTGGTTGTTTTGCGGAAAGAAGCTCAGCAACTTCTGTGCGATGAACATCGCATGTTCCTCGTTCTCGGCCGCAAAGTGCGCCACGCCGCTTCTGGATGCATGGGTCAACGCACCGCCCAACTCCTCGAAGCTGACCTCCTCGTGCGTCACAGCCTTCACCACGTCGGGGCCGGTAACGAACATGAAGCTGGTGTCCTGCACCATGATGATGAAGTCGGTAATGGCCGGCGAGTAGACCGCGCCGCCCGCGCACGGCCCCATCACCAGACTGATCTGCGGTATGACGCCAGAGGCCAGCGTGTTGAGCAGGAAGACATCTGCATAGCCGCCCAGACTGACAACACCCTCCTGAATACGCGCCCCGCCGCTGTCGTTGAGACCAATCACCGGCGCTCCGTTCTTCATGGCCAGCTCCATGACTTTGACGATCTTTTCGGCGTGAGTCTCCGACAGCGACCCGCCAAAGACGGTGAAGTCCTGGGAAAACACGTAGACCGGTCGCCCGTCGATGGTGCCATAGCCCGTTATCACGCCGTCACCCATGAAGCGCTGTTTCTCCAGGCCGAAGTCGTGGCTGCGATGGGTGACGAACATGTCGAGCTCACGGAAGCTGCCCTTGTCCAGCATAAAGTCAAGACGCTCGCGTGCCGTCAGCTTGCCGCCAGCATGTTGGCGGGCGATGCGGTCCTCGCCGCCGCCAAGCCGCGCTTGTTGTTTGCGCTGGCGTAACTGTTCGATCAATGGATTGGTCGTCACTAATGCCTCCTGACTTAAAAATAGACGTTGCTGCGGCCGGTCTTCGCGAAGCACCCCGGAGTGGGCCGACCGAGCCGCCCCGTTTTCATCCATGGTTGTGCGAATAGCGCATGGTCGCCTCAGATGGTCGGCGGGCGTCGATAGCCGCCGTCTAGAACAGGTGAATAATGCCCAGCAGCGTGAGCGTAACGATCATGATCGGCTGGTGGATGAGATAGATCAAAAGCGAGTTCTCACCCATGATGCGCAGAAACCTGGCCAGGCCGTTGCCCGCCAGGTCTGGTATTTTGAACTGGCGCTGACCGCCGCGATAGAAGGTATTGCCCAGAAAGATGCCGATCAACACGCGTCCAAACCAGGGGATCAGCGGCGCATAGTCCACGCCGTGGCCCGGCGTCGGCGCCAGCCACTCCAGCCAGGGCACATTGAGGTGCAGCGAGTTGACAGCCGGTGCTAGCGCGATGACCAGGATACCCAGCGCCAGGTTGAGCCAGCGGAAGCGCAGCAGCGGGTAGGCGATGATGATCGATGTGCCGATGAGTTGCAGGATGCCAAAGCGCACATAGAACATCGGCCCCAACGCCACGTAGGTGACAATGCTGATCACCACACCCCAGGAAAAGATCGTCAGGCCGCGCAGAAAGAACTTAGGCCACAGGCTGCCGGTCGGCTGTCGCTGGCGCGCGTTGGCGTAGCTCAACGTCATTGATAAACCCACCAAACCGGTAAACAGACTGGCGGTGATGTTTTGCCAGACGCCCCAGAAGCCGCTGCGCATCGCGATGTCCAGGCCGCCCATGCTCGACAGGTCCCACAGCAGATGGTAGACCACCATCATGATGATGGCGATCCCTCGCAGCGCGTCGATCTCCCAGAGGCGGCCAGCGCGCAGATGCGTCACCGGCCGGATGCTGGTGCGCATGCCGGAGAAGTAGGTGGTGAGGGCGGTCATGGGAGTTGCAGTTCTTGCATCACCAATCGTTACGAAAGTTCAAGGAACCGGTCGAGGTCGATGTGCGCCTGTTTCAGAATGTGAGCCAACGTCGAACGCTTCACCGGTCGGTGCGCAGGAACAGTAATCTTCAGGACTTCGTCGCCCGTTCGCTTTTGAAGGCGGATATGGCTTCCCCTTTGCCTGACGATCGTCCACCCGTCACGCTGCAACGCTCGAATGATAGTTGTGTACGGGAGACTGGGAACTTTGCTCACACAACAAGCTCCCGCACGAGCGAGTTTTCTTCAGGGAGCCAGTCGTCATCAATCGGTTCCAGATAGAGTTCGATGGCTTCCCGGATATTCTGCAATGCTTCGTCTACCGTGTCGCCTTCGCTGATGCAGCCGGGCAGTGACGGGACAATCGCTGTGTAGCCGGTGTCTTCGGAGGGTTCGAGAACAATTCTGAGTTTCATAATCTTCGTCACCTTGCCGGAGCGTTCTGGCTCCAGACGCTGTGATATAGCAATCCTACTTGTAACTATTCAGCCTACAGAGTGGCGTCATTCCCGCGAAGGCGGGAATGACGGGTGAGCAGTTACTCCTACTTCCATAATCTACCGGTCAGGCTGTTTGGAGTTGTTGCGAATAGCGAAGAAATGCTTACAGAGTCTATCCTATCTCCAATAAAATCTTCCCGAAATGCTGCCCTTCCTGCATTCGCTCCTCCGCCTGGCGCGCCTCGGCCAGCGGATAGACCCGGTCGATGGAAATCGCCAGCTTGCCGGCGAAGATCAGGCGCATCACGTCCTCGAACTCGATCTGGCTGCCCATGGTCGAGCCGATGATGCTGACCTGGCGGCCAAAGATGATGTTGATGGGCGTCTGGCCAGTGTAGCCGGTGGTGCCGCCGACGGTCAACAGCCGGCCGCCTTTGCGCAGCGTTCGCAGGCTTGCCTCCCAGGTGGCCGCGCCCACGTTGTCCACGACCACGTCCACGCCTTGCTTGTTGCTGTGCAAGAACGCCGCCTTGGACCAGTTCGGCTCTGCCTCGCGGTCGATGACCCAGTCGGCGCCCAGCTCAGCCGCTTGCTGTGCTTTAGCTGCGCCGCCGGCCACTACCCAAACGGTCGCGCCCAGCATCTTGGCCAGCGGAATGGAGAAGCTGTTGACGCCGCCGCCGGCACCGACGATGAGTACCGTCTCGCCCGGCTTGATCTGGCCGCGGGTGACCAGCATGCGCCAGGTAGTCACAGCCACGGTCGGCGCGGCCGCTGCCTGTTTCATCGAAAATCCGTCGGGCACCGCTACCAGATTGCGTGCCGGAATCACAACGAACTCGGCAAAGCTGCCGCGCACGTGCTCGCCCAGAATCGCCCAGGTATCGCACAGACTCTGCTGGCCGGCGAGACAAAAGTGGCAGTGGCCGCACCATAGCGTTGGATTGGCGGTGACGGGCTGGCCGGCCACCCAGCCGCTGACATCCTCGCCCAGCGCCACCACTGAGCCGCTGAAGTCAGCGCCGGGGATGTGAGGCAGTGGCAGGTTCAGCCCCTTCCAGCCGCGTACCACAAACTGATCCAGCCGGTTCAACGCGGCATAGCGGACCTTGACGAGCACTTCATCGGGGGCGAGTTCGGGAACAGGAAAATTCTCGACGTATTCCAGTACGTCGAGGGAGCCATGTTGGCGGAAGAGTACTGCCTTCACAAGACCTCCATCGGTCACAGGTTGAGGCGATAGGTTATCTGCCTGGAACGCCGGTAAGCAGCGTCGTTGGACGGTGGCACAATTCTACCATAGCTGCGAGCAACACAGCAATCTGTCATCGTCCAAACGCACCAAAACGAAAGGCGCCGGTGGTTTCCCATCAGCGCCTTTTCTGTTTGCCTGCATTCAGAACTGCTTCTCGATAGACGTTGAAACGTGTACTGGGAAGCGGCGGTTCAGCGGTTATTCTTCGACCTTGCCAACGCCGGGCAACTGCTGTAGGGCGTTGATCAGATCCACGCCGGTCAGTGCCTCAACGGTGGCCGGCACCTGGGCGACGATGTTGGCGATGTCGGCGGTCACTTTGGACGCGCCTGCACCATCCTCGCCGCCGTTGCTGATGACAACGATGCGGTCGGTTTTGGCCAGCGGCGCTGAGATGGCTGCTGCCACCTCCGGCAGCGCGTTGATCAGTTGTTGGATGATGGCTGCCTGGTTGTACTGTTTCCAGGCCTCGGCCTTCTTTTCCATGGCCTCGGCTTCGGAAAAGCCGGTGGCCTTGACGATGTCCGCTTCTGCCAGCCCTTTGGCCTTCGAGATCTCCGCCTCTGCCAGACCTTTGGCGCGGATGGCGGAGGCATCGCCTTCGCCGATAGCCTGGGTAGCGGAGGCGAGACCCTGGGCTTCAGCCAGCCGCTTGAACTTCTCGGCGTCGGCCAGCGTCTCGATGCGGTAGCGTTCGGCTTCGGCCGGCTTGCGCACAGTAGCTTCCAGCTCGCGCTCCTTGCGCAACGCCTCCTGTTGCTGTACCTCGATCTGTTTCTGCTTTTCGACGACGTCGATCTGGATCTCCTGCTCCTTGACCAACTGGTTGGTCTTGGTTTCTTGCAGACGATAGGCCAGGTCCGCCTCGGCGCGCTGCTGGTTGACTTCCTTGTCGTAGGCTGCCTTTTGCACAGCATAGTCCTTCTCAGACGACGCGATGCGGGTCTCCGCCTGGTACTTGGCCGTCTCGCCGGCCTGCCGGGCTTCAGCGCTCTTGATCGTCGCGTCGCGGGCAGCTTCAGCCTGGCCGATGGCTGCGTCGCGCTTTACTTCAGCCGTGCGCTTCTGGCCCAGTGCGTCGAGATAGCCCTGGTCGTCCTGGATGTCCTTGATGGTGAACGAGATGATGCGCAGACCCATCGCGGCCATGTCGCCCGACGACACCTCCTGCACCTGTTGGGCAAACGCGTCGCGGTCGCGGTAGATCTCCTCCACCGTCAGCGTGCCCAGGATCGCGCGCAGATGGCCTTCCAGCGTTTGCAGTGCCACGTTGCGGATCTCGTCGTCGGTTTTGGAGAGGAATAGCTGGGCGGCGGTGCGAATAGCCGTTTCGCTGGGATCGATGGATACCTGCGCTACACCGTCCACCGTGACGGGCACGCCCTCGCGGGTGTAGACGCGCTGGGTGACGACGTCGATGGTCATCACTTCCATCGAAAGGATGTCGATGCGCTCGACGGCCGGCCATACGAACGTACCGCCGCCGCGCACGATGCGGAAAGCATGGCCATCCTTGCGCCGCCGCCCGCCCGAGATCACCAGCACCTCGTTGGGGCCGGCCTTCTGGTAGCGATTGGCAAACACCACACCGAAGGCCAGCAACACCACAACCAACGCCAGCGGGATACAGGTAAGCAATAAGACGTTATCCATTGATTGCTCCTTCGTGGAAACTGATTATCAAGCGCATCCTTAGTTTGAGGTGGGTGGTTGCTCGGGCGCAACTGTCGCGGGTTGACGGGGGCGGACGACGACATGCACGCCTGTCACATGGTCGATGACCACGCTGGTTCCCCGGTTGATGGCGCCGTTGTCGAACGAGCGAGCGGGCCGGGTGATCCGCTCCGAGTTGACCTCAAACATGACTTCCCCCATGCCGTCAGCGGGGATTGGGGTGATGACCATCGCGTCTATGCCGATCATGTCAGCCTGTCGCAGGTCGGTGCTGCCGTGCATCGCAACCAGCACCCGGCCATAGACGTAAGCTACACCAAGGCTGGCGCCCGCCGCGACCAGCGCGGCAATGAGCAGGCTGGCGCGCGCGTCAACACCAAAGCCGATGGTTGCAACCAGCCCGGTGGCGCCGAAAACAGCCATAAACGTCGCCAGCGTGACCGGGCTGAAGAGTCGCAGATCGCCGCCGCCGTCCACATCCACATCTGTGTCAACGTCTCCGGCATCAGCATCGGCATCGCCGCCGTTGCTCAACAGCAACGTACCCAGCGCAAACACCAGACCAGCGGCCAACATGCTGAAATAGAGGCAATTGAGGGCGCTGGCATTGGCGAAATCAAGCAAGGCATGTCTCCTTCCGCGGGACGAACACGGAACGGCGCAAATGAAAGTTAAGAATTCAATTCGGTAATCATCGTCGTTCCCGCGAAGGCGGGAACCCAGGACCGTGAAGAGTAGATTCCCGCCTCCGCGGGAATGACGAGCAACGGCTGCTTACCGGATTAATTTCTTAAGGTTCATGAGCGCCTCCTGCGAACGAGGTCAAAACACTTGAAATACAGTAGTTCCATTATACCTTTGGCGGCGAAACCGGTCAACACAACTCAACACGCTCTGGCACGCAGGGCGCTTGGCCGGCTGTTTTGCTCTGTGGTATAATTCCCTGGCCGCCGGGCCAGCACAAGATGTTGGCCCGGCGGCAGCAACGAAAATGACCGGAGGTATTCTATGGCAAAAACAGGCCGCAGCAGGAAGAAACGCGATTGGCGACAAGTGGTGTTTATCATTATCAGCGTCATGATTGTCTTGAGCATGGCGTTGGCCTTGTTAGGAGCGTTTCTCAGCCCGCCGGGCTAGCGAGCACGCCAGATAACCAATGGCAAACGCCGTTGAACCTCAGGCGTCGGCGGCGGGCGGCGAGCGGCGTCGCGGGGTGCTGCTGGCCGGGTTGGCGGTCGTGTTCTTTGCGACCGCTCCGCTTTTCGTGCGCTGGGCCGATCCCCTCAGCCCGTACGAGAAGACGGCCGGCCGGCTGGCAGTGGCAACGGTTGCTATTTTCGTTTTGATGCGTCTGCGCGGTGAGCGGCTGGCCATTGGCCGGCGTACCTTGCCCCTGTTCGGCGCCATTGGTCTCATCGCCGCAGCCCACTTCCTGTCATACATCGCCTCGTTCAACTTCACCACCATCGCGCACAGCCTGGCGATTGTCTACACCGCGCCGATCTTTGTAGCTCTTTTTTCGGCCTGGTTTCTCAAGGAATCGATCGCGCGCCGGCAATGGCTGGGCGTGCTGGTGGCAGTGGCCGGGATCGCCATTCTGGCCGGGTTCGAGCCACGTTGGAACAACCGTATGGCGCTGGGCGATCTGCTCGCGCTGGTGTCGGCCATCACCTTCGGCCTTTATTCGGTGGCCGGGCGCAGCCAACGAGGCCGCTTTCCGCTGTTCACCTATGCAGTCGTCGTCTATGGACTGGCGGCGCTCTGGGCGCTGCCGGCCGCGGTGATTAACTTCACGCCCGCCGGCTACACGTTGATCCCGATCCTGGCCGTGGTGGCTCTGGGCCTGCTCCCGTTAGGTCTTGGGCACACGCTCTATAACGGCGCGCTGCGCCACACCGACGCCACGTCAGTCAATCTTGTCGCCACCCAGGAGGTAACGCTGGGAATCCTGTTGGGCGCCGTGTTTCTGGCCGAAGCGCCGAAACCCAACGAGCTCGCCGGCGCCCTGGTGACATTGCTGGGCATCGCGCTGGTTCTGTGGGCGCGGTGACCAGTGACCAGTAAACAGCACACAGTTACCGGTAACCACTGACTGACTTTTTGCTTCCCTGACGCTCTGCCCATCTGTCCCTCCGACCCTTCGACACCCTGTTTATTCATCGCCCTTCCCGCCATGTCAACCAAACCCCCACCCAATTGCCGGTATTATTTCGAAGATTTTCACCGCGGCCGCGAGGTCAACGAGTGCCGCTTGCCCAAGAGCCGCGACTCGCTTCACTGGAAGCGCAGCATCTGTGATACGTGCCCGGTGCCGGAGTTGCTGCGCGAGACCAACTGCGCGCATCTGGCGCTGGAAGGCACGATCCACAAGAGGCTCTTCAGCGAACGGATGGAGATCTTCGCTGTCTGCACCAAGCACCTGGCGCATCTGCCAGACGGGCGGACCTGCGCCCAGTGCCAGGCCGAGCAGGACGCACTGCTCGATGACTAGTACATGTAAGCGCAAGTGTACTAGGAAAAAGGAGAAGCTCGACTTTACCGAAAAAGTCGAGCTTCTTGTCGAGCAGCGTCACCACTCCTGACGAGTCTTACCCGTCGGCGGGCGGGGCGGCCAATACCTGGTTGATCACCTCAACAAGCTGGTCGTATTCCACGAATCCGGGGATCCGTGTGCCTTGCCCGGTAGCCGGGCTAAAGATGAAGAACGTCGGCGTGCCGGTGACACCGGCGTTCTGGCCCAGCGCCCTGTCCTCTTGCCAGCGTTGACGGCCACCACCGCTGTCCAAACACGCCTGGAATGCTGCAACATCCAGTCCCAGTTGTGTGGCATATTCCTCAAACTTCCCAGGCAGGTCAGCCGCCGCGCCCCAACTGGCGTTTTCCTCAAAGAGCAGGTCTTTCATCTCCCAGAACTTGCCTTGCTGGGCAGCGCACTCGGCCGCTTCGGAGGCGTCATCGGCGCGGTCGTGGCTGGGCAAGGGAAAGTGCTTGTAGATCAAGCGTACAGTGCCATCGGCGACCAATGTTTCCTTCAGTTTTGGTTCTGTCTCCAACACGTGGCGACGGCAGAACGGTCACTGAAAGTCCGAAAAGTCGATGATGAGAATAGGTGCGTCGGCGGCTCCCAACGTGGGCGAACCGTCCAACGTGAAGCCTGGCCGGTCGGGGTCCACACTCAGCGGGTCCGGCTCATCCGCGGCGGAATCGCTGCTGGTGGAGGTATCATCCTGATTGGCTTCGGTTGGCGCAGCAGTCGGGGCATCAGCTTCGATCGCTGCTGTCGTTGCTGTTGGCGCCTCGGTGGGCGATTGCTCGATGGTGGCCTCGACGTTGGACAACTCAGTGTCCACCTGCGCGGCCGGTGCCTGGCATGCCAGTACTAACAGGGCCAGCACGAGCAGCAGCCCTAATACGGGAAGCTTCTTGCGCATAAAAAAATCTCCTCAGATCTCAGGATCGGTCATCGGTTGCACGATGGCGTCAACCAAATAATCGCTGTGTCCGGTTTCTTTGAGCTGGTCCACGATCTCGCGCACGCCTTCAGCGCGCTCGCGCGGGCAGACCAATACCGCATCTTCGGTGTCGATAATGACCAGATTCTCCACACCTACGGTTGCAACCAGGCGGTCGGTGGCGGTGTAGATCAGTGTATCGCGCGTGTCGGGAGTCGCTGTGAGACCGCGGCCGCGGATGACATTGCCGCGGTCGTCGCTCTCCAGCACCTCCAGCAGTGTCGCCCAACTGCCGATATCGGTCCAGCCAATATCTACCGGCAGCACGGCGATGTCGTCGGCGCGCTCCATGATTCCGTAGTCGATGGTTTGGTGCGGCAGTGTCGGGAAGACCCGCTGCACGGTTGCATCGGCATCGTTAGTGCCCAACGCGGCCGCTATCTCGCTCAGACCGGCGAATAGCTCAGGCATGTGGCGGGCGAACTCGGACATGATGCGATCGACGCGCCAGGCAAACAGTCCCGAGTTCCAACTATGCCGGCCATCGGCCAGGAAGCGGTCGGCGGTCGGTTGGTCGGGCTTCTCTACAAAGCGAACGACGCGGAACACCGGATGGTCGGCGGCGGCCGGCAGCGACTCTCCTTGCTCTACGTACCCGAGGCCAGTGTGGGCAAAGGTCGGCTTGATCCCCAGCGTCACCAGTGAGCCGCGTTCTGCTACCTCAGCCGCGGCTGCCAGCGCGTCGCGAAACGCCTGCGGCTTGAGGATCAGGTGATCAGCATGTACGGAGGCCATGATCGCGTCCGGCTGGATGTGGCCGGCCAGCGCCGCGCCCAGTCCTACGGCGGCGGCTGTGCCGCGCGGCAGCGGTTCGCCGATGACATGGCTGGCCGGCAAGTCGGGTAGTTGCCGGCGGGCGATGTCCACGTACTGTGCGTTGGTGACGACCAGGATACGCTGCGGTGGCGCCAGCGGCGTCAGACGGCGGTAGGTCTCCTGCAGCATTGTTCCCTGGCCGGTAAAGTCAAGGAACTGCTTGGGGTATGCCTGGCGGCTGCGGGGCCACAGACGGGTTCCACTGCCCCCGGCAAGGATAACGATAACGAGTTGGTCGGTGGTTTTCATCAGGAAGAGAGTATACTGTAAAGAGCGGCTGGCAGCAAGTCGAACAGAGTGGAGGCTATACCGGGGCCACTTCAGTCATGAATCTTTTGTGTAATTCGTGAAATTGTTGCCGGAAAAACGAAGTTTGGGCCGCAAACATGACGCACATCATAGCGCGTGTGAACGTTCCCGTGGTATGATGCCCATTGTCACCACCGTTTGCCAGCGCGCGCTGCAACCTTGCAACGCGATGCGCGCTGGGTTGTGTGCTGTACACCGTTTGCGCGGTTTCTGTATTTTGCGAAATCAAGACGTTCGTGCTAAACTATTCGTGTGCTTTAACACAACCGGTATGTTTTGGATCCTCGTTTGCGATTGAGTTGGCTGGCGCCCAGCAAATATCGCTCAGCAGAAAACGGTCCGTGTTACACACCAGCCTTGCTCTCCTCTTTACCTTACCTTTGGTTTCGCCTGCGATCGTCGGCCGTCGTTTACGATGAAAGGAGGTTTCCGCGCCAAATCCCCCATACTGCTTCGGCTACTGAACAAAGTCGTCCCAATTACCGATTGCTTTCAACTTTGGCTCATCGATAGAGCCGTCGATTCAAGGAGGAATTGACATGTATTCCAACCTATTAGGTGAATTTCTTGGAACGATGTTCCTGATTATTCTTGGTGATGGCGTCGTTGCCAACGTTGTCCTCGCCAAAAACAAAGGTTTCAACTCGGGCTGGATCGTGATAACCACGGGCTGGGCCATGGCGGTGATGGTTGGCGTTTTCGTTGCCATCTCCGCAGGCGCTCCGCAGGCTGACATCAACCCGGCTGTGACCATCGGCAAGTGGCTGGTCCTGGGTGTCTACACAGCCCCACAAGCTATCGCGACGATGATAGCTGAAGTAGTCGGTGCTTTCTTCGGTGCGATCGTTGTTTGGTTGGTTTACTGGAACCACTGGGCGCCAACCGAGGAACCAGGCGACAAGCTGGCAGTGTTCAGCACCGGCCCCGCAGTTCGCAGCACTGTCTGGAACTTCGTCACCGAGCTTATCGGCACCATGGTGCTGCTGATCGGTGTCGGCGCCATTTTCTCCGGCGCTACCACAGTTCCGGATACATTCGCACAGACCGTCCCCAATGGCCCGGCGCTGGGCCTTGGGCCGTATCTGGTCGGCGCCCTGGTCTGGGGCATCGGCCTCAGCTTGGGTGGTCCGACGGGGTATGCTATCAACCCTGCTCGTGACCTTGGTCCCCGCGTTGCCCACCAGATCCTGCCCATTCCCGGCAAGGGATCGTCCGATTGGGGCTACGGCTGGATCCCGGTCGTTGCACCGCTGCTCGGTGGTATCTTGGGCGCGATGGTCTGGAACGCTGTTTTCTAAGCCGGTTTCCGCGGCGGATAGCCTGGCTACCGACTGACGCCTCATAGTTCCTGTGTTGAGGCACCATCTGCCGGAAGAAAGAGTCGGGCCGATCGGGTCGCGGACCACCACCGCGACAACGCTCTGCCCGACTCTTCTGTTGGTACAGCAGCACAGTATCTCAACCAATTAACAAGACAGACAAAGGAGTCGCCTCGTATGAAGAAACTAATCAACAACCCGGAAGATGTCGTCAAAGAAGAACTGATGGGCGTCGCACTAGCCCATGAGGATCTTGTGCGGGTACACTTCAATCCGGACTATGTGGTGCGCGTCGATGCGCCTATTGAGGACAAGGTCGGGATTGTCTCCGGCGGCGGCAGCGGCCACGAGCCGATGCACGGAGGGTTCGTTGGCATGGGGATGCTGGATGCAGCCTGTCCGGGCGCGGTCTTCACATCACCTACCCCTGACCAGATGCTGGAAGCTACCAAGGCCGTCAACGGCGGCGCCGGCGTGCTGCACATCGTAAAGAACTACACCGGTGACGTTCTCAACTTTGAGATGGCGGCTGAGATGGCCGCGATGGAAGGCATCGAGGTCGCCAGCGTGGTCATCGACGACGACGTGGCCGTGCAGGACAGCACCTGGACCGCAGGCCGTCGCGGTGTTGGCGCAACCGTGTTGGCAGAGAAGATCTGCGGGGCGGCAGCGGAAGAGGGCAAGAGTTTGCAGGATGTGGCCGAGCTGTGCCGCAAGGTCAACAACCAGGCCCGCAGCATGGGCATGGCGCTGACCTCCTGCACCGTGCCGCACGCCGGTAAACCGACCTTCGACCTGCCCGAAGACCAGATGGAGATTGGCATCGGCATCCACGGCGAGCCGGGCCGCACACGCATGGAGTTGAAGACGGCTGACGAAATCACCGAGATTCTCACCAACGCCGTTGTCAGCGATTTGCCCTTCGAGAAGGGAGATCACGTCATCGCCATGGTTAACGGTATGGGCGGCACGCCGCTGATCGAGCTCTACATCGTCTACCAGCACATGGTGAAGATTCTGCAAGGGCATGGCATCTTTGTTGTTCGCCAATTGATCGGCAACTACATCACGTCCCTGGAGATGGCCGGCTGCTCAATCACCTTGCTGAAGGCCGACGATGAACTGCTGCGCTATTGGGATGCCCCGGTGAAAACAGCAGGGCTGCGCTGGGGCGTGTAGGCGGCGGATAGCAACTAGCAGAGAGCAGATGGCGGATTCCGTTGCTTTGATGTAAGACCAGCATCCATCGGCCATCTGCTACCGGCCAACAAACGGAGAGACGACAAGTGATCAAGCGAGAAGACGTGGTCACCTGGCTGACTTGTTATCGCCAGGTGCTGAAGGACAACAAGGACTACCTGACCGAGCTGGACTCGGCCATTGGTGACGCCGACCATGGCGCCAACATGGATCGCGGCTTCAATGCTGTGGTGGCCAAGCTGCCCTCGGTTGAGGACAAGGATATTGGCACGATCCTGAAGACCACCGGCATGACATTGGTGTCCACTGTGGGCGGCGCTGGCGGTCCTCTTTACGGCACCTTTTTCATGCGCGCAGGAATGGCGATCGATGGCAAGGCAGAGTTGACACCCGATGACCTGGCGGTTGCGTTCGACGCCGGCGTAGCCGGCGTGCAGCAGCGCGGCAAGGCAACTCCGGGTGAGAAGACGATGCTTGACTCGCTGACGCCAGCTTGCGCAGCGCTGCACGAGTCGTTGGACGGCGGCGCCGACCTGAAGGTCTCGCTGGATGCCGCCGCAGCCGCGGCGGAACAGGGCATGAAGGACACCATTCCCATGCTCGCGACCAAGGGGCGCGCCAGTTATCTGGGCGAGCGCAGCATCGGCCATCAGGACCCCGGAGCCACCTCGTCTTTCCTGCTGATCCAGTGTGCAGCCGATTGTCTCGGCAAGGAGTAATCATGAGCCGTGTACTGGGTTGGACAAAGACGCTAACCGGGCCGAAGGCTGGCCAGTCTGAACTTCCCGCTGGCGGGTCTTTGCTTGCTCCTCGCGAGGGGACGGCCAGGCCAACCGATAATCAGTCAGCCCGTACCGGCTCCCCAAAGCCAGCAATGCCGCTGGTATCGCTACGGCTGCCAGGATGGCAGCGAAACGTCTGAACAACGAACAAAGGAGTTCACATCAAATGACCAAGTATGTAGGCGCAGTTGACCAGGGTACCACCAGTACCCGATTCATGATTTTCGACCACAGTGGTGGTGTTGTGGGTGTCCACCAGCTTGAGCACGAACAGATCTATCCGAAAGCAGGCTGGGTCGAGCACGACGCCATGGAGATCTGGGCCAGGACCCAGGATGTCATCAAGGGCGCTCTGGACAAGGCCGGCATCACCGCCGCCGACCTGGCAGCTATTGGTGTCACCAACCAGCGCGAGACCACGCTGGTTTGGGACAAGAAGACAGGCAAACCCTATTATAATGCCATCGTCTGGCAGGACACCCGCACCGACAAGATCTGCAACGAGTTGGGCAAGGACGGTGGCCAGAACCGCTTCCGCGATAAGGTCGGTCTGCCGCTGGCAACCTACTTCTCCGGCCCCAAGATCAAGTGGATCCTGGAAAACGTCGATGGCGTACGCGCGGCGGCTGAGCGCGGCGACGCGATCTTCGGCAACATGGACACCTGGGTGATCTGGAACATGACCGGCGGCGTCAACGGTGGCGCCCACGTCACCGACGTTTCCAACGCCAGCCGCACCATGTTGATGGACCTGCGCACGCTGAACTGGGATAACGAGATCCTCGGCATCATGGGCATTCCACGCTCGATGCTGCCCGAGATCCGCCCCTCCAGTGATCCCGGCGTTTACGGATACTGGAGCAAGGTGCCGGTCTGCGGCGACCTGGGTGACCAGCAGGCAGCCACCGTCGGCCAGACCTGTTTCGCCCCCGGCGAGGCAAAGAACACCTACGGCACCGGCTGCTTCATGATCATGAACACCGGCACTAAGATCGTCCCCAGCCCCAGCGGCCTGCTGACGACCCTGTGCTACAAGTTCGGCGATCAGCCGGCTGTGTACGCCCTGGAAGGCTCCATCGCCATCACCGGCGCGCTGGTCCAGTGGCTGCGCGACAACCTCGACTTCTTCGATTTCTCGCAGCACGTCGAGGACTATGCCAAGAAGGTACCGGACAGCGGCGGCATCTACTTCGTGCCCGCTTTCTCCGGCCTCTTCGCTCCCTACTGGCAGTCTGATGCCCGCGGCGTGATCGTGGGCATGACCCGCTTCGTCAACAAGAACCACATCTGCCGCGCCGCGCTGGAGGCAACTGCCTATCAGACCCGCGAGGTCCTGGACGCGATGGAGAAGGACTCCGGCGTCACCTTGACCGCGCTGAAGGTCGATGGCGGCATGGTGTACAACGACACCCTGATGCAGTTCCAGTCCGACATCCTGGACGTGCCGGTGGTGCGCCCGGTGGTGGCTGAGACGACCGCTCTGGGTGCTGCCTATGCGGCCGGCTATGCAGTCGGCTTCTGGAAGACCTTCGACGAGATGAAGGCCAACTGGCAGATCGATCACACCTGGGAACCGCAGATGGACGACGAGACCCGCGACCAACTCTACAAGGGCTGGCTCAAGGCTGTCCAGCGCTCCATGCACTGGCTGGACGAATAAGGCGACCTGTCGTCTTCGCTGACAAACCTTACGGGGCGTCTCTGCAACAGCAGGGGCGCCCCGTTTGCATAAGGGGAAAGAAGCGGAAAGGAGGAAGGCGAACCTCCCGCGAGTCCGTTGACATCCATTGGGTGCGGTGCTACAATTCGCGGCAACCGGCATTCCCGCGGATCACGTTATCACGCCAGAAATACAGGTTTGTCACCTGTGAGGGAAGATGAATGAAGCATATTACTGATCAAATCGTGCAGAAAGCCGAAGAAGTAAACTTCTCCGGTGTAATTTCCATATTTCAGGATGACAGGGTTATCCTCAATAGCGCATTCGGCCTGAGAGATTCAGCGAATGGGTTATTCAATGAACCGGACACAAGATTCGGAATCGCCTCCGGGACCAAGTTATTCACTGCACTTGGCATCGGGAAACTGATAGAAGGGGGGCGAATCGGGCTGGATACAAAAATCAAAGATGTTGGCAAAGAATATTGCACATTCATTGATGGCGATGCGGCAATTGCACAGTTGCTGTCACACACCTCCGGCATCTATGATTATTACGATGAAGAAGTGATTTCAGACTTCGACAATTTCTTTGTTGATATTCCCTGGTATCAGTTGGAAACACCCTCGGATTACCTGCCGCTTTTTGCCAACCAGAAACCAAAGTTCAAGCCTGGACAGAGATTTTCGTATTCAAACGGCGGGTTTGTCTTTTTGGGTATACTAATCGAGAAGCTATCAGGAGTTAGCTACAGAGAGTATATGAGGGAGCATGTCTTGCTTCCCGCTCAAATGACACATTCCGGTTTCTTTGCGTTGAATGAGTTGCCTCAGAATACCGCCAATGGCTATACCAGCAACAGGAAAACGACCAATATTTACAATCTACCCATCCGTGGCGGCGGCGACGGCGGTATGTTCACAACCACGTATGATCTGGCTGCATTCTGGAGGCAGTTGTTTTCTTACGAGATACTGACAAAGAGCTTGACGGAAGAATTTCTAAAAACCCGATGGGAGTTTAATGATAAAAGGGGATACGGATACGGCATCTACAAGGAACTGGATGATTCTATGTATTCCATTGTGGGAGGAGATGCCGGCGTTGGATTTGATTCAAGATATATTCCGAAAGAAGAGATTGTCATAAATATTCTTTCGAATGTTACGGACGGAGAATTAGCAATGAGAAGGTTTATTCTGTCCAATCTGGATTCTATCAAGTCGGCGGAATAAACCTCGCGCTTTGAGCCGGCCCATGCTGTTAAGGTTGGGAGTGGGTTGCCTCAAGCGCGGCCGCTGGACGGTTGAAGACGAGGGCAAGGGGTATTCGAACGAACTTCGAATGTCGTGGCAAGCAACCGGCCGTTCATGTGTAAACAAATGTAGCCCCGAACACCACTATCTGTGGGGATGTTAAAACGGTTTTGTAGAACAGGATGCATTGCTGTTCAGATCGAGACCCCCAAGCTGTGTTTGCATTTTACATAACGGAGTGAGCATCCTTTGCGAAGCACCCTGCAAAGGATGTTCACTCCGCGATTCGAGGTGTCAACATGCCAGCGGCAAGCTGCGATATCGGAATGTCAACAAAGCCTGCCCCGCCGGCCTATTCCTGTACCGCCAGAATCTCCCCTGCCGTGACCAGCTTGTAGCCGTCAGCCTGGAAAGCCTCGATCACCCGCGGCAGGGCGTCGACGATGATCTGGCGGTCGGTGTGAGTGTAGTAAAGCGCACCGGGAGCCTCGTTGCCGTAGACATTGTCGTAGATACTCTGGGCGGTGGCGCCTTCACGCCACTCATCCGCGCCGTAGGTCCAGATGATGGTGGTGTAGCCCAGATCGTATGCCGTGGCCAGACTAACATCGCTGCGCGAGCCATACGGAGGACGGAAATAGGGTTTGGTGGTCTGACCGGTGACCTCCTTGACAATTGCCTCGGTGTCCTCCAATTCCTTGGTCACTTCCTCCGCAGTCATCTCGCTGAAGTTGAAGTGTGTCCAGGAGTGGTTGCCCAACTCGTGGCCGCGGCGAACGATCTCCTGGGCGGCTTCTGGATACTGCTCTACCCACTCTCCTTGCATGAAGAAAGTGGTGCGGATGCCGTATTCATCCAGAATGTCCAGAATCTGGTAGAGCGTCGCTGGATCGCCCTGCACGTCGAAACTGATGTTGACCTGCGGGTCGCCGTCGGGGGTCGTGGGGTTACCGATGTAGACGATATCTGGGCTGGCCGGCGGGCGTCCCGTGGCCGGCTCCGGGGTTGGCGTCGGCGTGTCGGTCGGGACCGGTATCGCAGTTGGTGTGTCTGTAGGTGCGGGCGTTGCTGTGGGCGTGTTGGTGGGAACCGGCGTCGGCGTGTCTGTGGGTGCCGTGGTTGGCGTCTCAGTTGGCGCCGGCGCGATGGTGGGTTCTGCTGCCTGTCCGCCACAGGCTGCCACGATGACAACCAACAATAGGAGCGACAGCAGCAGCAACACCCTGCCCGCTGTCCCCTGGTATCTGATTTCTGAACCTCTGACCCTCTGTTTGTTTCTATTTTGCTTGCTCATTCGTTGAAAAGTACTCCTACTGAACGTCCTTCGTGGATGCGTCGAATCACATCGCCTAACAGCGGCGCAACGCTGATAACGTGCAGCCGGTCGCCGATGCGAGTGCGCTTCTTCTCCGAGATCGGCACCGTGTCGGTCACGATCAATTGGCTGATGTCGCTCTTGCTGATCCGTTTAGTCGCCGGTTTGGAGAGGATAGGGTGCGTGGCGGCCGCGATCAGCCGCTCGGCGCCAGCCTCGCGCAGGAAGCGCGCCGCGTCGGTCAGCGTGCCGGCAGTATCGATCTCGTCGTCGGCGATGATAACATCCTTGGCCTTGACGTTGCCAATAACGTTGTACATAGTTGTCTCGTCGCCGTCCTTGGAGCGGCGTTTCTCGATGATGGCCAGCGGCAGCCCCAGCCGTTCGGCCAGATCGCGCGACCGACGCACACTGCCGATGTCCGGCGACGCCACCACCGTCCTGTCGCGGTCAAATTTCTGGGCCGCAAAATAGTCGTAAAACAGATGGCGGGCCGGCAACTCGTCTGTAGGGATGCTGAAAAAGCCCTGAAGCTGCCCGGCGTGCAGGTCGATGGTCAGGAAACGATCAGCGCCGGCTGTAGCCACCATATCCGCTACCAGCCGGGCGGTGATCGGCACTCGCGGCTGGTCTTTCTTGTCGGTGCGTCCGTAGCCGTAATAAGGTACCACCGCGGTGATCCGTCCCGCCGAGTCGCGCCGCAACGTGTCGATGAAGATCAGCAACTCCATCAGGTTGTCGTTAGTGGGTGGCGAGGTGGGCTGGATGAGAAATACGTCCTTGCCGCGCACACTTTGGTGCAGGCGGACGAAAGTGTTGGTGTTGGCAAACCGGAACACATCGGCGCCGCCCAGCGGCACGCCCAGGTATTGCGCTATCTTGCCGGCCAGCTCCGGGTGCGCCGTGCCGCTGTAAATTGCCAGGTCGCCGTAGAGTTTGTAAACTGTCGTGCTCTGTTGCGCCGCCAGGTCAGGCAGGCTATGGTCCGCGCCGTTGTCAGCCGCGGTGGTGTGACGCATGTCAGGTTCGGTCAACGCTACGCTGATCGGCTCGCTGGCAGTGGTTCGTTGCTCTGACATTGGCTCATCCGTCCTCATTGCGCTGACAGCACAGTCGGCAACAGCCGGTCGGCTGCGCTGTACGGATCCAACTCTCGATTGGCAACCGCTGCCACCAACTGGTGAAGTTGGTCGCTGGAAACCTGGCTGGTCAGCCGGCGCAACATGCCGGCCTGCAAAATATGGATCAGGGTTGCCTGCGCCCGATCCTCTTCTCGCCGCTGCATCTCACCGCCTTGCAGCAAATGGGCGCGGTGTTTCTCGACAGCTTCCAACAGCTCCTCCACCCCTGTGTCGCGCAGCGCAACGGTCTTGATGATGGGCGGTGTCCAGCCGGTCTGTTCAACGTGGTCGTGTGTGTCAACCGCCATCGTGCGTCCATGATGGCTGGCATAGCGCATGCCCATCCCCAACATCATGTGCAGCGCAGTAACGGTCTTGTCAGCGCCCTCGCGGTCCGCCTTGTTGACCACCAGGATGTCGGCGATCTCCAGCACGCCAGCTTTGATGGCTTGCACCTCGTCGCCTAGTCCGGGTGCTTCCACTACCACAGTGCTGTGCGCGGTGCTGGCGATGTCTACCTCAGCCTGGCCAACGCCGACCGTCTCCACAATGACCCGTTGAAAACCGGCTGCATCCAACGCCAGTATGACATCAGCGGTGGCCAGCGCCAGCCCGCCCAGACTGCCGCGAGTGGCCATGGAACGGATGAAGATACCCGGATCGCCGCTCAGGTCGCGCATCCGTACCCGGTCGCCCAGCAACGCACCGCCGGTGAAGGGACTGGTCGGATCGACCGCAACAATGCCAACGGTGAAGCCGCGCCGCCGATAGGCCTTCGCCAGCGCGTTGACCAGCGTCGACTTGCCGGTGCCGGGTGAGCCAGTGATGCCCAGAATGTGCGCCTGCCCGGTGTGGCGATAGATACCGGCCAAAGCCGCGTGGGCGTCTGCCCCGTCGTTCTCAACCAGGGTGATGGTGCGGGCCAGTGCGCGCCGGTCGCCGGCAAGCAGGTCGTCGGTAAGGGTCATGGGTTGGTGTTCGGTGATCAGTAACCGGTAATCGGACCGGACGATGACCACTGATAACTGATGACTGGTTACTGATCACTGGCAACCCTCTCGGCTGCCATTCGCAGGTCTGCTACGAGCTCGCGCCAACCGGCCACGGCCTTGGGACGATCCCACTGGCTGAGCCGGACCAGATAGGTCGGTTGGTAGGTTGCCAGGGTCGGAATTCCGCCGGGGCCATCGTACCATCGCCCGCGCTGCTCGGTCAAATTGAAGTTGGGATCGATGAGCGCCTGCGCGGCCGGTCCGCCGATGGCGACAATCACATCCGGGCGGATCAGCAACAGCTCATCTTCCAGCCAGGGGCGACAGGCGCTCAACTCGCTCTTGCGCGGCGGACGCAGCTCCGCGCGGCCGTCCTTGCCTTCCTTGGAGGCCAGGCATTTGGTGACGTTGGTGATCCAGACTGTCTCACGGCTCAACCCGGCTGCGTGCAGCGCCTTGTCCAGATACTCGCCGGCCGGGCCGGAGTATGGCAGGCCGGTGCGGTCGTCGGTCGGGCTCGCGCCTTGACCGATCAACATCAGCCGCGCTGCGGGATCGCCCGCGCCAAACACGACATTGCGCCGCGTTGTACTCAGGTCGCAGCGCGTGCAGGCCAGGCAGGCAGCTTGCAGCCGCGGCAGGTCGGGGTATTCAGAAAAGAGGGGAAGCATGAACCGTTCATCCGGGGCCGATTCGGGAGGTCGTGATCGGATGATGCACCCAGACATTTGGCTCGACGTAGCGACCGGCGTTCATCGCGCAATCGATCTGCACCGGGCACAACGCGCCGGGAACGATGTAATCGCCGCTTTCAGGAAATTGCATATCCGTCCATGATGTCCAGTCGTTCACGCTGCCATCGATAACCATCGACGGGTGGGCGATCCTGAGGATCTCGCCGCCGACCCGCCAGTGGACGCGCAGCCATGGATCGAAGGGCGTTCCATCGTCCCTCGTCCAGCGCACGTAGCGTTCCATCGGTGTAATGGGGTAGCGGTCTTTCAGCGAGGGACGCACCGCGACGATCACCGCCTGAAATCCCTTGCTCTCAGCCAGCGTGCGCACGGCGCGGATCATGGTGTAGCTGATGCCCTGGCCGGTGTACTCCGGCTGGATGGCGATCTCCAACGCGACCAGCGTGTTGGGTTCCCGCCCGGCTTCGTAATCATCCACAGCGCGCACCAGCGAGTCGGCCCAACCGACCGGCAGCCCGTCCATGGTCCCATCCCAGACACAGGGGATGGTCTGGGCGACCGCGACCGGCTCGCCGGCTTCGTTCACCAGGTAGAGCTGGCAGTCGTCGTATGGGTCGCGCAAATAGCGCCAGCGCGGCCCGGCGTACACATCCTCGAACATGTACGGCATCCAGATGCGCTGTTTCTGCGGCCAGAAGGCGTCCGCGAGATCGGGGTTGTCGCGCAGGGTTACAATTGTAAAATCACTCATGTCATGAACCCAGATCTGGCGTGCTGTTCTGAATCGAATATCATCGAACCTGCCTGTGGCATATCACCAGAAAGCATCCACTTACGAGAGGTCAAGATTGCCACTGTTAAACTCGACGAGGCTGATCCAATCAATCACCCCGGAAGGATCACAGAAGCGGCCGATGAACTCCCCTGTGAAGCGATTGACAACCCGAGATCGCTCGCCATGGAAGGAGTCATTGTGCTCCTTAGCTTTGTAGCCAATAGGCTCCACAATGTCAGTATAAAGCGCTGGGTTATGGCTGATTAGGTACCAGAAATTCTGACCAACCACCTTTAGATAGCCACGAACATAACTTGTTCGTGTTTTCCCATAGCAAATGCCAAGAACAGGCTGAACGTTTGCGCCATGTCGTGATTGCTTAACTCTGGTCACTGCGTTGCGGAGATCTTGCTCAAGCTTGGCATGTTGCGAACTGTTCCCCCAGTTGGTCCCGGACTTCACCGAGACGACATAGTGAATTCCCTCGTGGATAAACTCGAAATCGACCCCTTGCGACGTTGATTTGTGACCATCACAGGTCTTGGTGGCCACGAAGATAGCAAGATCCTCAAGAAAATCACCGAACAGCTTTTCCTCCGACGAAGAGAGAAAGGCGTCCAGAAGGCTTGCTATCAGTTCACCAGCAGTGGTGAGGTTTTTTGCGCGAAATAGGTAAGGATTCTTGCGCAGCAGCCTATCAAGAGACATTCCCTCGAGCGACTTGATGCGCTGAGAATGGAAGTCAGTGATTGTTTCGTTGACAAAAGCTGTTACTTCGTTCAGATTGAGTTCTTTCACGCGATACCCTTAAGTGGTGTATTCAGCACCTTCTTCGAACAGAAGTGGTTGAAAATATCCAATTCGTTCCTTGGCTAGTTCACAGTACTCGGCATTAGTATCGACACCAACGTAGTGCCTACCAAGTTTTTTCGCTGCCAACGCAGTGGTGCCGGAACCGAGGAATGGATCGAGAACCACATTGCCTGGCAGCGTAAACAGCTTGATGAACCAAGCAGGAAGCTCCTCAGGGAATGCTGCGCTATGTCCAGTATTGGAACATTCGGTTGCCATGTGAATCACGTTGGTAGGATAAACCATATCGCGACCCAACCAATTTGAAACATTTTTTCCAAAACCACTCTGAACCTTGGATTCGTCGCGAGTCTTGTCAGTTTCACTCAGGTTTGCAAGACGACCGTTTGCCCAAT
>JACKBK010000032.1 GCA_020634555.1 Caldilineae bacterium
TCATCGACAGCCGGCAGAACGTCAAAGACCTCCTGCGAGGATCTGGGTACGCCCCAGATCGTCACAGGAGGTCTTTGAGTCCGTGATGGCAACGACGGGTTACTGGTCTGTCTTGTCTTCCGGCGACTCCGTGTCCACCACACCGTTCGGGTAAAACGTGTAGCCAACCCCGCGACGCGTTCGCAGGTGGACCGGCTGGCGGGGATTTGGCTCAACGGCCTTGCGCAGCCAGCTCATATGAACATCCAGCGTTCGCGTGTCTTCCATAAAACTGGTGTGCCAGACGTCCTGCATGAGCTGCAAACGAGTGACCGTTTTGCCAGGATTGCGCATGAACAACTCCAGCAGGTTGAACAGCTTGGTGGTCAGCGTGGCCTCGCCGGCCGGACTGACGACGGTCCGCTCCACCAGGTCGAGCACAAACGGGCCGGTCACCAGCACCTGACGGCGGCCGCTTTCCAGCGTATGTTCGACGACCTTCAGCACCTTGTGCCAATGGACGTCCTCGGACAACAGAAAGTCGTAACTCAGTCCGGTCTGTGCGTCGTTTTTAGCGATCAGAATCAGATGCGCGGCCGGCGCCAACCGGCGCAGATTGCGCGCCAGCGACTCCCCGGACCCGCGCAATGACGTGGAATCGATCATTATGACGTCGGCCGGCGCCTCTTCCAGCTCGCGCGATGCGCGCTGCATGCTGGCCGCGAACGCCACCCGCACCTGGTTTAAGAGGAGATGGCGCCACAGCGGCGCGTACTTATCTGGATGTCGGCCAACAAATAGGACGTTCGATGTCATGACGATAATCAGCGCCACCGGGACGAGGCGTTTTCGGGGAAAGCCACCCCTGCTTCACACCAACCGATCGATTGCCAGTGCATTATACAGCAGCGCTTTGACGAAGGCAACTGCCTTCATTGACCTTTACGTTTCACCGTAGTATAATCCACAGCCATGACCGAAACCAAATTCCCGTCCCCGGAAGCAGACCAGTCCGGCGCGCAATCTGACGCCCCCCTGGTTGTTGTAGTACTTCCGACTTACAACGAAGCTGATAACCTGCCCGCTATCTCGGCAGCGCTGCTGGCGCTCTCCCTCCCCAATCTAAAAATCGTGGTAGTCGATGATGCCTCGCCCGACGGCACCGGCGCCATCGCCGACCGTCTCGCCTCGCACAACCCGGATCAAATCAAGGTAATCCACCGCGAAGCGCCGCGCGGCCTGGGCCGCGCCTATCAAGCTGGCTGCCGGCTCGCTCTGGAAATGGACGCCCAGTTCATCATTCAGATGGACGCTGATTTTTCCCACAGCCCTGACGATGTGCTGCGCCTGCTGGATGCCGCGAGCGATGCTGATGTCGTAATCGGCTCGCGCTATGTTGAAGGAGGCGCGCTGGATCGCGAGTGGAACTGGTGGCGGCGGTTCCTGAGCTGGTGGGCCAACACGGTGTGGACCCGAACCTTCCTGCACATCTCTGCGCAAGACGCTACCTCTGGCTTCAAATGCTGGCGGCGGGCCGCGCTGGAAGGCATCAACCTCGATCGCATCAGGTCCAACGGGTATGTGTTTCAGGTCGAAACCATCTATGTCGCTGAGCAAATGGGCTTCCGGGTTATCGAGATACCGATCTTCTTCGAGGACCGCCATCTGGGGCGGTCGAAGATGACCTTTGGTGTCAAGCTGGAAGCAGCCTGGCGGGTATTGGAGATACGCGCGCGCCATCGGGGCGTCCACCGTCAGGTCCCTGGCGCGTCGTCGAACTACCCCAACCAACCTCGCACAGAGCAGTCCTGAAGTCGCCCGAACCATCCCTTCTCTCCCATCTCCATGAAGCGCTTCCTGGATCGGCGCACCATCCTGGCCGTCGCGGTGCTGATTCTGGCGCCGCTGCTTTGGTTTGCCCCCGTGATTCTGGGCGGCAAAACGCTGATCCCGGCTGACAACCTGTACCAGTTTCAGCCGTGGGCATCGCTGGCCGGCCAATATGGCGTAGGTGTACCGCACAACGAACTGCTCAGCGATCTGGTGCTGGAGAACTTTGTCTGGAAGTCCTTCCTGCGCGAGGCGATCTCCACCGGCCAGCTCCCACTCTGGAACCCACATCTCTTTACCGGCGTGCCCTTCCTCGCCGCCGGACAACACTCGGCTCTCTATCCCCTCAGTATCGTTTTCTACATCCTGCCGTTGCCGCTGGCCTACGGCGTGTTTACCTGGCTGCAACTGGCCGTTGCTGCGCTGGGGATGTATGTCTTTGGACGCGCGCTGCGGCTGGGCCGCGCGGCCAGCGCGTTTGCCGGCCTTGCCTATGCGTTCAGCGGCTTCTTCGTCGTCAGCGTCGTCTTCACCATGATTATCGCCGCGGCAGCCTGGCTGCCGTGGCTGCTGGCCTGCATCGAGACCATCGTCCGTAAGCAGGAGGAAAAGGGTGACGTCGCCTATTCGCCCATCCCCTACGTGTTGGGTGGAGCGGTCGTGCTAGGCCTGCAGGCGCTGGCCGGCCACCCGGAGATCGTCGTCATCACGCTGCTGGTCGCCGGGTTTTACAGCCTGTTGCGGCTGCTGGTTCTCTGGCGGCGCATCGGCGCGTTGGGCCGGGCAGCGCGGCTGGCCGGCTGGCTGTTGGTCCTGGTCGTCATCGGCATCGCGCTGGGCGCGATCCAGATCGTCCCGCTGTTCGAACTGGTCTCCACCAGCTTCCGCGAGGGATCGGCCAGCTACGATCAGGTGGTAGGATGGGCGTGGCCGGTGCGCCAACTCATCACCTTTCTCCTGCCCGACTTCTTTGGCAACCCCAGCCACCACGGCTGGTTTGATCCATATGTTGGCGCGTGGCGGGCAGCGGGACCCAACGCCGCCGGCCAGCCGGTGCGCGATGTCTTCTGGGGCGTCAAGAACTATGTCGAGGGCGGCAACTACCTGGGTGTGATGACGCTGGCGCTGGCGGGAGTGGCGGTGGTTTACGCCGCAGCGCAGGCGATTTTTGGACGGAAGAGGAGGGAGGGAAGCGAAGGAAAAGCAGGAAAAGAGGGAAAGGCGGAAAATCAGGCGCTCCATCCGCCATCCGCCGCCCGCCACCCGCTCCCGGCTCCCCAGCTCTGGATACTGGCCGCACTGGCATTGATGAGCCTGCTGTTCGCATTCGGCACGCCGCTGTATGCTGTGCTGTTCTACGGCGTACCGGGCTACAAACAGTTGCACTCGGCGTTTCGTTGGGTGTTCCCGTACACGCTGGCTATGACGGCGTTGGCCGGCTTTGGGATGCAGATCGTGCTCAACCGGCTGCGCGCCGGCGGCACCGGCGGTCGCGGGCGGTCGATTGTCCGGGTGCTGGGTGGGGTGCTGTTCCTGGCGGGCGCGGCAACCTTGCTGGCCGCGCTGCTTAGCCTGCTGGTTCCTGATCCATTCTTCGCAGTGGGCCAGCGGATCGTCGACTCGTCAGACCTGGCGCGAAACGTCTTCGCCAACGGCCGCGATTTCTGGAGCTACCAGTGGCGGCATGTGCTGCATCTCGGCCTGCTGGGATTGTTGACCGGCGGCTGGCTGTTGCTGGCAGCACGCGATGGCAGCCGCGCGCCGCGCCAGCAGCGCCAACTGCGCTGGTCGGTCATCCTGCCCGCCGCGGCCGCAGCCATCCTGATGCTGGACTTGTTCCTGGTGCTGGGGAACTTCAACCCGGCCAGCGATCCTGACCTGCTCCAAGTTACCCCGCCCAGCGTGGCCTTTTTGCAGGACGACCCGTCGCTGTTCCGCGTTACCACCTTCGAGGGCGAGGGAACCAGCAAGACCCTCAACGCCAACACACCCTGGATGGCCGGTCTGCAAGACGTGCGCGGCTACGACTCCATCATCCCGCGCCAATACGTCCAGTACATGCAGGCCATCGAGCCGCAGGGCCAGTTGCTGTACAACCGCATCTCGCCCTTCTACGACCCTGCCAGCCTGGACGACCCGCTGACCGACCTGCTGGGCGTGAAGTACGTCGTCAGCGAACTGCCGCTGGACGTTCCTGGCTGGCAACTGGTCTACGACGACGAAGTCAAGATCTACCAGAACGAAGACGTCTTCCCGCGAGCCTTCATCGCCGGCGAGGCGCAACTGGCAGACGAGGCTGCGGTGCTGGACCGGTTACGCCAGGTGGATCTGCGTGAGACAGTAGTGTTGGAAGCAACCGCCGAACCTGTGCGCGGCGAAAACTCTGCGCCCACCAGATCAGGTTTTCCGCGCGCAGCGCTGGAGTACGCCGGCCAGTTGCCGGCCAGTGAACTGCCGCCGCCAGCATCGCCAGAACTGCGCACGGCCGAGATCAGCCGCTACGGGATGCGGGACGTCTACGTGGATGTCAACGTCAGCGACCGCGGCTGGCTGGTGCTGGCGGACGCCTGGTTCCCCGGCTGGAAGGCGTACATCCGTCCCTTCGGCGTCACCGGCGAGGGTGTGGATGCCGAGGGCAACCCGCTGGAGACGGAACTGCCGGTGTTCCGCGCCGACGGCAACTTCCGCGCCGTCTACCTGCCGGAGGCCGGCCAATGGACGGTGCGCTTCGTCTATTCGCCGCGCTCGGTGCAGGTCGGCGTCTACGCCACGTTCCTGGCCGTGATCAGCCTGATCCTGCTGGGCGGCTGGTGGGCGTGGGGAAAATTCTACCGCGACGTGGACGACGAGCACGCCGCTGTGCGCACGGTTGCCAAGAACACCTCGGTGCAGATGTTCCTCTCGCTGCTCAACCGGGCTATCGACTTCGCGTTTGCCATGCTGCGGCTGCGTGTCCTGGGTCCGGCCGGCGAGGGCAGCTACGCCTTCGTTATCGCCATCTACGGCTTCTTCGAGGTGGTGGTGCGCTTCGGGCTGGGCACGCTGCTGACGCGCGATGTCGCGCAGGAGAAGGGACAGGCCGGCCGCTACCTGACCAACGTGCTGGCGCTGCGCTTGCTGCTCTGGCTGGCCTCGATCCCGATCCTGCTGGTAGTGATGGGCATCTACGCCCGCGGCGGCAGCCTGTCGCCGGCTGAGGCGCAGGCGCTGGTTCTGTTCCAGGTCTCCCTCTTCTTCGCCACGCTGTCGGACAGCTTCAGCGCGGTGTTCATGGCCTATGAGAAGATGGAGTACCCGGCCGGCGTGTCCAGCGCGATCGCGACCGGCAAGGTGGCGCTGGGCGCGCTGGTGCTGCTGCCGCCCTTCAACCTGGGATTTGTCGGCCTGGCCGCGGTCAGCCTGATCATGAATATCATCCAGGCGGCCTGGCTGTGGATCGTCCTGCGACGCACGATCCCGATCCATCTGACACGTCCCGACTGGCTCTTGCAGCGCTCGATGGCTATCCAGGCTTATCCGTTGATGTTGAACCATCTGCTGGCCAGCATCTTCTGGCGCATCGACATGTGGCTGCTCAAACCGCTGGCCGGCGCGGCCGCGGTCGGCATCTACTCGGCCGGCGTCAAGTACCTGGACGGGTTCAACGTCATCCCCAGCTATTTCACGCTGGCCATCTTCCCGCTGATGAGCCGCTACGCGCGCGACAGCCACGACTCGCTGATCCGCGCCTACCATCTGGCGATACGCCTGCTGGTGATGATCGCGCTGCCGATCGCGGTGCTGGTGACGCTGCTATCGACGCTGCTCATCCGCATCCTGGGCGGGTCTGCGTTCTTGCCCGATTCGGCCATCGCCCTGACAATCCTGATCTGGTCGATACCCATCGGCTTCGTCAACAGCGTGACGCAGTATGTGCTGATCGCGGTCAACCAGCAACGCTTCCTGACGCGGGCGTTCATCATCGGCGTGCTTTTCAACATCGGCGCCAACCTGGTGCTGATCCCGCGCTATGGCTACGCCGGAGCGGCAGTGGTCACAGTGCTCAGCGAGGTAAGCCTGTTGATCCCGTTCTACATCGCGGTGCGGCGGCACGTCGCCCGGCTGCCGTGGGTCGAACTCCTGTGGCGGCAGCTTGTAGCCGCGGCAGGAATGGGCGCGACGGCTGCATTGCTGCGCAACACAGAATTGGTGGCTGTGGTGTTGAGCAGTCTGGTGTATGTGGGGCTGCTGGTGGCGCTGGGCGCGTTCCGCGATCCTGACATCCAGCGGGTGCTGCGCATCGTGCCGTTCATCGGACAGCGCGTGCCTGCCGCGCCCTCGGACCCCTTCGGGGAATAGCTTGCTTATGGAAATACGAGAGATCACCAACAGCGCTACAGCCCTGCGTTTCGGTTACTGGTTGGGCCGCAATCTGCCTGCGCGAGTCGGTTATGCGATAGCCGACGGCGCAACCACAATCCTTGGACGCCGCACCAACTCGCCGCTGATGCAGACCATTCAGGCTAACATACGGGTGGTTCTGGGGCCGCAGGCCGGCGACGAACAGGTACTGCGCACGTCCAGGGACGTGCTGCACCACGCCGGCCGCGTTTACTGGGACCTATACAAGGCGCTGGCCATCGGACCTGAGGCGCTGCTGGCACACACCCGTGTTTCACCGCAAACCGAGTACTACCTGGGCGAAATCGCCCGGCAGGGCCGGGGTGCGCTGATGGTCGGCCCGCACGTCAGCAACTTCGACATGGGCGCGCTCTCCATCGCCGCCCGCGGCGTCAAGATGTCGGCGCTGGCCTTTGCACTGCCACCCAGCGGCTACAGCCTGCAAAACGAGGTGCGGCTGGCCGGCGGCATCGACATCATGCCCATCGATGTGTCGGCGCTGCGCAAGGCGCTGGCCGTGCTGAAGCGCGGCGGGTTGGTAGCAACCGCGGTCGACCGACCCGATCCCTTCGGCGGGGGAGAAATGCTGCCTTTCTTCGGCCGCGCAGCGCGCCTGCCGGTCGGCCATGTGCGGCTGGCTTTGCAGACTAACTCGCCGATCCTGATCTCATCGTGCGAATACCGGCCCACCGACAAAAAGTACATGGTACACATCTCGCGCTGGATCGAAATGGAACGGGTCGGCAGCCGCGAGGAGGACGTGCGCCACAACACCCTGCGGGTTCTCAACGGCGTCGAACGGCTGGTCGCCGCGCGCCCGGAGCAGTGGCTGATGTTTTACCCAGTGTGGGACGAAGATATGTTTCGGCGTGAAGCGTGAAGACGTGAAGCGTGAAACGTGTCGCGAGGTGCAGGGTACTCTCTTAAAAACTGCCAACTCTTAAGATCACGCTTTGGCCAGTCTTCGCGAAGCACCCCGGAGTGGCCCGACCGAGCCACCCCAGGATATTTCTTGACGCTTACCTGGCAAAATCACGTTTCACGATATCACGTTTCACGTCTTCACGTCATCACGCTTCACGACACAATGGCATTCGAGATCCTGAAAAGTACAGCACACAGAAAGGTGGATCGATGCGACGAGCGGTGCGGTTGTATGTGAGCGCCAGCGCGGATTTGGAGGCGGAGCGCGATCTGGTTGGGCGACTGGTGGCCGGGCTGCCGGTGACGACGGGGTGGGAGATCGGGCGCGCAGCGTTGCCGGGTCGCGAGGAAGACGAAGTAACGGTGCACGTCGCGCCGCAGACCTGCGATCTGTACATATTCATGTTGGGGCAGGACATCACCGCGCCGGCAGGCGTTGAATGGGACGCCGCGCACGAAGTGCAGCATCCGATCCTGGCGCTGCTCAAGAACACGCCGCGGACGCCGGCCGGACTGGTCTTTCAACAACTGGGCATCGGCGAGTGGATCCGGTACAGCAGCCGGGCCGAGTTCGAGCGTATCGTGCGCGCCTGGCTCGTGCGCCAACTGCTGGACGGGCAGGACAGGTTTGGGCTGGTTCTGACGGAGGTCGAGGCGCTGATCGTGCTCGGCGCCCGGCTGGCACGCGAGGCCGAGGCTCCACCCGCTCCCGCGAGCGACCCCGAACGCAGCGCCGGCGGCGCGGGCGTGATTCTGGCGACAGCGGCCGCGTGATTGACATGATGTAGGTTGCGAACCTCTTGTCAACGTCTGGAACGTGCGCTATAATTCGGCCAGAACGGAAACCCTGTTGATCGTGTAAACCCTGTTTTATCTCCTGCCATCCAACGGAGGGACTTGTTCCTTGGCCAACAACACAGCTCTCAACGGACTTGAGACCCGCCTCTGGACCGCAGCCGACGAGCTGCGCGCCAACTCCAAGCTCATGGCCTTCGCCCAGGGCCTCAACGCCGAAGATCAGCGCCACATCGCCTAGCGGCTGAGCGAAGAAGAACTAGCCGTCTTCGACCTGATCCGTCCTCCCGTGGGGCAATTGACCAAGCAGGAACGCGAGACGGTGAAGGCCGTTGCCCGCGAGCTTCTGGAAACCCTCAAGCGCGAGCAACTGGTCCTCGACTGGCGCAAGTACCAACGCTCCCGCGCCGCCGTCCGCCTCACCATCGAGCGAACCCTGGACCAACTGCCTCCCAGCTACACCATCGACGTCTGGCAAACCACCTGCGACACCGTCTACCAGCACATCTACGACAAGTACTACGGCGCAGGCCGCAGTGTCTATGCGCTGGCGGCATGATTGGTGTCAACTGCCTGTGACATCACCAAAAATTCTCCACAAAACACCGGTCGATCCACAGATCGTTTTGCAGTGACTTCGACATGGGCTATAATTCAATCGAACGTTTGACGACCAGATAACAAGTGCAATTCACAGCCAGGCTTTCACCCATGGAGTCGAATGATGAACGTGGTAACCTTTACCGGAATTGTGGAGAACGGCAAATTCGTCTTGATTCAGCGTGCGCCTTCCTGACAAGGCGACGGTGTATTGTCCCAAATCGAGACTTCCTTGACGGGAAGGCTTCAGATCCGCTGCCGTCACCCGGAAATGCGTGGACTTTGCAAATGACGACCGAGGATCAACAGGATGCCAGACATGATGGGACTCGACTCCGATCCGCCGTGCTCGTTGCGATCTGTCGTTCGTACCTGATAACGGCGAAACGCATCGGATACGAATCGCTAATCGACTCCGGCGCTGATGTCCGCTGGCCACGGTCTGCTGGTCGGGGTGGGCATAGAGATGGCATCTGCCAAGCACTACGACGTGGGTTTGACGGAGAACGCCGGATATTTGTTAAACACCGGCGCGCGGCAGTTCATCAGAAGATCCACAACATGATCACTTGGAAGGCCCGATTTCCTTCAATGATTTCGTAACCCAGATCGAATCGTATAATTCGTAAGGAATAGTTCGAGGAGCCTTAACAGGGTAGCTACATCCGATAGCAGCTCTCAACGCTGTTTTTTCTAAACGCGACGCACCCCGCCAAGCCAACCGGCCGGCGGGGTGTGTCTCTTCCGCTCCTTGCGGGAACCGTGGGGGACGACGAACTAGAGGTATCCCAGCTCGCGCGCTGAATGGGTCAGCTCGTCGCGAAACCGGGGGTGGGCGATGTTGATCAGCGCCTGGGCGCGATGGCGAATGGTGCGGCCGTGCAGCGACGCGACGCCATATTCGGTTGCAACGAAATGCACGTCGTTGCGGGAGGTAACAACACCTGAACCTTCCATAAGTGTCGGCACGATGCGGCTGACCGTGTCGTCTTTGGCCGTCGACAGGAAGGCGATGATCGGCATACCGCCTCGTGAGCGGGCCGCGCCGCGCACGAAGTCCACCTGACCGCCGACGCCGCTGTAGAGCCGCGTGCCGATGGAGTCGGCGCACACCTGGCCGGTCAGGTCGATGGCCAGCGCCGAGTTGATGCTGACCATTCTGTCGTTGCGGGCGATGTTGAACGGGTCGTTGACGTAGTCGGTGGGGTGCAGCTCGATGATCGGGTTGTTGTCCACGAACTCGTACAAGCGCTGCGAGCCGAAAAGGAAGCCGGCGACGATCTTGCCCGGATGGAAGCTCTTGCGCGAGCAGGTGATCACGCCTCGCTCAACCATCTCGACGACGCCGTCCGAAAAGAGCTCGCTGTGGATGCCCAGATCCTTGTGGTTGGTCAGGTTTTGCAGCACCGCGTCCGGGATGCTGCCGATGCCCATCTGCAACGTCGCGCCGTCCGGGACCATCGCGGCGATATGGTGGCCGACCTGCATGTGAAGATCGGAGCTGCCACCCTGCACCGCTTCCGGAATTGGATAATCGACCTCGACGATCGCGCTCAGCCGGCTGAGGTGGATGAAGCTGTCGCCCAGCGTCCGCGGCATCTGCCGGTTGACCTCGGCGATGATCGTTGTCGCTGCTTCGGCGGCCGGCTTGGTGGTGCCGACCTCGACACCGAAACTGCAAAAGCCATGCTCATCCGGCGGCGAGAGCGAGACCAGGGCTGCATCCAGCGGCAGCGTACCGCGCTCGCGAAACAGGCTGGGTATTTCGTGCAGGAACACCGGTGTAAAGTCAGCCCGGCTCTCGTTGACCGCCTTGCGCACGTTGGCGCCGATGAAGAGGGCATTGGCTCGAAACGATTGGCTGAGGTCCGGCTCCGCATAGGGCGCCTCGGCGAAGGTGAGTATGTGAACGATCTCGACGTTACGCAGTTCTGGCGCGCGGCGGCTCAGTGCGTTGGCCAACGTCACCGGAACGCCGGCGCCGCCGCCCAGATAGACTCGGCTGCCAGAATGGATACTGGCTACAGCAGCGTCGGCATCCATCACCTTGCGGCGGTAGATTTGCTCGAAGTTCATTGGGGAAGGCTTTCCAGGAACGAGTTCAGGTCAAACTCGACCTCGCGTCCGAGAGCGTCGGCCAGCCGATGGCTGACTATCTGGCCCTGGTACATTTTGACGCCAGCGCGCAGCGCCGCGAAATCGCGGAAGGCGCATTCCAACCCGCAATCCACCAGGCCTTTGAGATAAGGCAGCAGCGCGTTGGTCAAAGCGTGGCTGGAGGTGCGCGCCACGGCGGCCGGCAGGTTGGGCACGCAGAAATGGATGACACCCTCGGTAACGAAGGTTGGGTCGCGCAGGGTCATGGGACGGCTGGTTTCGACACAGCCTCCCTGATCGATGGAGAAGTCCATCACCACAGAGCCAGGGCGCATCTTGCGCACCATCTCGCGGGTGATGAGCACCGGGGCGCGCTGGCCCTTCTGCAACACTGCGCCCACCAACACATCGGCAAAACCGACGACGCGCTCCAGGTTGTAGCGGTTGGCCATCATGGTGGAAACCGTGCCATTGAACATCTCGTCCACGTCACGCAACCGGTCCACGTTGTTGTCCAACACGATCACCTGCGCACCGATGCCGACGAACGCCCGCGCCGCGCTTTGCCCCAACGATCCTGCACCGACGATGATGACGATGCCGCGCGCGACGCCAGGCAGGCCGCTGAGCAGAATACCGCGGCCGCCGGCTGCACTGGTCAACAACTGGCCTGCGAATGTCGGCGCCAGCCGTCCGGCAGCCTCGCTCATGGAATGGAGTACCGGCAAGCGTCCGTCTGTCTCCTCCATCACCTCATAGGCGATAGCTGTGACCGCGTTTTCTGTCAGCGCTGTGATCAGATCGGATGACGCCACGGTGAGATGAAAAAACGACATGATGACTTGATTGTGGCGAAACAAGGCATGCTCGGCAGCGGTAGGCCGGGCAACCTTGAGCACCACATCGGCGCGTCCGTAGGCTTCTTCTGCGGTGTAGACAATCTGGGCGCCAGCCTGCTCGTAATGGTCATCGCGAAAGCCGGCATCCGCACCCGCGCCGCGTTCCAGATAGACCCGCTGGCCGCGCTTGATCAGCGATACAACGCCGGCTGGCGTCAGGCCAACCCGTTTTTCCAGATCGCGAACTTCTTTGGGGATTCCAAAATCCATATAAAACCTCCTGCTCGTCCTCCTGCTCGTCCTCCTACTCCTACTCGTACTCCTACTCATCCTCCTACTCGTACTCTTCCGGACGAGTAGGAGGATGAGTAGGAGTACGAGGAAGAGGACGAGACGAATCGATCAGGTCTTCGAGAGCACCGGCACTGATTCACCGCACAGATACGCGTGGATTGTGTCAGCAGCCTTGTGTGCGCTCGCGATAGCGGTAATCACCAGGTCGGGGCCATGAACGTTGTCGCCTGCCGCGTAAACACCTGGCCGCGTGGTTGCGCCGGTTTGTTCGTCGGCAAGAATCAATCCCCACTTGTGGGTCGCCAGGTTTTCGGTGGTCTTGCCGATCAGCGGGTCAGGCCAGTAGCCGATGGCCAGCACCACGTTGTCTACCTCCTGCACATACTCCGATCCTTCCATCGGCACCGGACGCCGCCGTCCCGAGGCATCGGGCTCGCCCAGCTTCATCCTGATAACCTTCATGGAGCGCACATGGCCGCTCTCATCGCCGATGAACTCCACCGGGGCTTCCAGGTAACGAATGTTGACCCCTTCCTGGATCGAGACACCGCGCTCGGCCGCGTTGCCCGGCATCTCGGCCTCGGTGCGCCGGTAAACAATGGTAGCCTCGTCAGCACCCAGGCGAATGGCTGTGCGCGCACAGTCTACTGCCGTGTCGCCGCCGCCGATGATCGCCACTCGCCGGCCGGCTTCGGGCACGCTGCGCATGGAAGGCGGCAAGAACTCCGTCGGCACGTTGGCACGCACCAGCCAGTTGGTGGACATGTAGACGCCCTTTAAATCCTCGCCGGGGATGTCCATGTTAGCGGTGACACCTGCACCAGTACCGAGGAAAAGCGCGTCGTATTTTTGCATCAGTTCGTCTACAGTAATGTGCTCGCCGACCCGGGTGTCGGTGATGATGCGCACGCCCGCCTCTTCCAGATCGCGGATCTTGTTCATCACCACCCGCTTGTCCAGCTTGAAATTGGGGATGCCATAGACCAACACGCCACCGGCCACCGGCCACGCCTCGAAGATGGTGACGCTGTGGCCACGTTTAACCAGGTCCTCAGCCACGGTGATGCCGGCCGGCCCTGACCCAACGATGGCGACTCGCTTGCCGGTCTTTTCGTCAGGGACGCGGATGCGCAGTGCGCCCGCCGCGCGCGCCTGATCCGCCACAAAAGCCTCCAGCTTGCCGACCGAGATCGCGCCGTAACGCCGCTCCATCACACAGCCGTGCTGGCAGAGGTTGGGGCAGACACGCCCACAGACCTCGGGCAACGGGCTGGTGGCGGCAAAAACCTGGGCCGCGCCGATGAAATCGCCCTGGCTGGCCAGCCACAGCGCCTGCGGCACATCGTTGCCAGCCGGACAGCGGCTGATGCAAGGTTGTGGATCGGGACATTGCATACACCGCGCCGACTCCAAAGTGGCCGTCTCCTCGTTGTAGCCGATCAGCACCTCGGCGAAGTCGCGGACGCGCTCGTCGATGGGGCGCTTGTCGTATTCCACAGGCAGCATGTGCACCCGAAACTTGCGGTCGATGGGCCTGTTGTCGGTGTTCGTCGTCATCTCATCCTCCACGTCAAGTCGTGATCATGGCACGCCATTGTGCCGGTTTGTCGATAATTGCCGTACTGCATCAACCAGTTGTTGAAGCTGGCTCTTCGAGTCGTTAAGTGCATGAAATATCGCTTTTTTTGAATTCGTGCTCAGGTCTTCACCGAAACCAAACTGCCATCCCGGGACGGTTACCAGCCAGGCCGGCTGCTCCACTGCATCAAACAACGCGCCGGTGTACGTTAGCACGGTCGCCGGGGTAAGCTGGTGGCCCAGGCTGGGGCTGGAGTTGGAGTCCACCGGCACCGGCTGGACGGAGACTGCTTCGTCGTAGGCTATCGCTACGCGGGTGTCCACAAAAACAACGCCATCTGGTTGGTGGCCGGCGATCTCCGCAGCCAGTTCCGGCAACAATTGCTGCACCTCCACGCGATGAACATCAATCGCGAAACGGCGCAGCAGCGACTCCAGCTTTTCGGCCAGAACCAGCCCTGCGCCATCATCTTCGCGTAAGGTGTTGCCGTACGCAATGATCAAGATCATGTTTTCACGATGTCGCGCGTCATGTCTTCGTCATGCCCGCCTTCGCGGGCATCCAGGCGTCGTTGTTTTGCAGCCAAGTTTCGCATCGAGTGCGTTCTGGACTCCCGCCTTCGCGGGAGTGACGATGCTGACTTGGCGGGAGTGACGGTGAGTTAGTCGCGGATTATCTCTTGCACCAATGCTCCGTCCGGCGCCCTCAACTGGACATGCATCGGCATCTGGCCGACCGCATGAGTCGAGCAACTCAAGCACGGGTCGTAGAGGCGAATGCCGTGTTCGATGCGGTTCAGCACGCCTTCGCTCAATCCATCGCCGTTGACGTACGCCCGCGCCAGTTGCTGCACGGTGCGGTTCATAGCCAGGTTGTTCTGGCCGGTAGCGATGATCATGTTGACCTTCTGCAGAATGCCGTTGCCGTCCACCTCGTACTCATGGAAAAGCGTGCCGCGGGGCGCTTCGCTAACGCCGATGCCTCTCGATTCGTTGACATCGGAGATGCTGCGTACATGTGTGCCCAGCAGACTCTCATCGGCCAGCGTCTCCTCGATCCGCTCCAGGCTGAAGAGAATCTCGATCAGGCGGGCGTAATGGTAGTGGAAGCTGCCGGTGACCGGCTTGCCGCGCTGGCCGTAGCGACGGAACTGGCGCAGCTCGCGATCGGCCCGCGGCGTTCCCGCGAAGTCACAAACGTTCAAGCGCGCCAGCGGCCCGACTCGATACATCCCTTGCGGATACCCCAGTGGCTTGTAATACGGAAACTTGAGGTAGGTCCACGGCTCCACCGCCTCGCCGACAAAGCGCCGGAAATCGGACGGGTTGACGTTCTCCAGCACCCGACCGTCCTCGTCCACCACCCGCAACAGGCCGTCGTAGTGCTCCAATCCACCATCAGGGGTCACCAATCCCATGAACAGGCTGGGGAAGTCCCCATAGACCGGCGTCTCACTCTCGAACTTGTCGTAGCTGTCCTTGAGCAGATCCAGCGCCAACTCAGCAATGTCAAAAGCTTCCGGCAACATACGCTTGATCTGGTTCCGATCCTCAGCAGTCAGCGGATCGCGCACACCTCCGGCCACCGCCCAGGCTGGATGCACACTCTTGCCGCCAAGCAACCGGATCACCTCCTGGCCGAACTGGCGCAGGCGGATTCCGCTACGAGCCACGCTGGGGTTATTCTGGATGAGGCCCATGATGTTGCGCGTGGCGGGATCAGAATCCATGCCCAGCAACAGGTCGGGCGCGCTGAGATGGAAAAAGCTCAGCGCGTGGCTCTGGACAAGCTGGCCCCAATTCATCAACCGGCGCAGTTTCTCGGCACGCGGCGGAACGCGCACGCCAAGAATATTGTCGCCGGCTTTGGCTGACGCCAGGATGTGGCTTACCGGACAGATGCCGCAGACGCGCGCGGTGATGCCTGGCATCTCCCAAAAGCTGCGCCCGACGCAGAACTTCTCGAAGCCGCGGAACTCCACCACATGAAAGCGCGCATCCGCTACCTTGCCGTCATCGCCCAAATAAAGCGTGATCTTGGCGTGGCCTTCGATGCGGGTTACGGGATCGATCGTGACTGTTCGTGTCATCGCATTTTCCTCAACCAAACTTCCTCATCCTGTCTTCCAAAACCACCGGCTCGCCGGCCAGCAACGCGCTGACGGCGGTCCAGATGCGCTCCGGATCGGGCGGACAGCCGGGGATGAATGCATCCACCGGGATTACCTGGTGCAACGGCAAGACGCGCGGGATAAGAGCCGGTACAACCTTGTCCGTCTCACCGCCCCTAGGCACAGCGCCCGGCCCTTCGTGATAAACCTTGGTCAGCAGGTCGTCCACAGGGATCTTGTTGCGCAGGCTGGTGACGTTGCCGGTCACCGCGCAGTCGCCGAAACTGACAACGATCTTGCTGCGTTCCCGCAGTTGCTCGGCCAGCTCCAGATGATCGACGTTGGCGACCGCGCCCTCAACCAATACCACATCCACGTCCTCAGGAAAGGTCTTGACATCGGCAATCGGGCTGTAGACCAGATCGACCGCGGCGGCAAGATCGATCAACCGCTCGTCCAGGTCCAGGAAACTCATGTGGCAACCGGAGCAGCCGCCCAGCCACACGGTCGCCAGTCGCACCTTCTGCGTACTGCCTTGTCCCTTCTTACCGCCAGCCGTTTTCTTTGGGTTCTCAGATTTGCTCTGCGTCATCGTCCACCCTCCACCGGGTCGCCGTTGCGGGTCGCCCACTGTTTCTTCTCGCGCCCGTCCAAAATCCACTGCAGGAAGTCATGGTGTTTGACCATCTCGGCCACACTGGAGCCTTTAGCATGGAGCGCGCCGGTGGGGCAGACTTGCACACATTTGCCGCAACTTGTACAGCTTCTGCTTGACCCCCACGGCTGGTGCAGATCAGTGATGACCCGGCAGTTGACACCTCGGCCCATCACGTCCCATGTGTGCGCACCCTCCACGCTGTCGCAGACGCGCACGCAGCGGGTACACAGGATGCACCGGTTGTGGTCGATGACGAAGCGTTCGTGGCTGGCATCCATGGGCAGGTCGGGTGTCAGGTAGTCATAGCGCACGTGGTCCATGCCGATGGTGTACGCCTCGCGCTGCAGCTCACAGCGCCCGTTCATGACACAGACCGCGCAGACGTGGTTGCGCTCGGCAAAGAGCAACTCCAGGATCATTCGCCGGTACCGGACTAGCCGCTCGCTGTGCGTGTAGATGACCATCCCTTCCTGGGCGGGGGTGACACAGGCCGCAGCCAACCGGTTGGTCGCACCCACCTCGACCATGCACAGCCGGCAACCGCCGCGCTCCTCCAGCCCATCCAGGTGGCACAGCGTCGGCAGGTCAATGCCCCGCTCACGCACCAACTCCAGCAGTGACTGTCCAGTGCGCCCGCTGACCAGCTCGTCGTTTATCGTTACGGTTATTACTGCCATGTAGAGGTTCTCCTGGGGAACGGTGTTCGGTAATCAGTGACCAGAAGTCAGTGGTCAGCGAACGTTCGGCAACTGATACCTGGCTGCCGGTAACTGATCACTGTTTACGCCGCCGCCCGAATCCGCCGTGGCAACTCTTCCACCAGCGCCATTACCGGCACCTCGGTCATCTCACAGACGCCCGCCTCACAGGTGCGCCGCTCGATGTGGTCCTCGTATTCGTTGCGGAAGTACTTCAGCGTGCTGAGCACCGGGTTGGGGGCTGACTGGCCGAGACCGCACAGGCTGGTCTCCCGCACCATGGTGCAGAGATCCTCCAGGTTTTCGAGATCCTGAAGAGTTGCGCTGCCGTCCGTAATGCGCTGCAGGATTCGGTACATCTGCACGGTGCCGACACGGCAGGGCACGCACTTGCCGCAGCTCTCGTCCATGCAGAACTCCATGAAGAACTTGGCAACATCGGGCATACAGCTTTGGTCGTCCATCACAATCAGGCCACCCGATCCCATGATCGACCCCAACGCCTTCAGACTCTCGTAATCTACCTTGGTGTCGAGGAACTGGGGAGGGATGCAGCCACCGCTGGGACCGCCGGTCTGTGCCGCCTTGAACTCGCGGCCGTCCGGGATCCCGCCACCGATGTCGAAGACGATCTCGCGCAGGGTGATGCCCATGGGCACCTCGATGAGGCCGGTGTTTTCCACCTTGCCCGCCAGCGCAAAGATCTTGGTGCCCTTGCTCTTCTCCGTGCCGATCCCGGCATACCACTGCGCGCCATGCTCGATGATGGGCACGATGTTGCCGAAGGTCTCTACGTTGTTGATCAGCGTGGGATGGCCCCAGAGACCACTCTGGGCCGGATAGGGCGGGCGCGGCACAGGCTGGCCGCGGCGGCCCATAATGCTTGCCATCAGCGCCGTCTCCTCGCCACAGACGAACGCGCCGGCGCCGATGCGGATGTCGATGCGGAAGCTGAAGCTGCTGTCCAACACGCGGCTGCCCAGCAGGCCGCGCCGCTCAGCCGCGCGGATGGCCCGCTCCAGCCGCTTGGCGGCCACAGGATACTCGCCGCGGACGTAGATGAAGCCTTGCTCGGCGCCCACGGCGTAACCTGCAATGGCCATCCCTTCCAGCACACGGTGCGGATCCGATTCCATCAGCGTGCGGTCCATGTAGGCGCCTGGGTCGCCCTCGTCGCCGTTAGCCACGACGTACTTCTTGTCGCTGGGGGCCTTGCGCACCAGATCCCATTTCAGCCCGGTAGGATAGCCTGCGCCGCCGCGACCGCGCAGCCCGCTTTGGCTAATCTCGACACACACCTCTTCAGGGGTCATCTCACGCAGCGCATAGGCCAGCGCCAGATAACCGCCGCGCGCGACATAGTCCTCCAGCCGCTCCGGGTCAATGAGGCCACTGTTGGAGAGCACCACCTTGGTCTGCTTGGCAAAAAACGGCAGGTCTGAAGGTAGCAGTTTCTCCTGCACCGGCTGGCCGGCCAGGGCGTGGTCGGCCACGATCTGGCGCGCTGTCTCAGGCGTCACGTTCTCGTAATAGACATCGTCTTCGCCCTGGACCTGCACAGTGACCACCGGACCGCGACTGCACGGCCCCATGCAGCCGGTGGAGACAACCGCTACCTCGGCGCTGGCCTCGCTCTCCTTGATGGCGTCCTGCAGCGCCTGCTGGACGGCCGCACCGCCAGAGGAGAGGCAAGGCGTGCTGGCGCAGCAGAGAAGCCGGCATTGAAAGCGCGCCTGCTTCTCCTGCTCGCGCTGGGCCATGGTCTGTAAATCAGCTCGGTTCATGGGAGTTCAACCTCCTCGTCAACGCCGTTGGCCGACACAGCGACCTTGGGCGCTGCCTTGCCGGCCACAGCAGCCTGCACGGCGGCCAACGTACCCTCAGGTGTCTCGCGCCCCAGCACCTCGCCGTCCACGATCAGCACCGGCGCCAGACCACAACTGCCCAGACAACGGGCCGTGTTGAGGCTGAACTTGCCATCGGGCGTAGTATGGCCGGCCTCGATGCCGTAGGCGGCCTGAAGGGTCGCCACGATCTCTGCTGCGCGCTTGACGTAGCAGGCAGTGCCCATGCAGACGATGCAGTTGTGTTCGCCCTGGGGCTTGAGGGAGAAGAAATGGTAGAAAGTGGCGACGCCGTAGACCCAACTGGGGGGCAGCTTGAGCTGCCGCGCTACATAAAGCAGCAGGTCCTCCTCCAGAAAGCCGAATGCCTCCTGGGCGGTGTGCAGAACCTCGATCAGGGCGTCCTGCTGGAAACGGAAGCGCTTCAGCGTCCGGTCGATGAGCGCGAAACGCGGGTCGCCGCTGGGATGTTCGGCCGGGGCGACCTCGCGCTGCGTTCGGGTGCGAGGGGGTTGCATGGCAAGTGTCTCCTTCGCGATGCTCAGGAAATCCCAGTCCTTATGTGCCAGGACGCAGAGCATCTGGCACTAAGGCCAAAGTTGTTCAAATCAAGTTGATTTGTTCACAAAGGCAGGATACCACAGATCGCCAGCCAGCAACATGATTTGGGTCATATTGTAAGGCCGCAATTGGCAAAGACTAATCTTGCAGGATGCACCAATGCGGTATAATGAGCACAGGAACGGAACGCAACAGAACCAGCGATGAACGCAGAATTCGCCCTTGTCGATCATTGATTGAGTACCCCACGGAGACAGGAATTATGGATGGACCAGGTTTGAGCCGCCAGGAACTCGAGTATGAGGCAAGGTGGCTGTTGAGAAAAGTAAAATCCGAAGTCGATGCACCGACAATGAAGGTTATGGAGAATCTCGTCGATGTGGTGATCACCCTGATCGACAAGAACAACGCGGCGCTGGCCCGGCGCCTCGAAACTCGTGAATCGCCGGATGTAGGCGACGAGTACTGAGTATTCAAAATGATGTTCGCACACCTGCCGGCATCGTACGTGACCATGAACGCAACAGGGCGTCTCTGGGACCGCGGGCTGGACGAAAAGGAACGACGAGTGGTCTACGCGGTCGGCATCGCCGCGGGCATCTTCCCCGATATCGACGGTCTGTTCATGCCGATTCATCAGCACCGCGCCAGCCCGCTGCACACACCGGTCTTCTGGCTCGCGTTTTGTGGTCTTATCTTGACGGCGGCACTGGTGGTCCGGCAGCGGCGGGCCTTGCTGGTCAGCCTGGCGTTCGTGATCCTAATGGGCGCGTGGCTGCACTTGCTGCTGGATGCCATCTTCGTCGGTGTGCGAATGTTTGTGCCGCTGTCCGACGACTACTTTCGCTTCCGCGGTTCGATCAGCAAACGCTTCGACAACTGGGTTGTTAACTATCTGCTGGATCCGATGTTTTTGACCGAGGTGTATGTGTTTGCCGCAGCAGCCATGGTCTTCCACACCAAACGGTCAGGTGGATTCAGGGTCGCGTTTCCGGCCCTTGTGAACACCAACCGGAAGCTGCTCATGGTCACCGGCATGATCACACTGGCATATATGCTGGACTGGTTCGTGGTCTATCCGTTGCTATCGTCAACATGAGCGCGTTTGCGCGTCTGGCGTATCGCGATCCGCCGTCAGCGGTGCGCGCCGTACATGGCCCGCAGCACGCGCTCGAGGGTCGCCTGCCACTCGGCGTCGCTTTGCTCGCCCAGTGGCATCCACACGGCCCGGCGGGCAACCCTGGCAGCGTCGCCAATGCGTCCCTGCAGCCGCTGGCGGTCGATGTGTTCCAGCGCTTCCGACTTCAGCACAAGCTGATCTCCGTCGCGCCCGATGGCCGTCACGTGGGCGCGCAGCGCCAGCACCTTGATGCGCACCTGGTAGAGCAGGTTCAACACCTCCTGTGGCAGCGGACCGAAGCGGTCTACCAACTCCTCTGCCAGCGCATCCAGGTCGCCCGTATCGGTCAGGCCGGCGATGCGGCGATACATGCGCAATCGCAGCGCCTGGTCGGAAATATAGTCGTCGGGAATAACAGCAAGCAGCGGCAAATCCAGCGTCACCGCCGGCGCCATCGGGTCGTCATAGGCCACCGCCCCGCCGCCTTCTGCCCTTTCCCTCGTTTCGCTTCCTTCTGAGCCTTCCTCTGCTTCCCTCCCGACCGGTTTTCCTTCCCGGCCCTTGCCCTCCTTCAAATCCTCCACCGCCTTGGCCAGCAGCCGGCAATACAGATCGAACCCTACCGCCGCGATATGGCCGTGCTGCTTGCGCCCCAGCAGCTCACCCGCGCCGCGGATCTCCAGGTCGCGCATCGCGATGCGGAAGCCCGCGCCCAGTTCGCTGGCCTCCTGCAGCGCCACCAGCCGATCGCGCGCCACCGGCGACAGCGTCTGGTTGCGGTCGTAGAGCAGATAGGCGTAGGCGCGCACCGCTGCCCGGCCAACGCGCCCGCGTAGCTGGTAGAGCTGCGCCAGACCGAACTTGTCGGCGCGGTTGATGATGATGGTGTTGGCGTTGGGAATGTCGAGGCCGCTCTCGATGATAGTCGTGCAGACCAGGACGTTGAACTCGCCCTCGGCAAAGGCCAGCATCACCTTCTCCAGCTCGCGCTCCGGCATCTGGCCGTGGCCGATTCCAAAGGTCGCCTCAGGCACGATGCGCTCCAGCCGCCGCGCGATCTGCGTGATGCCGCGCACACGGTTGTGGACGAAGAACACCTGCCCGCCGCGGTCGATCTCGCGCAGAATGGACTGGCGGATCAGCGTCTCGTCGTATTCGGCGATGGTGGTCTGAATGGGCAGGCGCTCCTCAGGCGGCGTCTCGATTGTGCTGAGATCGCGCACCCCGGTCATGCTCATGTGCAGCGTCCGCGGGATCGGCGTGGCCGTCAGCGTCAGTACGTCCACCTGCTGGCGCAGTTGCTTGATGCGCTCCTTGTGCGTCACGCCGAAGCGCTGCTCCTCATCAACCACCAGCAGCCCCAATTCCTTGAAGGTGACATCTTTCGACAGCAGGCGGTGGGTACCGATGACGATATCAACCGACCCCTCTTGCAGTCCCTTCAGAACCTGCGTTTGCTGGCCGGCGGTTCGGAAGCGGCTGAGCATCTCCACCGTAACCGGAAAAGCGGCCAGGCGGCGCGAGAAAGTCTGCGCGTGCTGCTGCGCCAACACCGTAGTCGGCACCAGCACTGCGACCTGCTTGCCGTCCATCACCGCCTTAAACGCGGCCCGCAGCGCGACCTCCGTCTTGCCGTAGCCGACATCGCCGCAGATCAGCCGGTCCATGGGCCGGCTGGATTCCATGTCGTGTTTGACCGCCTCGATGGCCACCAACTGGTCGCCCGTCTCCTCGTACGGGAAGGCAGCCTCCAATTCTGACTGCCAGGCGCCATCAGGCGAGAAGGCATGGCCGGACGTAGCCTCGCGCGATGCGTAAAGCTGCAACAGGTCCCCCGCGATGTCATCCACGGCTTTGCGGGTCTGCTTCTTGACCCGCTCCCAGTCGGCCGCGCCCAGCCGGTGCAGGATCGGCATGTGGTGTTCGCCCGCACCGACATAGCGGCTCAACCGGTCAGCCTGATGCACAGGGACGAACAGTCGATCGCCCATGGCATAGTCCAGTTGCAGGTACTCGCGCTCGCTGCCGTCGTCCATCGCCATCTTCATCAGCCCCACGAAGCGGCCGATGCCGTGTTCCATGTGGACGACGTAATCGCCCGCCACTACGTCGGCGAAAAATGTCTCAGGCGCGCTGGCTCGCGGCCGTTGCGCCCGCCGCCGGCTGGGCTTGGTCCAGCCAAACAACTCAGCATCGCTGTAGAGGTGCAACGATCCACCTGGCAGACCGCGCAGCACCCAGCCCTCGTTCAGCACCCCCTTGACCAGCCGCAGCGCGCGGGCGGCCGGCGCGTCCAACAAATCCTCTTCCATCGTAACAGGCTGGCCGGCCTCCTCGAAATGGTCAGCCAGACGCGGCGCCTGGCGGCTGACCAGCACGGCAATGTTGCCGGCCTGTCGTTCCTTGGCGATGTCAGCCACGATCTGCTTGACCTGCCCACCGTAGCGCGGCCCGGGAACGAAGTGGCGCGCCAGCGGCGACGCGGCCGGCACGGTGCGTCCGTCCAGGTCGCCGTGGCCCAGCAGGATCGGACGGCGGTCCTCCAGCATCGGCTTCAACTCGCCCCATGTCAGATGCGGCGGCAGAGGGTTGGCGGGCAGATCGCCGCCGGTGATCAGATCCCGCTGGGTCTGGGCGGCCTGCGCCTCCAGTTCCTGTACCAATGTCATGAACTCCGCGCCGTCGTCCACAACCAGCAACGCGTTGTCAGGCGTGTAATCCATCAAGGTCGCCGGCTGAGAATAGAGATACGGGATATACCACTCCTGGCCCTTGAAACCGGTGCTGTCGCGCAGCTGCGCCTGTTGTTCCTCCATCTCGTTGCGCGCCGGCGGATGCATGGGGCGCAGATCCAGCTCGCCCAGCCGTTCAAGCGCCAGTACGCCATGTTTCGGCAGCGCCTCGCTGGCCGGACCGATCAACACCTCCTGAACGTGTCGCGCGTCCGGGATCGTCCGCTGAGTCGTCGGGTCGAAGAGACGCAGGCTGTCTACCTCGTCGCCAAACAGCTCGATACGCACCGGCCAGAGCATGTTGGGCGGCCAGATGTCCACTATGCCGCCGCGGCGGCTCACCTGCCCCACCTCCTCCACTACCGAGTCGGTGCGGTAGCCCAGCGCCAGCCAGCGCAACAACGTCTCGCTCAGGTCCAGCGCCTGGCCGGTGCGCAGCGGCCGCGTTGCCAGCTTCAGCTCGCGCGGCGGCAAGGTTCGTTGCATCAGCGCGCGCGCCGAGGCGACCACCACCAGCGGGCTGTCACTTCGGCCACGCCGGGCCAGCCCGGCCAGCGCGCTGAGCCGCGCCTGGCGTGTCTCCCGCGACCACGGGATCCGCTCGTAGGGCAAAGCGTCGGGATCGGCCAGCAGGCTCACCGATGCCAGGCCGTCGGCAGGCGGCAGCCAGACCTGCAATTCCTCGTATGTCTGCCGGGCGTGCTCGCTGCGCGCGACCAGGTAGATCACCGTGCCGCGCAGCTCGTTCGCCAGCGAGGCCACCAAAGCAGTCCGCGCCGGCCCATAGATCGATAGGGGCGCGCGGTCAGACTGGCCTTCGCGGACCTCGTCGAGAAAGCTTCCATAAATAGGATGTCCCGCAAGGAGCGGGAGGATGCCGGAGAGGTTCATCTAGGTTTGCTCGACCGCAGCGCGCGAGTTGTAATGATTCATTGCCGACGTAATCCCATGTTCCAACCAGTGTTCGCAGGCGTCGACAACCTCTGGCCTGGTCTGCGCCATCACCTCTTCCTGCTGCGGCGAGAAATTCTGCAGGACGTACGCGGCCGGGTCCATGCGCCCCGGCGGACGATCGATGCCTATGCGCAGTCGGGCGAACTCATTGCTGTTCAGGCTCTGGATTATCGATTTCATGCCGTTGTGGCCCCCCGAACCGCCAGAGGCGCGCAGGCGAATCGCACCCAACGGCAGATCCATGTCATCATAGAGCACCAACAGGTCAGCCAAGTCGATCTTGTAGAACTGCAACAGCGCCAGCACGCTGGGACCGGAGACGTTCATAAATGCTTGCGGCTTTACCAGCACTACGCGAATTGCACCTACCTGCGGCAGTTGAATTGCGCCTACAGCAGCAAGCGCCTTGCCGCGTTTGACGTCGAACTTCAAGCCGTGACGCGCTGCCAGCAACTCGACACACTGGAATCCAATGTTATGTCGATTATTCTTGTATCCCGCCCCGGGATTGCCCAGACCGACGATCATCTTCATGTCGGTTTCACTCGATGACAATACTTGTGGAGTGCGACGAAAGCGTGAAAGAAAATCCATGGTTTAGAATCGCAACATGGGGCCAATCACGATGACTGGCCCCGACCAAGGAGTGTTGACGCCCACCGGCTTTACGGCGCGATCAGGTACCAGATCCAGGTCAGCAATCGGCGGATGCCGAAGAACGCGCCGGCTGCCAGGAAGACCGCGCCGGCCAATGTGATGCCACGTACGAACGAAGCGCGCAGCGAATCGGTATCCAATGCGCTTGTCAGTGAACTGGATCCGCCGTCCTCCTCAGAAGCAACGGCAACCTGGTCTTCCTCAGGCGTGGCCGTTGGTGAGGGTCGCGGGGTAGGCGTAGGAATCTCTGGCTGCTCAACGCTGATCGGCGTCGCCGTAGCCTCAGGAGTCGGCGTCACGACGGCGTCTACCGGCTGCGGCAAGGGAGCGATCTCCCCCGGCGTAGGCGATGGTTCAGGTGTGGGAGTTGGCGGCGATGTGTTGGCAACAACCAGGTTACGGGCATACGCCTCGTCGTAGTTGCCGTCGCGCCGCACGACCCGCAACCGCAGACTGTAGTTGCCATCAGGCAGGCCACCGGTATTCCAGGTGCCCAGAAAACTGTTGTTCACCTGCTGCCGGCCCGGTTCGCCGATAAACACCCAATTCTCGCCCGGCTCGACAGTATAGTAGAGCTCGTAACGGTCGAAATCAGGATGCAAGGCCGAACCGTTGACCTGAACCGCGCCGCTTACTGTAGATCCGCTGGCCGGCGAGGCGATGGCAGCCACCGCACCCTGGCGAGGCGGGGCAGCCGCGGCCGGCATGACCAGAATCAACAAAGCCACAGCCACGACCAGCGCGGCAGCGGTTGCCAGAATGTGCGATTTCAAGCGAGGAGGGCGCTGCACACCACGTCCCATTCATGCCTCCGTCTGCATTCGATCACGACCGGGGGGTCGCGTAAAACAGCAAAGAAGGCAGGCGTCCGGTGGACGCCTGCCCACAATTGTTGCTAGTTTAGCACAGGAAAGGGGCGCTGACAAGAACCGCAGCACACATTCTGTCCCCCTGAAACCAGCGACCGACTACTCGACAAAACGCCGGATGACCATGCTTGCGTTCTGTCCGCCGAATCCGAAGGCGCTGCACATACCCACGTCCACGTGCCGCGCTTCAGCTTTATTAGGCACGTAGTTGAGGTCGCAGGTTGGATCGGGCTCGTGGTAGTTGATAGTTGGCGGAATCACGCCGTCCTGAATGGCGCCTACAATGGCCGCTGCCGATGCTGTGCCGGCCGCACCCATCATGTGACCGACCATCGATTTAATCGAGCTGACCCTGGTATCATAGGCTGCTTCGCCCAAAGCGATCTTGATGGCAGCCGTCTCCGACGAGTCGTTGAGGCGTGTACCGGTGCCGTGAGCACAGATATAGTCCACGTCCTCACCCTCAATTTGAGCCCTTTCCATCGCCAGCTTCATGGCCCGCGCCGCGCCTCTGCCCGAAGGATCGGGTGCTGCCAGGTTGTAAGCATCCGAAGTCAACCCATAACCGGCGATTTCTGCAAGGATTGTGGCGCCGCGTTCCTTGGCGTGCGCTTCCGTCTCCAGCGCCATTACAACTGCGCCTTCACCCAGGATCATGCCGTCGCGTGTGTTGCAGAAGGGACGGCAGGCGGTCTCCGGATCGTCGTTGCGCGTGGACATGGCGCCCAACCGGCTAAACGATGCGATCATCAGCGGCGTTTGGAACGCGTCGGTACCGCCCGCCAACATGATATCCACCTCACCGCGTTGGAGACGATAGACCGCCTCCCCCAGCGACGAAATGCCGGTTGCACAAGCCGTCATGCGCGAGTCGACCGGACCTGTGATTCCCATACGAATAGCAATATAGCTTGGCGTTGTACTGATCAGCACCGAAGGTGCAATGGTGGGATTGATGCGCCGCGGCCCCTTTTCGCGCAGAATAAACACCTGGTCCTCCAGAATGTCCAGCCCACCAAATGCGCTACCCATTTCCATGCCGACCCGATCCATGTCCTGCTCGTCAAGGTCGATTCCGGCATGTTCAACGGCCTGTATCGTGGCAGCCCACGCATAACGCGTGACAGCGGCCAAACGCTTGGCTTCTTTGTGGCCGAAGTAGTAATCAGAATCGAAATCCCTCACCGAGCAGGCGAACTGGGTCGGGAAGTTGGTGGGATCGAAATGTGTCACCCGCTCACCGGCCGACTTGCCGGCAATCAGGTTTACCCATGTCTCGGCCCATGTATTCCCCAAAGGTGTGACGGCACCGATGCCAGTAATTACAACGCGGGGTAAATGCCCGTTCTGCTTCATCTGGTTTGCTCCAATAGTGTTCATACGTGGTTTTAGATTAGCGCCACACCCCCCGCACGCACAAAAGACGGGAGCGGGGATGGCTCACGTATTGTAACACGGCGGCTTCAAATTGGATGCGCAACCAGCACACTAAAATGCAGGGAAATTCACAAGCGGCTGGATCAGCCCACCCCCCAGACACAGGTCCCGGTCGTAGAACACAGCAGCCTGGCCGGGTGTGATGTCGCGCAGCGGCGCGTCGAAACGAGCAACAACCGTGTCGCCCTCAACGTGAACAGTCGCCGGCGCCGGTGTTGCCTTGTAGCGGATCTTGACCTGCGCGCGGAAGGTAGAGGCCGGCGGCTGGCCGGCAATCCAGTTCACCTCACGGGCGACAAGCCGGCTGCTTCCCAGTTCATCCGCAGGACCAACCACCAGCCGGTTGCTGGCTGGTTCCAGCCGCAAGACAAACAGCGGCTCTGGCGCGGCGATACCCAACCCTTTGCGTTGCCCAACCGTGTAGAACGGCAGGCCGGCGTGCTGGCCGAGCGTCTTGCCGGCCGAATCGACAATGGGACCAGCCTTGATCGCCCCCTCCGGTGACCAATCGCGCAGGAATCGCCGGTAGTCGCCGTCGGCCAGGAAGCACAGGTCCTGGCTGTCATGGCGGCTGGCAACGGGCAAACCGCGCTGCGCAGCCATCCGGCGCACCTCCGGCTTGGCAAACTCACCAACGGGGAAAAGTACATGCGCCAGATGCTCCTGGGTCAGCACATGCAGTACGTAGCTCTGGTCCTTGGCGGAATCGACGCCGGTGTAAAGTTGGTATTGCATGCCACCGGAACGCTGGTTTTCCTCATTTCCTCGTTTCTGTGTTTCCCTGTTTTCCTCCACTCTCACCCGCGCATAATGCCCCGTCGCGAGAAAATCCGCCCCCAGGCTCAGCGCATAGTTGTACAGGTAGTCGAAGCGAATGTGGCGGTTGCACTGGATGCATGGATTGGGTGTCTCGCCGGCCAGGTAGCTGTTGATGGTGAAGTCTACCACTCGCTGCTTGAACGGCTGTTCGACGTTGATCAGATAGAACGGAATGCCTAACCGGTCGGCCACCCGGCGCGCGTCATCGACTGCATCCAGGGAGCAGCACTTGTTAGCGCTGGCTACGCCGTTGGCCACCTCAGACCAGAGGCGCATCATCACGCCGACCACATCGTAGCCCTGCTCCACCAACAGCGCCGCCGCCAGCGAACTATCCACTCCCCCGCTCATCGCCACAACCACACGCTTACTCACACTCGTCATCCTCTCGATCCAGAAGCTTCTACAAAAGTAACTGCTCACCCGTCACCCGTCGCTGACAGCAAGATGTCGGCCGTTCGATCCACCGCCTTCGCCACGAAGACGAGAAAGTCATCCAGCCGCCCGTCGTGGCCCGACTCCAAAGCTGCATAATAGGCGGCTCGATCCTCGTTGCGAATGATGGCAATCGGATAGCCCACCTGCATCAATAGCAGGTTCATCAGTAACCGCGCCACACGCCCATTGCCATCGACGAATGGATGAATGTCCACAAGCCAGAAATGAGCGTGGGCCGCCCGCTCCACCGGATGCAAACCGCCACCCGCTGTCATGCTCACACCGGTCCGCAACAGCCAGTCCGCGAATTCGGTCATCCGGCCGGGCACTGCCGCGCCAGGCGGAGGCACGTACACAGAACCGGTGATATAGACCTGTCCGCTTCTGAACTGTCCAGCATGTCTCTCATCGATACTGCGCAAGACGAGCGCATGGATCGCCAGGATATCATCGAGCGTAGGCGGCTCCGGGTCTTCCGCAAGTCTCTCAACAAAGTCTATGGCCATCTGGTGGTTGATTGCCTCAAGATGTTCCACCAGCGGCTTGCCGCCAACTGTCAGGCCGTGCTTCAGAACGACCAACGTCTCCTGCCGCGTCAACGTCGATCCCTCGATCGCGTTGGAGTTGTAAGTCCATTCCAGGTCCAAATACTCGCGCAAACTGGCCGCTTCAGCAGCGCTCAACGGTCTGCGGCGCGCTAACTCGGCTTGCTTGCTGTCGATCTGGGCGAATAGGGTCTGGAGCTGCACAATCGCATCCCAAGAAATCGGCAAAGTTTGTGGAAGGTGAAGCGTTATCGGTGTTGCTCCAACGCTTCACGAAACGGCGACATCTGGCGCAGTCGAGCCACCAGCGGCGGCAACACTTCCAGAAGCCGATCAACGTCCGCGTCGGTGTTGCTGTGTCCGAGACTGAGACGCAGATGCCCCACCGCCTCATGCCGCGGCACGCCCATCGCGGTCAGCACATGGCTGGGCGCCTGCGCACCGCTGGTGCAGGCTGAGCCGCTGCTGGCGCAGATGCCGGCCATATCCAGCCCAATCAACATCCCTTCGGCCTCGATACCGCGCACCACAAAACTGGCGTGGTTGGCCATTCGCTGGCTACGATGTCCCGTCAGGTAGCTGTCAGGCACAGCCGCCTGCACGCCATCGATCAGCCGGTCGCGCAGGGCTGCCAGACGGACCGACTCGCCAGCCCGTTCAGTCTGCGCCAGATCCAGCGCGACGGCCATGGCCACGATGTAGGCCACGTTTTCGGTGCTGGCGCGGCGCTTGCCCTCGTGGCTGCCGCCGGTGATCTGCGGTTGCAACGGCACACCGCGGCGAACATACAACAGGCCGATCCCCTTGGGTCCGTAGAACTTGTGTGCGCCCAGCGACATCAGGTCCACACCTAAGTCGTCGACTGTCAACGACAACGAGCCTGAAGCCTGCACGGCGTCGCTGTGAAAGGGCACGCCCCGTTCCCGGCAAACGGCGCTCAATTCAGCCATCGGCTGGATGGTGCCGACCTCGTTGTTGGCCGCCATGATGCTGACGAGAAGCGTGTCAGGGCGGATTGCCAGCGCCAGGTCCATGGGGCTGACCCGACCGGTGGTGTCAACGTCGAGCACGGTCAGCTCAAAGTCGAATCCGTCGCGCAGTTGCTCCGCTGTCTCGAGTATTCCCTTGTGCTCGACCGCGCTGACGATGATGTGATTCCCTTCGCCGCGCTGCCGGCGGGCAAAGGCCACTCCGCGCAGCGCCAGGTTGTCAGCCTCAGTGCCGGAGCTGGTGACAATCACCTCACCCGGTGAGCAGCCAAGGACATCCGCGATCTGGCTACGGGCTGACCGCAGCGCCTTGCCCGCCTCTCGGCCAAGCCGATGCAGGCTGCTGGGGTTGCCGTAATGTTGGTCGAAATAAGGCAGCATTGCCTCCAGTGCCTCAGGCCGCACGGGAGTAGTGGCGCAATGATCTAGGTAGATCGTGTCGACAGATTCCATAATAAAGCAATTCTAGCAGCCAACCCCAGATTGGTCAATTCGATTGTCGCAGTCAGGATGCTCCAATGGACTGGCCGGCGTTAATCTATTATTCATCTTTCCGTGATATACTGCGCCGGGCGCATATTCCCCACACGACGCGCGTCAACTCTTACCACAAGGAGCATCCTATGACACATCCAACCACCAAGCGAGCGACTGGCGGCCGGCTGGCAATCGGACTGCTGCTCGTCCTGGGACTGATCGCCGGGTCCAGCGCACTGGTTCTGGCTACACCTGCGCCGGCGGCGTTGAACCCCAGCGACCTCACCTGGCAAGAGGTCCACAGCAGCCCGGGAGTATACTGGTACACAGTTGACTTTCCCACCAGCCAGGTTGGCTACGCCATCGGCGGACCAGACTGGAACGTCAACAGCGGCATCGGAACGGTTACTATCGCCAAGACCACCGACGGCGGCCAGACCTGGACAGCCAGCGCGGTTCCTAACACCAATCGCTTCATGCGCGGCCTGGACTGCAAGGATGTCGATAATTGTTGGATCGCCGGCGCGAGCAGCCCGCGCATTCAACGCACGACCAACGGTGGCGCCACATGGACCGAGGCGTACAACAACGCCGACTGGTCAGGCTGGCTCTGGTCCACCGGATGGACCGGCAACGCCACGACGGTGATGATTGGCACCACCGGCTACGCCAACGAGCCGGGGCGGCGCGCCAACTTCTTGCGTAGCACCAACGGCACCAACTTCTACGCGGAAATCGCCAATGACCCGCGCGAGTTCGTGGTCTACGACTTCTCCTGTCCATCCCCTGGCGTGTGCTATGCCGCCGCAAAACAGACCGCCTTTTTCTCGCAAGACGACGGCGATACCTGGATTCGCCGCGCCGCGCCGGCCCAACGCTTTTACGGGATATCCTGTACACATAACATCGTTTGCTGGTTGGTCGGTGGAGCCAACGGTAGCACAACCGACGGCGCACTCCAGATCTACCGCAGCGTCGACGCCGGTTTTAACTGGCAACAGGTCAATGCTGCACCGCTGGCCGGCAACCGGCCCCGTTTCTGGAACATCGATATGGTCGATTCGACCCACGGCTATGCTGTCGGCTGTTCCAACGTACCCGACCCGGTCTTGGAGATCTGCACTGGCCAGGGGATTCTCTACCGCACCGACGATGGCGTGAACTGGGTGCAAATACCCTCACCTACCAATGCCGACATTATGGACATCCACGCGGCCAGCATGGAAGAGGTAGTCATCGTCGATTGGGCTGGCAAAATCTGGCGCGGCGTCAGCGGCCCGCCAACTCCAACACCGACATCAACGCCGACCGTGAGCCCGTACGATGTCAACAACGACGGTGTGGTAAACATCATCGACATCAGTCTGGTTGCAGCGCATTGGGAACCATAGCTGCATTGGCATTGCGACGACATTTGATGTATTATCGAGTAGCAAGATCCGCTTGCGATGTTTCACACAAAAGGAGAACTCCCTATGACAATAATCGAAAATGTTCTTGCGCGCGAGGTTCTCGACTCGCGTGGCAACCCAACCATTGAAGTGGATGTCGAACTGGTCGATGGCGAGTTCGGACGAGCGATCGTTCCCTCCGGCGCATCCACCGGCGTGCATGAAGCCCACGAACTGCGCGACGGCGACAAAAGCCGTTACGGCGGCAAGGGTGTGCTCAAGGCAGTTGAGAACGTCAACACCGTCATCGCCGAGGCGCTGTTCGGCATGGACGCGCTGGACCAGATCGGCATCGATGAGTTGCTGCTCGCGCTGGACGGCACCCCCAACAAGAGCAATCTGGGTGCAAATGCGATTCTGGCCGTGTCGCTGGCAACCGCCAAGGCAGCCGCGAAAGCCTCCGGCCTGCCGCTCTATCGTTACCTGGGTGGCGTCAGCGCCCGCACATTGCCCGTTCCGATGATGAACATCCTAAACGGCGGCAAGCACGCGGTTGGCAGCACCGACTTTCAGGAGTTCATGGTGATGCCGGCCGGCGCCAGCAGTTTTGCCGAAGGGCTGCGCTGGGGTGCAGAGATCTACCAGAGCCTGAAGAAGGTGTTGCACGACAGTGGCTACAGCACCAACGTCGGCGACGAGGGTGGCTTCGCTCCCAGCCTGGGCGGCAACCAGAAGGCGATTGAGGTCATCCTCAAGGCCATCGAGAAGGCCGGCTATCGCCCTGGTGAGGACGTGTTCCTGGCGCTGGATCCGGCCATGAGCGAGCTTTACGACGCCGAGACCGGCCGCTACAACCTGGAAATCGAAGGCCGTGAGTTGACCAGCGAGGAACTGGTTGACCTGTGGGTTGACTGGTGCAACCGCTTCCCGATTATCAGCCTGGAAGACGGAATGGACGAGGACGACTGGGATGGCTGGAGCCTGCTCTACAAGAAGGTGGGATCGCGGGTCCAGACAGTTGGCGACGACTTGCTGGTGACCAACGTAACCCGCATCCAGCGCGCCATCGACGAGCATTCCTGCAACTCGCTGTTGTGCAAAGTCAACCAGATCGGTACGTTGACCGAGTCCATCGCCGCCATCGACATGAGCCACCGCGCCGGCTGGTCGGTCGTCGTCTCACACCGCTCCGGCGAGTCCGAGGACAGCACCATCGCCGATCTTGTAGTCGCCTTCAATACCGGCCAGATCAAGACCGGTGCGCCGGCCCGCTCCGACCGCATCGCGAAGTACAACCAACTCCTGCGCATCGAGGAACAACTGGGCGATGACGCCGTTTACGCCGGCATGAATGCTTACCGCGTCAAACGATAAGAGATTCAAGCGCCAAGCCACAAAAGACACAGAGACAAAACAGGAGCGAAGCCTTTTCACCGAGGCTCCGCTCCTGTTTTTTTACTCTCGATTATTTAGAGTAAAGGCTTCACTATTGTGTCACTCCCGCCTCCGCGGGAGTATGGTGTCCGTTTGGGGCGTCCCTATCTACGACTGGCGAGGTCCGGCTGATCATCGAGAATCCACGCGACCGCTTCTCCCAGGTCTTCCGTTACCATCACCCCATCCAACCCCTTAGCTTCAAGGTTTGCCAATTGGGCAATGCCGCGCCCTGTTCGCACCATGACCGGCAGAACGCCAACTGCCAGCGCGGCTTCCATGTCAGTCACCGCGTCACCCACCAGATACGAGCTGGCCAGATCGATGTCCAGGTCCGCGGCGGCTTGCAACAACATTCCAGGTTGTGGCTTTCGGCAATCACACCCTCCGTCAGGCCGATGCGGGCAAGCATAGATCGCGTCAACACGGCCACCCTCCTGAGTTACCCGATGTGTGATTCGGTCGTGGATATCATCCAGCGCCTCCGCTGTCATGATGCCGCGCCCAATAGCCGACTGGTTGGTGACCACCACCACGACGTATCCGCTGCCTGCCAGCTCGCGCAGCGCGTCGAACACGCCCGGCAGAAAGACCACCTGTTCCCAGGTTCGCACATAGTTAGCCCGGTTTTCGTTGATCACCCCGTCACGGTCCAGGAAAATTGCCGGTTGCATGGTCAGAAAATGGGGTTTTAGGGGCTTGAATGCGGCGTTCGATCCCCTACTCGCTCGGGTACGCATCCACCCTGCTGGCCAGCAACGGATTGTCGCTCTCTGGCTCCTGGCGAATGCAACGTCGCAGCGTGTAAAGCAGACAGTGACAGATCACCGAGAAGGCGTCCTCGACCTGCTCCATGCTGTCCGACGGAACATGAATGGCCGCATCGGACAGAGCCAGCAGCTCGCCCCCGCTGAAACCACAGAACCCCAACGTGTGCGCACCGGCCAGCCGGGCCAGTTCCAGCGCGCGCAGGACATTGGCCGAGTTGCCGCTGCCGCTGATGCCAACCACCAGGTCGTTCGGTTCGACGAAGTTGCGCAGTTGCTCGACCATGCCCGACTCATAGCCATCGTCGTTGCTCCACGCCATCAGCGCCGGCGTGTTGTCCACCAGAGAAATGGCACGGAAGCGATGCCGGCCGGCGATGTTTGTACCCTTGTTCAGGTCGCCGGCGAAATGTGACGCGATGGCCGCGCTGCCACCGTTGCCGCAAACGTAGACTCGCGCCCGCCGCCGCCATGCCGCCATCAACAAGCCGACTGCTGCAGCCAGCTCCTCCGGTTGCACACCCGCCAGCGTCTCCCCGAAACCGCGCAGGTAATCCGCCGACCATTGCTCCGCCGCCAACTCCTGCCCGTCAAGGGCCATCACACGCTTTGTGTTCTCTGCCAACGCCTTCTTCTTTCCTTCGTTTCCTTGATGTCCGGCTACCTACCGCTCCGGCAGCCGCGCCTTGCCGCGCTCCAGACGCAGAATCCGTTGCGCCGTTTGCAGCAGGATCTGCATGTCCATCCAGATGGTCCAGTTGCGGATGTAATACATCGTCAGCCGCATCTCCTCGTCCAGACTGTGTTCGTCCACCACCGCCCATGGGCCGGTGATGCCCGGCTTGACGGTTAGCAAGTTTGGCAGCCAGGGCGAGTGAACCTCCGCCTGCCCCACCGAGACTGTTCGCGGCCCAACCCAACTCATCTGGCCGGTCAGAATATTGACCAGTTGCGGCATCTTGTCCAGCCCGGTATTGTAGAGGAAGTGCTGCAAGCGCGTGATCTGCTCCGCCGACACCAGCGCGCCCCCGCTGCTGTCACCTCCTGTCAACGGATGCGCAAAGCCGGGCCGCGGAGTGTCGACCAGCCCGGTGTGAAACTTCCATGTCGTGAAGGTCCCGCCGCCGCACGCCAGCACCAGATGGCGGTCGATCACCGGGCCGCGCGTCGAGATACGCAGCGCAGCCAGAATCAGGCCCATTAGCGGCAACGCGATGATCATATTGACGATCGCCAGCAAGTAGTCCAGCGAGGCTTTGAGCAGCTTGTCCACACCGGTGATGCGCTGGCGGTTGACCAGCAGCAACGGCACGTTGGCATCGTGGGTCACCTGGACGCCGGTAGTCAGGATTTCGTAAAAGCCGGGCGACAGCTTGATCTCATAGGGCGCCCGCCCGGCGTTGACATTCAGCTCCGCCATCAACTCCTGGAAGGTCTCCCAGGCGACTGCGTTTGTCACCACCACGACCTGGCGGACGTCCAGGCTTTGCGCCACCTGGTGCAGCCGGTCGGGGCCGCCCAGCACCCGGAGCGTGTCTGCGCGCGGCGGCTGGTCGTCCAAAGCAACCGGCGTGCCTGGCGGCAGGAAGTCGTCGATAAAACCCACGATCTCAACGCCGGCCGAACCGGCTGCGTGAAACTGGCGGGCGATGGCCTTGCCTTGTTCGTTCGCGCCGACGATCAGCGTTCTCGTGCGCAGCCGGCCGCGCTGCCGCAGCCGGTAGATGTAGCGGCGAAACAGGAAACGAAACAGCCCGACGAAAAGCATCGCCAGCACCCAGGCGATCACCAACCAGCCGCGGCTCAACGTCGCGATGCGCACCCAGTAGCCCAGCATGATAATGGCCACCACCGCAAACAGGTTGGACTTGGCAATCTGGACATACTCGTCAATACCGCCCAGCACCGCGCGCAGTTCGTAGAGGTGGTTGAGCGCGAAGATCAGCAACCAGATCGGGATGATCAACAAGCCGACCTTCAGGTAGACGGCAAACTCCTCAAAGGCCCGCTCCGGCAACAAGCCGCTGGCGATGCGCAGCCAGTAGGCCATCACCAGCGCCAGCGTAATGCCCAGCGCGTCCAGCAGCACCAACGCAGCAAGAATCCGGCGGCGGGTTTGCCGGTTCATGATGCCACCTCCCCGGCCAGTGTGTTGCCGATGCGCACCGCGGGCCGCGCCGGTGAGCCGGCCGAACGCCGATTCTCAGCGCCGTTCCGGGCTACGGTCGGACGCAACATCGCCGATTGGATCGACAAGCCGGCGTTCATCAACACCCGGGCACCGGTGCTGTCAAACTTGTAATCCATCCGCAACAGCCCCTTGGTCTCCAGCGCATCGGTCACAGCCGGCTGGCTGGCCCGCGGGCAGTAAAGCATCAAGAAACCGCCGCCGCCCGCGCCGGTAATCTTGCCGCCCACGGCACCCAGTTGGCGGGCCGTCTCGTAGCTTTCGTCGATCAGGGCGTTGCTG
>JACKBK010000033.1 GCA_020634555.1 Caldilineae bacterium
ACCCGTCTGCGCGTTTCCTTCGCGCCCGACGAAGCCGCCGCGCTGCTGGATCAGGCGCGCCTGCGCCGCCGCGCCATCGATAAATTCCCCAACGCTGATCGCCTCCTGTTTACCGACGAAGCGCTGCAACAGGCCAGCAGCCGCGCGGTGGCTCTTTACCGCGCCGGGCAGTTTGCAGCTGCGTTGAGCGATCAGCGGCCGGCACTGGTTGCCGACCTTGGATGCGGCATCGGCGCGGACACCATCGCGCTGGCTGAGGCGGGGTTGCACGTGGTCGCTGTCGAGCGCGATCCGGTGCGCGCCCGCATTGCTGTGTTCAACGTCGCCGCGCTGGGGATGATAGATCGCGTCGAGGTGGTGGAAGGCGACTGGACGAGTCTGCCCCTCACCCCAGCCCTCCCCCTTTGGGAGAGGGAGCCAGAGCCAGACTCCCTCTCTCCCTGGGAGACTGCGAAGCGTGGGGTGAAGGTGCGCGCGGCTTTCATTGACCCCAGCCGCCGCGCCAATGACCGCCGTATCTTCGACCCCGAAGCCATGGATCCACCCCTGTCGCAGATTCTACCGCTGGTCGACCACCTGGATGCAGTGGCCGTCAAAACTCTGCCCGGCATCGCCGACGCTGACATCCCGCCGACCGCCGAGGTCGAGTTCATCTCCGAGCGCGGGCAGATGAAGGAGGCGCTGCTGCGCTTCGGCAGGCTCAAGACCGGCGCTGCCCGGCGAGCAACGTTGTTACCGGGTCCCCATCACCTGGACAGCAACGCTCCTGTGGATGACCTGCCTGCGACCGAACCCCTCGCCTGGCTGCTGGAACCGGACGCGGCGGTCATCCGCGCGACACTGGTGCAGCATCTGGCGACTGCGCTGGATGCGCGTCAGATCGACCCGTCCATCGCCTACCTGACCAGCGACCACAGCGTCGAATCCCCGTTTGCGCGCTGTTGGAAAGTGCTGCGTCACGGGCCGTTCAACCTCAAGACGCTCAACCGCTGGTTACGTGAGATGGGCGCTGGCGAAGTGGTGGTGAAGAAGCGCGGCTCGCCCATCGACCCCGACGAGTTTCGCCGCCGCCTGAAGACCACACCCGGCGGCCAGCCGGTCACCGTTTTTCTGACCCGCTCCCTCGACCGCCCGTGGATGATTCTTGGCAGCACAAACTCGCCATCGGTGGATGCCTGACTCCTCGAAATCACTTCGCGGAGTTCGCATCCTCCGATGCGAACGGCATCGCGTAAACCCCCAACATCTGAGACGACCATGCGCTGTTCGCACAACCATGGATGAAAACGGGGCGGCTCGGTCGGCCCCTCCGGGAGGCTTTGCACAGACCGGCCGCAGCAACGTCTATTTTCAATTCAGGATGCCTAACTCCGCGGATCTTTTTCGCGCGGTAGCTGGATAGTAAAGGTAGTACCCGTTCCTTGCTCGCTGGTGACCGCGATGCGCCCGCCGTGGGCCTGGACGAGGCTGCGCGCGATGGCCAGCCCCAGCCCGCTGCCGCTACCCTCGCCACGCGTCCAGAATCGGTTGAAAATGTGGGGGAGTTCGTCGGCGGGGATTCCGCTGCCGGTGTCGCTGACCGTGATCTGTACGCTGTCGGCCAGAGGCCGGGCTGCCAGCGAAACCGTGCCGCCGCGCGGGGTATGGCGCAGCGCGTTGGCGACCAGGTTGCCGATGACTTGATCCAACCGGCCGGCGTCGCCGGTGACGGTCAGGTCGTCGCGGTTGTCTGGCAACGCCACCGCCAGCCGCACGCCAGCCACTTCGGCCTGCCCGCTGAAGCTGGTCTGTGCATCCTCCAACAATTCGGCCACATCCACCGGCCCCATCTCCATGGGAAGGTGTCCGGCCTCGGCCAGCGACAATACCCGCAGATCCTCCACCAGCCGGCTCAGCAGGCGCGTCTCGTCCAGCGTTGCCTCGATGTGGTCGGGGGTCGCATCGTAGACGCCGTCCAGCACGCCCTCCAGGTTGCCCTGGATGATGTGCAGCGGGGTGCGCAGCTCGTGCGCGACATCGGCCATCAGGTTGCGGCGCTGCTGGTCGGACAGCTCCAGCCCGCTGGCCATGCGGTTGAAGGACTGGGCCAACTGGCGAAACTCACGGCTGCCCCGCTCCGGCACGCGCGCGCTCAGATCGCCCTCGGCCACCGCGTCGGCGGCTTCCATCACGTCGCCCAGCGGGCGGGCGATGCTGCGGAAGGCGCGGCCGGCGACCCCGGCCGCCATCAGCGGCAACGCGATCACCAGCCCGCAACTGATCAGCCAGACGACCGCGGTCACCTGTCCGTCGCCGCCGAAAAGCTGGCTGGCCAGCCAGGCCAGCACCGCCATGAGGCCAAAAATCAACAGGGCGATCACCCCGAAGATGGCGGCAAAACGTATAAACAACCGCCGTCCGCGCCGTCGTCTGTGATCGCGCCACTGGGACCGGTCCCAGTGCATCCAGGGCGCGTCCTCACTGGTTCGCCAGCGCGGCGGACCGCCGTGCCTCCAGGGCATGAACGGCGGGTCTTCTCGGTTGTGGTGTGGTTCGTGGCTGTCCGGCGGCTGCATCGTCGTTCCTACCCGTCGTCGCTGAAGCGGTAGCCGACGCCGTAGACGGTCTGGATGATCTGCGGGTCGGTGGGGTCGGCCTCGATCTTGCGCCGCAGGTTGCGGATGTGGGCGTCGATGGAGCGGTCGTAGCCGGCCACTGCCGCGTCGCCGTGGATTCGCTCCAGCAGTTGCTCGCGGCTGAGGGTCTGGCCGGCGTGTTGGGCGAGGGTGGTCAGCAGCTCGAACTCGATGCGCGTCAGGTGGATCGGCTCGCCGTCGCGCAGCGCTCGGTGTCCCTTCAGGTCGATCTCCAGGCCGCCGGCCTGGATTACGTTGGGCGACTGGACGCCGCCGCGCACTCGTCGCAGCACAGCCCGAACGCGCGCCACCAGCTCGCGCGGCGAGAAGGGCTTGGTGATGTAGTCGTCCGCGCCCAGCTCCAGCCCGATCAGCCGGTCGATCTCCTCGACACGCGCGGTCAACATGATGATTGGCACGTCGGACTCGCGGCGGATGGCGCGGCAAACGTCCAGGCCGTCCATGCCCGGCAGGTTCAGATCCAGCACCACCAGGTCAGGTTGGTCGCGGCGAAAGGTGGCCAGCGCGGTCGTCCCATCGCCGGCTGCAAGCACGCGATACCCGCCTTGTTCCAGGTAATCGCGGGCCAGCTTGGCGATCTTCGGTTCGTCCTCCACCACTAGAATCAGGTCGGTCATGTTGCAGGAAGTATAGCGCAAACTCGGAGAGAGGCAAGGTTCAGCGGTGAGCAATTGTCAAGTGACCGGCACTTTTCACAAGTGCCGGTCACTTTTACCAACGTGTGAACGGTTCAGATCACAGTCGGCGGGCCGCCCATGAAGTCGCTGCCGTGGCCCCAGCCGCCATGTCCATGCCTGCGGCCCCAGCCACCTCCCATGAACCCTGGGCCGAAGCCGCGCTTGCCGAACCAGCCGCGGCGGCTGAACAGTTCGTCGGCCTGCTCGCGGGTGATCACACCGTCGGCGACTGCCTGGTCCAGGGTCGCTTTGCCGGCGGCCATCAGCTTCTGCCAGGCTGTGCCGAAGTCCAGGTTCTTTTCAGCTGCCAGGTCCCAGGGCGTCTGGCCGGCGTCCAACGCTGCCTTCACGTCCTCGGGCGTCATTTCCAGCACTTGGGCCATCAGGCTGATGGGATCGACGTAGCCGCGCAGCTTGCGGGCCGCTGTCATGCGCTCGGCTTCCTTGGGAGCCAGTTCGCCCTCGGCCACCGCTTTCTCGATCATGTTGGTGATGGCAGTGTCCTTGGCTGCTCGCAGTTCCTCGCTGCTGATACCCAGAACAGCCGCCAGCTCGGCGTCCATCTCCGACCGGTGGCCGCCATGCCGGCCAAAGCCGCCGCGCCACCCCATTCCAAATCCTCGTCCTCTGTGTTTCCAGTGTCCCATTAGTTTGTTACTCCTTTGTCTGTAGTTACTATGCCGTCTCGTTTTGATCAGCTTGACCATAGGATACCAACAGATTGTGAAGGAAATTCGAAGAACGCGTTGGAAGGTCGCGAGATTTACTAGATGTACGGGCATGAATACCGCATTCATGCCCGTCCCTGGATTCCCGCCTCTGCGGGAGTGACACCACATCGCGCGTCCACCCTATTCCCTGCCTCATTCGCTGTGACACCTCCCGTCCGCCCGGATTCTGCCATTCCCTACCGCCGCGGTATACTGTAGCCCACCATGACTACACCAGCCATCTCTGTCGAAACTCCGATCATTGACGCCCCGTCGGACACCTTCCAGACCGAGCAGGTGCTGACCATCGGCGCCGGACACCTTGTCAACGACACGTTCAGTTCGTTCCTGGCGCCGCTGTTGCCGCTGATCCAGTCCACACTGGGCATCGGCTACGCGGCGGCCGGCAGCCTGGCGATCTTCGTCCAGATACCCAGCCTGCTCAACCCGTTCATCGGTTATCTGGCCGACAAGGTGAGCGTGCGCTACTTCGTCATCCTGGCGCCGGGCATCACCGCGACTGCGTTCAGTTGCCTCGGCCTGGCGCCGACCTACGCGGCGCTGGCGATGCTGCTCTTCGTGGCCGGGATCAGCATTGCCGCCTTCCACGCGCCCGCGCCGGCCATGGTTGCCAAGGTCTCAGGCGCGCAGGTCGGCAAGGGAATGAGCATCTTCATGGCGTCCGGCGAGCTGGCGCGCGCGTTGGGGCCGATGCTGGTGGTGGCCGGCATCGCATGGTTCGGCGTTGACGGCATCTGGCGGATGGCGATCCTGGGTTGGGGCATGTCCGTGATCCTCTACGCCCGCCTGCGCACGGTGGCCGCGACACCGCGCGTTCCCGGCGCCTCGGCCATGGACACCTTCTGGACGACGGCGCGGCGGCTGTTCCCTGTGCTGGTCTGGCTGCTGGCCGGACGCATCATGATGGTGGCTGCGCTGACCACCTATCTGCCGATCTACATGAACGACGAACGGCAGGCGAGCCTTTGGCTGGCCGCCGGCGCGCTGACGATCCTCCAGGCCGCAGGCGTCGCCGGCGCGCTGGCCACCGGCACGTTGAGCGACCGCTGGGGGCGACGGCGCATCCTGCTGGTGCTGCTGAGCCTGGCGCCGTTTCTGATGATCGCCTTTCTCTATGGACCGGAGTGGCTGGCCGTGCCGCTATTGTTGCTGCTGGGGTTTGCTTCCATCTCGCCGCAGCCGGTGATCCTGGCGCTGGTGCAGGACCAGTTTCCGCTCAACCGGGCGTTGGCCAACGGCACCTACCTGGCTGTTACATTTCTCCTGCAGGCCGGCGGCATCTGGCTGGTCGGCATGTTGAGCGACCGCTACGGCCTCACAATCGCGTTTGCGGCCAGCGCTGTCGTCGCACTGCTCAGCATCCCGGCGATTCGCTGGCTGCCCGGACGAGCAAAGATTGCAGTCAATGTCTGACGTGACATTTGCGTTCGCCTTTGCCGCCGGTGAAGCCGAGCGCGAGACCGTGCTGCTGGTCGAGAGCCTGCGCGCGTTCGGTGGACGGCTGGCGGGCAGCAAGGTTTGGACGATGCTGCCGGCGCCGGTTGTGGTCTCGGACGAGACGCTGGCTGCCCTGGACAACCTGAACGCAGACGTTCACCGGTTCGAGATCGATGCGAACGCGTTGAACTTTCCGTTTGCTGCCAAGGTTTACGCGGCGGGCGAGGCGGAGCGGCTGGCTGTGCAGAATGACTCGCTGCTGGTCTGGACCGACCGCGGCGCGCTGGTGGTGCAGGAGCCAGATGCACTGCTGCTGCCGCCGGGCAAGGCGTTGGGCTACCGGCCGGTGGACCACACGCTGATCGGTTCCCCGTTCGATGCGCCCCTCGACCCGTTTTGGTCGTTGATCTACGAGTACTGCAACGTTCCGGCTGCCCGCGTGTTCCCCATGACCGCCTCGGTGGACCGCCGGGTGCTGCGGCCGTATTTCAACGCCGGGATGCTGGTGGTCGATCCTCGCCGTGGCCTGTTGCAGCGCTGGCACGACGACTTCGACCGGCTGTATCGCCTGCCGGAGTTCAGGCCGTTCTACGAACAGGACGTGCGCTACGCCATCTTCATGCACCAGGCGGTGCTGGCAGGCACGGTGTTGTCGATGCTGCGGCCGGGCGAGCTGGTCAAGTTGCCGCACTTCGTCAACTACCCGCTGCATATGCACGGCGACTATCCTGCGGACTTGAAACCGGCGCGGCTGAACGACGTAGTCTCAGTGCGCTACGAGGAACTGTTGCGCGACGGAGCGTGGCAGCAGGTTGTCCGGGTCGATGAACCGTTCAGGGGGTGGCTGGAGGAACGACTGGCTCAGTGGCCGCCCGCAGCGCCCGCTGCCTGACCGCCTCGAAGGCAGGCTCCGGGAAGTCGGGCATTCGTCCGGCCAGCTCGCGTTGGGCCAGATCAAGCAGACGCAGCGCGCCGGTCGTCGGGGGAAGGTTTTCGATCTCGTCCAGCTCGGCGGCGATCTCGGGATAGAGCAGCTCAAAGCGACGTGAGGGAGCCAGGTTGTCCCGCAGTTCGGGGCGCGCCGCGGGCAGATAGCGCGCCAGCAGCCGCGTCAGATGTTCCATGGCGTAGCTCTTGACGAACAGGTGCCCGCTGAGCCGCTCGCCGCGGGCATATCTTCCCACACCGACGGCCAGGTTCACCAGAAACATGCCGGTGTCTACCCGGTCATCGGCGGCCGCGGCCTGCATTTCGGCGGTGGTGCGGTCTGCGATCTCCGCCACGCGTCGCCCGACCTGCCCGCGGTCGAAAAGCATGCGGAAGCGGTTGATCTTCATCGTGTCCAGTTCCTGCACGCTGAGGACCACCGGCTCCACCAGATGCCCGTCGTCGTAGATGGCTCGGAAGCCGTGGGCGCCCTCCGGCGCGACGTACACCAGCCGTTCGTAGCCGGGAAGCCACGACAAGTCGGCCAGCAAGGCTTCCTGTGCGCCAGGTGCCGTCACGACGAAGAAGTCGTGGTCGGACCACTGGTCCGGTGCGTAGTCTCGTTCGGCCATCGACCCCATCGCGACGATACCCAGGACCCGTGGATCGTCTGCCAGGTTGGCGACCAGCGTCTCGGAAAAGCTGCGAAACTCGGTCAATTTCATGGATTCACTCTCATGGGGCGATGTGTCTGGAACGACCTGATCCAGCCTGGATCACTGCCAGCTCCAGAACGCGACCACCCCGTCGGCGATACGCCGGGGTGCGCCGCCTTCTTGCGACACGACGAAGATGCCGGGCTGGCCGCGGTCGTCTACCATCGGCAGGACCAGCGCATCGCTGGCCGGCGACCAGATGCGGTGGCTCAACGCGTACTGGTCGAAGTAGGGGAGAAACTGGCTGAGAAAGGGGTCGGTCGGGCGAAATGAGGCCAGGGTTCGACTCTGTCCACTGGCCACATCCACGATGGCCAGGTCCAGCAGGACCTCCGATGTCTGTTGGCTGTTTGCCCGGCCAGCAGACGTGAATTCACGGGGGAGGGCGGCGCCCGGGGTGCTGTGTCCGCTGTTTTCCGTCAACGTTGCAATCGACTTGCCGTCCGGCGACCAAAAGAACGCGATGACCTGACCGTCGGCCAGCGTTCGAGTTGCACCGGTTGCTGCGTCGATGATCTGCAGCGGCCCAACGTGGGTCAGCCGTTGGCGAGCGGGAGAGATGAACGCCAACTGGTTGCCGGCCGGGCTCCAGCTCATGGCTGCCAGGCCAAGCTGCCGCGTTGTGGACTGCGCGCCGCTCCTCGTCTCCTGCACAGCGACCTCGAACTGCTCGCCGGCGACCTGTGAGAAGGCCAGATAGCGGCCGTCCGGCGCGATGCCTGGCGCCTGGAACAGTCCCGGCGTCGCCAGGTTGTCACCAACCGCGTTGCCATCGGCGTCGATGAAGGCGAGCCGCGACTCTGCGCCCAGCCCGCCGATGTGGACGAGCAGTTGCCGGCTGTCGGCGGTCCACTCCCAGTAGAACGGCTGGCCTGCTGCGATCTTGCGAGCCGGCGCCTGGCCGTCCGCCGCGGCGAGCCAAAGAGCGATGGTGTTGCGGTCGTTGGCGAGAAAGCTCACCTGCCGGTCGTCGGGTGACCAGTAGAGGTAGAAGGGTGGGTTGATGGCGCTGGCGTACAGTTCGGTTGCATCGGGCGTCGCGCTGTCGTCCAGAACCTGTACCGCGGTCTGGGTTCCATCGCTGGCAATGACGGCGACCTGAGCGCCGCTGCTCGACCAGGCAGGGAACTGATAGCGCACACCGGGCGAGCCAAGATCGCGCAGGTCATTGCCGTCGGGCCTGAGTGTCACCAGGCCGCCATCCGGTGTGACGACGGCGATCCGGCCGCTGCCTGTATCAGGTACACCAGGTGCGTCCTCGCCGGAAAGGGGAGTTGCTGGGATCTCAAGGCGGCCTCGGTCTGTGATCTGGACGTTGGCGACTATCCGCCGGAGAACCAATCCTCCGGCAACGACCGCGGATGTGAGAAAGCAAACTGAAACGACGGCCAGCAGCACAAGTCCGCCGCCCAGGAGCCAGAGGTTGCGTCTACCGGTGTCTGATTTTTGCGGGGAATCAACCTGTTTTTCAGTCATATCGCGTGTTGGCCTGACTCTTCAACCTCCGGCGCCAGGCTTTGCCGGCCACCGAAGGCGCTATCGCGCGGCTATCTTGAGCAACAGGGCAGTCCGCCGCAGGGCGCCGGGCACGCCGCTGTGTTCAATCCCTGCCGACAACGCCATCAAGCCGCTTCCAGAGTCGCCAGCGCGCGCGCCACGCTGTCCTTAGGACTTACCTTGACCTGCGCGTCGGCGATGCGGCCCTGCTCGTCGATAACGAAATGGCTGCGGATGATGCCCATGTATTTGCGGCCGTACATCGATTTCTCGCCCCACACGCCATAGGCTTCGGCCACGGCATGGTCCTCGTCCACCAGCAGGGTGAACGGCAGGTCGTACTTGGTCTTGAACTTCTGGTGGGAGCTGACGCCGTCAGGGCTGACCCCCAACACGACCGCGTTCTTCTCCTCGATGACTGGGTAGGCGTCGCGGAAGCCGCACGCCTGGGTGGTGCAGCCGCTGGTGTTGTCCTTGGGGTAGAAGTACAACACGACTCGCCGGCCGCGCAGGTCCGATAGCTTGACGGTTTCGCCGCTATCGGATGGCAACTCGAAATCAGGGGCGGGATCGCCCACGTTCAATGGGGTTGGTGACATTGTGTTCTCCAGGAATATGTTATCGTTGCGGCTGTAGGATAGCCCCTCGTGGGCGCTCCGGCGCTCCCCGGAACGGGCACGAGGCCCTATCATACGGATTCTTTCGTCCCAAGACTTCGGAAGTCGCCGGTTTCAGGGACGAAGCGCCTCCCGACCGGATGCAGCACCTTGTGCAAGTGTGCGGCGACTTCCGAAGTCTGCGCGGCGACAGGGGCTGAAAGGGTACGATACGTTACTCGGCGGGGCAGATTGTCTCCGCCGTCAACTGCGGGTTGGCGTAGCCGAAATCGGCCAGCCGCTCCCAGGTCTCCGGGTGGCGCTCGGCGAAGGTTTGGGCAGTGGCGCACGCGGCCGATCTGTCGCCTGTCGCCCTGAACACGATCCACCAGATATGAGCCAGGTCCCGCAACGGGTCGTCGGGATAGCGGGAGTCAAGGTCGGCGATGGCCTGCTCCGCGTCCGCTTGGTCGTCATTGTAGGCGCTGGCTACTGCCAGCCGGTACAGCGCAAAGGCGCGCAGCTCATCGACCTCGTTGGGACGCTGCCAGCAGGCCACCAGACGAGGATCGTCCGCGGCTGCCCGGTAGGCAGTGGCCGCGTCTTCGTAGCGCTTTTCGTCCAGCGTCCTGTTAGCGTCCTCGATCGTGTGGTAAAGGCACCAGGAGGGCGCGCGCCGGATGGTCTGCAACGTATATGGCGCGCCGGCCAGCGACGCCCAGGTAGTGGTCATGGCCCGCTGCGGGCCGGCCTGGACCGTGCCGATCACGCCACCAGTCAGCACCAGTTCCTCGCCGCTGCCCTCCGGCGTCACATCTTGCAGCGATACATTAGCCGACGCCATGGTGGTGCCGTCTTCGATCCAGTTCACAAACCCGCTATCGATGTTTGACACAATGTGGGCGGTGGTGAAGCAGGCATTGGCGCCGCAGGTAGTGTCGGTCCATACCACGTCCGCCCGCCCGTCCTCGTTGACGTCGGCCGCTTCCAACAAGACGATGTCGGAGGCGACGCCAGTTTCGTAGGCCACCTCCCAGCCCAGCGGCGCAGACCTGAGGATCAGCAGCTTGCCCAGGGGGCCGCCGGCCGCTTCTTGCGGTTCGGCCGCCACCACCACGACCTCAGGCGTCTCGTCTCCCAGAAGGTCAACGGCGCGCACGGCGCCCCAGTTGGCGGAGAAGGCGCCGCAGCGCTGCAGGTAGCTGCGCAGGGCTTCCGGGCTGCCAATAAACTCGCTGAGCACCTGCGCGGCGGCCGGACCCAAAACGGTCAGGTCGGCGGGGCAGGCGATGTGTTCAGTGAGCTCAGGCGTCAGCGGCACACGGATCTGGTCGCCTACCCGCAGGACCTCGCCGGCGCGTACGGCTTGCGGGTTGGCAGCTTGCAGCGCGGCCACGCTCACCCGGTAGCGAGCAGCCAGCACCGCCCAAGAATCGCCGCGGCGCACGGTGATGATCCACTGGCCGGGAGGCTGGGGCGGCTGTGCAGCCGCGGCCGGGTTGGCCACGCCTGCCGGCATACAAAGGTGCTGGCCGACGATCAGCCAGCCCTGGGGATGCTGCGCGGCCGCCGGGTTGGCGGCCTTGAGAGTCGCCACGCTGACGCCCGTGCTCTGAGCCAGCCGCGACCATGAATCGCCCTGCTTTACCCGGTAGAGGCTGCCGTTACAGGCCGGTTGGTGGGCTGCGCTGTCAGCCGGCGCGGCCAGCGCAGCCGGTTGCGCGGTCAGCAAGCTGATCAACAACAGCAGCGAGAGCAGATGCAGGGGGAGTCGTTTCATCGCGCGTTCCATCATCCCGGCCCGAGCTGTCCTTGCAGGGTCCAGATCAGCGCGGCCACGATCGCGGCAATGCTCAGCAGGGTACAGAGGACCAGCGCGCAGCCAAGACCGGCAGCGACGCCGATCAGCAGCTTGCCTTCTTTTTCAGCCGCGACTGAGTGGTCAAGGGAGGGTTGGGTCATGTTCTTGTGTTTCTTGCGGTTTGATCGGAGCCCGGCTGGAGCTCCAGCGCAGTACAACAGTCAGCAACCGTTCATCGACCCAGCGCTCGATGTGGCTCTGGTAGCGCAGGGCAATCAGCGCAATGACTACCATCACACCGAAACCGCCGATCACCCACGGAGAGCGCCAGGAGACCGCGCCCGATCCGACCAGCACGGCCAGGATGACCGACGGCGTGCGCACGAAGGCGGCAATGGCGATGATCTTCCAGATGGCGAGACTTGTCAACCCGGCGATGTAGTAGGGCACGTCACCAAAGGGCGCCAGCATCAGGATGAACCAGATCGCCAGGGAGTCGAGCCGGGCGACGTGTTCCCAGCGATCGACCCGTTTCTCGCCCACCATGCGGATCACCAGCGGCCGGCCGAAGACTCGCGCCAACAGAACAGCGATAAACCCGCCGATCAACATGCCAACGGTGCCGTAGACTGCGCCCATCGGCCAGCCGTACAAAAAGCCGGCCACCAACTGCATGACATATCCGGGGATGAAGGCGATGATCACCTGGATCGCGTTCAGGGCGATGACACCCAATGGGCCCAGCGGACCTAACTGGATAACCCAGGCCTGCACGGCGGCTTCGTCACTGAGAAAAGCCAAGACCTCGCGGTTATAACGGACGATCAGTGCGCCCACCGCGAGGACCGCGACAACTGCTAAGATCCGCTTCACCCAGACATTCATGGCACCGATTATACGCTTGTTTTCCGCGTGTGTCGAACGAAGGCGTTTTCGTTCAACAATTTCTCACTGCGCTACCCTCCCGCTCCAAACAACCAAGGATTTGAATGCGGTCACACGCCCGCTGTCAAGGCTTCGCCAGCCGGCTCATCGGGCGCGGCGTCGGCAGCGGCCAGTTCAAGGGATATCTCGTGCGACGGCGCCTCGGCGACCAGCGCCGGCTCGAGGGCAGGGTCAGGTTGGGCGCCTTCGTTGTCCACCGATGCGGCCGGTTCGCGGGGGGACATGCGCCGCAGCCCGGCAGCAATGGCAGCCAGCAGCCCGAAGAGCAGCGTCCCGGCCAGAAACGGCATCAGGAACAGCGCTGCGCCTCCGACCAACTGCGCCTGAAACTGCCCGGGCCAGTCAGCGGTCATGCCGGCCGCAGCCCTCCAGCCGGTCACGCCCTGCCCCACAACGCCAAGATACTCGACCGTTCCGACGCCGTTCCAACCTCGCCCGGCCAGTCCATCGGCCAGCAGCCCAACTGCCAGCACACCAAACAGCCCGGAGACCAGATGGACCGGTGTCAGCCCGGTGTCGTCGTCGATGCGAAGAATCTCGCGCAGCAGGTAGGTCAGGATGGGAACCAGCAGGCCGGCCAGCGCGCCGACCAGCGCTGCCATGCCGGGAGGCACGAACGGCCCAAACGCTGCGCCGGCTACTGCACCGGCCGCCAGCCCGCGCGCTGCCATCAGTGGGTCGGGCCGGTCGGTCACGAACCAGGTGTAGGCCAGCGGAACCAGCGCGCCGCTGGCCGCCGCGACCAGTGCGTTTACAATGCCGCGCGCCGGCATCAGCGTTGGCAGGTCCAGTAGCGGGTTGCCCCAGCCCCAGCCCAGACTGCCTACCAGGATAAACACCGCGCCGATGGACGCCAGCAGCGGCAGGTGGACAGGTGGCATGGGAACCGGGTCGGTGTCGGCGATCCGCTGGCGGGCGCGCCGCGGCACCGTTACCAGAAGCCCGGCGATACCGGCCGCAGCCGCCAGGAGATGTACCGTTGCTCCGCCGGCAAAATCGACAAATCCATGTCCCAGATTGAGGTTCGCGCCCAGGTTGGCCAGCCAGCCGCCGCCCCACACCCAGTTGGTTGCCAGGGGATAGAGAAGGCCTCCGACCAGCAGCCCGCCCAGCAGCGATGTGAAGGCCGGCGCGCGGCCGCGCAGGGCCAACAGCGGGATCAACGTGGCGGTGGCGACCCAGGGTGCTTGCGCCAGGAACAGGGTATATGCGCCCGCAGTGGCAGCCGGGCCGTCCATGGCCCAGCCGCTCAGGCCAACCATGCCCCATTTCGGTCCCCAGGTCTCGGTTACGACCGTCCATTCCCAGATCAGGCCACTTAGCTCTGGGGCTTTGTCGTACACCAGGCCGATGCCGCCGAATGCCAACCCAAATCCAACCACAAAAAAGGCCAGCACACCGATGGACGCGCCGGCCACGCCCGCCAGAGCCGTTTGCCAGCCGCGGCCCTCCGACGCGCCGGCGGCCGCCAGCAGCACGAAACCGACCGGCACGAACCATGCCATGCTGGTCGCCAGCAGTTGGGTCAGATCAAAAGCCGGCGCTGCCTGCCCGGGCGGGGCTGCTGCGGCCGGCACGGCCACGAGAGCGAACAACACGCCCAGCGCGGCCGCTCCCAATCGCTTGCTCTGCAAATCTGGTCTCTCTTCCTTGGTGTGTTCTTGAAGGGAATCTATTCTGAAACGTGAAGGCGTGAAACGTGATGTCTTTCAGAAGAATTCTTGCTTTCTACGATGTCCGTCTCCGTTTCCGGTTCACGTTTTACGTTTCACGTTTTCACGTTTCAACTCGGAGGCACTGTCAACTGGTTTCAAATACATCCGTCGCTGCTCCGCCGTATGATACTCGACGGGCTGCGATTGATCAAGTTACACGGCTAGACAACGGTTTCCCGCCACCAGGCGCGCGCCAGTTGCCATTCGCCGGTGTGCAGGTGGCGGCGCAGTTCGGTGGTGTCGCCGCGGCGGGTCTGTGCGAGGTGGCACTGCCATGGCTCGTCGTCTTCGTCGGCGCGCCAGGTGCGTCCGTAGCCTGCCACATCGTAGCGGCGATTGCGCCACCAGAACGCGACGGGCAACGCGTCGCGGCTGCTGCCTGCCGGCAGTTCCACCGTTACCGGTTGGTAGATCGAGATTGAGTGCATGTTACTCGTTTTCCAGATAGTCGATCAGCAATTGCAGCGCGGCCGCGGCGGAGCTCAGCTTGTTGGCCCGCCGATCTCCTGACCAGACGAATCGATGTCCCAGATCTGTGTCGGCCGCGGCCAGATGAATGAATGTCAGACCGGTTGGCTTCTCAGCGCTGCCGCCGCCCGGTCCGGCGATGCCGGTAACGCTGAGCGCGACGTCTGCGCCGATCAGCCGGCGTGCGCCTCGAGCCATCTCCTGCGCGCAGGCAGCGCTGACCGCGCCATGCTGCGCGAGAGTCTCGGCGCGGACACCCAACACATCGCGCTTCGCCGCGTCGGCGTAGGACTGGATGCCACCAAGAAAATAGGCGGAGCTGCCCGGCACGTCGGTAATCATGTCGCCGACCAGTCCACCGGTACACGACTCGGCGACGGCTAACGTCAGGCCGCGTTCGAGAAGCAGGTGTCCGGCGCGCTGCGCCAGATTATACGGTTCCATGAGTGTGTCTCCTCGTTGCGCTTGATTCTGATGAAATTGCCGACCGTTTGGACGGGCCGACAACGGGGATCGTGTCCTGCGAGTGATGTCTACGCCACTGGACAAGGCGGGCGGCTTGTGGTAGCATGAAGACGACGATAAAAATCACCAAGGCGTGTCCTGCGCGGGCAGATCGTTACTCGAGAAACTAAGGAGAAAATTCCATGAAAAAACTGGTGTTATTGGTTGTCGCACTGGCGGCAATAGTCGGCATCGTGGTGGCAGTCCTGAAGTTCCTGGACCGGCGCGATGAGCCGTTGCCCGCTCCCAGCCGCGGTGGAGTCGATGACTTCGAGCTGCAGAGCTATGACGAGAGCGAACTGGGCGGCGAGGTCAGCCAGGAACTGTTGGCGATTCTGGTCTGCCCTGAGGACAAGGGGCCGCTGAAGCTGTCCGACGACGGCAAGTGGCTGATCAACCCGCGCAACGGCTATCGCTATCCGATCCGCCGCGGCATACCGGTGATGTTGATCGAAGAGGGACGCAAGAACATGGACGTGAGCCTGATCGAGCAGCCTGCTGGCTGATCTGCGATCATTCAGACGGCTGAAACTGAAACGAGGCGCTGCCAGAATGAGATCTGGCAGCGCCTCGTCGCGTCTGTCTGCTATTGCGCCGGCCGCACACCCAATGTCACCGGGATGACCGTTTCCGTGCCGTTTGGCCGCAGCACCGTGAGCTGCACCTCGTCGCCGGGGGCAGCGTAGCGGAAGAGGTAGATCAGCAGGTCGTCAAACCGTTCTACCGGCTGGTCGTTGATGCCGACCACCAGATCGCCGCCGGCTCGCAGGTATTCCGGCTGACCCGTTAGGGGGTTCACGCCAACCACCACGGTGGTGTCGCTGTCGGCCCCACGCAGGCCGGCGCGCGCGGCCGGGTAGCCACTCAACGCCTCCGTGATGTAGGCGCCTTTCACGTCGGATGGATATCCCAGCGCGTCGGCCCATTCCGGGGAATAGGTCTGGCCAGACACACCGATGAAGGGATGTACGTAGCTGCCGGTGTCAATCAGCGACGGGACCACCCGTTCGGCGATGTAGATCGGGATGGCGAACCCGACGCCAGAGTTGGCGCGCACGCCATCCGCAGTGCGTATCTGGGCGTTGATGCCGATCACCTCGCCCCGTGAGTTGAGCAGCGGGCCGCCGGAGTTGCCCGGATTGATAGGCGCGTCGGTCTGGATGACCTCAGGGATGGTGTAGCGGATGTTGAGCGAGCGAATGCTGCGGCCCAGTCCGCTGACGGCGCCGACAGTCATGGAGCCGGCGAAGTCGAAGGGCGCGCCGATGGCGATGGCGCGGTCGCCGACCGCGACCTCGTCGATGTTGCCGCGCTCCACCGGCACCAGATCGAAACCGGTGGGGTCGATGTGAATCACAGCCAGGTCGCTGTTGGGATCAGCACCCAGCACCTCGCCCGTCACCGAGCGGTCGTCGGCGAAGATGACGCGCACGGTATCCGTGCCTTCAACGACGTGCGCGTTGGTGACGATGTCGCCGCGCGCGTCCCAGACAAACCCGGAGCCTTGTCCCTGGGGCACCAGTTCATCGGTCTGGGTGCTGTCGCCGATGGCCGTCAGGTTCTCGACCTTGACCACCGAGGGGTTGACCTTGAGGTAAACGGCTCGCAGGATTTGTGGCTCCGCGTCGGCGCCGGGATCGATGGTGATTTCTACCGGCGACTGGATGGCCACGGCGGCCTGCGGCGCATCGGCAACGGTGCGCAGAGGGGTCGGTGACGGGAAGACGTCGGAGGCGACGTTTGGCACGTCGAAGCCGGTAAAGCTGCCGGCAAAGCGAGTTGCGCCAAATCCAACTGCAACGAGGCAGATGCAGGCAAAGGCGATGCCGATTAAGGCAACGAAGAAATAGACAGGGCCACGCTGGTTCGAAGACATTAACAAACTCCTGATAGACTCTCGTCAGCGCCTGGCTACTCGCCAGGCGCTGCTCGAAAGGGATTATACCACGGTTCCTTTCAGGGTACTACCGCGCGGCGCCAAAGTCAGGATGCCGTCTTCCGTGTCGCGGGACACTAATCAACTATTCATTTTCGTGCTGCAGATCACCCCAGGTAGATGCGCAGGTTTCTGAACGAAAACACCCGAACGTAGGGAACCAGGATCGGCACGCTGCGCACATACTCCTGGTACTCGGGCATGTCGCCGTAACGTTGGTTCTGCTGTTCCTCCAGCCGCTTGGTCGATCCCAGCATGATGAGCACGATGCAGATCAGTCCAATCAGGCTGGCTAGCCAGCGCAGCGGCGATGTGTAGAAAACCAGCCCGGCTACCCAGTTGCCCGTCCAGAAAAGGATCTCGCCCAGGTAGTTGGGGCAGCGCACCCAGCGGTACAGACCGGTGTCGCAGAACTGCCGAGGATGGCGAGCCTTGAAAGCTGACTTTTGCCGGTCGGCCAGCGACTCCATGATCAGCGCACCAACCATGATCGCCACCCCCAACCACTGGACCAGGCTACCGGGTGATGCCGGTCTGTCAACAGCCGGCGTCGCCGTGACAAACAGGCTGGGCGAGAACATCAACACGTAGAGCAGCGACACGGTGATCCAGATCATCACCTTGATGAAGAACGACAGGCCGGCGGTGCGTTGGTACGTCTCTGCCACCTGTGCGCGATAGGCAGGCTGGAGTTCCCGGCGCACCAGGAAGATGCCCAGTCGCAGGCCCCAGAAAGCCAGCAGCAGGTTTTGCAGCACCGCCGCGGCAGTGAGGTCCTGGCGAAAGGCGACCACCACTGCGGCCGCCATGGCGACAATGGAAAACGCATAGCCGATGCTGATGAAGTAGACGACACGGTAGAAACCGAGCGACGAAATGGCCAGTGCCAGAGCGAACAGCACCAGCAACATCTGCATGTTCAGGGAGGCAATTTCCAGCCGCAGCCAGGAAGCAAGATCAGGAAGGGACATCGGGTACTCAGGTACAGCAGGTTTCAGGTACGATCTGACGGCCAGGATGGGCAATCCGGTGCGTAATTCTATCACGGGCAGCGACATCTCTCGTAATTCAGCAGATTGGTGGATGGAACTGCTCACAATGCCTTGATCGCCGGGCTGTTTGTTGCACTTGACGAACACCCCGCGCGATAGTATTATCGCAGCACATCATCTGCTCGGTTGAATATATCCTAAACATCGTCCGTCCCTCGTTCATTTTCGCAATCAGCCGCCAGAGGCTGGTAATGTGGCGAGTATTCGACAGTGTGCAATCAAATTGGGTTGAGCGAGGTCTGTACGCAGCCACCGTGCGGCGCTTCGGAGCGGTCAGGAGACCGTACAGAGCGCTGCGCTGAGACACCTGTTGAATTTCTGCGTGATGGAGCCTCGTAGGGCATCCACGATTGGGGTTATTCGAGCGAACCTGGCTCACTCAACCATTCCATGCGTTGCTCGGCGTGGTTATCGGAAGACCGCTGATGTCCCAGGCGGCCATGAAAGACGGCCTTGAACGGTATGTGCAGCCGGGAATAGAGCCTGGTGACGACTAACCCAACAGTGCAAGAAATTTCCCGTGAGGTGAAAGAACCATGCAACTCAAGTTCATCAGCGTGACGGTTGAAGACCAGGAGCACGCGCTCCAGTTCTACACAACGGTGCTCGGTTTCGAGAAGATGGCCGATATTCCTATGGGCGAGTATCGCTGGCTCACGGTGACCTCGCCCGACGGGATCGAAGGGGTCGAGTTAGTTCTCGAACCGTTGGCCTTCGAGCCGTCACGCGTCTACCAGAAGGCCCTGTTTGACGCCGGCATCCCGGCTACCGCGTTCATGACCGCCGATATTCGCGCCGAGGCTGATCGCCTCAAGGCACGCGGCGTGGTGTTCCGCAGCGAACCTCAGGAAGCGGGTCCTGTCGTCGTGGCTCTGTTCGAGGACACCTGCGGCAACCTGATCAACCTGGTCCAGCCGCTGATTTAGGGTGGCGACCATGCGATGCCTTGTCGATCTAAGGAGCTTGTGAAGCATGAATTCGAACACCGTGCTGCGTGTCCTGGACCTGCTTGCGATTGATGGCGTGCAGGTGTGGCTTGATGGTGGATGGGGAGTGGACGCACTTCTTGGACGGATCACCCGCACACATGATGATCTCGACCTTGTCCTCGCACTCGATGACACACCTCACGCCGTCCAGGTGCTCGTTCGCAACGGGTACAGAGTCGAAGAGGAGGAGCCTGGACGCGTCGTGCTGGAGCACGCCACTGATGGACGCATCGATCTGCACCCGGTACGGTTCGATGAGCGCGGGAACGGTGTGCAGGTGCAGCCCGCCGAGTCGCCCCTGGTCTATCCAGAAGACGGTTTTGTTTCAGGTCGGATACTTGGTCGAACAGTCCCGTGTATCTCGGCGGAGGTACAGATTCACACTCGCCTGGGGTATGACCGTTCCGCGAAGCACAAGCGTGACAGCGTCGCGTTGTGCTCATCGTTTGGTCTCCAGAGCCCCAAATACTGGGACGACGTGTGAAAGCAACAATAACAAGGGACCAGTTGTAATGTGTTGTGGGTCGGCTTCAGAAGTCTGACTGAATGTCTTTTCAGACAATATCCAAGGAGTGTACCGTCATGAACAACAAGTCAAATGCTCGGATCTACGGAATGGAATTTGCAGGTTTACACCCGCTGTACGTTCAAAAGGCTGAACGCAAGAATCGCACAGAAGAAGAAGTCGACCAGATCATTTGCTGGTTGACCGGCTATGACCAGGCCGGACTGGAAGAGCAAATCCAACAGGGGAATGATGTTGAGACCTTTTTTGCGCAAGCGCCGGCTATGAATCCAAACCGTTCGCTGATCAAAGGCGTGGTGTGCGGTGTGCGCGTGGAAGACATCGAAGATCCGCTGATGCAGGAAATCCGCTATCTGGACAAGCTGATCGATGAACTGGCAAAAGGGAAAAAGATGGAGAAGATTCTGCGGGAGTAATCGGTATTTCGTTGCAGGCGCATGTCCAGATAAAATCCTCGATGAACGTGATATACCGCGAATAACCACGGTATCGTGGAATGCACACCTCGCTTCTTGCTACTAAATTTCATATCCCCCACCAGCGCGTGGACCTTGTGGCCCGGCCGCGCCTGCTCGAACAACTCGATAGCGGTTTGCGCGACGGACACAAACTGACCGTCGTCTGCGCGCCGGCGGGCTACGGCAAGACGACGGTGGTAACTGAATGGCTGGCCACCCGCCACCCCAACAGCACAGATCCCCGCGCCAGAAACATCTGGCTTTCACTGGAGGAGGCTGATGACGATGTCCTTCGATTCATGCGCTACTTCCTGACGGCTTTCCGGCGGGCAGACCAGAGCCTTGGCGCGAGCGCTCTGCCCATGCTGGAAATGCCCGGCATGCCGCCACTCACCAGTATGCTCGATGAGCTGCTCAACGACCTGGCGACATGGGATGCGCCGCTTCTGCTCGTTCTCGACGACTATCATGTCATCTCAGACCCGCAGATCCACCAGGCTCTGGAATACTTTCTGGACCACCAGCCGGCAGCTACCCACCTGATCCTGACTACCCGCGCCAATCCGCCCTTGCCGTTGGCACGCATGCGGGCGCGCCGCCAGTTGACCGAGATCCGCGTCCGCGACTTGCGGTTCACGGCGGACGAAGAGCGCGCCATGTTCGGTCTAGCCAAGCTGCCCCTGGCCGAGGATGTCCTGCGCAGACTAGATGAACGCACCGAGGGCTGGGCAGCAGGATTGCAGCTTGCCGCGCTTGCCATTCAGCACCAGCCCGACCCCGCAGCCTTCGTCGAATCGTTTCGCGGCAGCCACCGTTACGTGCTGGATTACCTGGCTGGCGACGTCATCAACCACCAGGACGAGGAGACACGCACGTTCCTGAGGCAGACGGGTTTTGTCACCCGCTTCAACGCTGAACTCTGTAACGCGCTCACCGGGCGGGATGATGCGCACTTGATCATCGCCCGGCTGGAGCAGTCCAATCTGTTCGTCATTGCCCTTGATGATGAACGCCGTTGGTATCGCTACCACCAACTTTTTGCCGATTACCTGCAGAGCCTGCTCTTGCCGGCCGAAAGGAGTGTGCTGTATCAGCGGGCCGCCATCTGGCATGAGGCCAACGACCTGGCGGGCGAAGCTGTACAGTACGCTCTCGCTTGCGGCGACAGCGAGTTTGCTGCCGGGGTCATTGAGCGAGCGCTGGACCAGGACGCCACCTGGTCGGACGGCGACCTGGCGCTGCTGGCCTCCTGGGTGGACGCCGTGCCGCCGGCCATCATCCAGTCCCGCCCGCGCCTGGGGCTGCACGCGGCGCGACTTCTCTATCTTCAGGCGCGCTTCGACCAGGCTGAAACACAGCTGGCTCACGTGGATAGTCTCCTGCAATCTGGGGCCAGTGGAAGTGACCGGCAAGTGCTGTCGGCAATGTCTGCGCTCTATCGAGGAGCGATCGCCGCGGTCCGCGGCGATTTCCAGCAGGTCATCGCATTGATCCCCGCTGCTTTAGCCGAGATCCCGCGCGAGGATCACCGGGCTCACGCCCTGGGCTTTTTCAGCCTCGGTCTGGCCCATGAACTCGCTGAACAGACGGGGCAGGCGGTGGACGACTACCTGCGATCCAGCGCCGAAGCGCGCGGTGCGGGCATCTTGTTCCAGGATGTGCATGGACTGTGTGCAGCGGCGCAACTGCAGATCAGCCAGGGCCGGCTGAACCTGGCTGCTATGACCTGCAACGAAGCCCTTCAGTTGGCGGAGGGCGCACGCCTGCCACCGCTGGGGTTGGCCTGGAATATCCTGGGTGCGATCGCGTTGGAACGCAATGACTTGCCGACCGCCGAGACCTGTTTGCAGGACGGGATCGCGCTCGCGTGGCAGGGCGGATTGCTGGATGATCTGCTCGTCGGGCTGGCCTCTCGGAGCTGGCTGTGCGCGTACCAGGGGGATCTGACCGGGATGCAGGTGGCGCTGGAAGAAGCGCTCTCCATCGTCCGCGCGATGGACATCCCGCGTGCAGAGCAAGTGGCGCAGGCGCACGTAGCCCGCATTCAGCACTTCCTTGGCCAGAATGAAGCGGCAGCGCGCTGGGCCGCTGATTATCTGTCCAGTCGCGCTGCGCCACTGCGCGAGTTCGAGGAACTGACCCTGACACGGGTGCTGCTTTCCTCCGGCGAGCTGACGCCTGTTGAGGGGATTTTGCGCCCGATTTTGCAGAAGGCGATTTCCACCGGGCGAATGCAGACCTATCTCGAAGCGATGATCCTGCTCGGGCTATATCACAGCGCCCATGGGGAGACCGACGTTGCGCTGGAGTGGTTGGAGAAATCGCTGGAACTGGCCGCACCCGAAGGGTATGTCCGTATCTTTTTGAATGAAGGCCAGCCCTTGCTCGACCTGCTGCCCCGCCTGCGCTCCGCGGCGCCGGAACTGGTGGACGCCATCCTGGACGCGGGTTTGGCTCCAGCGGAGTCGCACGCCACCCTGCTCGACAGCTTGCCCGAACCGCTGACGGAACAGGAACTCAGGGTGTTGAAACTCATTATCGCGGGGAAAACCAACGCCGATATCGCCGCCGAGCTGGTCATCAGCGTGGGAACGGCCAAATGGCACGTCCACAATGTTCTGCAAAAGCTGGGGGTCGGCAACCGGTCACAGGCGATTGCTCTTGCCAGAGAGTTGGGTGTCTAGCCGTTCTGCTTTCATCAGACTCTGTGGGTGTGCGGCCGCCCGACCGTTAAACGGATCGGGCTACAACGTGAAAGACCCTCCGGGCCTGCGGATTCCGTAGCCCAGCGGGCTTGCACCTTGTAGCCGGATGGCTTACAGCCTCCGGCGGGCTTCTTTTCATACAAGATCGAGCCGCGCAAGCGGCTCTTTTTATTTCCCCTACCCAACAAACCTACCTACCAAACCTACCCTGAGATAGGGGACACGGGGCAGCAACGGGGACTATACTGTTGACGAAACGAAACACCAACCGACCTGACGAAATTGGAGTAATCATGAACTCAACAGCAACACCACAGCAAAATCCCATGTCTCGGGTGATGTCTTTGCCTGACTTTCGCCTTCTCTTCGCAGGATCGACCATGTCCTCGCTGGGCGACCAGTTTGCCCTCGTCGCCACGCCCTGGCTGGTGCTGCAACTGACCGGCGATCCGCTGGCGCTGGGGATCGTACTGGCGCTGGAAGGGCTGCCCCGTGCCATCTTCATGCTGCTGGGCGGCGCAGTCACCGACCGCTTCTCCCCGCGGCTGGTCATGCTGGTTTCGGACCTCATCCGCCTGCTATTGACGAGCCTGATGGTCGCGGCGGTCTTTACGGGCACCGTCCAGATGTGGATGGTCTACGCCTTTGCGCTCGGCTTTGGACTGGTTGCCGGGTTCGCCGTTCCGGCCGCCAACAGTATCGTCCCGATGCTGGTGCAGGAGGACGATCTGCAGGCAGGCAACTCGATCGTGATGGGCGCCGGGCAGTTGGTTCAGTTTGTCGGTCCGACCATTGCCGGCATCCTGATTGGAAAATACTCTTCCTCGGCGCTGGGTATCGGCCTGGCGTTCACCGTGGATGCGATCAGCTTTGCCGTCTCGGCCCTTTGCCTCTGGCTCATGAGCGCCAAACAGAGCCAGGTTAGCGGCGAAAAGCCAAAGGAAAGCATATGGAGCTCGATTGTGGTCGCCGTGAAGTACCTGTGGCACGACGACACCCTGCGAGTGTTCTTCCTGATCCTGGCCGCCGTGAACCTGCTGTTTACCGGCCCGCTGCTGGTAGGTATTCCGGTGCTGGCCGACCAGTACCTCCCTGAAGGCGCTGTGGCATTCGGCCTGTTGATGTCCGCGGTTGCCGGGGGCTATCTGCTCGGCATCCTGCTCGCCGGCGTGCTGCCCCGTCCCAAGGGCAAGGCAATGAGCGCCTTTCTGGTCTTCCTGCTGATCTCGTTCGGTGTGGCGCTGGCCCTGTTTGGATTTATCCGCTCCACCTGGCTGGATTTTGCCCTGCTGCTGGTGCTGGGAATCGGCAACGGTTATATTGCCATCCTGATGTTTACCTGGATGCAGGCTAACACCCCCAAAGAGATGCTGGGACGGATGATGAGCATGGTGCTGCTGGCCGGCAGCGGGCTGATCCCGATTTCGCAGGCGATTTCGGGTGCAGTGATCAGGCACAACATGGAAGGATTGTTCATCGTTGCCGGTATCCTGATCGTGCTCGTGGCTCTCTGGGCAGGGCTGCAACCGGGCGTGCGAGCGTTCGGCGAAGAGTTGGCAGCCAACCCGCAAGCCCTGGCGAGTGAGTAACGACTTTCTGACAGAGGTGAATCATGTATTACAGAGCAATCCGCAACGACATTCTCCGCAACAAAGCCATCACGCTGACCATCGTGGCGTTTGTGGCAGCAGCGGCCCTCCTTGTCTCGCTGGCAGCGGTCCTCGTCGTCAACCTTTCGGGCGCCATCGATGGGCTGATGACGCAGGCGAAAACGCCCCACTTCATGCAGATGCACTCGGGCGAGATGGACCACGCCCAACTGGCAGCCTTTGTGGCGCAGCACAGCGAGATCGCTGACTGGCAGGTGTTGGAATTCCTCAACATCGACGGTGCGCAGATCATCTTCGAAGGCGGTTCGCTGGCCGGCAGCGTCCAGGACAACGGCTTCTCCGTGCAGAGTGCCAAGTTCGACTACCTGCTCGATCTCGACAGCAACGTCATCCAGGCACGCGATGGTGAGATCTACGTGCCGATCCCGTACATGCAGCAAGGTCTTGCCAGGGTTGGCGATCGGGTCCAGGTAGCCGGGAAGGATTTCACCGTTGCCGGCTTTCTGCGGGACTCACAGATGAACTCGCTGCTTTCATCCTCCAAGCGCTTTCTGATCAGCCAAAACGACTACGCCGAGATCAGCAACTTTGGAAAAGTGGAGTATCTGATCGAGTTCAGGCTGACGGACCCGTCGGCGCTGGGCGCATTCGAAATCGCCTATGCTGCTGCGGGACTGGACGCCAACGGCCCGACAATCACCTATCCGCTGTTCCGCATGCTGAACAGCCTATCCGACGGCCTGATGATCGCGGTGATCCTGCTGATCAGCGCCTTGGTCGTGGTGATTGCCTTCCTGTGCATCCGCTTCACGCTGCTGGCGAAGATCGAGGAAGACTACCGCGAGATCGGCGTCCTGAAGGCGATCGGGCTGCGTGTTTCGGACATTAAGAAGATCTACCTGGCCAAGTACGCGGCCATTGCCGCCGCAGGCAGCCTGCTCGGATTTGCCCTCTCGTTTGTATTCCGCGGCTTGCTGTTGAAGAACATCCGCCTCAACTTCGGCGACAGCGGAAACGCATCCCTTGCCCTTGCCCTTGGAATTCTCAGCGTGCTGCTGCTGTTCCTGGTGATCCTCGCCTTTGTCAACAGCGTGCTGCGGCGCTTTCGCAAAATCCCGCCGGCGGAGGCGATCCGCTTCGGCATCGCGCAGGAACAATCCCGCGGTGGAAAGTATCTGCGCCTGAGCCGGAGCAAGCTGATCGGCGCCAATGTCATGCTTGGCCTGAAGGATGTCCTGGCCCGCAAGAAGATCTACGCGACCATGCTGGCCGTGCTGGTGATTGCAGCATTTATCGTCATCGTCCCTAGAAATCTGCACAACACCATCTCGGCTCCCAGCTTCATTACCTACATGGGCGTCGCACGCAGCGATCTGCGCATCGACATTCAACAGACCGATGACATTGCCGCCAAGGCCGCGGACGTTGCAGCCGCCATGGAAAGTGACGCCGCCATAGAGCGCTATGTCGTGCTGACCAGCCGAACGTTCACGACCCGGCTCGCAGACGGCTCGGAGGAGCGGATCAAGATCGAACTGGGCGACCACTCGATCATCCCCATCACCTATGCCGCGGGCCGCGCGCCCACTGCCGAAAACGAGATCGCCCTGTCGGTGATGAATGCCGGCGAGCTGGGCAAGCAGGTGGGCGACGTCATCCCTGTGATGATCGCAGGGCAGGAGAGAAACCTCACGGTGGTCGGAACCTATTCTGACATCACCAACGGCGGGCGAACCGCCAAGGCGGTGTTCACGGACACCACGGCCGACATCATGTGGAGCGTGGTCAGCGCGACCCTGGCGGACTCGTCCCTGACCGGCGCCAAGATCGAGGAATACGCAGGCAGATTTGAATTCGCCAAGGTCTCAAGCGTCGATGAATACATCGTGCAGACCTTCGGCGCGACCATGACTGCCATCGGCAAGGCTTCGCGCGTCGCAGCCGGCGTTGCGCTGCTGATCACCGTGTTGATCACCCTGCTGTTCATGCGAATGCTGATCGCCAAGGACCGCTACGCCATTGCTGTGATGAAAGCATTCGGCTTTACGAACTCGGACATCAAGGTGCAGTATGTAGCGCGTGCGGTATTCGTCCTCCTCATTGGGATCATCCTTGGCACGCTGCTGGCAAACACGCTGGGAGAGGCGCTGGCAGGTGCGGCGATCTCTTCGTTCGGAGCTTCCACGTTCGCCTTTGTGGTGAACCCCGTCGAAGCGTATCTGGTTGCACCGCTGCTGATGGTTGGCTCGGTGCTGGTGGCCACGATGCTCGGCACGCTGGATGCCGGCAAGATCAAGATTTCTGAAAACATTAAGGAGTAAATCATGAATAAGATCCTGGTAGGTGAGAATCTCGTCAAGTCCTTTGGCGAAGGCGATGAAAGACGCAATGTCCTCGACGGTGTATCGGTGGAGATCAACGAAGGTGAGTTTGTTGCGGTGATGGGTCCTTCGGGCTCTGGTAAGTCGACGCTGCTGTTTGCACTCAGCGGCATGGATGGCATCGACAGCGGAAAGGTCACGTTTGATGGCGAAGATATGTCGGCGCTCGGCGAAAATGAGCTGGCCGACATGCGCAGAACCGAGATGGGGTTCGTCTTTCAGCAGCCCACCTTGCTGAGAAACCTGACCATCCTCGACAACATCATTCTCCCGTCCATGCGCGACCGCCGGGCCAACGGCGCCGAGATCACCAGCAAGGCAAGGGCGCTCATGAAGACGACAGGCGTTGCGGAGCTGGAAAACCGGGAAATTACCCAGGCTTCCGGCGGCCAACTCCAGCGCGTGGGAATCTGCCGGGCGCTGATGAGCGACCCGAAGGTGATCTTCGGTGATGAGCCAACCGGGGCGTTGAACTCGACCTCCGCCAGCGAAGTCATGAACCTGCTGGGCGAGATTCATCGAAACGGTACGACGATCCTGCTGGTCACCCATGATGCCAGAGTGGCTGCCAGGACGGAACGGGTGCTGTATCTGTTCGATGGCAAGATCGCCGGAGAGTTTCTGGCCGGCGCGTACGATGAAGCGGGCGACGATCTCAAGGAACGCGAGGAACGTGTCATATCGTGGCTGGCGGAGATGGAATTCTGACGTGGACAGTCGCCCATCCATCTTCGTGCTGTCGGGGCAGATTCGGCATAGCGAAGCGTCTCGTCTTGAGGCACTGGCACCTACGCTTACGTCGCGGGTGCCAGTGGCCTTTCCCACGCAATGTGACCGTGTTTATTGGTTGATCGAGACGCTCAACATGACAGTTGAGGGCCTTGTCGGAAGCCCTGAATGCATCCGGTAGGGGAGTGACGGAGGTCATCAGACGTGCCACCATCGGGATAAGACAACCGTCCATTGTGCTCTCGATCCAGGTAACAAACGACGATCGGATCGAGAGGCTGTAAGCGCCCCGACGGAAGGCGAGCTCCGCGAGTTTCTTGACCGGTACAGGGTATGGGTGTCAAGCGGCAGGTCACATTGTGGGCTTGATATTCTGGTTTAGCCGGAACAGATTTGTGGGGTCGTATTTATTCTTCAGCGCCACCAGCCGCGCATAATTCTCGCCATAGGTTGCCCGTACAGAATCATCACCTTCATCCATCAGGAAGTTGACGTAGGAACCGCCGGTCGAGTGCGGATGAAGCGCATTCCAATACCCGCGTGTCCATTCGATGCCGGCCGGCATCTGCTCCGGATCAGGCGAGGCGACGGCAATCATATGTACAAAGCGGGCTTGCCGGTGGCAGTAGGCGCTCTCTTGGGCCGGAACGCGCTGAACGGCGCAATCGGTCGGATAGATGTGCAGTGTGGATTGAACGGTCGGGATCCCAGGGCCATGCTTCACGTGGGCGGCAATGGCGTTATCGCTCAACTCGGGCATGAAGTCGGCCTTCCAGTAGTGGTGCAGGCCAGAGGGAACAATCGGATCAAATGCACTCTGTAATAAGGGGTAGGGAACCCGATCTACATGTTGGAAGAGCGGCGGGCCGAACTCCAGCAGAGGTTTCACAACCTCCTCCCCTTCCTCCAACGAGCCGGCATAGCAGCAGATAATCCCGCAGACCGTCTGATTGTGAAGATGCTCGGGGAAGGGCGGTCCCGGCGGCACTATGAGGAAAGCGAAAAACGCGCCCAGTTCCTCGGGCGCGTCAGCCATGAAGTCGCGATAAAAGCGGAGCGCCGAATCGCACTGATCCAGCGCATAGAAGATCGGCCCTCCCAAGACTACGCTGACCGAGTGCAGTTCAAACTCAAACGAGGTAACCACGCCAAAGTTACCGCCGCCCCCGCGTAGCCCCCAAAACAGGTCGGCGTTTTCGGATCGGCTTGCCGTCAGAATACGGCCGTCGGCTGTGACAACTTGTGCTGCCAGCAGATTATCGCAGGCAAGACCGTGCTTACGGCTCAAGTGGCCGATACCACCGCCCAGGGTAAGGCCCGCGACGCCTGTAGTCGAGACGAGCCCCCCTGGCGTCGCCAATCCAAAGGCGTGGGTGGCATGATCGACGTCACCCCAGGTGCAACCCGCCTGCACTAGCGCCCGGCGCCGGCCAGAATCGACCCAGATTCCTTTCATCGGCCCAAGGTCGATGACCAGGCCGTCGTCGCAGGTGCCGAAACCAGCAACGTTGTGGCCGCCGCCGCGTATCGCCAGGGGCAGTTCGTTGTCACGCGCGAAGTTAACCGCAGCTACCACATCGGCGACATCGACACAGCGCGCAATCAGTCGAGGCCGACGATCTATCATGCCGTTGTAGACTCTGCGCGCCGCTTCGTAATCCGGGTCTTGCGGCCGGATAAGCTGTCCACGCAACCGGGCTTCAAAGGCAGCAGTGGCTTGACGAAGGTGCGGATACTGGTTTTCTGCATACGCCTGATGATCCGTCATATTCATACCTCCATAGCGTTTTCATGTCTTGCGCAGCAGCAGAGCTGCCAAATCATCCTGTTTCGTGGTACCTTGTGCGAGTCTCTTTCGGGCAAGATACGCATTTGCCAACGTAAACGGTCTGTCGGAATAGCATATTCATATGGCGCGGTCAGGTCAAACGACCACCCGTGCAGTGCATCGCATTGCGCAAAGAGGCGACGGCGTTCGGGACACCGTCGCCTCCATTGTGTGACAGGAGCGCAACCTCAGCGAAAAATCATCTCTCTACGTCCTTGTCCACGCCACCATCAGTATGTCAGGACCATGAGATGTTGTTGCGAGGTCTCCGGGTACATGATCCACGGCATGGGACCGGGTTCGGTGCCGAATGCGTTGAAGCTGGCGTTGCTTTGAGGCGCGAAGACCATCATATGAGGCGGGCTGCCTACAGGGCCACCGCCCTGCAGCATGTAGCCAAACCCAACACCGGTGTCCGGTGCTTCGGTCAAGGCGAGGCTGGATAGGAACACTTCCAGATAGGTATCGTTCAGGCACATGGGATCGTTGCCCGGCGTGTCAGGAATGTCGACGATGCAGGTCCAGCCGTTGTCGCCGGCGCGCAACTCGACCAGCTCTGGCGCCGGCTCATCGGGCCAGTTTCCTCGCCCTTCCTCCGGGTAGCCCAGAATGGTGGCATTCTCGGCAATCGGCGCCGGTCCGGCGCTCATGGCATTGGCGATCTTGTCTTCCTCGACGGCAACGGCCTCTGATGGCGGCGGGACCAGGACCATGAGATGTTGTTGCGAGGTCTCCGGGTACATGATCCACGGCATGGGACCGGGCTCCGTGCCGAATACGTCGAAGCTGGCGTTGCTCCCAGGCACGAACACCATCATATGAGGCGGGCTGCCTACAGGGCCACCGCCCTGCAGCATGTAGCCAAACCCAACACCGGTATCCGGTGCGTCGGTCAAGGCGAGGCTGGACAGGAACACTTCCAGATAGGTATCGTTCAGGCACATGGGATCGTTGCCCGGCGTGTCAGGAATGTCGACGATGCAGGTCCAGCCGTTGTCGCCGGCACGCAGCTCGACCAGCTCCGGCGCCGGCTCATCGGGCCAGTTTCCTCGCCCTTCCTCCGGGTAGCCCAGAATGGTGGCATTCTGGGCAATCGGCGCCGGTCCGGCGCTCATGGCATTGGCGATCATTTCTTCCAACGTTACATCTGTTTCTTGAGCGCCGGCGATCTCCTCTTCACTGGCGGCTGTGTCTGCCGGCGGTAGAGCGGTATCTGTGGGTGCCACTGTCGCTGTGTCTGCCGGCGGTGGAGCAGTATCTGTGGGTGCCACTGTCGCTGTGTCTGCCGGCGGCGGAGCGGTATTAGCGGGCTCCGCTTGTGGCTGGCAAGCGCTCAGAAACAGGGCGATCAAGAGCAGTGCCACAACATAATGCGTACCTTTGACGTGTCTCATTGCTACCTCCTTGTGGTAATCGATCACTCGGGTCTGCCCCGAATATTGGGTATTCGCATCCGCGGATTTAGCAGGGAACGGATAGTGATCATGGTGCAAACAAAGCTACGCGTCAGAAGGTGTTGCCGGCCAGCTTCGTTTGCTCCTGCCCTGATCTGCCATTGTTTTACTTTTTCCTCGGATGAGATACACTTATGAAATCAGAAAATGATCGTTGGCGGGTATCCCTAGGTGATACAATTTGGGATACTTCATGAGTTACACCCCCAGGTCGATGGGCAAAATCACGGACAGTAGCACTTCGCGGGAAAGGGACGATGGCCCCAATCACCTCAATTGACGATTGGATACGGCAGCGACGCAAAGCTCTGGACTTGACCCAGGCCGAGCTGGCCGAGCTGGTTGGCTGTGCCGTAGTCACCATCAAAAAGATCGAACAGGGGACGCGCCGGCCCTCGCGCCAGATGGCGGAACTGCTGGCTGAGGCGTTGGTAATCCCTGCAGCGGAGCGGGACACGTTTCTGCGCATGGCGCGTCACCAGTTCGTCGAACCCGCTGCTATGTCGTTTGCAGATAGCAAAGCGCTGCGGACAGGCGGCGATGCTTTGCTTGCCACTGTCGATGAGAACGTTCGAGCAGATAACTTTGTTGGACGTGCAGAAGAGATGGCGCGGCTGGAGGCCCATCTAACCGCCGCGTTGAACGGCCGGGGGCGGATTGTCCTGATCAGCGGGGAAGCCGGTTACGGCAAGACGATGCTGATGACCGAATTTGCCCGGTATGCACTGGACCGCTATCCGAATCTGATTGTAGCCGGTGGCAACTGTGAGGCTTTGATCGGCGCTGGCGAACCCTATCTGCCGTTCCGAGATGCACTGGCTCAACTGACCTGCGATGTCGAGACGCCAGGGCAGTCATCCTTGTTCAGTCGGGACCAGGCGCGTCGGCTCTGGTCATTGCTTCCTTACGCTGCCCAGATACTGCTCCAGCAGGGCCCAAACTTAATGGATGTTTTCGTGTCGGGGGCGCGTCTGCAACAACGGATCCTCTCTCATCCCATCGCTGCCGACCGTTGTCGGGTTCAACTCGACGTGCTGGCGAAGGGAGCGGTGCAGCAGCGGAATGTGCCGCAACGCAAGCTTTTTGAGGAGTACACTCAGTTCCTGCGTGCGCTGTCGGAGCGCCAGCCAATGTTGATCCTGATCGACGATCTTCAGTGGATCGATCATGCGTCTGCAGCACTCCTTTCTTACGCAGTGATGCGCCTGTCCGGCAGCCGAATTCTGCTCCTGGGAAGCTACCGCCCCAGCGAAGTGGATCCGGGCGCCGGCTCCAGCTTTAGCGAGGGCGAGGCAGAAACTCACGCGCTTACGCCGCTCCTCCAGGTACTCATGCGCCGTTACGGCGACATCGAGATCAGCCTGGGACAATCGACGCCCCAGGTTGACAGGGCATTTGTCGATGCGCTGGTGGACTGCGAACCTAATGTGCTGGCCGAGTCCTTTCGCGCCGAGTTGTTTCAGCACACGCGCGGCCATCCCCTTTTTACTGTAGAACTGCTGCACGATATGCAGGAACGCGGCGAGCTCATTCAAGATGAGCTTGGGCGTTGGGTTGAAAGCGGTGTCATTGACTGGGACACGCTGCCAGTCCGTGTAGAAGCGGTCATCAGCCGGCGTATCGGTCGCTTGCCGGCCATTCTGCAGGAGGCGCTTAAGATCGCCAGCGTGGAAGGCGACACCTTTACAGCCGAGGTTATCGCCCACATTCTGGGCATCACCGGCTGGGAATTGGTCCAACTCTTGAGCGGCATCGCCGGCCGGCAGCATCGCCTTGTGACCGTCCAGGGTCATTTGCGGCTGGGCAGCCAGTTGTTGTCCCGCTATCGATTTGTGCATATCGTCTTTCAGAGCTATCTCTACGCCAACCTGGATGCCTTCGAACGCACCTATTTGCATGAGGCGTTGGCGAACACGCTGGAGAAACTGGCGGCGGAACGAACCGAGGAGGTAGCCGTACAGTTGGCGCGTCACTTCGAGGTGGCCGGACTGACGGCCAGAGCCGTTAAATACCTGCAAGAGGCCGCTAGAAAAGCGGTGGCCCTGTCTGCCCATCATGAGGCTATCTCGCACCTCACACGAGCTCTGGCCTTGCTGTCGGAGCTACCCGATACGGTCGAACGAACCCGGCAGCAAGTACGCTTGTATACTGATCTGGGCATCTCCTACAAGATTATCAAGGGATTTGCAGCGGACGAAGTTGAACAATCCTACCGTCGCGCAAAGACTCTGTCTACACCGGCTGGCGACTCATTTCTCAGGGCAAGTGTGTTGTGGGGGTATCACGGCGTCTACACAGTGCGAGGAGATCTGGCAACGGGCTATGCATCTGCCCAAGAGTGCCTGGGGCTGGTCAAGGAGGATCCGATCTTGTGCGTCGCATGTCACTGCATGGCAGGAGCCTCTTTGGGCCACATGGGGCGTTTGCGCGCGGCGCAGTCCCACCTGGAGCGGGCTATGGAGGCTTATTCCCCGCAACAACACGGCAAGCACTTATACCTGGTTGGGTTCGATCTGGGTGTCTTCACCCTGGCCCATTTTGCTCATGCCTTGGGGTATCTCGGCCACGTGGATCAAGCGCTGCAGTTAGCACAAGAGAGCGTGGAACTGGCCCAGTCGTTGAATCATACTTTTAGCCGGGTCATGGCCTTGAGCTATCAAAGCATGCTCCACCAACTGTGTGGTAACTGGCGCGCTGCACAGGCAACGTCCGCCAGCGCTCTCCAACTCTGCGTCGACCAGGATACGCCGTACTACCTGGCGTGGAACAACTTCATTCATGGATGGACCCTGACCGAGCAAGAACGTGTAGAGCAGGGCATGGAGCAAATGGAGCAGAGCCTGGCCGACTTACAGGCCGTGCAGGCCGGTCTGCGTCGCCCTTATTATCTTGGCTTGCTGGCCGAGGCCTATGGCAAGGTAGGCCGGATAGAGCACGGACTGCGCCTCACGCAGGAGGCGTTGGCTCAAGCCCGCCGGCAGGAGCAGCTTGCCTTCGAGCCTGACGTCCACCGGGTGCGAGGAGAACTGCTTCGCCAAAACGGAGTCCCTGCCGAAGAAGCAGAGACGTGCCTCCGCGCCGCGATCGAAAGGGCGCAGCAGCAGGAGGCAAAGCTCCCCGAACTACGAGCGGCCACAAGTTTAGCGCGCCTTTACCAGGAGCAGGGCAGACGCGACGCAGCACGGCAAACCCTGGCCCCAACGGTTGCCTGGTTCAGCGAGGGGTATGATATGGCTGATCTCCGGGCGGCCAGAAGCCTGCTGGAGACCTTAGCGTAACGGTCGAGGTCCAAGACCACGCGCTCCGGTTCTACACGTCTTATGCAAACCGACCGTTTTTCGACAGGCGTTCATAGTTACGGACCAAGCAGCGAAAACGGTGGCACCCGGATTACCCTTTACGACCCTCAATGTAAGATAAGGCGTCACAAGGGCCTATTCTTCGTCGGAAACGCTACATGAATCTCCCTCTCGATAGGTAGTTGTTTCACGCCGCAACATACTTTTCCACACTGAAGTTCCATGTCTGACGACTTGCTACAAACGAAATTGCATGTGCCTCGGTTGCGGCCATTTTTAGTTCCCCGCCCGCACCTTATCGAAGCACTCAACGAGGGATTGGCCGGCAAACTAACGCTCATCTCCGCACCCGCCGGTTTCGGCAAAACGACACTGGTCAGCAGTTGGATCGATGCCCTCCCCCAAAACACCCAATCCCCGTTTTCCACTCGAATAGCCTGGCTGTCGCTTGACGAGAACGACCATGTGCCGGCCCGTTTTCTGTCCTACATCATCGCCGCGTTGCAGCGTGTTGATCCCCACGTAGGCGTGTCTGCTCAGTCGATGCTGCAGGCATCGCCGTTGCCGGTTCCCGCGCTGCTGACGGCGCTGCTCAACGACATTGCGGCGCAGCCCGATCCGCTTGTTCTTGTGCTGGACGATTACCACGTCGTCGATGCACAGCCGATTGACGAGGCGCTGGCCTTCCTGCTGGATCATTTGCCGCCACAGCTGCATCTGGTGATCACCACGCGCGAGGATCCCAGCCTGCCGCTGGCGCGGCTGCGCGTGCGCGGCTTGCTGACGGAGGTGCGCGCGGCTGATTTGCGTTTTACTGAGGCGGAAACGGCCGTTTTCTTGCAGCAGGTCATGGGGCTTGAGCTTACCGGGGATCAGATCGCTGCTCTGGAAGCGCGCACCGAGGGGTGGATTGCCGGGCTGCAAATGGCGGCACTCTCCATGCGCGGCCAGAAAGACGTGTCCGGTTTCATCCAATCCTTCACCGGCAGCCACCGCTTTGTGCTGGATTACCTGCTGGAAGAGGTGCTGCATCAGCAGCCGGCGCATGTGCAGACGTTCTTGCTGAAAACCTCCATTCTCAACCAGATGACCGGTTCCTTGTGCAACGCGCTAACCGGCGAAGACAACGGTCAGCAGACATTGGAATCCCTGGAGCGCGCCAACCTGTTTCTCGTGCCGCTGGACAACGAGCGGCGCTGGTATCGCTATCACCATCTGTTCGCCGACCTGTTGCGGCAGACGTCTGCCAGATCGGATGAAACGCATGGGCGCGATCTTCACATCCGTGCCAGCCAGTGGTACGAGGACAACGGTCTGGAACTGGAGGCATTTCATCATGCCGTTGCAGCTAACGATGTTGCGCGTGCGGCCCGTCTGATTGAGGGCGAAGGGCTGCCGCTCTATTTTCGGGGCGAGGCGGCGCCGGTAGAGGAGTGGCTGGCGTCTCTCCCGCCGGCCGAATTTGAGGCCCGGCCGTCGCTGTGGGTGGTGTATGCCTCTGTGCTCACTATGACCGGCCGCCTGCGCGGTGACATTGAGGAAATCCTGCTGGCGGCAGAATCAGCGTTACAGGACGGACCCAACGATGAAAGAACGGCCGATCTGCTGGGACAAATCGCAGCGATCCGGGCGATGTTGGCGGTTCCCAAGAACCAGGTGGATGTAATTCTCACGCAGTCCCAGCGCGCGCTGGCATATTTGCACCCCGACAATGTGCCGATGCGCACCACGACCACATGGGCGCTGGGCTATGCCTATCAGGTCCAGGGAAATCGAACAGCCGCCAGCCAGGCGTATGCCGATACCATTGCCCACAGCCGAAAATCCGGCAATCTCATGACTGAAATAGCCGCAACGACCTGTCTGGCCCAGATTCAAGAGATGGAAATCCAGGCTCAGCAGGCGGCGGAAACCTTTCAGCGCGTCCTGCAATTGATGGGCGACCCGCCGTGGCCGGCAGCGTGCGAAGCGTATGTGGGGCTGGCGCGCCTTCATTACCAATGGAATGATTTGGAGACTGCGGAACGGTACGCGCAGCAAGGTCTGGCACTGGCGCGGCAGTTGCAAAACGTGGATACGCCCGCCGCCTGTGGCGTTGTACTGGCTCGCGTCAAGCTGGCACACGGTGACGCAGCCGAGGCGTTAGCCATGTTGACCGAAACGGACCAGTTCGTTCAGCAGCATCACTTTGGCCACTGGGCGGGGGAAATAACGGCCATACGCATTCAAGCGTTGCTGCACCAGGGCAATCTCGCGGCGGCTGCACGGGTAGCCCAGGCGGATGATCTGCCCCTCAGCCAGGCCCGCGTGCATCTGGTTCAGCAGTCGCCAACCGCAGCGTTAGCAGTCCTGGAACCAGTTCGCCAACAGGCAGAAACAAGTGGCTGGGCGGACAAGCGGCTGCAGGCGATGATCTTGCAGGCGTTGGCGCATCATGTAGCCGGAGCAAGCGACACAGCGGTGCAGCAACTGGATGAGGTGCTGGTGCTGGCTGCGCCGTCTGGTCTGATTCGCTCGTTTGTCGATGAAGGATCGCAAATGGCCGCACTGCTGCGAGAGGCGGCAGCGAAAGGCGTCGCCCCGGCCTATGTGCAGCAGTTGTTGGCCGCTTTTGGGGAGACAGTCGTTGCTCAACCACAATCTCGCCAAAGTCTGCCTGAACCGCTTACCG
>JACKBK010000034.1 GCA_020634555.1 Caldilineae bacterium
GCGGCGCGGGAAGGTCGGCATCGTCGCGGCGTCGGGCACCGGCCTGCAAGCGGTCAGCAGCGGCATCCACGCGCTGGGTGGCGGCATCTCGCAGGCCCTCGGCACGGGAGGTCGCGACCTGAAGGCCGACGTGGGTGGCATCACCGCGCTGCAAGGGCTGGACCTGCTGGCGCGCGATCCACAGACAGCGGTCATCGTGCTGATCTCCAAACCGCCGGCCGCGAGCGTGGCCACAACCCTGCTGAACGCAGCGCAGTCCAGCGGCAAGCCGGTGGTGGTCAACTTCATCGGCTACCCGCCGCCCGCCCGCCGGCTGGACAATCTCCACTTTGCAACGAATCTGGACGAAGCCGCCCAGCTAGCCGTGGACCTGTTCGAACAGCAAGCCGACCAATCTCCGATAACCGATCACCGACCACCGATCACCGGCTATCTGCGCGGCCTCTTCTCTGGCGGCACGCTGGCCGTAGACGCGTTGCTGGGCCTGCAAGGCGTGCTGGCGCCGCTTTACTCCAACGTGCCGTTGCACCCGGAGCAGAAGCTGGCTGACCGAGCTTTGCTCGTGCACAGCCAGGCGCACACCATCCTCGACCTGGGCGAGGACGAGTTCACCCAGGGCCGGCTGCACCCGATGATGGACAACGACCTGCGGCTGCGGCGTATGCGCCAGGAGGCCGCCGACCCCGAGACCGGGCTGATCCTGCTGGACGTGGTGCTGGGCGAGGGATCGCACCCCGACCCTGCCAGCGAGCTGGCGCCGGCCATCGCGCAGATCAAGGGAAACCGCCCGGAGTTGGAAATCGTGGCGATCGTCGTCGGCACCGACCTGGATCCACAGAACACCGACGAGCAGGCTGGCAGGCTGGCCGAGGCCGGCGCGACCGTTTTCCGCACCACCAGTGACGCCGTGGCTTTCATCAGCCAGCGGCTGCGCCAGCCGTACAGCTACGACTACCCCGCTCTGCCGCTGGCGCAGTTCGGCGACGGGTTGGCGGCGATCAACGTCGGGTTGGAGTCGTTCTACGACAGCTTGCTGGCGCAAGGCGCGGCGGCCATCCAGGTCGATTGGCGACCGCCGGCCGGCGGCAACGAGGCGATGATGGCCATTTTGGCCAGGATGAAGACAGGGAGCACATCATGATTGATATCGACAAAGCCAACCAGACCGCAGTGGACCGGATGACCGAGGCGCGGCCGATCCTGACCGGCGTTGCTCCGGCGCGTGACGTGATCCCGGGGATGCGCGACACCCTGCTGCTGCACGCCGGCCCACCTATCACCTGGGACCGGGCGTCCGGCCCGCTGCGCGGCGCGATCATCGGCGCGCTGATTTTCGAAGGCCTGGCGACGGACGAGGCAAGCGCCGAGGCGCTGGTGCGCTCCGGCGAGGTGACCCTGGAGCCCTGCCACGAGCACGATTCGGTCGGTCCCATGGCCGGCGTGACCTCGGCCTCGATGATGGTCAACGTGGTCGAGAACGTCACCCATGGCAACCGCGCCTTCTGCAACCTCAACGAGGGCTACGGCAAGGTGCTGCGCTACGGCGCCTACAGCCCGGAGGTGATCGCCAAGCTGCGCTGGATGAACGAGGTGCTGGGGACGGTGCTGGCCGAGGCGCTGGCGCTGACCGGCGAGGGCGTGGACATGCGGGCGCTGCTGGCCGAATCTTTGCAGATGGGCGACGAGGGCCACAACCGCAACAAGGCCGGCTCGATCCTGTTCACGGCCAAGCTGGCGCCGTCCATCGTGCGTACCAGTGCGGGCAAGGAGGAGATCGGCCAGGTGTTGCAGTTCATGGTCGACAACGCGCTGATCGTGCTCAACCCGGTGATGGCGGCCTGCAAAGCCATGGCCGACGCCGGCCACGGCGTCGAGGGCAGCACGGTCATGACCACCATGGCACGCAACGGCACCGACCTCGGCATCCGCGTCAGCGGGCTGGGGAATCGCTGGTTCACCGGTCCGTCCCAGGTGCCTGACGGCCTTTACTTCCCTGGCTTCACCAGCGCCGACGCCAACGCCGACATCGGCGACAGCACCATCACTGAGACGGCTGGCATCGGCGCGTTCGCGATGGCCGGCGCGCCCGCCATCGTCTCCTTTGTCAGCGGCACCCCCAAGGACGCGGTCAACACGACGCTGGAGATGTACGAGATCACCGTGGCCGAGCATCCGCACTTCAAGATGCCCGCGCTGGACTTCCGCGGCACGCCGGTCGGCGTGGACATCCGCAAGGTCATCGAACTGGGCATTTTGCCGCGCATCAACACCGGCATCGCCCACCGCGAGGCGGGCATCGGCCAGGTCGGCGCCGGACTGGCGCTACCGCCGGTGGAGGCGTTCGAGAAGGCGTTGATGGCGTACGCGGAAGACTACCTGGTGTAGAACGACTGCAGATCATGTTTGATCGCCCGGCGTTGTCAACAACGCCGGGCGATTTCGACAGGACGGATCAGGCCATCTGTGCTTCTTTCTATCTGTGAGTCGAGGCTTTTCCGAAGCTTCCACAGATGAAAAGGAACACTGATGGCTGGAATAATCTCTCGACGTTCGTTAGACAGCGATCAGATAGGACTTGGCTGAATAGCTGTCAAGTCGAACGCGCAAATCGCCGCTGGAGCTGATCTCTCCTTCACTGGCTCCACTGAACATCTCCACTGCTCGTCCCTGGGACGCACCAGCCACCTGCACAGTCTCATCTACCGGCTCCGCGCCGAAGTTCAACGCGGTGACCTGCGTTCCCCGCCCGTTCGGCAACTCATGCACCATCACCAGCAGGCCAGGCGCCTGGCAGTCGGGGACATCGACCTGGCGCGCGGCGTAGATGCGGTAATCCTGGCGCATCTTGAGCATCGCTCGTAACTGGCTGACGAAAGAGTCCGGCCGGCTGAGTTGATCAGGCAACGAGCCGTATAGCGCGCGCGCCCGGGGCAGGCCTGCCTGCGATGCGGTTGCTTTCGGGTCCACGTCCATCAGATCGTACGCGCCGCGGTTGATCCAGCGGGTGTCGCCGTCGGCCATCATGTCCGCGACCTGATCGTGCGGCAGCGGCAGCGCACCCACCAGATCCCAACCTGATAGTGCGAACACGCCTGGTTGAAACGCGTTATACATCGCCAGCAGCAAATGCAGCCGCTGGATGCGTTGCACATCTTCGTCCGTCACAAAGTCCAGATCGCGGATACCCAGCGCGGCCGCGGCGATGCTGGCCGTGGTGCAAGCCACGCCGTTGGTCACGAAGCGCAGGTTGTAAGGCGCGTTTGCTCCGCTGAGACGCTCGTACATCACACTGCGCACCCGTTCGCGCAGCGCCAGCCCACTCATCTCCTCGCCCTGGAAGCTGTATTGGTCTTCGGCGTGCAGCGTCCAGAAATGTACCAGCTCCAGTGTCAACTCGTCGTGGTTCTGCAAGGCGTGGATCAGCGACGCCGGGTCGATGCCGTAGTCATGCACTGTGCGCAGCATCAGCCGCAGATACTCCGTGTCGCCGGTGACCAGCGCATGTTGGCAGGCAGGCCGGGTGATGAAGTCGTAGGACATATCGGCGCCGCCGTGCGACATGGCCGCGATGTCGTCCACAGTCAGGTTGAGCTCCTGAAAGGTAAACCCGCCCAGCTTGCGCACCATACCGGCGATCAACTGGTTGGCAGTCACCGACAGCGGGTGTCCCTCCGACCACGCTGGGCTGCCGGGCCGCCTTTCGACCCCTAGAAAACCGTTGGCATCCAGCCGCAGCGTGCGCGCGCCCAGCACACCCAGCGAGTGCAGCGCGTCGCCAACTACCAGGCGTTGCGCCGCAAACGATGGATCCAGCCAGTTCAGGCTGGGCTGGCCCTCCTTGAAGTAGTGCAGGTAGACCCAGCGTCGCTCCACCCCATCGACGCCGCGGACCATAGCGGTCGCGCTCCAGTTGGTCTCCTTGACGCCCGGTTCGTAGAAGATGACCCGCGAGAGCTCGCCTACGATATAGCCCTTTGCTTCCAGCGCATCGACGGCGGCTGGCGACAGGTTGGCCGAGTCGGCGTCTTCAGACACGGCGGGTAGCAGCGGCCAATCCTCGGCAGCAATCTCGACCATGTGGAACAGGCCGGGATAATCAGCGTAGCCGCGCTCGGCCAGGCGGAAGTCCGGTCCTTTGCCCAGATGCGCCGGGATGATGTCGTCGATGACCAGCGCACCAGCGGATCCCGCGATGCGACACATGGACTGGAATTCCTCCACCGTGCCGAACTGCGGGTCAATGGCCATGCCGATACGGTCGAAATGGCCGTCGATGGTCGGCGTGAAGTCGCGGCCGGTCAACCCGCCGGCCTGCTTGGTCGGGCCGGTGTGGATCGCCTGGATGCCGATGTCGGCGAAGGTGCGCCACAGCGTCTCGTCGCCCAGCGTCGCCAGCACCGACTTGCCATCGCGCGTGATGATCGCGCCCGGATAGGCCGTGAACCAGACCGACGCGGCAGCAGAAGCAGCCCGCGGCTGTGCCTCAGCGTAAGGATGCTGCCACTGCACGCCGTGCCCTGAGTAGCGCGCGGCAATCGGCCGCGCCTGTTCGAGCATCGAATGTTCGAGGAGCCAGGCAATGTATTGATCATTTGTGTTTGTCATGGTGTTGTCCGTTGTGCCGGCGGTAGGGGCGAATGATTATTCGCCCCTACCGGGGTTTTCATGGTCAATTGCCCATTTCATCGGGTTGTCCACGATGTATTGCCGGATTCGGTGCAGGGATGGTTCGTCGCGGACGATGTGGTCATAATAATTGCGTTGCCAAACCGCATACACGTCCGTTTTGGCCCGAAACCATTTGGTCACGCCAATTTTGAAACCGCGGACGATGGAACCAACCGTTTTGGATGGCGAACGAAACGATTGGGAATGGCGCGATGGCGGTGGTGGTAGGGGCGAAAAATTTTTCGCCCCTACATTCGCCCGTACGTTGTCGCCGTCGGGTGTAATGACGATAATCCCATGGATGTGGTTCGGCATGATCACGAACGCATCCAATTCGACGAACGGGAAATGTTCGGGTATTGCCAACCAACATTTCTCGGCCTCCAACCCGGCCGCGTTCAACAGCATTTCGCCATCCACCACCTGGCCAAACAGACATGTTCGATCATGCGTGACCACGGTGATAAAATACGCGCCAGCTTGGGAGTAATCATAGCCCCGAAGACGAATGGACCGGCGATGGCGATGATTTTTCAGCGAAAGATCCTTTCCCTCTACATCATCATTTTTCGTACTAACGTTCTGATTAACCGGACATCAGGCTTCGCCTCGTCCAATGGTTCAATTGAATCCCATTATACCAGCGATGGCGCCCGGATGAAACGTCCGCGCGGATGCTGGTTACGTGTCCTCTTTACCGTCTTTTTCCAACACATACACCAGCCGCAACAGGTGCAGCTCCTCCCATGGCACGGCCTCGTCCAGCGCGTCGAACACAGGGCGCAGGGCGGTGGTGCCGTGCTCGTCGAAGGCGGCAAGGACGCGCGCCTGCTCGTCCGGCGGCAGGCGCGATTCGCCGTGCAGCCGTTCGGCGTCCAGCGGATTACCGGCCTCGGCGTAATTGCGCAAATGGTTGATGATGGTGCTGCGTTGCACGCCGTAGGATGCCTGTAGTTGCTCGATGGACTGTCCCTCGACGTACATCGCGCCCACTTCCTCGAAGCGGCGACCACGGGTGAGGCGGGGCGCGGCGGATGCGCGGCTCGGCTTCGTCCCCTCTGTTATCTGATGTTCGCTGCAGTAAGCCTGAATGACTGCCAGAAATGTGTCGCCGTAACGCTCCAGTTTGTGTTGTCCCACGCCGTCCACCTGCAAGAGGCTGCTCCGCGACTGCGGAAACCAGGTCGCCATCTCCACCAACGTCCGGTCGGAGAAGATCACATAGGGCGGCACGCCGGCCTCTTCGGCCAGCCCGCGGCGCAGCGCCCGCAGATGCTCGAACAGCGCCGTGTCGTGGATCAGGTCGCCCGGCCTGTCAACCCGGATCGGCACAGCCTCCTGCGCCACAAAGACCTGCTGGCCGTCCAGCACCGCCTGGCCTTTGGGAGTGACACGCAGGCTGCCGTGTTGCATGTCCTGCTCCAGCAACCCCTGGCTGATGAACTCGTTGGCCAGCCGCCGCCAGTCGCGCTTGCTCATCTCCTTGCCCGCGCCATACATCGGAAGGCGGTCATGGCGACGGTTCAGCACCCGCTTGTTCTGCGATCCCCACAAAATGTCCACGATATGCACCGCTCCGAACATCTGGCCGGTGTCGCGCACGCAGGTCAGAAACAGCCGCGCCTGTTCAGTCACGTCCAGTTGAGCGGCGTCAGAATGCTCGCCGGCCACAGCCTTGCGGCAATTGTCGCACGCATCGCACGGCCCGCGAAATGTCTCGCCGAAGTAGGCCAGCAGCGGCTCGCGGCGGCACTGCCCGCTCTGGGCATAGCGAATCAGAGCTTGCAGGCGCGCGCTCCGGCCCCGCTGCTCGTGCGCCGCGCCTTCGTTGATGAAATACATGATCGTTCGTACGTCGGCCTGGCTGAACAACAGCAGGCAGTCGGCCGGCAAGCCATCGCGGCCGGAGCGGCCGATCTCCTGATAGTAACTTTCGATGTTCTTGGGTAAATTGTAGTGCAGCACGAAGCGGACGTTGGACTTGTTGATCCCCATTCCGAAGGCGATGGTAGCCACGATGATGGCGACATCGTCATGCACGAAACGGCGCTGGTTCTCCTGCCGCGTGCGGTCGTCCAGTCCCGCGTGGTAGGGAAACGCTGGCCAGCCGCGCTCGGCCAGCTCCAGAGCCAGGCTGTCCACCTGATCGCGCGTGCTACAGTAGATGATTCCCGACTGGTCGCGGTGGTCTTGCAAAAACGCCAGCGTCTGGCCCAGGCCATTGCTGCGCGGCTGCACGGCAAGTTGCAGGTTGCGGCGGTTGAAGCTGGCGACAAACACATCGGCGTCGTCGAAGCCAAGACTCTCCTGGATGTCCCGCTGTACGCGCGGCGTTGCGGTAGCCGTCAGCGCGATGCAGACCGCGTCGGGGTAGCGGCGGCGTACATCCAATAGCTGCCGGTACTCCGGGCGGAAGTCGTGACCCCACTGCGAGATGCAGTGCGCCTCGTCGATCACAAGACTGGCCAGCCGGCTGTCGTCCAGCAGGCGCAGCGTTTCAGGCCGCAGCAGCGTCTCCGGCGACGTATAGAGCAGCTTGAGCTGGCCATCGCGGGCCTCCTGCATCGTCGTCACGTAGTCGCGGTAGTCCAATGTGCTGTTGAGAAAGGCTGCTGTAACGCCCAGCGCTCGCAACTGGTCCACCTGGTCTTGCATCAGGGCGATCAGCGGAGACACCACCAGCGTCAGTCCGTCGAACAGCAGCGCCGGAAGCTGGTAGCAGACCGACTTGCCGCCGCCGGTGGGCATCACTGCCAGCGTATCGCGTCGTCGCAGCACGTTTTCGATGACCTCGGCCTGGTTGGGCCAGAAGTCGTCGTGGCCGAAGACGGTCTTCAACAACCGGCGCGCTGCGGCCATGTCGTCCAGACCAGCCGTGGTGGATTCAACGGACTCGCGATTGGGTAAAACCGGCGGCAGGCCGGCAGATGGCGGCGTGGATGCTGGCGACAAGAGGACAACCGGCGCGGGCGTGCTGGCAGGGAGGGTGGCCGCGGCAGGCGTCTCCGCAACACCGTCGAGAAACCAGCCGGAAAGCTGGACATAGCAGCGCAACTCGTCGTCGGGGAACTCAGGGCGCGCCCACCAGTGCGCCAGCGACACTCGCACCAGCGCGCCAGCCGGGATGATATTCAGCGGTTCTTGAAAGCCCACGAAGGCGAGAGACTGTTCGCCATCGGGCGTCAGATATCTGTAGCGCAGGCGTTTGTTGGACGTCAGCAACTGCAAGGGTTGGTCGGGCCGCCAGAAGGTGGTGCTGTGGGAGGGGATGCCACTCGCTTCGGCGATGTAGAGCGCGCCGCTACGTCCGGTCTGCAGCAGGCCATCGTAGAGCAGCTCCGGCCCGCCGCTGATGGGCGGCATGTGACGCTGTACGAACTTGGCCGGCCGGGTCATCGGTCCCAGCCGGCGCTTGTCGCGGACGACGATGTTCTCGACGTGCGGCGGGATAAGGTCGCCTGCTGGCGGCGGCGCGCCCTCGATCTCCCAGACCTCGCCGATCTCGTATTCCCGGCCGGCGCGTTCGTTAGTGGCCGCGTCAGCCGCGATCAGGCGCACGCTGCGACCGTCGAACGTGATGCCGCCAATACATGCGCCGGCGCCCTGGCGGGTTTTTGCGACAATCAACACTTTCACGGTTCCCTCCGAGGAATTGTCCGAATGCCGGAACGCCCACAAGGGGCTATGCTACAATCGCGAGTGAACAACCACCTTTGTAGGATAGGACCTTGTGCCCGTTCTGCAATGCGCTGGAGTGCCCACGAGGGACTATTCTACGCGTGATTATCCGGCATCAGGTGGCGTACGGGCGTGTTCAGATCATGTGCCAACTTGTCGGCCAGCAGCGACCGGTGACAGGCTGCCGCCTCCTGCTCGACACAGAGCAATGCGACGACGCGGGTATTTGCGCCCAGGTCGGCGACGAATTGTTGGCTGTCGAACCGGACCAGGCACTCCTGCCGGTAGGCGTCGGCGAAGGCAGGCGAGATGATCTGGCGCTGGCGTTTTGCTGTTCCGGTGGCTGCGTCGACGGCGTACTGCGCTTGCCGGGTGGCGTTGCTGGGCGCCAGGTCGAGGCGGTGTACGTAGGCGATGCCCAGTTCAGCCAGCCGTCTCTGCAAACGCTGGCTGTTGGCAAAGGCATAGGCCGATCCGCGCACGCCGCGCCGCCGGCGAATGTCACACAGGGTATCCACACCGGCTGCTTGCAGCGCTCTGAAGAAGGTTTCCGCATCCCAGCCATACACGCCGATGGTGACGAACTCAGTCAATCTCGTCCTCCCATTCCTCTTCCTGGCCGGACACATCGTGGCCGTAGCGCTTGCGCGAGGTGAAAGTCAGGTCGCCGAACAGGCTGAGCTGGCCACCGGTCAGCCGCTGGATCACAGTCTCTTGGTCTACCAGCACACCGTTCTCATCGATATGCAGCACCGGGACCTCCAACGCGGCCAGCGATTCGCCGATCAGCTTGCTGCGATGGCACTCCTCCGGCTTGCCTTCACTGCACATGACGACAAAGCGCGCACCCTTGTCAAGCGCCTTTGTCAGCCGCTCGATGCCGGCCTGGTAGAACGCCTTTGTCTTGACTCGCTCGTAGTCCACCTTGCCGTCCACGTAACAGTCGGGATCATCTGGCCTGCCGCCCAGTTGGTCACCCATGTAAATGTACCGGATGCCGTGTGCTGCCAGTTCGCTCTCCAGCGCGCCCTTGGAAAACTCCGGTTTGAAGCGCGAATAGGGCGCGGAGCGGACGTCCACCAGCCATGCGATGTCGTTGGCTTGCAGGACGTCGATGAACGCGTCGATGCTACGCGCGCCATAACCGATGGTGTAGATTGGATTGCTATAACCCGTCACGTCTGGTTACGAAAACTCTGGCTCTGTCATCCAGGTTGGCTCCAGGCCATAGTACAAACATCGGGGTCGATATCTGCGCCATTTGGCCAGGAGATTGTTCCACCTTCGACTGCGATCTTGGCGAACAGGCAAGGATCGCTGCGAATTGGTTCAAAGATGGGGCCATGCATTAGTCTTTCCAAATCGATCGACTTTCTCGTCCCATCTTCAAACTCTACGCGTACTACCAACGGTTGCTGTGCAGACACCTTCACTACTCTTACAAGTGGACCGAGATTCTCCATCATTCTTGCCTCAATCGACCCTGATCCGATGCTAGTGGAAGGTGGAAGCTCCGAAAGCATAGCTATTCCTGAGTGTTCAGCCGTTTTGCCAGCAGGCCGCGCACCACGTCAGGGTTGGCCTTCCCGCGCGTCTCTTTCATCACCTGGCCCATGAACCAGCCCAGCAGGCTGGTCTTGCCGTCGCGATACTTCGCGACCGCGTCGGGATTGGCAGCCAGCACTGCGTCGACCACTGCGGCCAGGCCCGCCTCGTCGGAGACCTGCGCCAGGCCCTGGGCGTCGATTATTGCCTGCGGCGGCTGGCCGGTCGAGACCATCTCGGCCAGCACGCGCTTGCCGGTGTTGCGGTTGATGACGCCCGCATCTACCAGGGCCAGCAGCGCGGCCAGGTCGTCGGGTGACAGGTCCAGCGCGGTGATGTCGCCCTCCTGCGTGTTGAGCAGCGCGAACAGCTCGCCGGTCACCCAGTTAGCCACTTCGCGCGGCGAACCCTCGTAGGCGCGCACCGCTTCCTCGAACCATTCAGCGATACCCCGCTCCGCGGTCAGTACCTCGGCGTCCTGTCTGCTGATACCGTAGTTGCCGGTGAAGCGGGCGATTCTGGCGTCCGGCAGCTCGGGCAGTGTCGTCCTCACCGCCTCGATCCACTCGCTGCTCAGCTCCAGCGGCGGCAGATCCGGTTCAGGGAAATAGCGGTAGTCTTCGGAGCTTTCCTTGCTGCGCTGCAACACCGTGCGCCGCCGGTCCTCATCCCAGCCCATGGTCACCTGCTGCACGCTGCCGCCGCTGTCAAGCACGACTGTCTGGCGGGCGACCTCGTAGGCGATGGAGTCGCGCACGGCCTTGAAGGAGTTGAGGTTCTTGACCTCGACCTTGACACCGTACTCGCCGCGCGTGGCCTGTTCAGCGGTGCGCAGGCTCAGGTTGACCTCGCAGCGCATCGCGCCCTTTTCCATGTCGCCCGAGTTGACGCCCAGATAGCGCAGGATGGTGCGCAGCTTGACCAGATAGCGATAGGCTTCGTCGGCGCTGCGCAGATCCGACTCGGTGACGATCTCCAGTAATGGTACGCCGGCCCGGTTCAGATCTACCAGACTGACCCCGTCCATGTGGATCGTCTTGCCGGTGTCTTCCTCCAGATGGGCGCGCCGGATGCCGATGCGCCGCGGCTGGTTGTCGTCGCCGTCGATCATGAGCCAGCCGTCGTGGCAAAGCGGTAGCTCGTACTGGCTGATCTGATAGCCCTTGGGCAGGTCGGGGTAGCTGTAGTTCTTGCGCGCGAAGACGCTGAACGGCGCGATCTCGCAGTTCAACGCCAGGCCGGTGCGTACTGTCTGTTCGACGGCAGCCTCGTTGATAACCGGCAGCACACCAGGCATTGCCAGGCAGACCGGGCAGACATGGCTGTTGGGCGCCGCTTCCCAATAATCTGCACTGCACGAACAGAACATCTTTGAGACGGTTTGTAGCTGCGCGTGGACCTCCATACCGATGACGGCGTGATAGGTTTCCCTGGCAACGACGGTGGGTGATGTGGTCATTCCTCGTCCTTCGGTCCGCTGCCGAACAGTTCCTCAAACTTGCGCCGGCGACGCGCTTCAGTCTCGGCCAGACGACGGGTCAACTCATCGGTTTCCAGCACGCGATTGGCTTCCTTCTGCACCTTGGCATAGGCGTCTTCCAGGCGTTTGGGCTTGGTGCGCGCCACCTGCAGTACCCTGCCGTCCCAGAGAAGATGAACCACCTCGCCCTCCTGAAACGGGACACCGTCGGGCAGATGCAACCGCCTGTTTTCGTCGATGGTAGCAACAGAACGCTGTTCAGCCATAACGCCTCAGGTACCTTATGCCTGGTACTCGACAACGGCATCCCATGAACGCGCAGTCGCGGCCATATCGTCTACCACTTGTGGCCACTCGTGCAGCGTCCAAGGATCGAAATCTGCCCCACCGGGCCAGATCAGATTACCGACTTCCGAGTCCAGGCGAACTCTGTTGAACACCTTTAGATCCTGTAATGGTCCGAAGACTTCTCCGTGAAGCACAGGGCGAAAATCGATCACCTGGCAGGTATCATCATCAAACGATACCTCCAGCACATAATCCGCAACTATTTCGAAATCTATGACGTCAACCAGTGGATGTGCCATAGGAAACTCCTATTCCAGGCCTTTGATCTTGGATGGCCGGCGACCCGATTGCACCAGTACTCAGTTACTGGCCAATTCCGCCTGATGGAGCTCGGCCCATGCTTCAACGAACCGCTGCTGTCTGACCGGCAATGCTCCAGCAAGCTGCGCGACCGGTTCGATGCCGTAAGATGCCCGGTATTCGCCGAAACGCACGTGGAAGTGGGGCGCGTCGTGTTGCGCGCCTGCTTCCTAGTACATCGAGATCACAATGCCGTAGAACCGGCTGATCTCCAGCATTGTTACCCATGCCTCCTGATGAAGCTGTGCAACCGTTCCAGCGCCTGCTCCAGCTTCTCCGTTGACGTAGCGTAGGAGATACGTACGTAGTCCTTGCCGGCCGCGCCGAAGGCGGTGCCGGGCACCACTGCCACCTTCTCTTCGTCCAGCAGCGTCCAGGCAAAGGTGTCTTCATCCATGCCGCTGATCGCGACGTTGGGGAAGGCATAGAACGCGCCCTGTGGCTCGAAGGTCGTCAGCCCGATGCTGTTCAACCCGTCCACGATCAGGCGGCGGCGCTCGTCGTAGCTCTGGCGCATAGACTGTACGGCTTCCTCCGCCCGCGGGTCGCTCAAGGCGACGGCCGCGGCGGCCTGTCCCATAGTGGGCGCAGACATGATCGTAAACTGGTGTACCTTGCGCATCGCGTCCATCAGGTCAGCCGGCCCGCAGGCGTAGCCGATGCGCCACCCAGTCATGGCATAGTCCTTGCTCATGCCGCTCAGGTGGATCGTGCGCTCGCGCATTCCTGGCAGACTGGCAAAGCAGACGTGCTGGTGGCTGCCGTAGACCAGCCGGTCGTAGATCTCATCGGACAGGACGATCAGATCGTGCTTTTCTGCCACCGCCGCGATCTCTTGAAGTCGCTGCCGGCTGAGTACTGCGCCTGTTGGGTTGTTGGGATAGCCGATCAACAGCGCCTTGGTGCGCGGCGTGACCGCAGCCTCGATCTCGGCGCCGGTGACTTGAAAGTCGTTCTCGAACTTCGTTGCAACCGTGACCGGCACGCCGCCGGCGAAGACCACCTCAGCGGTGTAGGAGACGAAACAAGGCTCGGGCACGATCACCTCGTCGCCCGGGTCGAGGATTGCCGTCAATGCCAGGTAGAGCGCCTCACTGACGCCGACCGTCACCAGCACCTCGTTGTCGGGGTTGTAGCCGACGCCGTAGTGTAACGCCAGGTTCTGGCTGACCGCGCGCCGCAGCTCGATGGTTCCCGAGTTGGAGGTGTAGCGCGTCTCGCCTGCCTGCAAGCTGGCTACGCCGGCCTGCAGGATCACGTCCGGGGTCACGAAATCCGGTTCGCCGATGCCCAGGCTGATCACGTCGTCCATGGTGGCGGCGATGTCGAAGAACTTGCGGATGCCGGAGGGCGGCACCGATGCCACCCGCTTGGAAATACGGTTTCGCATCTAATTGACTCCTTGAGGAAACTCTCGGATCACCCAGCGATCTTGGGCCTCGTTGTACTCCAAACGTAGTCGGCGCTCGTCGGTCAGCAACACGTCAAAGCTGGGTCCATCGGGCGTGCGCCATTCGCGCAGCACCTGTTCAACCTCCCAGCGTTGGCCTCGCCAGTTCACCGCCAGCGGCCGGTCGGCCAGTCGATGACCGGAATACAACTCCACAGTCAGGTCGGTCATCTTTTAGCCAGCCCCAGCAGTCACGCCGCGGCCTCGTGGATCTTTTCCTGCACCCACAAGTTGAGTAGCGTTTCAGCCGAAATGCCTTTGTGACGAGCAAACTCTGCGACCTGCGTTGCCAGTTTAGGTTCAAGCGCATAATACCTGGCTTCAGTTTTGAGATCCACATCGAACTCCACCTGCTCAGTTTGTTGCCAGAAATCAGCCGAGTCGTGTGCATCCCAGAATTCGCCGATCTCCTGATATGTATTTACTTGAGAAATTGAAGTCTTATCGTCGCTCATACAATCTCCGTTCTGCCGATGTCATATCTCTTGCTGAAACAATCAGTGCCCTGGTGTCCTTCTTGTAAACAAAGAACACGATCAGGTAACGTCCTGCCTCAGTCTGGCCGTAGGCTCCATATACATCTTCTCCCACGCGATGTCCTCGTTCGATGCGGCGAAAATGAGGGCGGCTTTCGAGGATCTCTCGAACTTCGAAGTCGAGGACACCGTGCTTCGATTCCAATTTGTCGACGATGTCGTCGAGCCAGATGATACCACCGATTCGCACAATAGCGCCTCAGTTTACCCGGCAGTCATCGCCGATGTTGAGACTGCCGGTGAAGCCTGTTACTTCGGTTCGTTCGCCGACCAGCGAGCGGTTGAGCTGGCTGCCGGTGATCCGCGCGTTGGCCATGACGATGCCGTCCTCCAGCCGGCTGTCCACGATCTGGCAACCACCTTCGACCACCGAGTACGGACCGACGGTGGAGTTCTCGATCAACACATCATCGGCCAGGTTGACCGGCGGCACGATCGTGCTGTTGACCAGACGCGCGCTGGTGGTGCCGCTGTTGTCGCTGCCGTGGTCCAGCAGCCAGCGATTGGTGTCCAGGTGCGCCTCGGGCACGCCGCAGTCCTGCCACACCGACATTGCTTCGGTAGTAAAGCGCGCGCCGCTCTCCAGCATGACATTGAAGGCATCGGCCAGGAAGAACTCGCCCTTAAGCATGTTTTTACGCGCCATCTGCTGCTCGATAGCGGCAATCAGGTCGCGCCCCTCACGGATGAAGTAGGTGCCCATAATTGCCAGTTTGTGCTCGTCGGTAGCTGGCTTTTCGACACAACGTTCCACTGTGCCGTCGGGCCGGGTGAACGCGATGCCAAAGCGCCGCGGATCATCCACCTCCCACACGCCCAGAACGCCGTCGGCGTCGCTGGCAGCCATTCGCTTGAGATCTACGCGAGCGATGGTGTCGGCAAACACGATAAAACATGGACCGCTGATATGCTCGCGCGCCAACCAGATCGCGTGGCTCTGGCCCACCAGTTCTTCCTGTATCACAAACTGTGCGCCGAACTGCGGATAGTTGGCCTTGACGTAGGGCCGGATCTGGTCGCCCAGCCAGCCGGTGATGTAGATCACCTCGTCCAGCCCGACGTCGGCGAACTGGTCCAGCACATGTCCCAGCATCGGCTTGCCGGCCACATCGATAAGCACCTTGGGTCGCGACCAGGTGTGCGGCCGCATGCGTTTACCGTATCCCGCTACGGGAAGAATCAACTTCACGGATATTCGTCCTTTTCCTACTCCTACTCCTACTCCTACTCTTACTCCCACTCCTCCTTGGAACCCAGAAGAGTAGGAGGATGAGGACGAGTGGGAGTTCGAAGAATACGAGCCGGCTGGCCTATTGTGCTCTCAAATCCGGCCGCTGTCGGTGCCAGTCGGTCGCCTGCTCATAGGCGTGGGCGGCGCGCAGCACCGTTTCCTCGCCGAAGGCCGGCCCGATAAGCTGCAGGCCGATGGGCAGTCCGGCCTCGTCGAAGCCGCAAGGCAGGCTCAGCCCGCAGTTGCCGGCCAGGTTCAGCGACAGCGTAAACACATCGGCCAGGTACATGCTCAGCGGATCGTCGGCCTTCTCGCCGATCCTGAACGCGGTGGTCGGGCTGGTGGGGCAGGCGATCACATCGACGCGCTCGAAGGCCCGCTCGAAATCCTGCTTCAACAACGTGCGTACCTGCTGCGCTTTGAGATAATAGGCGTCGTAGTAGCCGGCGCTAAGAGCGTAGGTGCCCAGCATGATGCGCCGTTTGACCTCCGGCCCAAAGCCTGCGCCGCGGGTCATGGTGTAGCCCTGCCACATGGTCTCAGCGTCGGGGTGGCGCAGGCCGTAGCGCACACCGTCGTAGCGCGCCAGGTTCGCGCTGGCCTCGGCCGGGGCAACGAGGTAGTAGACTGGCAGCGCATGTTCGGTGTTAGGCAGGCTGATCTCCACCACCTCCGCGCCCAGCGCTGCCAGCGCATCGATGGCGGTGCGCACTGCCTGCTCGACCTCCGGCTGCATGCCGTCGATGAAATACTCGCGCGGCACGCCGATCCGCAGCCCGCGCACATCGCCCGTCAGCGCGGCGCGGTAGTCGGGGACAGAGACATTCATGCTGGTGGAGTCGCGCGGGTCGTAGCCGGCGACCGCGTTCAGCAGCAGCGCCGCATCGGTGACATCCTTGGCTAGCGGGCCAATCTGGTCGAGGCTGGAGGCAAAGGCCACCAGACCATAGCGGCTGACACGCCCGTAGGTTGGCTTCATCCCCACCACGCCGCACAGCGAGGCTGGCTGGCGCACGCTGCCGCCGGTGTCGGTGCCAAACGCTCCCAGACACTGGTCTGATGCCACGGCGGCCGCGCTACCGCCGCTGGACCCGCCGGGCACACGCGTCAGATCCCACGGGTTGTGGGTGGTGAAATAAGCGGAGTTCTCCGTGGACGACCCCATCGCGAACTCGTCGGTGTTGGTCTTGCCGAGGATGACCGCGCCCGCTGCCCGCAGCTTGCCGACAGCTGTCGCCTCGTAGGGCGGCATGAAGTTCTCGAGGATACGCGAGCCGCAGGTGGTCGGCATGCCCTCGACCATGAGGACGTCCTTGATGGCCAGCGGAATCCCCAGCAGCGCGGGTAGGGTCGCCCGGTCATCAGTCGCGGCAAGAGTCGCGTCGGCCGCCGCCGCGTCGGCCAGCGCTGCCTCCGGCGTCAGCGCCAGGTACGCCTTGACGTCGTTGTCTACGGCTACGATACGCTCCAGCACAGCCTCGGTCAGCGCGACCGAACTGATCGCGCCGGACCGCAGCAAGTCCGCCGCCTCGTGAATCGTCAGCGTGTGCAGGTCATTCGCCATCGGCGTCGTCTCCGAAGATGGCTGGCACCCGGAAGAAGCCGTCCTGCTGATCAGGTGCGTTGGCCAGCGCGTCCTCAGTGGAAAGGCCGGGCTGCATCGTGTCGGCCCGCATGACGCTGCGCAGTGGCAGCACGCTGGCGGTGGGCAGGATGGCCGAGGTGTCCACCTGCGCCAGCACGGCGAAGTGGTCGAGGATGTCGGAAAGCTGGCGCCGGTACTGGTCGATCTCGTCCGCGGTCAGTTCCAGACGGGCCAGATGAGCGATATGCTCGACGTCGTTGGTAGTCAGCGACATGAAAATCTCCTATGTCTCATTTTATCACAGGCGGCGGCGATTACGACAATCGCCGCCGCCTGACTACGGACAGGACAAGAAGCCGGTTTCTTCGTTCACAGCCGGTTTGTCAGAGTGGTGTGGACGCCGATGCGACGTTGTCTGTCTCAATCGGGATTGGCTGGTTGCACGGTGACGGTGCCCAGGTTGATCGTGTCGCCAACCGGCTGGCCGTTGGCCGCGAACACAGGTAGCCGCTGGCCGTTGACCAAGCCGTAGAGTCCAACTTCCAACGTGTAAGGGCCGGCTGGTGCTCCGGCGGCTACGGGGATAGTGTAGTGGTCGGCGATGATCTCATCCGGCGTCCAGGTGGTCGTGGGGGTTTCGCCGTTGGCCGGTTCACTGTCGACCTGACCCCAAATGAAGTTGCCCGTGTCCGCGTTGAAGACCTCGCCCAGCAGGTGGGTGAATACCTTGTAGCGCGCCGTCAGCGGCTCGTCGGTCTGCCAGTACAGCGTCAACGCCAGCGAGTCGCCCGCGGCCACAGTGTTCTGTGCCAGGTCGTAGCCCACTAGCCGGATCGAGGGGCCGAGACGCAGATCCAGCGAGTGTGTGATGTCCTCGACAGGGGCAGATGCTTCCGTGCGCGGAGCGATCAGCGCGAAGCTGCCGATCTCGAAGACCTCGCCGCCGGCGGGCTGAACGGCAATCTGATAGCGGCCTGGCGGTAAATCGGGCGTCATGTGCAGATCAACCTGCTGCTGGCCGCCGCTATCAGACAAGCGGGCTGGCTCGACGAAGAAATCGCGCTCTGCCGGGCCGCGCAGCAAGACTTGCAGGTCGCCCTCCGGCGGTGCGCGCCAGAACAAGGAGAGGTGAACGGTGTCACCGATGGCGTAACGATGAAGGGGCAGCCAGGCAGCCTCCAACGGATCGGCGGAAGGCGGCATCGACACGGCCTGCGCCGGCAAGACAAAATTCGGGCCGGTTTGGTCCAGCAGGTCGCTGCGTTGCGTCGTGCGGGCATAGAAGGCCAGGGCGTTGTCGCCGTAATCCCAGGCACGGGTTGCCAGGGCGCGCTGCTCCAGCCAGTGGCGTATCTGCGCCTGCGGGTCGGTCTGGGCAGCTTCGGGGGTCGTCACCAGCCAGACGCCGTCCGCCGCGTCCCAGATCGGCTCCAGCAGATCGGCGGCGCTGGCCGCGTCCACCTGCCAGGCGTTGGGCACTCCTGTCCATGAGCCACGGTATTGCGCGGCGAAGATCGGCCAGTCCTTGTCGTTGTGCAGCACCACCGCGTCACCGGGCTGTTGTTGGGCCTGCAGCGCAACTACCAGCGAGTCGTAGAGGTCGCGGCGGATGTTGCCTCCCTGCACGCTGGCCAGTCCGAGGATCGCCGACACCACTACCAGGCTGGTCAGCGCGGCAGCCAGCGAGCGCCGTTGTTCTGCCTGAGCTGCCAACCCCAGCCCCAGCAGCGTGTAGAAGCAGACTGCCAGCGGGAAGAAGTAGCGTGGCGCCAGGCGCACGGAGTAGAACAGCTCGAAGGGCAGCGCGCCAAGATAGACCAGTGCGGCCGGCAGAATCAGTCCAGCCAGCAGCATTACCAGTCCGGCACGCCGGTTGCCCTCACGACTCTTGCGCCACAGCGGCACAGTGACAGCAATAAGAATCGCCATCACCACCAGCGATGGCAGCAGGTAGCGGTCAAGATTCTCGGAGACACCGGTTGCCAGGGTTGTTGCATACAGTTGCAGGAAAAAGAGGGGCGAAAACGTCTCGGCCGCGTTCCAGCCGAAGTAGGCTCGCGGCAACATGAACAAGAGCCAGGACATGAAGAGAGCCGCGACTGCTGCTTGAGCCGTGATCCACTGGACCAGCAGACGTCTATCCTGCCGGCGTCGCCACCAGGCTGCCAGGAAGCCGATGTTGGCGATCAGCACCACCGAAGCGGCGAGGTAGAGGGTCCACAGAGCCGCGGTGCATGCCAGCACGTAGACTGTCCAGTAGCGCCAGCGGCCGGTACACCACAACTGCCAGGCCGCCCATAGGCCGGCCGTGGTCCACAGCGCGGCCCAGGTGTACATGCGCATCTCCTGCGACCAGGTGACGGCGAAGGGGGAGATGGCGAGGAAGAAGGCTGCCAGCCAGCCGGCGCGCCGGTTACCCAGCGCGCGCGCCAACTGGTAGATGAAGGCCACGCTCAGGACACCGGCGATGACCGAGAGGTAGCGCAGGGCGAAATCGTTGGGGCCGGTCGCTGTTTGCCAGATGTGCAGCAGTAGATAGTAGAGCGGCGGGTGGACATCCTGCGCGGTGCGCGCGATCAGATGGAGAGCTGGCTGCTGGGCAATCCAGGCCGAGAACCCCTCGTCCCACCACAGGTTGCGGTCGCCCAGTCCCCAAACACGCAGGCCAAATGCCAGCAACAGGATAGGAACGAGCGGAGCTTTGTCACGCTTCAACAGGGAAACCTCTGAAATGTGCCAATCTGTGGATTGCGCAGTGCAAAGCTCGATCGCTCACACGTTAATGGATGGCGTTGTCTCACCAAGCCATGCAGCCATTAATCTACAGGCGGATGCCACTGCCGAGCAATCCAGAGCACTCGCGCCTCAACGATGTGGTCGTTGTTGAGACGTAACGCCAGAACAGTTGCCCTCCCTGTGGCGGTTACACCTGCAATGTGCGTGCCACCATTGGTCCAGACAAGGTGTTCTCTCCAGAGATTCAGGCGCGGATGGAAGAGTGGGACGAATTCACCGCTGACAGGATCAAGGTCGTGAGTCTTGGCACCTTTGTACTCGTTGCAGCGATAACACGCAGCACAGAGGTTGCTGGGGTCGTCAGTTCCACCGAGAGCCTTCGGAATGATGTGGTCAACAACCAGCGGCATTCCGATCACCCGGCGCGAGGTATGACAGTATTCGCAGCGATGTTCCGCCCGGACAAAAACGTGCTGACGTAGCGAGTTTGGCAGAGTTGCCACAGCTATTCTAGGGGTAATTCGTTCAGGAGCGGCACAGGATGACCTCGCCAGCGTAGGACTGACCAGGCATAGGCTTTCCGTAGCATCGTGTGGTCCGCCGCCTCGCGCAGCGCCGCCAACTCCACCCGTTCGGCTGCCGTAATGCTGCCGGCGCTGTTCCTATCCAATAACTCCAGATGGCGCGCCTGATCCATTGGTGGAACTTGCTCGGCAGCAATGTGTAGAAGCTGTTCTACAGGCAGAGCTTGCAATCCTAACAACTCGACCTGCATTTCAGACGGCATTGAGGAGACTGAGGGCGGTAGATTGCCCTCGACGCTTTGGCGCACCACTTGCTCCAGCGGGCGCTGTGTGGCGGCAGCTACCTGCTGTAGATAAAGGAACACCGGCTCGGAGAGTTGTAACGTCACGGATTGTGTGGTCATTGCCAGTCCTTAAACATCCAAAGTCAGGACAGATTATACCGTACGAGCGAAAAAGCGGCAATCAGGAATAACGAAAACGGGTTTCGTACACACTTTGATTCTCTTCCAGCGTTTCGCAGCCTTTATGCTATAATTGCGGCGATGGCGGCCAGTGTCGCCACGCTCGACAAACCTGACCGATTTACCCACGATCCTTTGGAGAACCCCATGCCCGTAGCAGAGAAACTCGGCGCGTTCTATCTTGGCAAGGACTATAACCTGTCCGCCGGCGCCCTGGGCGACACGCCGTTGATGTACGACGCCCGCGACCTGACCACCCATGCAATCTGCGTCGGCATGACCGGCAGCGGCAAAACCGGCCTGTGCATCGATCTGTTGGAGGAGGCCGCGCTGGACAAGGTGCCCGCCATCATCATTGACCCCAAGGGCGACATCACCAACTTGCTGCTGACCTTTCCCGACCTGCTGCCCGCGGACTTCCTTCCCTGGATCAACGCCGACGACGCCCGCCGCAAGGATATGACACCCGAGGAATACGCCGAGAAGACCGCCAACACCTGGCGTGACGGGTTAGCGTCGTGGGATCAAGGCCCGGAACGGATCCGGGCGCTGAAAGAAAGCGCCGATTTTGTTATTTACACGCCTGGTTCAGACGCCGGTGTTCCGGTCAGCATTGTCAGCTCGCTGGCCGCACCGGAGTTGAACTGGGACGACAACCAGGAGGCGCTGCGCGAGCAAATCAGCGGCACTGTCAGCGCGCTGCTGGGGCTGGTGGGTATTGAGGCCGACCCGATGCGCAGTCGGGAGCACATCCTGCTGGCGACCATCTTCGAACACTACTGGCGTCAGGGTGAGGATCTCGACCTGCCCAAGCTCATCCTCTCCATCCAGAACCCGCCGGTGCGCCAACTGGGTGTCTTCGATGTCGATACCTTCTTTCCAGAGAAAGACCGATTTGCGCTGGCAGTGACAATCAACAACATGATCGCCTCGCCGGCTTTCGGCGCGTGGATCCAGGGCGTGCCGTTGGACATCGACAAGATGCTCTACGGCGGCGACGCCAAACCCAACGTCAGTATCTTTTACATCGCGCACCTCAGCGACGCCGAGCGAATGTTCTTCGTCACCCTGCTTCTGGAGCAGGTCATCACCTGGATGCGCGCTCAGCCCGGCACCACCAGCCTGCGCGCCCTGGTCTACATGGACGAGGTGTTTGGCTTTTTCCCGCCCATCGGCGAGCCGCCCAGCAAACGTCCGCTGCTGACGCTGATGAAGCAGGCGCGCGCGTTCGGTGTCGGCATGATGCTGACGACCCAGAACCCGGTCGATCTGGACTACAAGGGGCTGACCAACGCCGGCACCTGGTTCATCGGCAAGCTTCAGGCTGAGCGCGACAAGGCGCGCGTGCTGGAGGGTTTGGAGACCGTCTCATCGACGGCCGGAACGGGTTTCAACCGCAGCCAGCTCGACAAGATCATTCCTAGCCTGGGCAGCCGCGTTTTTCTGATGCACAACATCAACGAGGATGGTCCGGTCATTTTCCAAACCCGCTGGGCCATGAGCTATCTGCGGGGGCCACTGACCCGAAGCCAGGTTAAGACGCTGGTAGCCGGCCAGTCTTCTCCGGCAACGGCGCCCGCGGCTGATCTGGCAACAGACGCAGCCGATCCGGCGGCGGAGAAAGCAGCCGCACCGGCAGTTGCCAGCTATGCAACGACGACCAGCTCGGTCGCGCCCATCCTGCCCCCCGACTTGCCCCAGGTTTACCTGCCGGCCACCCGGTCGATGTACGACGCGGTGGGCGCGCTGGAGAAGGAATTGGGTCAACGGCTCGATGTCACCGACAAGAAGATCCGTTACGAAGCGCAGGTATTGGGGATTGGCGCGGTCAATTTCGTTGACGCCAAGCGCAATGTGGACGAGCGGCAAGAGGTGGCGTTGGCCGTGGAGCCGCCCAGCGGCAGTGGGCTGGTGCGTTGGGATCAGGCGATACAACTGGAGCTGGATCCCCACGCGCTGAACAGCCAGCCGGAGCCGGATGCAATCTTTGGCGACGTTCCTGACTCTATCAACAGCGCCCGCGAGCTGACCAGATTGACCAAGGACTTCAACGACTATCTGTACCGCAACTGGAGGTACTCGCTGTTCTACAATCCTACGATGAAGGCTTACAGTCAACAGGGTGAGGACGAACGAGCGTTCAAGATTCGCTGCCAGCAGTTGGCTCGTGAGCAACGCGACGCCGAGGTGGACAAGCTGGGCGACACCTATGCCAGGAAGATCGACAGCATAGAGACGAAGCTGCGCCGTGAGGAACAGGAGTTGGCCGACGACGAGGCCGCCTACGACGCCCGCAAACAGCAAGAGATGCTCTCCGCCGGCGATTCGATCCTCAGTCTGTTCGGTGGCCGGAGAAGACGCGCAAGCACGATGTTGTCTTCGGCATCGAAGAAGCGTGAGATGACCGCCCGCGCCAAGCGCGATGTGGAAGAGTCGCAGGAGCAGATCGCTCGCTATCAGGCGGACATCGAAGAGCTGGAAAAGGAACTGGAGGAAGCCACCGCCGACATCACGGAGCGCTGGGAGACCGCTGTGGACGATGTCCAGGTCTACGAGGTCAAGCCACGCCGAACGGACGTGGATGTCGATCAGGTAGCGCTGGCCTGGACGCCTTTCTGGCAGGTAACGGTGTCCGAGCCGGACGGCTCCAGCCGTACCGAATTTCTAAGCGGTGTGTGAATGCGTCGTAAGAACTGTAGCGCTGCCGACTGCGGGCAGAGTCGCAGTTTGATAGGATGGTGGTGAAACGTGAAACGTGAGAACTCACCTGACACGACGGCGTCACGTTTCACGCCTTCACGTTTCAGATAGCAGCTAAACACCCCCAACAGTCGCCAGCGCCTCCAAGCAACATCTATGGCAAACGTCCGAGCCACCACACCCCCAACCGTTCAGCCGCAGCCAGCCAAGTCGTCCTGGTTTGGCACGTTGGTGCGCGTCCTGTTGATGCTGCTCACGGTTGTCATCTGGATGGCGGCGGTGTTTGCCGTGGGCAGCATTTACTATTACCAGCGCCAACACGTGAACCGCATCTACGACGGTGTGTCGGTGCGCGGCATCAACATGAGCGGGTTGACTCTGGCGGAAGCCGAAGAGCGGTTGAGCGTCGCCTTTGATCCGTACCCACTAGCGCCGGTTACGGTGCGCTATGGCGACCAGTCGTGGACGTTGACCGCAGCCGATCTGGGTGTAGATTTCGATGCCGGCAGCGCGGCCGAAGCAGCCTATGAAATTGGCCGGCGTGCGGCTTTGGGCGTAGATGCGGCCGATCGGGTAGCCGCGCTGCAAGCCAATCTGCAGGAGCAGCTCTCAGCCTACCGTTTCGGTCGCGAGGTGCTGGCCGACGAGGCGGTCGATCGTTCGGCTGGCCTGGTCTGGCTGGAAGCACGCGCCCGCGAGATCAATCGCCCGGTGGCCGAAGCGACCCTGCGCGTTGACGGCCTTGATGTGGTAACGACACCCAGCCAGACAGGCTACGCGTTGGATGTATCTGCCAGCCACGCGGCGATCTATCAGGCGCTGTTGAATAACAGCGGCGCCACGGTCGAGTTGGCAGTCAATGAGGAGACCCCGTTGCTGGCTGATGTCAGCCAGGCCGATGTCTTTATGCGCCAGGTACTGAGTGGCCCGGTGGTACTGACCGCCTCCGAGCCGGATCTGGATGCCCAGGCGCCGCCGCCAAACTACACCATCCCCCAGGAAACGTTGGTGAACTTGACCAGTCTGGAGATGACACCGCAGTTGGATGGTAGCATGCAGCTGCTGGCCAGCCTGGATGTGGAGCCGTTGCGTCCCCAGGTGCAGGAATGGGCAGCCGAGCTGGCGCGCGAGCCGCGCGATGCACGGCTGGACTACGATCCCGAGACCGGCGAGATCAGTGTGGTGACGCCCAGCCAGACCGGCCGTGTGCTGGATGTCGATGCCACGCTGCAAGCCATCCGCCAGGCCACGCTCAGCGATGAGCACAACGCAACGCTGCCGCTGGCGCTGGTCGAGCCGGCGGTCAATATGCACAAGATCGACGAGATGGGCATTGTGGAGCTGGTCGCCACCGGCACCACCAGCTTTAGAGGATCCAGCGCCGACCGCGTCCACAACATCGCAACGGCCGCAACCGCGGTGGACAACACTGTGGTCGCGCCGGGCGCTGTTTTTTCCTTCAACGACACTATCGGCGACGTCAACGCTGAGAACGGCTACACCGACTCGCTGATCATCTGGGGCGACCGGACCGCAGTGGGCATCGGTGGCGGCGTGTGCCAGGTCAGCACGACGGCCTTCCGGGCAGCCTTTCTGGGCGGCTTTCCCATCGAGGAGCGCTGGAACCATGGCTACGTGGTGAGCTGGTACGGCCAGCCCGGCCTCGACGCGACGATCTACACACCGACGGTGGATTTCAAGTTCCGCAACACTACCGGCCACCACATCATCATCAAGGCGGACTTGAACGAGGCCAAGGGAACGCTGACCTTCAATTTCTACGGCACCAAGCCCGACTGGGACGTGGATGTGACCGGGCCGGAGATCCTCAAGGAATCGCCGCCGCCGCCGCCGATCTACCAGACCGACGCCAGTCTGGGCGCCGGTGAGGTGCGCCAGGTCGAGTATGCCAAGAACGGCATGGATGTGGCCTGGCGGCGGGTGATCCGCGACAGCGCCGGCGAGGTCCTCAGCGACGAGGTGCTCGAGAGCAGCTACACCCCGTGGGCGGCGTATTATCTGGTCGGCCCAACTGATGACAGCGCGGCGGCCGGTTAGTGGACTTGCAGCAAGGGCAGATACGTTTTGAGCATCACTGATCCGGGAACTGTTTGCGCAGTAGTCGTGGTATAGTCGCTCCAAAGCGCGTTCTGCTGATAGGCCGGCGGTGTGTCGTGAGCCGGCGTGTAGGTGCGGATACGCAGTTCGTAGGTCAGGTTGGGCGTCAAGCCGGTAACAGTGAAGGTGTTGGCGGTCTTGTCAGCGGTCGTGCCAGCTACAACAAAGCTGCCCCCTGCTGGTCGATAGCTGATTTCGTAGTAGCCACCGTGGTATGTGTACTCGATGGGGGTCCAAGCCAGCGAAATGCTGCTGCCGGTCGCGTTGGTAGCGTGGAAATCGGCCGGCGCGACGGTCTGCGTCTCCTCCCAGAACGGATCGAAGGTGAGGATGCATGCCGGCGCGCTGGTGATTGCGTTGTAGCCCAGGTCCATGTAGCTGAGGTTTTCCAGGTCGCACAGGCCAGCCGGCACACTGCCGCTCAGCGCGTTGCTGTTGACCCACACCTCCTGCAATGTGGCCACATTGGCCAGTTCGACTGGAATGCTGCCGGTCAGCCGGTTGTTGGAAAGTACCAGGAAACGCAAAACCGGCAAGCTGCCCAGGCCTGGCGGGATCGCGCCGCTTAACTGGTTATGGTCCAGGATCAGGTAGGTCAGCGTGGAGATGTTGCCAAGCTGGCTGGGAATGGCGCCGGTCAACTGGTTGCGCGCCAACACCAGACGACGCAGGTGGGTCAGGCCGGTCAGTTGCGTCGGGATGCTGCCCGTCAGTTGGTTGTTGGCCAGCAGCAACTCCTCGATATTGCTCAGCCCGCTGAATCCGGCCGGTATCTGGCCGGTCAACTGGTTGGTGGAGATGTCGAGGACCTGCAAGGCGGATAGATTGCCAACCTGCGACGGGATTGCGCCGGTCAGCATGTTGTTGGACAGCCGCAGCCGCTGAAGCTGCGCCAGACTGCCGAGCTGGCTGGGAATGCCACCGGTCAGGTCGTTCTCCGACAGGTCCAACTCCTGAAGCTGGCCAAAGCTGCCCAGACTGGTGGGGATGGAGCCGGCGAGATCGTTGCGCAACAGCAACAGACGCTCCAGGCTTGTCAGGTCTGCAAGCTGGCTCGGCAGGCTGCCGTTTAGGTTGTTGTCCTGCAAATCCAGTTCCGTCACATGGCCGCTTTGGCAGGTGACGCCGTACCAGGAGCAAGGAGTCGTCGTCACCAGCCAGCCTGATTTATCGGTCCATTGTGGGCCTGCGGTGCTGTTATAGAGTGTCTCCAGCGCCTGGCACTCGGATAACGGTATCTGCACGACGCCGGTGCAGCCGTCGGTTGGTTCAGTTGGCGGGGCCGCGCTGGCTGCCAGTGGCGTGATCAGCAGTGCGCAGGCCAGCAGGCCAAGGATCAACGTACGTTTCTTTCGTTGTAGCCTATCCATCATACAGTCCTTCCTTTCGGTTCGAAGCGGTTCGTATCGCTTGAGAATGCAACCTGGTGTGTTGGGATCTCGTAGGGCAGCAGGTTGTGACAGGGTCAGTTCTTACCTTCCATCATTCCCTGGTACCAGGCGTCCGCTGCCGGGCTGCGCCATCTGGTCAGGATCGTCGCTATCGTACGCCACCGCGCCGCGCAGCACGACTCGCTGCACCCGGCCCCAGACTTGCATGCCCGCAAACGGGGTCCAGCCGCATTTGGTGTGCAGCGCGTGGTTGGCTATCTCATAGCGCGCGTCGGGATCGATCTCGACGAATGTATCTGCCTGGTCGGGGAGACCAAAGACTCGACGGGGGTTAACGGCCATCAGTTCCACCAACCGCGCCATCGTCAGTCTTCCCTGGCGAACTGCGGTCAGCATCAGCGGCAACGAAGTCTCCAGCCCGGCCACACCGGGTGGCGGGTTGTCCGATGCTTTTTCGGCCAACGTGTGCGGCGCGTGGTCGGTAGCGATGCAGTCCACGGTGTTCGCCAGATGCTGCCAGAGCGCGTCCTGGTCATCCTGTCTGGCCAGCCGCGGCCGCATGTCGCCCAACGGTCCCAGCCGGTGTGCGTCCGCCTCCGTCAGGAACAGGTGATGCGGCGTCACCTCGCAGGTGACAGGCAGTCCGGCCTGCTTGGCGGACGCGATCAGCTCGATCTCATCGCGCCGGCTGATGTGGCAAAAATGCACCGGCCGGTGATACGCCGCCGCCAGTCCGATGCCGACCGCAACGCTCTGCCCTTCAGCGTGCATGGCGATGGGTTTGGTGCGTGGCCAGCGGTCGAAACAGGCTTGCAATGTCGGCAGATCCTCGACGCGCAACGGGCCAAAGGTGTCGTTGAGGTAGATCTTCAAACCCACCGCATGCTCCGCCAGCGCGGCGAGATCATCAATGTGTTCAGGACTTGCGCCGCCGAACAGGCCAACATCGCAGCGGATGCTGGCCTGGGCAAGTTGGCGAGCACCCTGCAAGGCGGTGCGGGTGACCAGCGGTGGCGAGGTGTTGGGCATCGCCAACACACAGGTGAATCCGCCGGACAGCGCGGCCGCGGTGCCGGTGGCGAAATCCTCTTTGTGCTCGCCGCCGGGCACACGCAGATGGGTGTGAACGTCAACCAAGCCGGGAAGTCGAAGGGTTGTCATGGGCTGTTCTCACACACCGGGTTTTGTCGAAAGAAACCGGGTGTGTCGAAGGTTATAAAAAAACGCCCGATTCTGCTCGAATCGGGGGAATGTCTGCCGGGCAGCAGGTTGATCTTTGCACTCGGTTTTCCAGTTACCTTTTGGGTTCATGGCCAGATGCTGGGGCAGGATTTTACCATGCCCGTTCGGTGCGACAAAATCTGCGGCGTTGCGGCTTACCCGCCCAATCCTTGCCAAGCGGCTGGCATTGGGCTACAATCAGGCTCCTTGAGAATTCAGGCACGATGGATACGAAAATGATGCACACCCCGATGAATGTAGTTTTGGAAGAAGACAAACACTGGTGGTTTGCCAGCCGCACCCGGGCGATCCTTGTTTATCTGGACCGCTACATGAGCCCTGGGCTGAACCAGCGCATCCTGGATGTTGGCTGCGGCGCCGGCAACATGACGCACCATCTGGCGCACTACGGCCAGGTCACCGGTGTCGACTCGAACTCCCGGCCGCTGGAGGTGGCGCGCCAACGTGGTTTGCAGGTCCAGGAAGGCAGCGCCGACGACCTGCCCTTTGACGACGCGACCTTCGATCTGGTGACGCTGCTGGACGTGGTGGAGCACGTGCCCAACGAACACGGTGTTTTCAGCGAGTGCTACCGGGTATTACGACCGGGCGGCAAGCTGATGGTGACGGTGCCGGCGCTGATGTGGCTGTGGAGCAACAACGACGTCATCAACGCCCACCAGCGTCGCTACACCCGCGGCGAACTGAACCAGAAGCTTGCGCATCACGGGTTCAAGGTTTTACAATCCTCGTATAACAACTTCTTTGTTTTCCCACTGGCTGCCAGCCTGATCCTGGCGCGGCGTGGCCGGGCCGAGCCGGAACTGGCCTCGCCGCACTTTGACGACGACGCCTATCAGGTCGAGATGGAGCCAACGCCCGCTCCGCTGAACACTGTGCTGGACGGTGTGGGCCGGGTTGAAGCCCGCCTGATCCGCGGCGTGTCTTTGCCTATCGGCACATCGATTCTGTGCATCGCTGAGAAGGTTTAATGAACAGCCAGGACATCCGCGACCGAATCGCCCAGATGGAAGCCGAAGCCGAGCAACAAGCCCACAGCCGCGGCGCGAGCTTTGGCGATGACGCAACTGATGACGACCTGTCGTGGGAGGCGCTCTTCGGTGTTTTTGGTGCCTCGGAGAGCGACGATGACTTCTCGCTCAACGACTGGCTGGCCGAGGGCTTGCACGGCCTGCGCGGCACGCTGCGCGGCGCAGGCGTCGATGACGAGTTCTGGCGCCACCTGCGCGCCGCCGAGCGCGAGATATTGCTGGCAGCGCGTCACCTGCTGGACGTCCGCCTGGAAGCCCTTGAGCGCGCCAGCCAGCCAGCGGATGACAGAAACCGGCTGCAGGAGATCGACATCGATTTCGAGTGATGCGTGAAACGTAAAACGTGAGCCAGAGATTGCTTACGCGTCACGTTTCATCTTTTCCCAATCCAACTACCCGAAACCAAGGTTATATGACCAAAGTCCCCGTAGGAATTCTGGGCGCCACCGGCGCCGTGGGCCAGCGCTTCGTGCAACTGTTGGCCGACCACCCCTGGTTTGAGATCGCGGCGCTGGGCGCATCGGACCGCTCGGCCGGCATCAGGTATAGCGAGCGCCGCTGGGTACTCCAGCCTGACATGCCCGAAGCCGTCCGTGACATGGAACTGCGGCTGGGCGAGCCAGAGAACTTTAGCGACTGCCGGGTCATCTTCTCGGCCACACCCAACGACGTGGCTGCGCGGGTCGAATCAGAGTTCGCCGCGGCCGGTTATTTCGTCTTTACCAACGCCGGCCCGCATCGCATGGACTCCGATGTGCCGCTGATGGTCACCGACGTTAACCCGGAGCACGCCAGGTTGATCCGCGTTCAGCAAAAGCTTCGTGGCTGGGACGGGTTCATTGTGGCCAACGCCAACTGCACCGCCACTCACCTCACCGCGGCGTTGAAGCCGCTGGACGACGCGTTCGGCCTTGAGAAGGTCTTTGTGGTCAGTATGCAAGCGGTGTCCGGCGCGGGCTATCCGGGTGTGCCTACCATGGATATCACCGACAACGTCATCCCCTACATCGGCAACGAGGAAAACAAGCTTGAGGAAGAGCCCCACAAAATGTTGGGCCGGTTGGACGGCGACCACATCGAGCCGGCCGATTTCATCCTCAGCGCGCACTGCAACCGCGTCCACGTGCTGGACGGGCACACGGAATGCGTGTCGGTAGCGCTTCGCCGCAAGGCGACGCCCGAAGAAGCCGCAGAGGCGCTGCGCAGCTACCGCAGCCTGCCCCAGGAGATGGGACTGCCCAGCGCGCCCGATCCGTGCATCGTGGTCCGCGACGAGCCGGACCGCCCGCAGACCCGGCTGGACCGCATGACCGGCAACGGCATGGCGACCGTGATCGGCCGCCTGCGTCCCGACCCGATCCTCGACCTCAAGTTCGTCCTGCTGGGCCACAACACCATCCGCGGCGCGGCCGGCGGGTCGGTGCTCAATGCAGAGTTGCTGCTCAAGCAAGGATACCTGAAACCTGCTTGATTCCGGCTTTGAGTGAAATCGCGCTGTGTACGAACGTATTCTACGACAAATGCAAGACAAGATTCGTACTCGCCAGTACGTGATGACCTTGCACGCCGAAGAAGAGATGACCGATGATCATCTCTCTATTTTCGACATCGAGAGAGCAATTTTGACGGGATCGGTGTTCGAGCGTCAGACTGATCATGTTTCCGGTGAATGGAAGTAATTGGCCCCTGGCGAGACGGTCACTGGCTTTGCAATAACGGTTGTCGCAAAACTGAGTGTCACGAACAAGCTGGTAATCATAACTGTATTTCGCGAAGAGTAGCATCAGGAAAACAGCCTCTATGAATGATCTAACTTGCGATAGCTGTGGAAAGCCAGGAGCGAAGATCAAATTGGTCTCGCGCAGCTATGGACAGGGAGCCAACCTGCTGGTAATTGAGAAAGTCCCTGTGATCAGTTGTCCTCATTGTGGTGAGAGCTATCTGACGGCTGACACCTTGCACGAGATTGAGCGCATCAAGCTGCAGCGCGATTTCTTCGCTGTGAAACGGCCGGTGCCTGTCGCCGAGTTCGCTTGATCCGCGTCTGGCGAACAAACGACCCAGTCACCAATCCACCATCCTCCTGATCCATGCAATCCCACGGCATCACTTCCCTCTACGAACTGTTCGGTGATTTGGTTATTCTTCGTAACCTGACGCCTTTCGACACACGTCTACCCGGCCTGGCCGATGCCTGGCAGGAGATGGGTCTGCCCAACGCGCGCACGCCGAGGAAAAACGAACCGCAATACGCGACTGCATCGGTCTGGTTCGTGCGCCAGGCGCGCGCGCTGGATCTGCCCGGTACCGAAGTCCGCGAGCTGCTTTTCATCGGCGACACGGCGATGAACGACGGCAACGCCTTTCGCAGCCTCGCGAGGGCAGGCGGATGGCCCGGCTGGTGTTTCATCGGCAGCGAGAAGCTGAACCAGCCGGCTGCATTCACACCAGAGAGCGACAACGTTACTCTGTCCAACCGCTGGGCCGGTCTGGCAGAATGGCTGGCCGGTGTCAAAGCCGCGGGCGCGCGCATGGATGAGACCACTGCCGTGGTGATCGACATGGACAAGACAGCAGTAGCGGCACGCGGCCGCAACGCCCCCGTGATAGATACAGCGCGCATCGAGGGTGTGGAACGCACTGTCGCCACGCTGTTAGGGGACGCCTACAACCGCGACCTGTTCCGTACCGCCTACGCTACCCTCAACGAACCGGCCTTTCACTCGTTTACCGGCGACAATCAGGATTACCTGGCCTACATCTGTCTGGTGCTGGGCGCAGGATTGGTCGAACTGGATACACTGGTGGCCGATGTGCAGACGGGACGGGTGGACAGTTTTCGCCAGTTCATCGACTGGGCTGATATTCAGTTGAGGAGTGGTGAGGACAGAAGTTCGATTTTGTCGAATAAACCGGACTTCTCTGCGCCGCCTGGCTTGCGGCAGATCCACCGCGACGTGTATGGGCTGGTGCTGGCCGGCGATCCGACTCCGTTCAAAGCGTTCCGGCGCAACGAGTACCTGTGTACCGCGACGCGCTTTGGCAGCTTGCCCGCGAGTGCGCCGGTAGAGCAGATGCTTGCCGAGCAGGTGTGCATCACTCAGGAGGTGCGCGAGGCGGCGCTGTGGCTGAAAGCGCGCGGTTGCCTGCTGCTCACCATGTCCGACAAGCCCGACGAGGCCACCATTCCCACGCCCGAATTGGTTTCACAGGGCTACCTGCCGATCCACCGCCTGCTGACGACCGCGGTGGGCGAGAGCATTGCCGATCAACTTGCCAACCTGTAGTACAACCCGGCAGACTGTGCTGCACTGCTGGAAACCCTTGTAGCGACGAAACATGGGGCGGAGGCGACCTATGAAAGTACGGTGGAAATTGGCCATTTTGCTGTTATCGATCACCATCATGACCGGTTGTTCTGACGCCACAGAAGAGACGCCCACCGCGGCGACGATTACGCCAACTGCTGTAGCAACGGTTCCGCCCTCGCCCGTTCCCGAAGCCTCACCCTCGCTCGTCATGCCATCCGCGACGCCCACACCAACCGCCCACGCGACGGGAGGCGCATTTGTGTCGGTGCTGCCAACGCCCACCTGGACGCCCACGCCCACGCCTTCTCCCACTCCCTGGCCAACTCTGACGCCGCTGCCGGCGGTTCCGGCGGCGACGCCTGAGTTGGCCAGCTTGCCAGACTTCGGTATCGCGTGGATACGACCGGCTGGCAATTGGAGCAACTATCGGGGAAGGCAACTCAATCCGACTGTGTTACAGCAAGATTGGTTGTTGATAACAAGCACTGGATGGCGGCAACCGGTCGATGCCTTGTCGATCTCAGATGGCGCCACTGTCTGGCGTTATCCGGCGGACTTGGAGCCGGGTTCGCCAGATATAGAAATTCGTTCCATCGCCGCAAGGGACGATATCCTGGCAGTTCAGGCAATGAAAAAACTGGTGGTGCTTACCCCCACCAGCGGTACGCCTGGTTGGAGCGTGGACTTACAGGATCGAGTCGACTTGGCAGGGGCGTCAGATGGCCAACTATATCTCTTCGATTATAGTGTCTATCCCGCGCAATTGGTTGCACTGGATGCCAGAACCAGCCAGGAGCGCTGGCGCTACGATTGCACGTTTTCATCTCCCGTTCTCGCCACGGATGAATGGCTCTTTGTTACCTGCGAAGACTCAGCAAATCTCCTGGCGATTGCTCAAATCGCTGCCGAAACCGGCATCCTCGCGCGTTTACAACCTGTTCCAAGCCAGATGTTGGACATATTGGGCTATCAGGAAGGCGTACTGTTACTCGGCACGGCAGCTTACGGCCAATCGCCGTACGACATGCCATCGAACCGCGCTTACCAGGTTACAGCGCTGGACTGGGCAGCAGGACAGCCTCTTTGGCAGGCATATACGAAAGAGGCGAGCGCTGTCAAGTTCGACGGCGATAGTGTGTTGGTTGCTTCAGGAGATCAACTTCAACGACGATCCCTGCGCGATGGCAAATCGCTTTGGGTAACAACGCTGCCGGTGAGTGATCATGTTATGCAGGTTGCCCAGGCGGTCAACGAAGGCGATACACTTCTTGTGGGCAGCAACAGCGGTTTCCTCTACGCATTTGACCGGTTGACCGGTAGTCTGCTGTGGATGCAGGACATGTGGGGTATGGGCGGTTCGCCATGGCGACCGGTGAGACCATTGGGCGTTGATGGCGACACCATCGTGGTCTGGATGAGCACTGCCGAAGGAGATGCAGTCGCAGGATTGCGCCGCGGTATAGCCTTCGCTCCGTGGCCTACTCCCACCTTCTCATCGGATTCTGTCTTTGAGTCACTCATGGCAACGGCCACCCCACCATCCAGCAAGACCGCGGTTCCGACCAACTGGACGCCGGAGCCTGTCGAGTGGATTCCCTCACATTGGTACGAGTTTTCTGCTGCCGATCAGGAAATGGAGGACCAGTTGCTGACGTGGCTAAGCCTGCATCCCGGCGATTATCAGGGATTCAACCAACAGGTCAGCCAATGGCCGGCCATCGAAGATCCCGAAGCTGACGCGCTGGTCCCTTATCCGACAGACTATGTCTCGTGGGTACAGTCAGTAGATCTGGATGGCGATGGCCAAAACGAGGACATCATTGCCTATGGGCTGCGCCAGAAAGCATGGGCTATTATCGCACACGACGTAGCTACGCCGCATCTGGTTCACAGAGATCTGCCTTCACACAATGACCTGGCCGTCGATTTCGTGCGGGCCGACGACATCAACTGTGACGGACAGGTGGAACTGGTCATCGAGACGTCGGCCAGCACGACACAGGGAGACTATCTCTCCACTGTGTTTGGACAGTGGGATGGCACTCTCTGGACCGACCTCGGAACGGTTACCAGCAATGGACTGTTTAGCCAGAAGAATCAAGAACCACGGATCGATTTTGAGGACATCACTGGTGACGGGTGTCTCGAAGTCTTGGCACGGCAATACCCCATGCATGTGAGTCCAACTCGCCCGTACACGCAAATAGTCGCGTTTCAGGACGGCAGTTATCAACCCGTCGAGCGGCGAAGCGATCCGAGTCGTCTGGGCTACTACAAGGTCATCGACGCCAATCGGGCGCTGGCGCATAGCGACCTGGACGGGGCGTTGGAACTGGCGACGCAGGCGCTGAAAGATCCCGAGACCGGCATGAGTTCTCAAGGCGGCTTGATCGATGTCGGTCGCTACGAAGCTCGCATCGCCGCCTACGCAGCGGCCGAGGCGATGTTGGTTCACGCCTTGCGCGGCGAACGCGATGCGATGCAACCGCTGCTGGAACAGGTCGAAAACGCCTATGACCGGCCTGACAACCCTTACCTGCCGGCAGCCCGGGCGCTCTGGGAAACCTACGTTGACACCGGTGACGCACTGGCTGCCTGCCATGCCATGGAACAGGTCGTTCGTCTGTGGGGTGACGCCGAGTTGATCCGGTTCGGCAGCGAGCAACTGACAATCGAACAAATATGTCCACTGGATTGAGGAATACTTCATGAGTCGCATCCAACCCTTCCGCGGCTGGCGTTATGACCTGGCAACAG
>JACKBK010000035.1 GCA_020634555.1 Caldilineae bacterium
GCGCTAGTGTTTCACCAACCTTTGTTTCTGATTCTGTCGGATTCTGTGGGTGTGCGGCCGCCCGACCGTGAAACGGATCGGGCTACGACGTGAAAGGCCCTCCGGGCCTGCGGTTTCCGTAGCCCAGCGGGCTTGCATCTTGTAGCCGGATGGCTTGTAGCCTCCGGCGGGCGTTCTTTGCAACGACAACTTCCTGTATCCACAGAATCCGTTAGAACTAGGTCTTTTCTAACAACAAAGGAGATGTGAGATGAGAATCTTGATTTCAGGCGGTGGATTGGCAGGGTTGGCGACAGCTTACTGGCTGCGTCAGCATGGGCATGAGCCGGTGGTGATTGAACGCGCTCCGAGCCTGCGGCGTGATGGCTATGGGCTGGACTTCTTCGGCACCGGCTACGACGTAGCCGAGCGGATGGGGATTATCGATGCGCTGGCAGAAACCCAGATCTTCATGAAGAACGGCAGCGGCATCGCGTTTGTCGACAAGGACGGCAAGCCGGAAGCGGAACTGAAGATCGATGCGGTGCGCAAGGTCCTGGGCGGGAAATACATGGGGTTGATGCACTACAACCTGGAAGAGGTTCTGTACGATGCAGTCAAGGACGATGTGGAGATCCGGTTTGGCACATCGATCACTGCCGTTGCCCAATCACTGGAATCGGTCACCGTTACTTTAGAGAACGGGGATACTGAGATTTTCGACCTGCTTGTGGGCGCGGACGGTATCCACTCCAACGTTCGTGGCCTGGTCTTTGGTCCGGAGGAAAAGTTTGCCTTTTACCTCGGGTATTACCTTGCTTGCTACTTCGTGCCAAACACCTACCAACTGCCGGCAACATGGTCGAACTACACTGAGCCAGGGCGGCAGATAGGCGCCTATTCCACCGACCGTGAAGACCAGTTGGCAACCCTCTTTCTGTGGCAGACTAAGGACGAAGGATACGTTCCGCACGACAAGCGCGCGGACAAGATTCGTGCCGCCTTCGAGGGCATGGGATGGCTGGCTCCTCAGATTCTGGACGACATGCCGGACGATGGTAAGGACATCCTGGTCGACACGGTCACGCAGATTCGGATGGACACCTGGCGCAACGGCCGCGTGGTTCTGGTCGGTGATGCAGCCGGCTGCATGACGCTGATCTCCGGCCAGGGTGCATCGATGGCCCTGGGTGGCGCCTACGTGCTGGCCGAAGAGCTGGGCCAGACGGAGGATTGGCAGCAGGCGCTGGCTACCTACGAACACCGCGTCAAGCCGCAAATCGAGCTGCGCCAGCAGAAAGCTCACGACTTTGCCAAGCAGTTCGTGCCCGGCAGCGAGCTGGGCGTCAAGGCAGAGATGGTAGTGATGAAGCTGGTTACCTACGAGGCCTTTTCCGGCCTGCTGAAGAAACAGTTTGTCGGCGACAGCTTTCTGCAAACAGCAGCGATACATCGTCTGCCGGCAAGCGAAGGCAGTGTCCTGGGATATCGCGTTGTGGGCAAACTGCAGGAAACCGACTACCAAACATTAGCGATGGGTTTGGACGAGGCATTACGATCAACGTCAACAGTCAACCTGCTGTTGCAACTGGACGAGTTGGAAGGCATTAAACTCGGGGCATTGTTGGCAGATTGGAGATTTGGCCGCAAATATCATGAGAAAGTGCATCGATTGGCCATTGTCGGCTCCAAGAGGTGGGAGCAATGGGTGACCAAACTGTCCAGCCCGTTCTACGCGGTTGAAGCCCGATTCTTCAATGCCGACGATGTGGAGCGTGCTTGGCACTGGGTGAGCGAAACAGAACAATGACCCAGTTGATTTCTACACTTGCAATCGTCGTTTCCATCCTGGCGATTTTTGTGAACCAATGGGTGACGTTTGTTCCCAGGTTGGGGATTGGGTTTCAGTATCGCCGGCGACGTGTCCAGGTTATCGTCGCGGTGGTGGCAATCACTGCTGCTTTGCTGCTCTATTGGAATAACCCCACGACTGGCCAGTTGCTTGTACTGCTGGGTGTGCTGTTGCTGACGCCGTTGTCCGGATTCAACCATGCCAGCAGGACGTTGGTGGCGGTCGATCAGCCGGAACATGTAGCTGCTTCTGCGTCTGGTTGGCCGAAGGACGCGTTGGTCCTGGGGCACTCGGAAGCAGATGAGGAGTCTGCTATTGCCTGGTTGCTCGACACACTCATTCCCCATCACCTCGTCAACGACACAGTGAATGAGAAGCCAATGCTGGCAGCGTGGTGAGAAGCCTGCCGCAGCGGCATCGTGTATGCCGCACATGTCAGAAGCCAGCGGCTAACCTTCGACGTGGAATGCGTCTGGCGCCGCAACATGGTTATTCGTGACCGTGAAACGGGATCTTTGTGGCAGCACGCGACGGGCGAAGCCGTTGCGGGACCACTAAAAGGCGAGCGGTTGACAGTTCTCAGCGGTGAACTGATCACCTGGGCGGGGTGGAAGCAGGCTCATCCTGATACGGAGGCAGCACTTGAACCGGAAGATTGGACTGGACTGATCCCTAAGGCGCGGGTGAAGAGAGTTCTGGAGAAAGTTACCAGTGTTGCTACTATCCCTGGTAAATCAGTACCTGACAAACGCTTACCTTCTCACGAGATGATTATCGGGATTGTGGTGGGGGATTTGGCTCGTGCATACCCGCTTTCGGAGTTACGCCGCCTTGGAAGTGTATGTGAAACTATAAACGGTCGCCAAATCGAGGTGATTTTTGATGAAGAACACGATGTTGTGCGGGCTTCTGTGGACGGCGCCGGCGCAGTACCTCAGAGAACATGGTGGACAGGCTGGTATGAATTCCACCCCGGGACGACCATCTACGGAGACGTTCCGAACGATTCTTGATCGCAGTGCCGAATGAGACGATTGAATAGCAGGACGCAGTTTCAGACCCGCGCCTCGGGGTCGAACAGCTTCTGGTGTTCCTGGATGGCGTAGCGGTCGGTCATGCCGGCGATGTAGTCGCAGATCACCCGCTGCATGGTGTCGCCGCTTGTATCCAACCGGGCCTGAGTATCAGGGGGCAACTGGCGCGGGTCGTCGCAATAGACGATAAACAGGTCGGTCAGGATACGCTGTGCTTTGGCAGCCATGCGATGCACCCGCCAGTGATAGTAGAAGTTCTGCAAGAGAAACGCCTTCAACTCCTCGTTGAGAACGTGCATCTCCGGCGAGAAAGTGGCGACGTTCTCACCGTATGCCCGCAGCGCGTCAACCGACTCGAATCCCAGCTCGTTTAGCTGCAGTGACGTGGTGGAAATAGAATCGGTCACCAGCGCTCCGATCAGCTTGCGTACGATCCGAGCGCGCACCAGGGTCGTCATCGACGCATCATCTGCGATCGGGAACGTGGGATCTGCGACAAGCACGTCGTGCAGCTTTTGCCACAGGACCAGCTCGGCCACAGCCCCGGGATCGAGGATACGGCTACGCAGCCCATCCTCCAGGTCGGCCGCGCTATAGGCGATCTCGTCAGCCAGATTGGAGATCTGGCACTCCAGCGTGCCGGCCTTGTCCGGCTCGTAGCCGCTGGCATCGGTTACGTCGTAGACCGTGTCGTGCTTGACCAGCCCCTCGCGCACCTCGTAGGTCAGGTTCAGGCCGGAGAACCCTGGGTATCGTTCCTCCAGCCGTTCCACGATGCGCATCGTTTGCCGCTGATGGTCAAATCCGCCGTATCCCTCCATCAGATCGTTGAGAACGTGTTCGCCCGTGTGACCAAAGGGTGGGTGTCCGAGATCATGAGCCAGGCAGATAGCCTCGGTGAGGTCCTCGTTAGCCCCCAATGCTCTCGCCATGGTGCGACCAATTTGGGCAACCTCGATGGAATGGGTCAGTCGATTGCGGTAATGATCTCCCTCATGATAAACGAACACCTGGGTCTTGTATTCCAAACGCCGGAATGCGGTGGTGTGGATCACACGATCGCGATCCTTCTGATATGCCGTTCGGTACGGGTGTTCGTCATCGCGGTGAACGCGGCCGCGGCTGTCGCCGCTGTGCATGGCATACGGCGCCAGGAACTCGCGCTCGCGTGTTTCGAGTTGTTCTCTTGTCAGGATCATTAGAGAGTCTCCGTTGCACACTGCTGCCTGGGAAGGACGGACTATTATCTGGTTCAAAAATCGACTACCACCAATCGGAGTCTTCTGCCGGGAGTCTAGCACCGCCAACAGGGTCTGTCAAGCAACTCGCGCGTCACCCGACCTGGACAATACTTGACATCCCGTCGCCCCGGTGGCAAGATCGACCGGCCGAAACTGAAGGAAACCTCATTACCAGCCAATGACTTCGGAAGTCGCTGGTACAGGATCGAAGCGACTTTTCCGCCGGGAGTTAACACCGTTCAATGCATTGCAGCGACTTCCGAAGTCTCACTGCTTGGCTTGCTGAACAAGCACGAAACAACAAGGAACAATGACCAATCAACTCATCGCTGTCATCGCAGCCGAACTCGGGCTGCGCATTGATCAGGTAACCGGCGCTGTTGAACTGCTGGACGCCGGCAACACGATTCCCTTCATCGCCCGTTACCGCAAAGAAGCCACCGGCGGGCTGGACGAGGTGCAACTGCGCCAGATCGAGACCCGACTGGCCTACCTGCGCAACCTGGCGGAACGCAAGCAGGCTGTACTGGCCTCCATCGACGAACAGGGAAAACTGACGCCCGAACTGCGGTCAGCCATCGAAGCCGCCGACACCTTGCAGAAGGTCGAGGATCTCTATCTGCCCTACCGTCCCAGGCGACGCACGCGGGCGACCATTGCCCGGGAGCGCGGGCTGGAGCCGCTGGCTGAGCGGATGCTGGAGCAAGGCGCCGCGGTGGACATCGACCGGCTGGCCAGCGGGTTCCTCAATGCCGAGGTCGCGACGGTGGACGACGCGCTGGCCGGCGCGCGACATCATCGCCGAACAGGTCAGCGAGGACGCCATCTCGCGAGATCGCCCGCCGCGACTCCAGCGCGACGGCATGGTCCTGGTGCGGCTGGCGAAGAAGGGCGCCGATCCGGGCAACAAGTACGAGATGTACCACGAGTTCCGCGCGCCGGTGGCCGACCTGCCGCCGCACCAGTTGCTGGCCATCAACCGCGGCGAGACAGAGGGTGTGCTGAAGGTGTCGCTGGACGCGCCGGACGACCTGATCGTCGGCCAGATCGAGAACCGGGTGCTCACCAACCCGCGGTCGCCCTTTGCGGCCCACGTACGGGCGGCGGTGGAGGACGGCTACAGCCGGCTGATCGCGCCGTCCATCGAGCGCGAGACCCGCGGCGGTCTGACCGAGGTCTCCGATGACCACGCGATCCACGTCTTCGCCACCAACCTCAAAGCCCTGCTGATGCAGCCGCCCATCCGCGGCAAGGTGGTGATGGGCATCGACCCCGGTTTCCGCACCGGCTGCAAGGTCGCTGTGGTGGATGGCACCGGCAAGTACCTGGCCAGCTTCACCATCTACCCACACGAGCCTCAGCGAGAGCGTCAGCGCAGCAAGGACCTGCTGTTGGCTGCCGTGCAGCGGTTTGGCGTCGAGATCCTGGCGGTCGGCAACGGCACGGCCAGCCGCGAGACAGAGCAGTTGGCGGCGGAGGTGATTGGGGACTGGGAGGGCGGAGAGGGGAGGAAGGGAAAGGAAGGAAAGGAAGGAAAAGAGGGAAAGAAGGGGAAGCGGTTGGCGTATGTGATGGTGAGTGAAGCGGGGGCCAGCGTCTACTCGGCGTCAGGGCTGGCGCGCGATGAGTTTCCCGACCTGGACGTGTCGATGCGCGGCGCGGTCAGCATCGCGCGCCGCTTGCAGGACCCGCTGGCCGAGCTGGTCAAGATCGACCCGAAGAGCATCGGCGTCGGGCTGTACCAGCACGACGTGGACCAGAAGAAGCTGGCAGGCACGCTGGACGCGGTGGTGGAAGACGCAGTCAACGCGGTGGGCGTGGATGCCAACACCGCCTCGCCGGCGTTGCTGAAATACGTGGCCGGGATTGGACCCAAACTGGCGAAGAACATCGTCGCCTGGCGTGACGAGAACGGCCCCTTCCAGAAGCGCAGCGATCTGCTGAAGGTCAAGGGGCTGGGACCGAAGGCATACCAGCAGGCGGCCGGCTTCCTGCGCGTGCCGGAGAGCAGGAACCCGCTGGACCGGACGACGGTTCACCCCGAGAGCTATGCCGTGGCCGAGAACCTGCTGTCGCTGGCCGACCTCAACTGGCGGATGGTTGATCTGAGCGCGCGGCTGCGCCAGTTTCGCTCTCGCAGCGACCTCCAAGCGCTGGCTGAGTTGCTGGATGTCGGTGTTCCCACCCTGAACGACATCTTCGAGGCGTTGCTGCGGCCGGGCCGCGACCCGCGCGACGATCTGCCGGCGCCGGTGCTGCGCCACGACGTGTTGAGTCTCGACGACCTGAGCGAGGGCATGGTGCTGACCGGCACCGTGCGCAACGTGGTCGATTTCGGCGCGTTTGTGGACATCGGCGTCAAGCACGACGGGCTGGTGCACGTCAGCCAAATGGCCGACCGCTACGTGCGCAACCCCTACGAGGTGGTCAGCGTCGGCGACGTGGTGCAGGTCAAGGTGGTCAAGATCGACCGCGAGCGTGGCCGGATCGGGCTGAGTATGCGGATGTAACGCAGGCATGTCTGTTTAGATATTCACAACTTCTGAACACCTCCTTCATCAAGTCTTGAAAACGGCGGCGTAGAATGGGGGAACACAGGGACTGATGTCCAGGAAACAACAAACACCTGGATCAGATGCCCCGCGCGACCCATCCATTTCACATTCCACACGACAGCCGTTTTCGCAAGGAGGTGCGGCATGAAAACCCTTTTCGTCCTGCTGTTGGTGCTCACCCTGTTGTTTGGTCCCGGTGCAGTCTCCAGCAACCTCGTCGAAGCCAGTTCCGCGCCCGCGGATGAAGTACTGATCACGCTGGGCGATCCCATCACCGTCAACGGTCCCGGCGCAGTGGTAGCCGGCAACACGGTGACAATCGTTGCCGGCGGTGTCTTTCGGGCTATTGGCACGCTGGCCGATGGCATGATCGAGGTGAATACCACCGACGAGGTGACGCTGATCCTCGACGACATCGCGCTCACCAACTCCAGCGGACCGGCCATCAAGGTGAGCGATGCCATGCTGGTGTCGCTGATCCTGGCCGATGGAACAACCAACACCCTGGTGGACGGCTCGTCGTACAGCGGAGCCAAGGGCACGCTGTTCAGCAACGATCCGCTGGAGATCTCCGGCCACGGTGCGTTGCAGATCACCGGCAACTACAAACACGGCATCGTCAGCGACGACAACATCGTCATCGACAGCGGCGATATCACCATTCAGTCGGCCACCGATGGCATGCACGCCAACGACGATATCACCGTCCACGGTGGAACCATCACGATCACCGAGTCTAACGACGGCATCGAAAGCGAGGGCACCTTGCTGATCGACGGCGGCGTGCTGACGGTGGCAGCCGACGACGACGGAATTGTCAGCGAAGGCGCCATGGTCGTCAACGGCGGCGCGATAGAGATCACAACGGCCGTCGATGGCCTCGACAGCAAGGACACGCTGACCATCGACCAGGGTGAGGTCTCGGTCGAGGCCAGTGACAACGGTCTAAGCGCTGCCAACGACCTGACGGTGAACGGCGGGCAGATCTATGCCCACGCGGCAGACGATGTCATCAAGTCCGACGGTACGATGTCCTTCAACGGCGGTGTCACCGTTGCTGTGGGAGGTGAAAGTCCCATCAGCAGCCTGGTCTGTGGCGAGTCGTGCGAAATCGCCTTCAACGGCGGCATCGTGGTCGCGACCGGCGGCGCTTACAGCACGCTATCCGGCAGCTCGGCTCAGCGCGTCGCGGTCCTCGGACCGGGTGAAGCAGGCACTGCGCTTCGCATCGTACGCGACGACGGGGAGGATGTGCTGACGTTCGAGGCCAGCCAGGCCTATGAGAACATGATCTTCTCGTCTCCCGCCCTGCTGGCCAACCGGGTCTTCAACGTGCGAAAGGGCGGCTCCATCAGCGGCGGCAGCGATTTCCATGGGCTGTACACCAGTGCAACCTACACCGGCGGGAGCCTCGTGGCGTTTTTCAACACGGACGCTGTGGTGACCTACGTCGGCCGCATCTACCGTTACCTTCCCATCTGTCCGATTTCGGCCAGCTAGCGCTTCGAGGTTCTCCCCGTGAACAAGAAACAAAAATGGTATGGCCTGGTCCTGGTTGTAGCCATCCTGCTGTCGGCCGTCTCACGAACCTGGGCCGCAGGAGGCACGATCTACCTGCCGCTGGTGTTGAAAGGCTGGAGCAGCAGTGGAGAGCCAACTGCCACACCGGTGGCTACGGCGACGGCAACGCCTACCAATACGCCTGCTTCCACGGCCACGCCGACCGCAACGGCCACTCGCACACCGACGCGCACGCCCACTGCGACGTCAACACCAACTACCAGGCCCACCAACACGCCTGCATCCACGGCTACGCCGACGGCGACAGCCACAGCTACCAGAACGGCCACGCCGACGACCCTACCTCCCAACACACCCACTTCGACGGCCACTGCTGCCAGCACAGCCACAGCTGTGGCTACGGCGACTGCTACACCGACGCACACGCCTACTTGGACAGCGACCGCCACTAACACGGCCACGCCAACAGCGACTGCAACCAACCCACCGACCCGCACGCCAACTGCAACCGCGACGCCGACCAACACATCTACGGCCACGCCATCACCGACTGCCACAGCCACCAACACGGCGACACCGACGGCGACCGCAACGCCTACCCGCACACCGACATCTACGCCTACGCCGATGGCTACACCTACGTCATCCCCCGGTTATACGCTGATCACGTTGGGGACACCCATCACGGTCAGTGGCTCCGGCGCGGTGGTGTCAGGCAACACGGTCACCATCGTCGATGGCGGCGCTTACCGCGTCGTCGGTACGCTGGCCGACGGTATGATCGAGGTCGATACAGCGGGAACGGTGGAGTTGACGCTGGCCGGCATGGCGCTGACGCACGCCGCAGGGCCGGCAATCGATGTGAGCAACGCCGAGTCGGTGTCGCTGGTGCTGGCCGCCGGCACCACCAACACGCTGGTCGATGGCGCTGACTACACCGGCTATGAGGCCAAGGGCACCTTGTTCAGCAACGACACGCTGGAGATCTCCGGCAGCGGCGCGTTGCAGGTCACGGGCCACTACAAGCACGCCATTGTCAGCGATGACGATCTGATTATCCACGGCGGTGTGATCACCCTTGCCGCCACCACCGACGGCCTGCACGCCAACGACGATATCTCCGTCTACGGCGGGACGATCCATGTGGTCCAGGCGCACGACGCCCTGGAGAGCGAAGGCACCCTGTCGATCTACGACGGCGCTCTAAACCTGGCGCCGGAAGATGATGGCATCATCGCCGAAGACACGCTGACCATCCACGGCGGCACGATCTATGTCAGCACCGGCACGGAAGGCATCGAGAGCAAGAACAACATCGTCATCAACGGCGGGTCGATCACGATCACCGTCAGCGACGACGGTCTGAACGCCACCAACGACATCACCGTCAACGGCGGGCAGATCTACGCTAACTCGACTGCCGGCGATGCGGTGGACTCCAACGGCACCCTGCACTTCACCGGCGGCCTCACCGTGGCCCTGGGCGCCAACGTTCCGGAAGGCGGCCTGGACTGCGACAACTGCCAGATCGTCTTCAACGGCGGCACCGTGGTGGGCGCCGGCGGCAGAAACAGCACGCCATCCAGCAACTCTGCCCAACGTGTGGTGGTGATGAGCAGCCGGCCGGTCGGAACGGCGATTCGCTTCCTGCGCGACGACGGCGTCGATGCGTTTGTCTTCCGCGTGACCAAGACCTACCAGAGCATGATCTACACAGCGCCGGAGCTTCTGCCCAACCGGACCTATACCGCCTACACGGGCGGGACGATCTCCGGCGGTACCGATTTTTACGGTCTGTACACAGGCGCCACCTACACCGGCGGCAGTGTGTGGACCACCTTCAACACCAACGCCGTGGTGACAACTATCGGAGGACCACCGGGTCCGTAGCCCCCGAACGATCCTGACAGCAAAACACCCCTCGTCGCTCGACGAGGGGTGTTTGTTAAAAGGGCGCTTTTTCGGTTTATTCTGCCGCGCCGCCCTGGCGGGCGCCGAGCTGCTGGTCCAGCATATACATGGCAGCCGGCGAGTCCTGGATCATCTTGATCTGTGCCACGATGTCGCCGACGCTCTTCTCTTCCTCAACCTGCTCGTTGATAAACCACTGGAGCATGGCCTGGGTTGGATAGTCGTTTTCCTGGGCGGCCAGGGCGTACAGGTCGTGGATCGACTTGCTGACCTTGCGCTCGTGTTCCAGCGACTGCTCGAACACCTCCAGCGGCGAGCCGAAGGTCAGCGGCGGCTGCTGGAGGGCCTGAAGCTGCACGAGACCGCCGCGGTCCACGATGAAGTCGAAGATCTTCATGGCGTGGCCGTGCTCTTCGTCGTGCTGATTGCGCATCCAGTTCGCTGCGCCGGGCAGATTCTCGGCCTCGAAGTACGCGGCCATGGAAAGGTAGATGTACGAGGAGTAAAGCTCCTTCTGGATCTGGTCGTTAAGCGCCTTTTCGACGGCTTCTGTCAACATAGTAGTTGCCTCCTGATCACTTGGCTACGACTTAGGATACGGGAGTAGCCTGTTCCCGCCAGAACACATTGTTCTGTTGCTATTGTATCCCGCGGAAAAACAGAGGTCAAACCTCGATGCCGGCTTGTAAATGGTGACTATGCCCATTGACAGCCACCCCACCCGTGGTATACTCAGGCTACAGGCACCCGTTCGCCGGTCTACTTCCCCCCAACCGATGAACGGGTGCGTTTGCGTGCTAACGGCTGGATGGGTTCAACTTCTCCCACGATATCCAGCCCGGCAGCCGCCGGTAGCCCAGCTTTTCGTTAAGGTTGAGGATCGGCGGGTTGGCGGTGTCGTTGTGGGCGCGCACCTCGTGCTGGCCACGCTCGCGCAGGAAACGGAACGAGTGCAGCTTGAGCGCCATGGCCAGGCCGCGGCCGCGGTGGGCGCGCAGCACGCCGGTGGAACCTGTGAAGGCCGTGCCAACCGGCGGAATCTCAACCAGCGTCAGACCAACCCACTCGTCGCCCTGCTTGGCAAGAAACATGGCTTCTGTGTCGCTGATTGGGCTGTCCAGCGTCCAGGCGCGCCACTGCTCGTAGGTTGTCTTGGGATAGGCGCCACCGGGAAAGGGGACATCCACCATGATCTCGTCGTAAAGATCGTAGAGGCGCCGGTCGGCGTCGGCGACCCGAGCGCGTTCGTCTGCAAAGGTCGTCAACGTGTAGCCGGCCGCGCGAATCCTGTCGAATGCAGCCACAAACGGCTCTTCGGCGAAGGTGTCGAGGTCCAGCGTCGACTCGAAGCGGATGCCAATCCTGTGGTAGCCATGGGCTCCGGCAAAGGCGGCGCCGTCCAGGTGATCCTCTCGGCCGTTGGACCACAGCCGCTGCGCACCTTGCTGCCAAGCGAAGGGTTCCACGGTTACCAGCAGCTCGCGGCCCGCTCCCTGGCGGCGATAGGAGGGATGCACCAGCAGTTCCAGCCAATACGCACCCGGCGTCACCATCCAGAATGGGTCAAAGCAGGTAGCGAACCCGGCTGTCTTGCCATCCTGCCATTCGGCCACAGCGCGGCGCCGCGGGACATCGCTGGGAAAGCTGCTCTCCCAGTATTCCATCTGTTCTATCGTAGTTGGCTCCTCAGGATAGCCAAGGTTGATCGCCTCGACGAAATCCGGGATGTCCTCCGCCCGGAAATCGCGCAGGTGGAAAGGCTTGGATGAATTGGTTTCGTTCATAACAGGCATACCTCAATTGCAAGACATGCACCCGGCCGGGCGGCCCCGGCACTCCGATCAATGAAAATGAGCGGGACTCGGTCAGAGACCGGCCCGAGCGAAACTCTATTTTCGAAGCAGGCGCCGGGACGGGCTGCGCCCGACACCCCGATCGATGAAAACCGCGGGGCACGGTCGGCCCCTCCGGGAGGCTTTGCACAGACCGGCCCGAGCGAGGTGTTATTTTCAAGACAGGCACCGGGACGGGTTGCGCCTGGCACCACAAGGGATGAAAACGGCAGAGAATACGGTGAGGCGCAGTTTTCAACGCACGGGCGTACAACAAAACGACCTCGCCTGAAGCGAGGTCGTGAAGCACAAGTGGTCCTGTGCCCCCAAGGGGATTCGAACCCCTGTCGCAGGCTTGAAAGGCCTGTGTCCTAGTCCTCTAGACGATGGGGGCGTCTTGCGGTACGGCAGGTCGCATTCTAACATTGAAGGCATAGAGCGTCAAGTCAGAGACCATCTGCGCAGCGGTCAACCTGTCGGGGCCAGACGTTGGCAGACAGTTCCTTGACTCGCGAGGCAAGGCCCCAGCTTTTGAAGCCTCGCCCTGACGTGTTACAATGTAGTTGATCTATCTGTTCCCCGGAGTTTGACTGTTCCGGGGAATTTGTTGATCTGAACGAAACCTGGCGGCTCGCACAGCGGGCCTGCATCCGGAGAATTCTGTCTTGGAACACCTTATCGCACAGTACATCGTACCGCTTCTGGAGAGTCTGTTTCACGCCATCGGCTGGCCCGGTGTCGTGATCATCATGGCGCTGGAGAGCGCCAACATTCCCATTCCCAGCGAGATTACCATGCCGCTGGCCGGCTGGCTGCTGATCCCTACCGGCGTGATGTGGTGGCAGGCATTTATTATCGGCGGCTTTTTCGGCGCTCTGGGCTGCCTCATCGGTTCTTCCATTTCCTACGGAATGGGATACTGGGGCGGGCGGCCGTTTGTTGAACGCTACGGCAAGTATATCCTCGTCAACCAGAAGGACATCGATAACTTCGACCGCCTGTTCACCCGCTGGGGCCAGGGAGTCAATTTTGCTGCCCGCCTGCTGCCGATTGTGCGCACCTTTATTTCCTTCCCCGCCGGCGTGTTCAAGGTCAAGTTCGTGCCCTTTGCCTTTTTGACCTACATCGGCTCGTTCATCTGGTGCGGCGCGCTGGCGTTGGTTGGCTGGATGTGGGGCGACCACTGGGAGCAAATCCTGGGCATCATGGGACCGCTGAAGTACCCGGTGATGGCCGGCGTGGTCATCGCCATCGGCTATTACGTCTGGCACCATCTGCGCCGCGGCGTGACCCACGAGACGGCGAGCGCGACCGAGTAGCTGCATTCAAGATAACAAAACATCAGAACTGAACCAAAGGAGGTTCCCATGCTTGTAGGCGAGCGAATGATACACCCCGTGATTTCTGTCGGTCCCGACGTGCCGGTGATGGATGCACTGGAGATGTTGCGGCGCGAGCACATCCGGCGCGCGCCGGTGGTGGAGAACGGCAAGTTGGTGGGGATCGTGTCCGAGAACGATCTGCGCAACGCCAGCCCCGGCCAGGCCACGACTCTCAGCGTCTGGGAGATCAACTACCTGGTGAGCAAGATAACGGTGCGCAAGGTGATGACCAAGGAGGTGGTCACCACCGTTGAGGATACGCCCATCGAGGAAGCGGCCCGCATCATGGCCGACCACAAGGTAGGCGGGCTGCCGGTGCTGCGGGACGGCAAGGTAGTGGGCATCATCACCGAGACCGACATTTTCAAGGTGATGCTGGAGATGCTGGGCGCACGCCAGAAAGCGGTGCGGGTCAGCGTCATCGTGCCCAATGTGGCGGGCGAGATAGCCTCGCTCAGCAAAGCGATCTTCGAGCTGGGCGGCAACATCATCGCGCTGGGCACCTTCGCCGGTGACGACCCGTCTACATCGGAGCTGGTTTTCAAGGTCGCCGGCCCGGACGAAGCCACGCTTAAGGCCGCGCTGGAACCTCGCTCCATGGAAGTACGCGACGTCCGCACCTGTTAACACTCCTGCACCTGCTCCTTCTCCTACTCATCCTCCTACTCGTACTCCTACTCAATTTGGAGTAGGAGTACGAGTAGGAGGATGAGTAGGAGAAATATGATGAGCAGAAGGTCTCACCCCACCGCGGCCTTGAGCAGCTTCGGCGTCACCAGCCACTGCAACTGGCCGCATCCGGGCTGCGTTTCACGCCAGACGTCCACGGCAAGAACCAGGTGCGCGGCGGCCGCAGTGGGCATACGCAGGCTGTAGGCCCCTGGTCCGTCCGCGCCGATCAACGCGCCGGCCAGGTCCTCGAAGCCGGGGTTGTGGCCCACCATCAGCACATGGCCGGCGTCGTCGCGCAGGGAGCGCACCACCGCCAGCAAGGAATCGCTGCTGGCCGCGTAAATATTCTCCTCCCAACGAATGCGTGTGTTGTAGCCTGCCTCCTGCGCAAACAGGTCGCACGTCTGGCGTGCCCGACGCGCTGGCGAACTGACGATCAAGTCCGGCGTCAGCCCGACCTGCTGGAAGAACTGCCCCACAAAAGGCGCATCCCTGCGCCCGCGATCGTTCAGCGGCCGGTCGTAATCAGCCATCCCCGGATTGTCCCAGGACGACTTGGCATGGCGCAACAACGTCAGCAGTTTCATCGTTCAGCTCCTTTTTCTCATACTCCTACTCATACTCATACTCATACTCCTGCTGCTCCTCATCCTCCCCAAGTTCTCTAAGTGCAAGACGACGCGGGGTAGCAGGAGCCAGAAGAGTGCGCCTTCACTTCAACTGCGAGGTTGTCGTCCAGCGAGCTTCGCATGGCGACGCGACATGAATTGTCGTCGTGCTGAGAGATGATGATGTCCAGTTCGGCGCAGTCGGTCACAGCGTGCAGGGAAGCGGATAGCGGTTGCTCCATTCTAGCGCGGCGGCAGTTGATTGTCAATCGAGTTGCGCGTGGCGATCCCTTCCTTCTCGTACCCGTCCGATCCCCGAAGAGGATGAGGACGAGTAGGAGGAGAGCTAGGCTGCGCGCAGCGTCAACACCGTCACCTCCGGCGGGCAGTTGAAACGCACAGCCGGGGCAATCAGCCCGATGCCGCGGTTGGTATAGAGCTGCAACCCCGCCACCTCGTACAAACCGGCCGGGTACTTGCGTCCCAACCAGGGCAACACCGGCGGTCCCACCAGCGGCAGGTTGATCTGCCCGCCATGGCTGTGGCCGGACAGTTGCAGGTCCACCGGGTAGGCAGACGCCTCGTCACCGTAGTCCGGCTCGTGGCAGAGCAATACCGTCGTCTCGCCGTCCGGCACGTCGCGCAGCGCGCGCCGGATGTCCTGCCTGCGCTCCCACACGTCGTCCAGCCCAGCCAGCCACAACGGCGCGTCGGTTGGCAGCCGCACTGCCTGGTTGACCAGCAGCGTCACGCCGGCGGCTGCCAGCGCCGCCGCGACCTGCTCGGCGCCGCTCCAGTGGTCGTGGTTGCCGAAGACAGCGAAGACGCCCAACGGTGCAGCCAGTTCCCGCAGCGGCTCCACCAGGCCGGCTGCAAAGCTGGCGTCGCGCCAGATGAAGTCGCCGGTCAACATCACCGCGTCCGGCGACTGGCGGTTGACCAGCGTCACAGCGCGTTGGAGGTCACCCGGCGTCACCAGCGGGCTGTGATGGATGTCGCTGAGCTGCGCGATCCGCAGCCCGTCCAGCCGCGCCGGCAGACGCGCCAGGCGAATCTCCTGACGCTCCACCACCGGCCAGTTGGGTTCCACCAACGTTGCCCAGCCTGCGCCCGCTGCCAGCGCTGCTACACCGGCCCCTGTCAGCCCAAGGAACTGGCGCCTGTTCATGGCTGCCTCCCCGGCCGGTCCACCGCGGCCGGCTCGGCCAGCGGTTCTGGCTGGACGCTGCGAGTCTCCGGCACGCCGGCCAGCAGCGCTGTGCCGGCAAACATGGCGATGGCCAGCAAGGTGAAAAGCAGGTTGTAGCCCAACCCGATTCGCAGCGCGTTGCCGCCGTCTACCAGTGGGCCGGCCAACAAGCGCGAAAAGGCGCTGGCGCCGGCCGTTGCCAGGTTGCTTAGGCCCAGATAGCGGCCGGCCTCGTTGGGCGGTACAAGATCAGCCGCCCAGGCCCAGTTGGCGCTGAGAAAGATGCCCACCGACGCGCCCACCAGTCCGCCAACCAGGATCAACTGCGGGATGGCGCCGACCAGGACCAACGCCAGGGTTGCCAGCGCGCCCAGCACGCCAGCAAACAGGTTCAACGGCCGGCGGCCGATGCGGTCGGCCAACATCCCGGTAGGCACGGCCAACACCAGGACGGCAACGCCCATGACTGCCATCAACAGCGCCGTTGTGCTGGCCGGATCGGGTGCGTCCAGGTTGTCGGCGATGAAATACTGGGCGAAGCCTTGCAGGGCGAAATAGCCGGCCATCAACAGCGCCCGGCCGGCCAGCAGGCGGGTGTAGCCGGGGGCGGCCTTCCGGTCGATGCGGAAACTGCCGTAGGCCGTACGCAGCGCATCGGCCGCGCCGACTTTCCGGCGCCGCAGCCGCTTGACCGGCCGTTCCGCGATGCCGATCAGCGTCCAGGCATTGGTTGCCACCACCATCAACGCGGCGACAATCAGCGCCAGCCCGATCTGGCCGCGGCCGGCAAGAATGCCGCCCAGTCCTACACCGGCCACGAACCCGGCGATCTGGGCGGCGTTCTTGAACCCTGAAGCCCGGCCCCTTTCTTCCGGAGGCGTCAGGTCAGGCAACAGCCCTTGCAGCGACGCCTCGGCGATGCTGGCACTCACCTGCATGGCCGCGTAGATCAACGCAATGGCAGCAAAGGTGCGCGCGCCGGCCATCAGCACCAGCAGACCGGCTACCAGCGCCACGCCCAGCGCGACAAAAGGCCGGCGGCGGCCCCACCTGCCCATCCAGCCGCTGCGGTCGCTGACTGCGCCGGCCATAGGCTGGGTCAGCATAGCCAGCAGCAAACCGAAAAAAGTAAGCGCGCCCAGATAGGTGTTCTTGAGCGCCAGGGGCACCAGCCCGATCAACATCGCCGGCAGAAGGATCGCGTGCAGGCCGTTCCAGAGATACGCCAACCCAAACCAGCCCGCGTTCAGCGCCAGCATCCAGCGATTGGTCGTGGAATCGTGCTTGGTGGATTTAGTCGTCATACGTTAAGAGAGTTCAAGGATTTACGGGGTTTGGTGTGATTGAGCGTGAAACGTGAAGACGTGAAATGTCACCCAGCTATAGTGTCAACTACTTGCGCCGACAGCCGTACAACCTGGCGAGCCTGCCAGATGATAACGCCGAGGGCCAGACACCAGGTGGCGACCAGCAGGAAGATGACAGCTGCGTTGAGACCGGCGCTGATAGCCTCGCCCGGCCCGCCAGACTGGCCCATCACGCTGAACGACGCCAGCGCCAGCATCCCACCCAGGGTGTTCCACAAACCGTGCAGTCCGATGCCCGCGACAGCGTAGGCGACAAAGCGCCAGGTACGCCTGTGCAGCGCCTCGTACCACGCGATGCCCAACAGCCCGGTGGCAGCGCCGTGGATCACCACCGTCGCCGCGCGCGTCAGCACCGGCATGGCCCACTCGTGGGGCAGCCCGGCCAGCCCGTAGAACAGCGCCTCGGTCAGGCTGAACCCCGCGCCGGCGATCAGGCCAAAGGCGAACGCCTGCGCGCGGCTCACCGGACGCAGCGACGCCGCCAGCGGCACACCCAGCGACTTGATGACCTCCTCGATCATCGGCGTGGCCACGGCTACCAGCAGGCCAAGTCCTACAACCAACGCCGGCGTGAAGATCGTCTCCAGCAACCGTTCCGGCGAGACCATCACGGCCGGCGATTGCACAATCTCCGACAGCGCCTGCATTTTTTCGATCCCTCCGGGCAACAGCGTGACGCCAAACAGCCCCACTGTCATGGCCGTCCCCGCAGCCAGCATCTCCAGCATGATGGCGATGGCCGTTGCACCAACTGCGCCAAAGGCGAACTGGGTGGTGAGGTCGCGACGGGTCAGCGAAACGCCGTTGCGCTGCAAGTAGCGCGCGACTGCGGCAATCAAAATCAGGGGTGGCAGCAGGCAGACGACGATGTGTACCAGGGGCAGAATGAAAGCCAGCGGCGTAAACAACACAATAGCGCCAATGGCCAGGATGGCGAAAAAGGCGATCAGCAGCGCCCAGGCTGGCGGCAAGTGGAGGGATGGAGCAGGCTTGCCGCTGTAGGAGCGCCATCCCGCCCATGCCAGCGCCGCGCCCATACCTACACCCAGCGCGACAAAGCTCAGCAGCATGGCTGCCGAAGCCACGAACGGTCCACCGCCGGCCGCCATCAGTATAGCCAGCGGAACGGCGAACAAGGCGGTCAGCAAGGCAACGGCGATCCCGTAGACAACTGTTCCGCCGCGGATTATGTTGGCCAATGAATTTCTCCTTTGGGCGTCGCCGTAAGTGAGGTCCTGGATTCCCGCGTTCGCGGGAATGACGGTGGCGAGTGCTGCAGCAACTGTACTGGTCGTGTTGACGTTTCGCCCCGCGGAGTGAGCATCCTCAAATGCGGGCCTCTCTGGCGCTTCCGACCCGGCATCTAAGGACGTGTCTAAAACAACTTCCCTGTGTTGGCTCGGTCAGGAGACCGGCCAAAGCGGTAACTAATTGATAGACGCATCCTAAGGATACCTACTCCGCGATTCGAGGTGTCAACATGCAGCGACAAGCTGCGATATCGGAATGTCAACAGCCTAATTGCTCGGCGGAAGAGCAAAGCCCAGCCAGCGAAGACGGTGCTCATCCTTGCGCCAATTCGGCCAGACCTTGACCCACAAATCGAGGTAAACCTTGGTACCAATCATCTCTTCGATCTCGGCGCGCGCGCCCGCGCCGATCTGCTTGATGAGCTGGCCGCCTTTGCCGAGAACGATCGCCTTCTGGGTCTCGCGTTCGACATAGATCGTCGCGCCGACGTAGGTCAGGCGGGCGCTGCGTTCCTTGAACTCGCTCACCAACACCGCGACGCTGTGCGGCACCTCTTGATAGGTGTGCAACAACACCTGCTCGCGGATCATCTCGGCGGCGATAAAGCGTTCCTGTTGGTCGGTGATCTGATCGGCAGGGTAGTAGCGCGGGCCAAGTGGCAGCAGAGCAACGATGCGCTCGAACAAGTCGTCGCGACCGGCCGCTTCGAGCGCTGTCAGCGCCACCCAATCGATGCTAAAGGACGCCAACTGGCGATAGGCATCGATGCGCGCCTCCAGTTCATGCGGCGCGACCAGATCGATTTTGTTGATAGCAAGTAACACGGGAACACCGGCCGCCCTTTCCTCCAGATACTGCACGGCCAGCCGGTCGGCGTCATCCGGCCACGAGCTGCCGTCCACAAGGAGGCAAACCACATCGGCGTCGGGTACGGCCTGGGTCGCCTGGCTCATCATGTACTCACCCAACAGATTCTGCGGCTTGTGCAAGCCCGGCGTGTCGAGCAGGATGACCTGCGCGTTGGGTCGGGTGATGATGACCAGTTGGCGATGGCGCGTGGTCTGCGGCTTTGGACTGACGATGGCAATCTTCTGCCCAAGCCAGCCGTTGACAAGCGTCGATTTACCCACGTTAGGCCGTCCAACAACCGCAACAAAGCCGGAGCGGTGGTCGGGCGGCAAATCTTCCTGAAACGGGAGCAATTCAAACAGCGGCTGATCGGGTTCGGTTATGTTGTCTTTGGTCATGGGTGCGAGTTTCTTCCTGCCGAGTTAGGCGCTGGCGCGCGAATGAACGGCGTCAGTGTACCCCAAGAGGCGCGATTGCTCAAGTGAGGTGGGCACGCGTTCAACCTGCCGCCTTCCTTCCGGTTGGGGCTGTAAAATATGTGGGTATTCTGGACGTCGGACACGCCACGGGCCGCCCGACGCAGCGAGTTGTGGCCCGCTCCGTTTGACGGGCGGGCGGTTGCGCATCCACAGAATCCGACAGAATCAGAATTTTCCTGGCTCTAGCGGATTCTGTGGATGCAGGAAGTTGTCGTTGCCAAGGGCGCCCGCCGGAGGCTACAAGCCATCCGGCTACGAGATGCAAGCCCGCTGGGCTACGGAATCCGCAGGCCCGCAGGGCCTTTCACGTCGTAGCCCGATCCGTTTGACGGTCGGGCGGTCGCACACCCACAGAATCCGACAGAATCAGAATTTTCTACATTGGGAAGGGAGCGCAGACGCGTTATTGCCCGGCTTTGGGCCGGGCAACAACTGCTAACGTGGGTGGGGGTAGCAAGACGACAGGGTTAACCGTCGCCGCGAGATGTTGATTTCAGAGAACGTTCAGGCTGTGTCGCCTTGACGACTTCGGAAGACTTGGGGTGAAGTTACATTTCAGGCGCCGACAGTTTGACGCAGTTCTTCGCCCCAGCGGTATGCTTCGGGAATGTCGATCTCGTCGAACCCTTCCAACGGCCGCTTCATCAGGTAGCGATAGAACCAATCCAGCACGCCGAAATCGGATTCGTCGAGTACTTGCGGATCAAGACGACCGCCGAAGCCGCGGCTGTCCAGAACCTGCCCGCCGGACATCCCGGCCAAGCCATCGGCATACTCCTGCTGGGTGAAGACTCCTTCATCCGTATCGCCAGTCAGACCGACCGGCGTTTCCCAGGTGGCAGCCGCTGTGATAAAAGCGGCAACCTTGCGCTTGGAGAGCAGCGGTCTGTTGCTGCGCAGGAAGTCGCGCACCACCTGCATATAGTTGCCGGCATAGATGGGCGACCCGATCACAACAACATCGTACGGACGGATATCGGGCTGGCTGGCGGCGTTGGCCAGATCCGCTCCTATTCCGTCTGCAACGGCCGCCGCGACCTCAGCCGTGGAGCCGTACTTGCTTCCATAAACAACCAGGCACTTGACCATTGTTTCCTCCTGTCTTTGTGCCCGAATTCTGGCTGGCGGCGGCCCGATCCGACCGCCGCACAGTCTGGTTCGGTAATGCAAATCGGTCGGTAGTGGGCGCTTGGTCGCCTTTTATTGGCGCTGAAGCGCCTGCTACGAATGGTACGCTTTAGAGATTCAGGGCAGCCATACTGGAACGGATCAGGCTCGCCGATTTTTCCAGTCCGGCCTGTTCCTCTTCGTTCAGTTCGATCTTGACAATCTCTTCGATGCCGTTGCGCCCCAGCTTGACAGGCACACCGAAGCAAATGTCGCTCAACCCGTACTCACCATCCAGGTAGACGGAGCAAGGCAGGATCATCTTGCGATCCTTGAGAATCGACTCGACCATCTGCATGGTGGCAGCGCTGGGCGCGAAGAACGCGCTGCCCTGCTTGAGCAGTGAGACGATCTCGCCGCCGCCCTTGCGGGTGCGCTGGACAATGGCTTCCACGCGGTCGGGCGTCATCAGTTGGGTGATCGGGATGCCGGCCACCGTCGAATAACGCGGCAGCGGCACCATTTCATCGCCGTGGCCACCCATGACGAACGCGTGGGTGTTCTCCACGCTGACATCCAACTCCATAGCGATAAAAGCCCGCATGCGCGCGCTGTCCAGAATGCCGGCCTGGCCGATGATTCGCTCGCGCGGGAAACCGGCCTTCTTGTAGGCCAAATAGACCATGGTGTCCAGCGGGTTGGTGACCAGGATAATGATCGCGTTGGGAGAATACTTGACCACGTTTTCGACAACGCCGCCGACGATCCGGGCGTTGGTGCCGACCAGATCCTCGCGGGTCATGCCCGGCTTGCGGGGCAGGCCGGCGGTGATCACCACGATGTCCGAGTTGGCGGTATCGGCGTAGTCGTTGGTGCCGGTGATTTTCAGGTCGTAGCCTTCCACCGGACCGGCTTCGAGCAGGTCCAGCGCCTTGCCTTGCGGCATCCCTTCAACGATGTCAACCAGAACGACGTCGCCCAGCTCTTTGACTGCACACCAGTGAGCGGCAGTTGCGCCGACGAAGCCGGCACCGACAATGGAAATCTTATTGCGCATTGATTCTCTCCTTTGAAATTGACCTAAACTTGATCGAACAGGTAACAAAAACAGAGAGCCACTGATCGTCACATTGGATCTAACGGGTGCTCTCTGTTTGTTTCAGGCTACGTTGCCTCGTTGGTTTGATAAAGACCGAACAGCGGACAGACTTCAGGGTTGGGATACGAACCACCATTCACTGCGCGCTGGTTCATGCCGCCAACGGCGCTTCTTCCAGTGTTGGCGTGTCCGGTACTGCCCGCCTGGCCACACCGTCCTCCTGAACGACGATTCCGTCAGCCGCCAACACCGGCTCCAGGGCAGCGATAGCGCATTCAAGCATCGTCAGGTCCGGCTCCCGGGTGGTCAGTTTCTGCAGGCCCAATCCTGGAGCGATAAGCAGCCGCATGATGCGGTGGTCACGATGCTGGGCAGAAAAACGCAGAAACTCGTAAGCAATACCGGCGACAACCGGGATCAATACCACCCGCGACGCCAGCCTTAGCGCCAACCCCAGCGGTCCTTCAATCGTCTTGAAGCTCAGGGGAGCGAACAGGAAGATGCTGATCACCAACACGCCCAACAGGAAACTTGTGCCGCAACGGGGATGGAGAAGCGAAAATTCCTTCACCCGTTCGGGAACCAGCGGCGCACCCGCCTCATAGGCGTTGATTGTTTTGTGTTCCGCGCCGTGGTACTGGAATACCCGGCGAATATCCGGCATCTGGCCGATCAGGATGATGTAGATCAGGAACAGGCCCAACCGCAGACATCCTTCAAAGAACGCGGCTGCCAGCGTCGTCAGGTTGAACTGCGTCTCCACCCATCTGCCAACAGCTGCCGGCAGGAAGAAGAAAACGGCCATAGCGATGGCCAGCGAGACGGCCACCGTGGTCCACGCTACCGGACCGGTAAACTCGACCTCTTCTTCCTCACTCAACGCCACATCCGCCGACCACATCAGTGAACGCGTGCCCAGCACCAGCGCGTCCCACAGCAGGGTAACGCCGCGCACAAAGGGCCATTTCGACCAGGGTTTGGTGTAAACGGCCGCTGTCAACGGCTCCTGATGCACGACGACCTCACCTGCGGGGTTGCGCACTGCAACAGCCGCATATTTGCGCCCGCGCATCATCACACCTTCGATTACTGCTTGTCCACCGTAGAAAAACTCACTCATTTGTCAACTCCATCACAATATACGGGCATTGTACCCGAGAGGGTTGGCGGTGTCAACAACCGGGGAACAGACAGGACAGGGAAAGCCGGTCAGGATCAGCTTCTTAGACCTCGCTCGAAAGCGCCTGCAGAATCTGGCCGCGGCCGATCAGCCCGACGACATGGCCGGCGTTATCAACGACGGGGAGGCGCTTGATCTTGCCTTGTAACAACCGTTGCAGCGCCTCCAGCAGCGGTGTGTCCGGCGCGACAGTAATCGGATTGCGTGTCATGACATCAGCCGCGGTGCGCTTGCCAAGCCCGATTTGGTCACGACCGACCAGCGGCAGGCGTTGAGAAAACGCGGTCAGAATGCCGCTCCGGTCATTGTCTGCGCTGCGCTGCAAGATATCGCTGTCGGTGATGATGCCTGCGATCTGGTCGCTCTCATCGACGACGACCACGCGGCGTTGGCTGGTCGTCACCAGCAGATTGACCACATCGCCCAGACTGGCATCGACAGTCACAACCGGCACGTTGTGGGTCATGACATCGGACACGACCGCGCGCGAGCCTGGCTGTTCTGTCCGATGAGGCGCTGCCTGCACCGGAGGCAAAGCCAGCGCGCGCAGCACATCGGTCCGGCTCACCATGCCCGCCAGCCGGCCCGCGGCATCGAGCACCGGTAGCCGTTTGACGTCCCGTTGTGTCATCGCTTTGACGGCGTCGCCGATGGGCGTGTTGGTCTGAACGGTGACCGGATCAGGTGTCATCAGATCAATTGCCGTTTGCCCGCTGGCTTTGAGGGCACTGAGATGCTGGCTGAGCTCGCTGCCGGTCAACGCTTGTTCCAGGCTGGTAGTCATGATACCGGCGCGGCTGACCAGATCGCCATCGGTGAGAATGCCGACAACGCGACCGCCCGAGTCCAGGACCGGCAATGCCCGGTAATCCCTCGCGATAAGCAGCGCTACGATCTCGGCAACGGGTGTATCGGTCTGTACCGCCCGCACCTCTGTCGCCATCACATCGGACACGGGCGCGGCAGCCGGCAGCTCGCGCAGCTTGCGATGGGTGTAGGTGACGACCTCGACCGGCTGAACCGTTATCAGCCCTTCAGCCACCATCTCAACCACCCGCGGCATGATCCGCCCGACACGGTCCGGATGGTCCACCCACTCGATCACCAGCGGCAGGTCCTCGGAAAGGCGCATGATGCTGGCGCTGTGGATGCGGCTGTGCGCGCCGAAGCCGGCGATCGCTCGCGTCACCGTCGCGCCGGCGCAGCCCTCGGCCTTGAGCATCTCTAACAGGGCGCTGTAGAGTGGGCGGCCGCGCCAACGGTCGCTGTCGCCGATGTAGATATTTACCTTGGTCGCAGTGCCGACGATTTCCATAGACCCCTCACAGGAGCTGGGCAGCCCAGATTCCCAGCAGGGCCGCTGCCAGGCCCAACAAGGTGTTGCCGAAGAAGTTGACGCCGCCGGCCAGCCACTGGCCGCTTTGCAGCAGCGCGACCGTTTCGACAGCAAAGGTTGAGAATGTCGTGTAGCCCCCCAGCAAGCCGACGGCAAAAAAGAGCCGCCAGCCCGGCCCAACGGGTAGCCGCTGTAAGGTCAACGTCACAAAAAACGCCAACACAAAGCTACCTGAAACGTTGGCAAACATGGTGCCGTATGGCAGCGTGGCACCCCAGCGGTCGGCGGCCCAGCCCTGCACAAGATAGCGCAAGTTGGCGCCGACAAACCCGCCAAAGCCAATGAACAAAAACTTGGTTATTTCCATTATTGAGTGCTTCTAACACTTCAACGAGACTTCGGAAGGCCGTGCCTAGTCTCCCCCATGCGGCACGGTGATCTGGCGACGAATCGCTGTAATGCTGATCAATACCAAAGACGAATGGTCACTGCTCACCCGTCACTCCCGCGGAGGCGGGAGTCCACTCTTCACAGATACTGGACTCCCGCCTCCGCGGGAGTGACACAACAATGAAGGCTGAGAAATCTCGCTAATGTTTGAAGTGGCGGTGCCCCGTGAAGCACATCGCCAGCCCCAGCCGGTCGCAGGCTGCGATCACATCGTCGTCGCGCACCGAGCCGCCCGGCTGCACCACCGCGGTGATGCCGTACTCAGCCGCGGCCTCGATGCCGTCGGCGAAGGGGAAAAACGCATCGGAGGCCATCACCGCGCCCTGCGCGCGCTCGCCGGCTCGCCGGCCGGCCAGATGCACCGAGTCGACCCGGCTCATCTGTCCCGCGCCGACGCCGACGGTCATCTGGTCCCGAGTGTAGACGATGGCGTTGGACTTTGTGTGCTTGGCCACCCGCCAGGCAAAGTCGAGGCTGGCCAACTCCGCCGTAGTGGGCTGGCGCATCGTAGCAACACGCCAACCGGCCGCCGGTTCGATCTGTGCGTCGGGCGTCTGCGCCAACAGCCCGCCCTCAATGGTGCGCAACGCCAGACCAGAGGCGGCCAGGTCAGCAGGTTGCAGAATGCGCAGGTTTTTCTTGCGCCGGAAACGTTCGAGAGCATCGGCATCGTACGCGGGGGCAATGACCACCTCGACAAAAAGGCCGGCCATGGCCTCGGCCAGCGCCAGGTCGGCGGTGCGATTGACAGCGACGATGCTGCCGAAGGCCGACACCGGATCGGACGCCAGCGCGTCAGGCCAGGCTTCGGCCAGGGTGGATGCGCTGGCGACGCCGCACGGGTTGGTGTGCTTGATAATGCAGACTGTCGGCGCGTCGAACTCCTGCGCCAACCCCCAGGCTCCATCCATGTCGAGCCAGTTGTTGTAGCTCATTTCCTTGCCACCCAGTTGCTCGAAAGCTGCGCTCTGGCCGGCTGGCCGGTAGAGTGCGGCCGCCTGGTGCGGATTCTCGCCGTAACGCAAGGCATCGACGCGGGCGTAGGAAAGAGTGAGCGTGTCGGGGAAGGGATTCAGCGGATCGGCAACGCCGGCCAGCCAACCCGCAATGGCCGCATCGTAGCTGGCCGTGTGTTGGAATGCCTTGAGCGCCAGCCTGCGACGAGTCTCCTCGTCCGGCCCGCCTGCGCGCAACATGTCCAGCAGCGGCTGATAATCGCCGGGATCACAGACCACCGCCACGCTCTCGAAGTTCTTGGCAGCAGCCCGCAGCAGCGTCACGCCGCCGATGTCGATCTGCTCGACGGCTTCCGCCTCCATCGTATCAGTACCGGCAACGGTGTCCTGAAACGGATACAGATTGCAGACCACCAGGTCGATAGGCGCCAGACCGTGTGCGTTCAGTTCGGCCAGATGCTCCGGTGTCCGCCGCGCCAGGATGCCGCCATGGATCGCCGGATGCAGAGTCTTGACCCGCCCATCCAGGATCTCGGGGAAACCTGTCACATCGCTGACGTCGATGACATCGAGGCCGGCAGCACGCAATGCCTTCGCTGTGCCGCCGCTGGCGATAAGCTCCCAGCCCAGTAAACGCAGTCCGCCGGCCAATGCTTCCAGCCCCGTCTTGTCAGAAACGCTGATCAGCGCTCGATGGTTGGCCATGGATCGTTGTCACTCCTTACGATAACGTGGATTTTTCGTCGTAGCGGGAACGGGTGGTTGCCTGCTAGCCATGCCGCGGCAATGTACCATAGGCCCAAACCGTTGTCAATCCATCCCGTTGCCAGCGCGCGCTTTTTCAGATCTTCTCAGATTCACACCGCCCATTTCCACGCGCGAAACCGCTACAATTTACGTATAACCTCAGTGAAGCCAATTGCAGACTTTCAACCAGAGGAGGAAGGAGGAATCGCCGCAAAAAACAGCAATGAAACACTGCTCGTAACGCATTTCGTAACGATCCCGGAACGATTGGCCGCGATAATCAACGCACTCTATCGATTGATGTGGCCGCTGGGCTGCATCGCAATGTTTACCGTACAGGAGGATACCTCAATGAAACGTGTTCGTCTCACCTTCACAATCTCGTTGACTTTGGTGCTGGTGCTGCTGTTGAGTTCAGCGCCGGGAGCCTTTGCCAACCCCACTGGCCCAACCGCCGTCAGTAACGATCCCTTCGAGCGCGCAGCCAGCTACCTCAAGACCCATGATGTGCCAGAAAGCGCACTTCAGGTCCCGGCGGGAATGCAGGTGATTGGTACAGGTCTTAACAACGGCCGCGACATCATCGTTGGCCCGGATGGCGGGCTTTACATCGCCGAGAACGGCTCCGGCAATCCGGCCAACTGCGAGGAGATCTTCCCAGATTTCGAAGCCTGCGTCGGCGACACCGGCTCGGTGACTCGCATTGAGAACGGTGTCCAGGAACGCATCGCCACCGGGCTGCCATCCTGGGGCGACTCCAGCGGGTTTGGAACCTCCGGGCCGGCCGGCATTACCTGGAGTCCGCGCGAAGGTTTCTATCTGACAATTGGCCTCGGTTTTGGCCTCAGCCCGGACGACCTGGCAGCGATCGATCCCGTTGGCCAATGGTTCGGCTCCGTGGCGCGCATGAACCCCAACGGCTACTGGAACATCCAGGCCGACATCTATGACTACGAGGCGACCCAGAACCCGGACGATGGCGAGGTCGACTCCAACCCCTACGGGCTGGTGACGATCCAGGGACGCACACGGGTCGTCGCTGATGCTGGCGGCAACGACCTCCTGAAAGTAAACAACAACGGCGTCGTCTCTACCCTGACAGTCTTCCCTGACACACTGGTGCCGGCCCCGCCATTCCTGGGACTGCCGCCCGGCGCGATGATCCCGATGCAGGCCGTACCGACGTCTGTTACACCGGGTCCGGACAACACCCTCTACGCCGGCCAGCTCACCGGTTTCCCCTTCCCGGTCGGCGGCGCGAATGTCTTCCAGGTGTGGCCCAACGGCTACACGCAAGTGAAGGCCAGTGGCTTCTCGGCCATCGTGGACATCACGACCGGACCTGATGGCAGCCTGTATGTCCTCGAGTTCGCCCACGACCAACTGGCATGCGAAACGATGGGTGTTTGCGATGGCCGTCTGACCAAGGTCGATGCCGGCGGCGGCAAGACCCTCCTGGCCAACAACCTGCCCTATCCAGGCGGCGTGGCGGTCGCCAACGACGGCACGATCTATCTGACCCTGTTCAGCATCTTCCCGGATTTCGCCGGCGGCGGCCAGGTGGTTCGGCTGAACTGAGGTTCCACAGATCTCGTTTGAGAGGTCCTCCCAGACTTCGGAAGTAGCCGGTGGCTGGACGAAGCAAGTCCTAGCGGCAAATGCCGATGTTCGCAGGACTCGGCTACTTCCGAAGTCTCCTGGCTATCTTCCCCGACAGGTTTTGAACAATGAACGGGCTGCACCCGAGATGGTGCAGCCCGCTTTTCTTCCTCGCGAACAGCTTGCAGGGAGACGTTTATCGCCCGCTGCCGCCCGAATAATGATCTTGCAGGCTGCGATATCTGAAGTCCCTGGCTCGCAGCGCACGGATGGCAGCCACAGCCGCAGCCGCAGCAGACAGGGTCGTCAGCAGCGGCGTGTCCATCTGCGTCGCGGCGATGCGGATCGTTGACCCCTCCTCGCGCGCCTGCTGGCCCAGCGGGGTATTGATCACCAGATCAACACGGCCCTCGCGGATCAAGTCCACCACGTGCGGCGATCCCTGCTTCACCTTGTTGATCGACTCGACCGGCAGGCCGGTGCGAGCCAGATACGCTGCCGTCCCCTCCGTGGCTACCAGGCTGAACCCCATGCGATGCAGGTCGCGGGCGATCTTGAGCGCGGCGCCTTTGTCGTAGTCGTTGACGCTGATCAGCGCGGCGCCGCTCAGGGGCAACCCCATCCCGGCCGCCAGTTGCGCCTTGGCGAACGCATGGCCGAAGCGCGCCGCGTGTCCCATCACCTCGCCGGTGCTGCGCATCTCCGGCCCCAGGATCGCGTCCGCGCCCGGCATCTTCTTGAACGGCAACACAGCTTCCTTGATGAAGAAGCCATCCACAGCAGGCTCGTCGAGAACGCCCAGCTCCTCCAACGTCTTGCCTGCCATGATCTGCGCAGCCAGCCGGGCCAGCGGCAGCCCGGTCGCCTTGCTGGCAAAGGGCACGGTGCGCGACGCTCGCGGATTGACCTCGAGTACGTAAGCGATGTCGTCCTTGATGGCGAACTGCACGTTCATCAGCCCGCGCACGTCCAATGCCAGTCCCAGACGGCGGGTGTAATCGCGCACGAAATCCAGGTGATAGGCGCTAACTTTGTAGGGCGGCAGCACGCAGGCTGAGTCGCCAGAGTGTACACCCGCTTCCTCGATGTGTTGCATGATCGCGCCGATCACGACCTGCTGCCCGTCGCAGAGGGCATCGACATCGATCTCGTAGGCATCTTCCATGAACTGGTCGATCAGCAACGGCTGGCCCGGCGCGGCCTGAAACGCCTCCTCCACAAAGCCGGCCAACTGGCTTTCACGCCCAACGATGGCCATGGCGCGGCCGCCCAGCACGAAACTGGGACGCACCAACACGGGGTAGCCGATGCGTTCCGCCGCGGCGCGTGCGTCCTCCTGTGAGCGGACGGTGGCGTTGTCGGGCTGGGGAATGTCAAGTTCGTGCAGCAGCGCGGCGAAGCGCTCGCGGTCCTCCGCCAGCCAGATCGACTGTGGCGCAGTGCCCAGGATCGGCACACCGGCAGCCGCCAGCCCTTCAGCCAGATTCAGCGGCGTCTGCCCGCCGAACTGAACGATGACGCCCTCAGGTTGCTCGCGATCGACGACGTTCAGCACATGTTCCAGGGTCAGCGGCTCGAAGTACAGCCGGTCGGCGGTGTCATAGTCAGTGGAGACTGTCTCAGGGTTGCAGTTGAGCATGATGGTCTCGAAGCCCAGCGCGCTGAGGGCAAAAGCAGCCTGGCAGCAACAATAGTCGAACTCGACACCCTGTCCAATGCGATTAGGCCCGCTACCCAGGATCAGTATCTTGCGCCGGTCGGTGGGACGGGCTTCGTCGCTGTGTTCGTAGGCGCTGTAGAAATAGGGAGTTTGCGCTTCAAACTCGGCAGCGCAGGTATCGACGCGCTGGAAGGTGGGGTGGATGGCGAGGGCGCGGCGCAAAGAGCGAATCTCACCCTCACCCCCAACCCCTCTCCCTTTGGGAGAAGGGAGCTTCGAAATTCTGCCTCCCTCTCCCGCTGGGAGAGGGCTGGGATGAGGGAGGAGTCTCGTTAGGTGGCTGTCGGCAAATCCCATCTGCTTTGCCGTTCGCAGCAGCGTCGCCAATTCCGGGTCATCCCAGCGGCACGCGGCCAGCGAACGTTCACACGCTGCGATCTCCGCCAACTGGCCGAGAAACCATGGATCGACCCCCGTGCGAGCCGCTACGTCTTCGACCAACGCGCCGCCTCGCAGCGCCCTGTACAAAGCAAACAATCTCTCAGCCGCCGGCCGCGCCAAATCCTCCAACACACCCTTTCCCTGTTTTCCTTCTGTTCCCTTCTTTCCCTGGTTCCCATCCTTCCCGCTCCCGTCCAGCGCATCGACTCCGATCTCTAGCGATTGCACAGCCTTGTTCAGCGCCTCAGGAAAGGTGCGACCCAGCGCCATCACCTCGCCGACCGATTTCATCTGCGGTCCCAGCTCCGCGTCCACCCCGGGGAACTTCTCAAATGCCCAACGCGGTATCTTGACCACGGCGTAATCCAGGGATGGCTCGAACGCGACCCGCGTCACGCCGGTGATGTCGTTGGTGATCTCGTCCAGCGTGTGGCCGACGGCAACCAGCGCGGCGATCTTGGCAATGGGAAAGCCGGTGGCCTTGCTGGCCAGCGCCGACGAGCGGCTGACGCGCGGGTTCATCTCGATGACCACGACACGCCCGGTGCGCGGATCGACCGCGAACTGCACGTTGGCGCCGCCGGTGGCCACGCCCACTGCCTCCATCACCTGCCTCGCCAGGTCGCGCAACACCTGATACTCACGGTCGGTCAACGTCTGCGCCGGCGCCACAGTGATGCTGTCGCCGGTGTGGACGCCCATCGGGTCGAAGTTCTCGATGGAACAAACGACTACAAAATTGCCCGCGCCGTCGCGCATGACCTCAAGCTCATACTCCTTCCAACCCGCCACCGACTGTTCGATCCACGCCTGGCGGATGGGCGACTCGGCGATGGCAGCGCGGACTGCCTCGGCCAGCCCGCCGGCGCTCTGCACCCAGGAAGCGCCGCTGCCACCTAAGGCAAAGCTGGCGCGCACTAACAGCGGATAGCCGGCGTCCTGGGCCAGTGTCTGCGCTTCAGCCAGAGACCGCACCGGTCCGCCGGCCGGCACGGGAATGCCCGCGGCCAGCATGGTGTCGCGGAAAACGCGCCGGTCCTCAGCCGCGCGGATTGAGGGGAGCGAGGCGCCAAGTAGCGCGACTCCATATCGCTCCAGCGCGCCGTTCTCGCTCAGCGCCAGAGCAAGGTTGAGCGCGGTCTGGCCGCCGACGGTCGGCAACAGCGCTTCCGGCCGCTCCTGGGCAATGATGGCTTCCAGCACATCCGGCGTCAGCGGCTCGATGTAGGTCACGTCGGCCAGGTCCGGGTCGGTCATGATGGTCGCCGGGTTGGAGTTGACCAAAATCACCCGATAGCCCTCGCGCCGCAGCGCCTTGACAGCCTGGGTGCCCGAGTAGTCGAACTCAGCGCCTTGTCCAATGACAATGGGGCCGGAACCGGGGATCAGGATGGATCGAATATCGTCACGTTTTGGCATTGGAAAGCTCGCAGATACTGCCTTTCACATACACCCAAATCACTCTTCGGCCGGCCAGATACGGTCGTAGGCATCAGAAATTGCGGCTGCCAGCGCATCCAGCTCCCGGCGCGGTGGACGCTGGCTCCAGTCCGCGCTGATCGTGAACTGGTCGCCCTCAAAGCGCGGAATGACGTGCAGATGAACGTGAAAGACATCCTGGAAGGCGGCCTCGCCATCGGCAAGAAACAGATTGATTCCCTGGCAGGGTATTTCGGTGCGCCGAATCGCTGCGGCAGTGCGCTGCGCGATCCTGAACAGGTGCATCCCGATTTCCTCGGACAAGTCGGCAAGTCCAGCAGCGTGCGCTCGCGGAACCACCAGCGCATGTCCAGCGTTGACCGGCGCGATATCCATGAAAACAACGCAATAATCGTCTTCATACAGGACGCTGCCCGGCGCCTGGTTGTCAATGATGGCGCAAAAGATACAGTCACTCATTTTGTCTACCTGTGGCCTGCCAGATCTGCGAGGCTGCTCAAATGCGCTTCACACCTCGCAGGCATGAAAAAGCGAAGGGCGAGTCCAAGCCGTGCTTCTTCGTCACGCCCTTCGCTGGGTTAGAGTTGGCTTGTTTTGGCGATTAATCCGGAGAGCGGCTGGCAAGCAGCGCCTGAAACTCTGCAAAAAGTCCGTGCGAGTCGTGCGGCCCCGGCGCAGCCTCGGGGTGATACTGGACGCTGAACACAGGATGGCGCCGCAGCCGCATCCCCTCCAGCGAGCCATCGTTCAGGCTGAGATGGGTGATCTCGACCTCGTCGCGATCCAGACTGGCGATGTCCACCTGGTAGTTGTGGTTCTGGGACGTAATCGCTACCTTGCCTGTCCGGACGTCCTGCACCGGGTGGTTGCCGGCGTGGTGGCCAAACTTCAACCGGCTGGTGGCCCCACCCAGCGCGCGCCCGATCAGTTGGTGCCCCAGGCAGATGCCAAACAGAGGCACGTCCGCATCGATCAGCTCGCGCACCGCGTCCACGGCATAGGGCAGGCCGGCCGGGTCGCCGGGTCCGTTGGAGAGCATAACGCCGGCAGGCTGCATGGCCAACACGGACGCGGCCGGTGTGTCGGCCGGCACAACAGTAACCCGCATCCCCGCGGCTGTGAGATGCCGCGGGATGTTCCGCTTTGCGCCGAAGTCGTAGAGCACAACGTGCTGGCCAACCAACCCATGCTGGTTTTCGGAACCCCGCAGGGCATCGCCAGCTATCCAGTGATCCGCCGCGTCGCCGGTCCAGTGATACGGTTCGACGCAGGTCACCTCGCGCACCATGTCGCGGCCGTCCAGACCGGGCCAGGCGCGCGCGGTTGCCAGCAACTGCTGCGGATCGGCGCCTTGGGTCGAGAGTGCAGCTTTCATCGTTCCGGCATCGCGCAGCTTACGGGTCAGATAACGGGTATCGATACCGCTGATCCCCGGCACACCGTGAGTCGCCAGCCAATCTGAAAGCGTCACCGTGGCGCGCCAGTTCGACACGCTGGGGCTCAGCGACCGGACCACAAGCGCGGACACCTGCGGCGCACCAGACTCGTAATCCTCCGGGTTGACGCCGACGTTGCCGATGTGCGACGCCGTAAAGAGCACCCCTTGACCGCGGTACGAGGGATCGGTCGCGATCTCCTGGTAGCCGGTCATGCTGGTGTTGAAGACCAGCTCAAAGACAGCATCCGCTGCCGCGCCGAAAGGCTGGCCGGCGAGAACGGTACTATCCTCCAGTACTAGGATTGCTAGATTGTCAGGAGAGAAAAATTCGCCTGTCACGAATATAGATCCCTGCAAACCGCGTCGCACTATTCACGAAACCAGACGTTTGAAATTTGCTATGGTAGCAGCTCAAACGCTGTACAGTGCTGTGGGCGAAACATACGAAAATGGCGTTGGTCGAGGGTAAGAATGAGACGAATATTGAGCCGTTCTGCAATCGCGACGATCAGCGAATCAACCAGATCAATATGTGCGTCGTTGTATTGGCGCAATACCGCCGCCGCGCGTTGGTAGTCGGAATCCTCGGGTTCGATCAGAACCAGATCTGTTGAAGCCAAACCTTCAAGGAACTCTGCAACCGCGATAGGGCCAATGTCACGCAACAGCAAATACGCTACTTCGACGATCACCGGAGTAGGCAACAGCATGGTATCTCGCGCCTCTCGTGCGATCTCGGTAGAGACAACATGATACTGCTCGTTACGATTCAGAACCGCATAGACGAAGCCCGTGTCAAGCAGTACCGGCATCAACGCACACTCAATCCATGAACACTATCGACGTTTACCTCCAAGATCGTCTCAGCATTTTCGGCAGTGTTTCCCGATCCTCCAGAGAATCGACCGGCAAGCTCTGCAAGGCCACGCGGCCGCACATCGTCTCCCGAAGCAATGGTTGGTTCAATCACAGGTAATGTCTCAATGGCGCTGTCAATAAGCATTCGAGCCAGTTTGAGTTGGTCTTCCGCAGGCAAAGTGGTAAGTTCGGCCATCAGGCTATGAACATTTGCAATCATAGAACACCTTCCATTGGTTATTCAACACCTCCCTGCGATTCTACCACAGGAGTTCTCCGAAGAAAAAGCCCAACTGTGGGTTTATGCGCCTGCGCGCCGCATCTGGTCAGCCACACCAAGCGCGCGCGCCGGGGCGTCACCGACGTAATCGCTGGCGTCCAGCAGCGCGGCGGCCCTGTCAGCCGGAAGCCAGCGCGTGACGCGTGGATCGCTGCAAAGCTGCTCAGCCAGCGGGTTGGCCTCGCCGCGGCGCAGCGCGTCCCAGGCCAGCAGGCTGTGTTCGCGAATTACCTCGTGCAGCTCTTGCCGGTCGCCGCCCGCCTTGACCGCCTCCATCAGCAGCCGCTCGGTGGCGGCAAACAC
>JACKBK010000036.1 GCA_020634555.1 Caldilineae bacterium
AAAGAAGGGAAGAAGGGAAAAGAGGGAAAACGAAGACACCTTCCATAGGCCTCCGGTTCCCTCTCCCAGTGGGACTGCTTGCGCCCCGGAGCGGGGAGGGCCAGGGTGAGGGTTCGTCTTCGTTTTGCACACAACCCCTGCCTATGTCATAATCCACCCACCATGCTGTTCTACCAAATCCTCACCATCATCGTCTTCAGCGGCCTGATCCTCCTGGCCGTTCTCGCGTTCATCGAGCCCGGCCCTCTCAAGCGCCGCAGCCGCAATCGCCGCGGCGATGGACCGGTGAACGAAGATGTTGACAGCCCGGAAGCAGAGAATTAGTAATTCGGGAGTCGCTCCATGATTACCCAAGTATCAGAGCAACAGGCAACACTGGCGAGACTGTGCCGCAAATATCGGGTGCGGCGATTACAACTGTTCGGTTCAGCAAGCAACTGATCGGTTCGATATGCAAAGGTGATCTATTCCCTGGAGATATTGCCATGCGCAACGAGTTTACTGCCGTCGTCGAACAAGACGAAAATTGGTTTGTCGCTTACTCGCCCGAGATTCCAGGCGCTAACGGACAAGGCCGAACAAAGGACGAGGCGATTGAAAGCCTGCGGGATGCCATCTTGCTTATTCTGGAAGACAGACGAGAGGACGGTTTGCGCGGCGCGCCGCATGAAGCTGTACGTGAGATGGTTGTCGTGGAATGAAGCGGAGCGCGCTGCTGAGGCACCTACGTAAGCACGGTTGCTATCTCAAACGAGAAGGCCGGTCTCATTCGCTGTGGACAAACCCACAGACAGGAGCAGTAGAAGCCGTTCCGCGTCATACAGAGATATCGGATCTGCTGGCGCGAAAAATCTGTCAGGCGTTATCGGTCCCGGAGATTGGGCGCTGAAAGACCGTATCACTTTAGCTCACGCCGCCCGACCCCTCATCAAATTTTTAAGAACACCACCGCCCCGGGATCGCAGTTGGGACACAACAGTTGCGGCACATCAACATCCCTCAGCCCGGCCAGATCAATCTGGTTGCGCCCCAGCTCGAAGGCAACCTTGACACTTTTCCCGTAGGCAAGCCCTCCATAGAACGCGGCAGCAAAGGCGCGTGCGTCCTTGTCGCCAATCTCCTCCGACATCCCCACCACGCAATCGACATGCTGCGCGATGGCCTTGGCCTGCGACTGCGAGAAACACGCGTTCAGCACCACGCAGCGAATGTGATCAACCAACAATGAGAAGGCGTTAGCCAGCGTCTGCGGCAGGACAGGGTAGGCGCGCCCGGCATCGTCCTGAAAGAGTATCTCGCCCGACGATGCACCGTGGCCGCTGAAGTGTACAATCTGCGGTTCATGGCGCATCAGCAGCCCTTGCAGGTCAACTGCGCGCACCGCGTGGGCCTGTTGCAGGTCGAACATGTCGCGATAGCGCGCCAGTTGCAACGCCTGGTCGATGGCCCGCACCTCCTCGCCCAGCCGCAGCCGTGCGGTGTCCGTCGGGTTGGCTGCCAGGAACAAGACCTTGATCCGCGGCTTCTCAGGCGCCGCTGCTGGTCCAATCCCGCTGGACACATGCACACCCTCGATGACAAAGTCACCCGCCACGTTGATGCCCGACGCGCTGACACCGGTGGCTGCCCCGGCCGCCTGGACGTTGATGTCTGCCAGACGCATCGACCCGGCCTGAATGTCCTTCAAGTCAACGCCGATGCTGCGCGCCGCTTCCGGCGAATGCTTCTCCACCGCGTCTAACAGCGCCTGCGCCAGTTTCTGCACATCTGGGTCGTTCGCCGCGCCGCTGGCCGCCAGTTGCTTGTCGGCAAACGCCTGCAGATCCTTGGAAGACGGGTCAGTCTCCAGGACATCCACACCGGCGGCAGCCCTGGCATACCTGCCCTTGATCAGCCTCTTGAGTCCCGCGTAGGCATCCTTGACAGCCTGCGCGGCCGTATCGGTCAGACCGGCGGCCGCTCCTGCAGCCAGTGCTGTGACGATGATCGTGCTTATCGGTTCCATGGGACAATCTCCTGTTGGCCTAGTACGGAGGGTCGGGGAGGTTGAATGGATTGTTTACCCGGATGGTCAGCTCGCTCTCCGGCCCTGACAGGACAACCGGCGGGCGCCTGGCCAGCACGGCGTCCAAGGCGTCGGCCAGGCGGCTATCGGGCGGCGGATTCCACCGGCACTGTGCCAGAACGAGGCGGGTCAACACGGCGTCCAACGCGGTCGGGCTGCGCACGGCGTAGGGTACCAGCGCCCGCAGCCACGGCAGCGGCTCCATCGGCTCCAGCCCGCTGTCGGCCGTTGCCAGTATCTCCGCTGCCAGCCGCGCGGCCAGGTGCGGCAGGAATCCCGGATCGGGCACCGCCACCTCGTCTCCGTCGTTCAATGGATGCTCGCCGCCGTTGAGCTGCCGCAAATCCTCCACCGGTCGTTGGTAGAGCCGCGCCAACTCGTCGAAGGTGCTGGCCTCTCTTGCCCAATCAGGCAATGTCAGCGCGTCGGGGTTACGCCCTGCATAGTCGTAGCCAATCCGGTGCAGGCTGGCGAACTCCGGCAACCAGACCGCGTCGGCGAGACGTCCGAAACGCTCGCGCACCGAGAACGACGGCCACCAGTACTGGCGCATCGCGTTGACCCGCGCCGTCATGCGCGCGCAGAAGCTGGGATCCTGGATGTTGTGCGCGGCTCGCAGCGCCCAGTCCAGCGCCTCGTCGATGGCAGCCTGGTCGGCCGGCTGGCAAACACGGATCGCTTCGGCCAGCGCCAGACATGCCGGCGCCTGAAAACCGGCAAAACCTGAGTTGGCCAGTCCCAGCGCGGCGTCCAGTACCTGCCCGGCCAACCCATGATCGCCCAGCAGCCAGCCGACTGCCTGCGCGTTGGCCAGCATCATCCGCTTGTAGCGCGCCCAGGTGTCGCTCCCTTCCTGCTCGCGGCCAGGCTTGAGCGTCGAAGCCTGATCCTGAAGCTGGCGCGCCTGGTCGATCAGATCATAGCGAGCCACGGTATCGCCAACCTGAGCGCGCAGGGCAGTCATAGCGATGAGAAGCCCCGCCTCGAACTCGACACTGGGGCCGCCCAGCGCAGCGCCCAGAATCCGCTCGACGGCCTCCTGCACCCATGGGCCGCCGTCGTTGAGCGGGTATTGCACGACATAGCCCAGCAGCAGCCAGAGCGAGCTGTAGCGATATTCAGGGTAGTTATAGTTGCTGTAGACGCTCAGGTACTGGTCCAGCGCCTCCATGCCCTCGACAGGGTGGTGCGCCCCGTAAACCACCAGATACGGGCCATCCAGCTCCGCCAGGTAGCGGGTCGTGCTGCGGATGTCGTCGTCGCCGCTGCCGGTGCCCTGCCCGCCGCCGTGATAGACGCCCTGCCCGGGACCGGTGCCTTGATAGATGCCGATGGTTCCGCCCATGTCTGGCCTGGCGCGTGGATGGTCCGGGTCCTCCACATCCGGGTCCAGGCCGCGGCTGATGATCAGCTCGCGGTCGTATGACCAGCCGCCGACCCGCTTTACCAGTTGCTCGATCAGCGGGCCGTCGGCCACGTCCGGAGGAACCATGTAGACGAGGTCCGGCGCGGGCACGTCCGGCCAAAGGCTGGCCCGTACCCACTGGGACATGAATTGCAGCGTCTCGTCGAACCCGATTGCGGCCGACACCTCGTCGCACAGCGCGCGCGCCTCGGCCTGCGACCTCGTCGGCGCCAACCAGGCCACCAGGAGAAGCAGCGCCTGGCGCCAGCGGTCGCTGATGTCGAACAGCTCGCTGCGCCGCCTGGCCGCTGCCAGATCGCCCTGGCGCGCCGTTTGCAACACCGGTTCAGCCCGCTGGTGCTCGCGCCTGAACCGCACCAGCGCGTCGGCGGCGCGCACGAGGAGCGCAATCCCCAGGGGATCGTCGTCGGTCACCGCGGCGTCCAGCACCAGTTCCAGGGCATCCTCCAGCGCCGGCAGGTCGCGGGTGGCTGCCTCGTGCGCGGTCTGCCAGGCTGGATCTTCGACCAGCGCCACCAGGCTCTCGGTCAGGGCGTGGCGCGCCGGCTGCGAGCTGGTGCGCGCCGCCCACGAGCGGTGAAAGGCCAGCCAGCGCCAGGCGTAGCTGTCAATTGCCGGCGGGTGGTCGGTCCAGCGCGCCGCCAGCCGCCCGTGCAGGTCGGCGCGGTTCGCCAGGGTTGGGTAGAGATAGTCGCGCAACACGTCGTGCAAACGAATCGTAAGGGCGCCGCCATCGTAATCAAGCAGGGATAGCGGCTCCAAACGTCCGGTGATGAAATCCCTGGCATCCTCGAAATCCAACCCGGCGGTGAGCTGCCAAAGCTGCCAGGCGCGCTGCAAGGGAATCGGCGTCTCCGGCGGAAAGATGGCCAGCTCGCTGTAGCGGCTGCGCTGTTCCGGCTTGAGCAGTTCCAGGCTGGCCTCCACCGTGGCCGCCACGGCTCGCTCGCGCGGACCGTTGCGATTGTCGCCATCGTCGCGGTCGTCGCGGTCGTCGGGATCGAAGGCCACCACCCCCTTGCGTCTCAGGTCGCTCTCGGCGTCGTCCAGCGCCCGGCCCGGCGGCGTGCTCTGCTGGTCGATCCGGTAGCGCAGCGTGCCGTTGGCCAGGCTGAGCAGCACCGGCCAGTAGCCCAGGCGCTCGGCCAGAGCATCCAGCCGTCCTTCGTAGCCAGGCGGCAGCCCAACGCCCAGCAACGCGCGTGCGTTCTCGGGGCGCATACTTCCCAGCTTGACCAACCGCGCGCCGGCGGGCAACACGCGGGCGTTGCGCGTCGTGATCAGCCGCGCACAGCCCGCGCTGGCCTTGACCAGCTCGGACACATGGGCCGCGTTCCAGACGTCATCGATCACCAACAGCACCTTGCGCCCGTCCAGAGCCTTCTGCAACTGGTCGCGCGCGCCGTTGAGGGTCGCGCAGCCGTTGCACTGGCCGGTCAGCGTGATCACCAGGTCTTCCAGGGTGGCCCGTGGGTCAGGCAGGGACTTGCCCACCTCGACCCAGAGAATACCGTCGGCGCAGGCTGCTTGCAGGCCGGGGTCGGCGCAGACCAGCCGCGCCAGGATCGTCTTGCCAGACCCGCCGAAGCCGTGCAGCCCCACGGTGTTGGGCAGCAGGCGCTCGTCGTCATCGAGCAGATACCCCATGACCTTTTGCAGCTCATCGGGCCGCGCCACGTGGTCCGGACCAGGCGGCGGCGCACGGAAGCGCGGCGCCGGCGGCGCGGCCGGCGCACCACCCACCTGGTAGATGATGTGGTAGGTGTGGATGTCGTGGATATGGACGTCGCCGGCCGCGATGACGTTGTCCAGATCGACGCCGATGACGCCGGCGGTCGTGGGCGCGCTGGCCTGGACACTCTTCAACAACGCCAGCGCCGCCTCCAACAACTGCACATCCTGCCCCGCGCCGGCAGCGTCCAGTTGCTTGCGCAGGTAGGCTTGCAGTTCCTTCGAGCCGGGATCAGCCGCCAGCACTCCTGCGTTGACGGTTGGGTAGTTCGCCGCCAGCCGCGCCAGCAACGCAGCGTGCGCATCCCGAAACGCGGGAGTAGCGCCGCCGGCCGCGTCCGCCGCCGCGCCGGCCGCCAGGGCCGTGACGATCAGGGTTGTGGGGTCCATGTCAGGCTCCTCTCCGTGCTCCTACTCGTACTCCTACTCATCCTCGTCCTCTGATAATTCTTGCGCGGCCAGCAACTGTGCCAGGAACGCCTCGTGCTGTGCCAAGGTTTGCCCGGCGGCGTCCTGGGGCAGATGATAGCGGTGCAGGATCTCAACGGACCGAGTAAGATGTTCGATAGCTTCCCCTTGCCGACCCAGGTACTGCCCGAGGACAAAAGCAAGATTGAACAGAAGCGCCGCCTCCTCAGCCACTGCGCCGATTTCGTGCAGCGTCCGACCGACCTCAGCAAACATGTCTAAAGCACGTTCCAGATCGCCTTGGTGGAATAAGACCCATGCCATGTTGTTGAGCGTCGCCGCCTCGCCCGACCGGTCTCCCACCTGCCGCTCAGCGCAGCGCAAGCTCGTAGTCGCCAGCGCCTTCGTCTCGCCCAGCTTTATCACCCCACGATGTTGAGGGTCGCCTCGACCGACCGATCGGCGACATAGCCGAACGTAGCGCAGCGCCTGCTTCGCCAGCGCATCAGACCGCACGATGTTACTCAATCGTTGCTTCCCTCGATCCCACTGGCGTCAGCAAGAGTGCCTGTCATATTGTCAGCCTTCCCTTCCCCGCCGCCTCGCCCATTGTTCAGGTTACGCTCCCCTGCCGATCACGACTTCAGCGGCAGTGCCTGCTCATATGTACCAGCGCTTCCTCTTCTCACCCAGCGCATCGTACACCCCATGCCAATATTGTTGCGTCGTCGCCTCGCTGACCGATCGCCCACCTGGCGATTCAGCGCAGCGCCTGCTCGTAATAGCCAGCGCCTCCTCTTCTCGCCCAGCTCATCGTACACTCCGCCAATGTTGTTCAGGGTCACCGCCTCGCCCGACCGATCGCCCACCTGCCGCCTGCAGCGGCAGCGCCTGCTCGTAGTACCCCAGCGCCTCCTGCTTCTCGCCCAGCGCAGAGTACACCACTCCGATGTTGCTCAGCGTCGTCGCCTCGCCCGACCGGTCGCCCACCTGCCGCCTCAGCGGCAGCGCCTGCTCGTAGTACCGCAGCGCCTCCTGCTTCTCGCCCAGCGCATCGTACACCGCACCGATGTTACTCAGGTCACCGCTCGCCGATGGTCGCCCACTCAGCCGCTACAGCGGCAGCGCCTTCGTAGTACCGCAGCGCCTCCTGCTTCTCGCCTAGCGCATCGTACATGAAGGCCAGAGCATGTAACATCCAAGCTTGACGTCCGGCGTCCTCCGTCTTTTCCGCCGACGCCAGGCCCGTACGCGCAAGTTGCTCGTAATCTGACCAAAGCCCCTGTCGTTCCTGGAACGTTCGCAAAGAACGATGAAATCGAACAGTCGCTCGTCGTCCGGCAGGTTTCGATCTGCCACGCCCACGCCTGCATCACCTGCGGATAGCAGTCTGTATCCGCTGCCAGTCCTCTCGATCTTCATCCACCAGCGCAGGTAGTAGTCGCGATGGCGTTCGATCGCGGTTGGTTCCAGCTTGGTCCGCGACGTCGGCCAGCACCTGGTGCAGCGCCAGCCGCTCGGCTTCGCCGTCGCTGCGCTCCAGCAGATTGCGAGCGATCAACAGCGCCAGCGTCGCCGCGCCGGCCTCCGTCACCGCTCCGCCGCTTCCAGGCTGAAGGTCGCCGGCAGGCGCAAACGCGCCCAGCGCGTGGAAGGCTGCCACGGCCTCGTCCGGCAACCCGGATAGGCTCAGGGCGATGGTCTCGCGCAGCGTCACCTGTGCATCGTCCAATGCGCCCAGCCGCTGGCCGCCAGTGCCAGCCGCCGGGCGGGGTCGGCCAGCTCGTCCAGCGCAGCTGCGCTCAGCTCGGCGAAGTAGCTGCGCTCGGCGCGGCCAGGTAGCCGCCCAACAGCTCCAGCGCCAACGGCAGCCCGTCCACCGTGCGCGCCAGAGCGCGGCCGCCTGCGGGTCGGCTGCCACGCCTCCGGCGCCAGGGTTCGCAAGAGATCGTAGGCCGGGTCGTTTTCGAGGTCGGCACGCTCACCGACTGGCTGGCGCCGGCGAACCGGCGCGCGATGGACTGGTCGCGCGTCGTCAGCAGGTGGCTGCATCCCGGCCCGCCGCAGCGCATCAGGTCGGCTGCGTCCTGGTGCCAGGCGTCGTCGATCACCAGCAGCAATCGTCGCTGCCCGATCGCGTTGCGCACGGCCTGGGCGCGGGCTGGCAGCGCCGGCAGGTCGCTGACGTCGATCCCCAGCGCGGTTGCCCAGGCCGCGAGTTGGCTGGGCACGTCGGGTGCCGGTCCCAGCCCAGCCCACAGCACCCCATCGGCGAAATGCGCCAGCACCCGCGGATGGTACGCCAGCACCACCGCCAGCGTGGTCTTGCCGACCCCCGGCAGCCCCTCCGCCGACAGCGCGGGGCTATGTCCGGCGCACAAGAGCGCGACGAGATTGTCCACCAGCGCGTCCCGTCCCAGGAAGTGGTTGGGTAGCGACGGCACGTTGACCCATAGCGGCGGCGGGTCGGCCATCTGCGTGATGTTGTGGATGGTCACGCCGCTGATGATCAGGTTGCCGCCGGCGGTGACGTTTTCCAGGTTGATGCCGGTGGTGGTGGGTTGGTTCACTCCGTCCTCCCGGTTTCTGCGATCAAGGTTGCCGGTCGTTCGACACGTAAATTATAGCAGCCGCGCCGCGAATGGGCAACCAACTCGACATTTTTCACAGGCTTGCGATTCGTCTGCTTCCAGAAGTCCGGCTTTGCCGAAAAAGCCGGACTTCGCAGCGCATCGCCGCGACGCGCTTTCCCGGCTCACGTATCTTGCCGCGTACTATCCAACCCGGAGCCAGCAATGACTCACAGATTCAAGACCATCATCGAGCCGTTCAAGATCAAGACGGTGGAGCCGATCCATTTCACGACGGTTGAACACCGCCGCGCGGCGTTGGAAGAGGCAGGCTACAACCTCTTCTTGCTGCACGCCGACGATGTGCTCATCGACCTGCTGACCGACAGCGGTACCGGCGCGATGTCCTCCGAGCAGTGGGCCGGCATGATGCGCGGCGACGAGAGCTACGCCGGCGCGCGCTCGTTCTACCGTTTCGAGAAGGCAGTGCAGGAGATCACCGGCTACACCCACGTCATCCCGACGCATCAGGGACGGGCGGCCGAGCGCATCCTTTTTGGCGCGCTGTGCCGGGCCGGCGACGTGGTGCCCAACAACAACCACTTCGACACCACCCGCGCCAACATCGAGTACCGCCAGGCTGAGGCGCGCGATCTGGTAGCAGGTCCTGGCCGCCAACCCGCGCTGATCCACCCGTTCAAGGGCAACATCGATCTGGATGCCCTGCAGGCCACCATCGACGAGGTTGGCGCGGACCACATCCCGCTGGTGATGCTGACTGTGACCAACAACGCGGGCGGCGGCCAGCCGGTGAGCATGGCCAATATCCGCGCGGTGGGCGAGATCTGCCAGCGTAACGGGCTGCTGTTCATCCTGGACGCCTGCCGCTTCGCCGAGAACGCCTGGTTCATCAAGCAGCGCGAGGAAGGCTACGCCGACAAGACGCCGCGCGCCATCGCCCACGAGATGTTCAGCTATGCCGATGGCTGCACCATGAGCGCCAAGAAAGACGGCCTGGCCAACATTGGTGGTTTCCTGGCGCTGAACGATCCTCCCTATGCGAAAGAGCGCTACGACAATCTGCCGCAGCGCTGCAAGAACCAGTTGATCCTGACCGAAGGTTTCCCCACCTATGGCGGGCTGGCGGGTTACGACCTGGAGGCCATCGCGGTCGGCCTGCGGGAGGTGTTGCACGAGGATTACCTGCGCTACCGCATCCGCTCGACCGCGTATCTGGGCGACAAGCTGACGGCCGCGGGCGTGCCCATCGTCCAGCCGCCGGGCGGCCACGCGATCTATATCGACGCACGCTCGATGCTGCCGCACATCCCGCCCCACGAATACCCGGCCCAGGCGCTGGCAGTGGCGCTCTATCTTGAGGCCGGCATCCGCGCCGTGGAGATCGGCCAGGTGATGTTTGGACGTGCGGTGGAGTCAGGCGTTGAGGAGCCAGGCCCGCTGGATCTCGTACGGCTGACCATTCCCCGCCGGGTCTACACCCAGAGCCACATCGACTACGTGGCCGAGGCGGTTGGGCATGTCAACGCGGAGAAGGACCGCATCCGCGGCCTACGCATCACCTGGCAGGCGCCGGCGCTGCGACATTTCACGGCCCGGTTTGAACACACAGCACCCCCGGGTTAACAGCAGACCTCCATGCGCGGCTGCGCATGGAGGTCTGTGCGTTTCTCTACGCTTCCTCGATGTCGATCTTGCGGATGCGATACATGCTGTAATCCGGCACCAGGCGGTTGTACTCGCCATCCATCAGCGGCGAGGATATCATGAAGTCCGCGGACGCCCGGTTGCAGGCGATGGGGATGTTCCAGACAACGGCCATGCGCAGCAGCGCCTTGACATCGGGGTCGTGCGGTTGCGGCTCCAGGGGGTCCCAGAAGAAGATTATGAAATCGACCTTCCCCTCCACGATCTTTGACCCGATCTGCTGGTCGCCTCCCAATGGCCCGCTTTGCAGCTTCTGAATCCTCATACCAAGCTCATCCTCCAAAAGCTTGCCTGTCGTTCCAGTAGCGAACACCTTGTGATGCGCCAGTAGATCACGATTGAAGCGTGACCATTCTATCAGTGTCTGTTTCTTGTGGTCGTGTGCCACGAGGGCGATTTTCTTAACCGGTCCCATTGCGATTTTTTGATCGTTCATTGTCAGTTTCTCCGTCTTGTTCAGTCATATGTGGCCGTTTCGGCCAGAGCGAAGGCGCCCAGCACGCCGGCCCGGTTGCCAAGCCCCGGAGGGACGATGTAGTCATCGATGTGTTGCAGAATCGCCGGCGATTGTACATAGCCGTTCAACAGCTCAAGAACCTGGAAGCGCACAGCGGAAAAGATGCGCGGCTCGCTCATGACGCCACCGCCCAGGATGATCCGCTGGGGCGAGATCGTCAGGACCAGATTCGACAAAGCCAGAGCCAGATAGTGCGCCTCCAACTGCCAGGCCGGATGATCCGGTGGCAAGGTTTCAGCCGGCTGGCCCCAGCGCGCACGGATAGCCGGCCCGGCTGCCATGCCTTCCAGACAGTCGCCATGAAATGGACAGATGCCTTCAAAGGGGTCAGCCTGCCAGTCGTGGGGCAGGCGCATATGGCCCATCTCGGGATGGAGCAGGCCGTGCATGAGCTGGCCGCGGACCTTCCCGCCGCCGCCGACCCCGGTTCCGATGGTCAGGTAAAGAAACGTGTCCAGCCCTTGGGCCGCACCCCAGCGGCCTTCGCCCAACGCGGCACCGTTGACGTCCGTGTCGAAACCGACGGGAACGGCCAACGCTTGCCCGATTGGGCCGGCCAGATCGACGTTGGCCCAGCCTGGTTTTGGCGTGGTTGTGATGTAGCCGAAGGTCGGCGATGCCGGGTTCGGATCGACCGGGCCAAAGGATGCAATGCCGATGGCAGCCAGGCTGTTTCGCCGCGACTCCTCCTCAAAGAAAGCGATGGCTTTGCCGATAGTCTCCTGAGGCGTTGTCGTCGGGAAACGGATCTCGGCGTGAATATCATCCGGGCCTGTGCCCGTCGCGCAGACGAATTTCGTGCCGCCAGCCTCAATTCCGCCTAGAATACGCATGGTTATCTCCTGTCAGGTTGGTTCAGTGCAAAAAGGATTGCTGAGGGCGAGGTCAGCCAGCTTTGAGCTGGCTCTCACCTGGTCATCGGTGCTCAATCGACCCGGCTGTTGGAACGAACGCCGCCGCTTCCGGCTGGCGCTGCGCACGATCCGCGGATTATCAGTTGCACCGGCAATGAAGAAGGTGGCTCGACCTGCTCGCCGTTGATCAACTGCATCAAGAAGCGGGCTGCAACCTGGCCAAGTCGATACGTTGGCTGGCTCACTACGGTCAGCGGCGGGCTGAACAACGGCGCCCAATCGTGGTCATCGAAACCGATGAGCGATATATCCTCCGGACAGCGCAAGCCACATTCGTTGAAGGCATAGAGCGTGCCGGACGTAAGCTGGTTGGTGGCTGCAAAAATCGCAGTCGGACGGTCGGGCGAGCACAAGAGTTCCTGCAGTGCTTCATACGCGCTAGGCATGGCATGATCGTGCGACGCGGGCTGTACCACAGTCTCGGAAAGGCTCGGTACGACACCGTAGAATCGAGGATCGGCTCGAATGATCAGCTCGTCGCCGGCCGGGAGATTAGCCTCAAGCAATGCACGCTTCCATCCGTTGAAGCGATCGATCTGCGTGCTGACGGTCTCAAAGCCCATGAGAAACGCAATGCGTCGATGGCCCAAACCGATCAGGTACTGGACGGCCTGATAGACGCCGGTTTCGTTGTCCACACCGATCAACGGCGCTTCCAGGCGCGGGCTTCGACGATCAAGCTGGACGATGGGGACATCCGTTTTTGCCAGCGCTATCAGGGAATCGGAGTTCACCCCGGTTGGGGCAATGATCAATCCGTCGATCTGCTGCGCAGCAAGAAGATGAAGGTAGTTGTCCTCGCGCTGCGGATCCTCATCGGTGTTGCAGAAGATGGTGTTGTAGCCCTGGCCGATCATCTCATCTTCCACACCGCGGGCCACTGCCGTAAAGAATGGATTTGTAATATCGGAAACCACCAAACCAATGATGCGGGTCGAGTTAGTAACCAGACCGCGTGCGATTGCGTTGGGACGATAGTTCAGAACAGCGATCGCTTCCCGGACTTTCGCCCGGGTCTCCTCGCTGACGAAGCGCGTTCCATTGATAACGTGAGAGACTGTTGCAATCGATACACCTGCTCTGTTGGCGACATCCTTGCTGCTAGTTCTTGCCATCGTGCTGCACCGAAACCAATGTCATCAATAAGAAGTACTTACTCAAGCCCGTAGAGCACTGTCATTCCCGCGAAGGCGGGAATCCAGGTCTGCGAAGAGTGGATTCCCGCCTTCGCGGGAATGACGGTTGAGCAGTTACAAAAGGATTTTCCTACTCTACGTGTTAAGCGCTTACGTAAACGCTTAACACGTAGATATCACGATTCCGTCCGTTTGTCAAAACCCCAAATCGCTGGGAACTAAGCATCTCTCCCAACAGCTCAGACCGACTTTGAGAGGCTCAAGCCGGCACAGAGCAAGGTCCCACAACAGACGCCCAACGAGCAACGCGGCGCGTACTGCGGTTGACAGCCCCCGTCTTTGGTGCTACAATCTCGCTCCAACCGAACACAGCACAGGCTGTGACGGGGACAGATCGAGGAGATCCGCCAGCGCCCAGAGAGCGACGCCCAGGCTGCAAGCGCCGCCGCCAGCCCTCCCCGATGACACCCCTGAGCCGAACGGCGAAATCGGTAATCAGTAAACGGTAATCAGTAATCAGTTCCGATCACTGCTTACCGATCACCGATTACTGTTCACTGAAACTAGCCGTCTCCGGGATGCGCCCGTTACCGCGCGTGAACAAGGCTTCGCGGATGCGAAGTGAATGGTGGTGGCACCACGAGTTGGTTTTCAAGCCCTCGTCCTCCAAACGGACGAGGGCTTTTTTCTTTCGTCCTCGTCCTCCTACTCCTCCTCTGCCCCCGAAACCGGAAGAGTAAGAGTAGGAGTAGGAGTAGGAGTAGGAGGAGGACGAGTAGGAGTAGGAGAGATAACGATGGAGACGATACGAACAACGGAAATCGGACAACACGTCGGACAGCGCGTCCGGTTGCGGGGCTGGGTACACAACCTGCGACTGCTGGGCGGCGTGAGCTTCGTGGTGCTGCGCGACGGCTGGGGCACGGCCCAAGGTGTGACCCAGGACGAGACCGCACTGGCGCCGCTGACTGACGCCGGGTTGGGTATGGAGACAGTGATCGAACTGGCCGGCCAGGTGGTGGCCGAGCCGCAGGCGCCGGGCGGCGTCGAGCTGCACGATCTCAGCATCGAGGTGCTGACGCCGGTGGCCGATCCGCCGCCGATTCCCATCAACAAGCGGCAGATCAAGGCGTCACTGCCAACGCTGCTGGATCACGCGGTGATGGCCAATCGCCACCCGGCGCGGCGGGCTGTGTTCCGGCTGGCGGCCGGGACGATGGCCGGCTTCCGTGCCACGCTGGGCGCCCGCGGCTTCACCGAGATCCAGACGCCCAAGATCGTCGCTTCAGCCACGGAGAGTGGCTCCAACGTCTTTGAGATCGACTACTTCGGCCGGCCGGCCTACCTGGCGCAGAGTCCCCAGTTCTACAAGCAGATCATGGTGGGCGTCTTCGAGCGTGTCTTCGAGGTCGGGCCGGTGTTCCGAGCCGAACCGCACGACACGACCCGCCACGTCAACGAGTACGTCAGCCTGGACGTGGAGTTCGGCTTTATCGAGGATCACTTCACGGTGATGACGACGGCGCGCGATGTCATCGCCGGGATCATCGCCACGTTGGAGGACAGCTATGCCGCGGAGCTTGATCTGCTGAACGCACGCCTACCGGCTGTTCCCGCCGCGATCCCGCACATTCATTTCGCCGATGCCCAGGACCTGATCCTGCAGCGCCACGGAGTGGATGTGCGCGGCGAGCCCGACCTGTCACCGCAGGATGAGCGCTGGCTGGCTGCGTGGGCGCAGGAGGAACATGGCAGCGACTTCCTGTTCGTCACCGGCTACCCCATGAGCAAACGGCCTTTCTACACGCATCCCGATCCGACCCGACCCGGCTACAGCAATTCCTTCGATCTGCTTTTTCGCGGGGTGGAACTGATCACCGGTGGGCAGCGGCTGCACTTATACGCGAACTATCTGGACGCGCTGGCGCGGGCGGACTATCCGGTGGAGCCGTTCGAGACCTACTTGGAGGCTTTTCGCTTCGGTATGCCGCCACACGGCGGGTTTGCCATCGGCCTGGAGCGCCTGCTGATGCAACTGCTGGAACTGCCCAATCTGCGGCTGGCAACGCTCTTTCCCCGCGACCTGAACCGGGTGGCGCCGTGATGGCGGAGAGTAATCGGTGACCGGTAATCAGTGATCGGAAGCGGGTAACGGCCGGTAATGTACCATCGTAACGTTCGGCGCTGGCTTTCCCGCCTTTTCCTGCTTTTCCCCGTTTCCCTGTCTATCCAGCGGTGCGCAGTCGCCACACCCAGCCGCGCGGTGGGGCGAAGAGCGCGACGACGAGGAAGATGCCGGTGCAAACCAGCACGATGGCCGCGCCGGAGGCGATGCTGATGTAGTAGGAAAGGTAGAGGCCGACCACGCCCGACACCGCGCCGATCAGCGCGGCCACTGCCATCATGGCCGGCAAGCGGCGGGTCAGCAGGTACGCAGTGGCGGCCGGCGTCACCAACATGGCCAGCATCAGCGCGACGCCCACCGTTTGCAGCGAGACGACGATGGTGACGGCGATAAGAATCAGCAGCAAATAGTGCAGCGCCTCCGTCGGAAGCCGCAGCGTCTCGGCCAGCACCGGATCGAAGGAGATGACCAGGAACTCCTTGTAGAAGGCGACGATGATCAACACCACCAGCCCGCCGAAGATCGCCGTCAGCAGCAGGCTGCCCGGCGTCACGCCCAGCACGTTGCCGAACAGGAAGTGTACCAGATCGACGGTGTAGCTGCGCATGGTGGAGATCAGTGCGATGCCCAGCGCGAACATGCCGGCGAAAACGATGCCGATGGCCGTATCCTCCTTAAGCTGCGCGCCTTTGCTGATCGCGCCGATGCCCAGCGCGGTCAGGATCGCGGTCACCAGACCCCACCAAAACAACGATGCACTGGCGCTGCCGCTGACCAGATAGCCAATAGCCACGCCCGGCAGGATGGCGTGGGCCAGTGCGTCACCAAAGAACGCCATGCCGCGCAGAACGATGTAGCTACCGATCAGCGCGCAGACGATGCCCACAATCACCGCCGCGGCCATGCCGCGCACCATAAAGGGGTACGAGAGGGGTTCGAGGAGGAATGGGAGCATGTTAGGAACGGTTAACGGTTATCGGTAATCGGTTACCGGAAAATGAAACACCGATTCTTGATCGTGAACTACGCAATACGCAACACGGATTACGGATTACGGATCACCGATCAGTGATCGCAGCACGTGTCGTTGACGATCATCGTGCCGTCGCCGGTTTCCAGCATTCGGATGTGCCCGCCGTAGGCGCTGATCAGCCGCTCCGGCGTGAAGACGTCCTCGGGCTTGCCAAAGCCCAGCAGCCGGCCGTTGAGCAGCATCACCCGGTCGAAGCGCTCGGCCGCCAGATTGAGGTCGTGGGTGGCAATCATCACCGTGACGCCGCGCGTCCGCAGCTCGTCCAGCACCACGAAGATGTCTTCCTGTGAGCGCACATCCAAGCCCGTCAGCGGCTCGTCCATCAGCATCAACTCGGCTTCCTGGGCCAGCGCGCGGGCAATAAACACCCGTTGCTGCTGGCCGCCGGACAGTTCTCCGATCTGACGTTCGGCGAACGCGGACATGCCGACCACGTCCAACGATTGGTGCACATACTCCCAGTCCGAGCGCTTGGGGCGGCGGAACAGGCCAAGCCGGCCGATACGCCCCATCATCACCACGTCGGCTACGTCCACGGGGAAGGTCCAGTCCACCTGGCTGCGCTGCGGGACATAGGCGATGCAGATGTGCTCGCCCGGCCCGCTGCCGGCCACGGTGACTGCTCCGCCGCTGCTGGGCAGCACACCGGCGATAACTTTGAAGAGCGTACTTTTGCCCGCGCCGTTAGGACCGACCACAGCCACCTGTTCGCCGGCGATCAGGTCGAAGGAGACGTCCTGCAGCGCAAAACGGCCGTTGTAGCGGGCCGAGATGTTGTCGAGCGCGACGATTGGCTCACCAGCAAGATGCGCTTGCGGCTTGCCTAATAGATTTGGAATCTGGCGCAGGGTTTGCATGGTCACATTGTAACTGTCTACTCATCATTCCCGTCTCTGCGGGAATGACGGTACAACGCAGGCTGAATAGCTTCGTCACTTTACTTCTGGCACTGCTGGCACAGTCCGTAGAACTCCAGCAGATGGCCGCGAATCTCGAAATTGAGCCGTTGGGAGAGCGACTTCTGCAGTTCATCAACCGCGCATTCGTCGAACTCGACCACCTGGCCACAGTCGGAGCAGATCAGGTGATGGTGGCCGCGGTCGGCGCGCGTGAAACAAACGTTTTGGTCGCCCAGGTAGATAGGCCGGACAACGCCGAGGCGTGTCAGGAGATCGAGAGTGCGATACACAGTCGCGCGGCCGATAGCCGGCTGAACCACCTGCACGCGCTCCAGAATCTGAGCGCGGCTGAGGTGTTCGTCCGTTTCATCCAGCACGGTGAGCACCGCCAGCCGCGGCGGCGTCAGCTTGTAGCCGGCCAGTTGCATTCGTTCAGAAACCCTTTGCGCCATCTGTCGTTACCTGCTGCAATTGAGATTGGTTCTCAGTGATACCGAGTCTCAATTATAGACGGACGGGCGGTTGCGTCAAATTATCAAGTTCGACGCCGCGACGTTCGACTTTTTCGGGAAAGTCGAACGTCTGCGTGCAACAGCCAGAAGCTCGACTTTGCCGAAAAAATCGAGCTTCGTTACGCCAGCAGGCAGGCGGCTTGCTGTGCGGGAGCAACCAGACGGAGCGCAGGGTCTTCTCCGCGGCAGATGTCCTGGGCGATGGGGCAGCGGGGATGGAAGCGGCAGCCGGGGGGCAGGTCGATGGGGTTGGGCGGGTCGCCTTCGAGGATGATGCGCTGGCGACGTTGGCGCGGATTGGGCACCGGAATGACCGAAAGCAGCGCCTTGGTGTAGGGGTGGGTCGGGTTAGCCAGCACCTGGCGCGTCCGGCCCAGTTCGACGATCCGGCCGAGATACATCACCGCGACGCGGTCGGTGAAATGGGCGGCCGTCGCCAGGTCGTGGGTGATGAAGACGATCGAGATGCCGCGGTTGGCGCGCAGATCGGCCAGCAGGTTGAGAATCTCGGCGCGGATGCTGACGTCCAGCATCGACACCGGCTCATCGGCCAGCAGCAGCGTCGGCTCCAGCACCAGTGCGCCTGCGATAACCACTCGCTGCCGTTGCCCGCCCGACAACTCGTGCGGATAGCGGTTGACGAAGTTCTCGGCCGGCCGTAGCCCCGAGTCCTCCAGCGCCCGGCGGACACGCGCCGCGCGCTCAGCCTTGTCCGGAGCGAGGTTGTGGACCTTGAGCGGTTCGGCGATAATCTCACCGATAACCATCAGCGGATTGAGCGACTCGTACGGGTCCTGGAAGATCATCTGGATGTGGCGGCGCAGGGCTTTCTGCTCCTTACCGCTGACACTAGTCACGTCGTTGCCCTCGAAGATGATCTTGCCCGCGCTTGGAGTTTCCAGGCCCAGCAGTGTCAGCGCCAGAGTGGACTTGCCACAGCCGCTCTCGCCGACCACCGCCAGCACCTCGCCTCGTCCCAGGTCGAAGCTGACGTCGTCCACCGCGTGGACAAAACGCTCCGGCGAGCGAAACAGGCCGGAACGCTGTGCCGGGAACAGCTTGCGCAGGTTTTGGACCTGGAGGATGGGCGATTCGGTCATGGTTAACAGTGATCGGTAAACGGTAAACGGAGAACAGAAACGGCAAAGCGGTAGTTCATGGATAAATTCTGATCTGAACTGATCACCGATTACCGATCACCGTTTACCGGCTTTCCACCAGATGGCAGCTCGCCAGGTGGCCGTCGGACAGCCGATGCAGCGCCGGCGGCTCGCTGTGGCAGCGGTCGAAGACTTGCGGGCAGCGGGGCGCAAACCGGCAGCCAGGCGGCAGGTTGTCCAGCCGCGGCGGCGCACCTGGAATCGAGATCAACCGCGCGGTGGGCCGGGTCAAATCAGGAAAAGCGTTCAGAAGCTGCTGCGTGTATGGATGCTGCGGGTCGTTGAAGATGGTGTCCACGTCGGCGTACTCGGCCGTGACGCCGCCGTACATTACCAGCACCGTGTCGCAGACCTCAGCCACCACGCCCAGGTCGTGGGTCACAAGGATCACCGACAGGCCCAGCTTGTGGCGCAGCTCGTCCAGCAACTCCAGTATCTGGGCCTGGATCATCACGTCCAGAGCGGTGGTCGGCTCGTCGGCCACGACCACCTGCGGATTGCAGGCCAGCGCCATGGCGATCATGGCGCGCTGGCGCATGCCGCCGGAATACTGGTGCGGATACTGGTTGGCTCGGTTGGCGCCGATGCCTACCATCTCCAGCAGGTCGCCGACCCGGCCGGCCGCGCTGGACTTCTTGCCCGTTGGCGCCATGCCATGCCGCACCAGCGCCTCGGCGATCTGGTCGCCCACGGTGCGCACCGGGTTGAGCGCGTTCATCGCTCCCTGGAAGATGATGCTGATGTTGCGCCAGCGAACCTCGCTCATCTCGCTCTCGGTCAGGTCCAACAGATCCTGGCCCATGAACTCGATGGAACCGGTGACGATGCGGCCCGCGGCGGGCAGCAGCCGCATCAGGCTCAGCATCAGGGTGGTCTTGCCGCAGCCGCTCTCGCCGACCAGCCCCAGCATCTCTCCCTCGCGCAGGGCAAAGCTGACATGATCGACCGCGCGCGCGGCCGGTGCGCCCTTCTGCTTCGAGACGAACTCAACCGAAACGTCGCGCACCTCCAGGAGGATGGGAGCTTCTGTTAAGGGGATGGTGTCGGCGTAGCTACTCAACAACGATTTCCTTCATTTCCTTTGCTTGCTTACTTTCCCGGTTCCGGTTTCCTTCTGCCTCTCTCATAACACCTGCCACTCCTCGGTCTCAACATCGGCCACGGCGGTGCCACGGACACCTGAGCGGGCGATCATGCGCTTGCCGACGGCCAGATGGTGCGTTTCAAGACGCGGGTTGAGCACCTCTTCCAGCCCGCGGCCCAGCAGCGTGCAGCCCAGCACCACCCAGACGATGCCCAGGCCGGGCGGCACTAGCGCCCACCATGCCCCGGCGCTCATCGCGCCGCGGGTGAAGGCGTAGTTCAGCATCTGCCCCCAACTGACCAGCGTCGGGTCGCTGAGTCCCAGAAAGGCCAGCGTGCTTTCGCTGAGGATCGCCAGCGAGATCACCAGTACCGTGTTGGCGACCATCAACGGCAGCACCAGCGGCAGGATATGGCGGCGGACGATGTAGCTGTTGCCGGCGCCGACAGCTCGGGCGCGCGTTACAAACTTACGCTCTTTGACGGTCAGTGTCTGCGACCGCACCAACCGCGCGGTGCCGGTCCATCCAAGGATGCCGATGATGAAGATGATGTTCCACAGACTGGGTTTGGTCATCGCGACAATGACAATCGCCAGGGGAAGGTCAGGGATCACCAGCATGATGTCGGTGAAGCGCATCAAACCCGTCTCCATCTTGCCGCCCCAGAAGCCCGCCACAATGCCGATGGTGCCGCCGATAGCGACCGCTATAAAAGCCGCAAAAAAGCCGACCACCAACGACACCCGCGAGCCGTACATGAAGTTGGACAGCACGTCCTTGGCCGCGTCGTCGGTCCCCAGGAGATGCTGTGCGCTGGGCGGCGCATAGATGTCGTCGATGGTCACCTTGACCGGCGCATAGGGGTCGTAAGGCGCCAACTGGGGCGCAAACACCGCCATCAAAATCGCAGCCAGCAGCAGGATTAGCCCGATCATGCCCATGGTGCTGCGGCTGAAGGTACGCGACAGCCCGCGAATGCTGGTAATCTCAGTGGATGCTGTCATGGTTGGGAAACATCATCGAAAACATGGAAGGGCGGAGGGAACGTGGGAAGAAGGGAAAGGAAGGAAATGAAGGAAAATTTACTTCGCTGAATCTCTGACTCGCTGCCCTACTGTTCCTCTGGCCCTCTGTCCTTCTGCTCCTCTACTCCTCTGTCCTTCGGCTCCTCGATCGTCGTTCACGCCGCGCGCACGCGCGGATCGAGGTAGGAGTAGAGCAGGTCGGCGATCAGGTTGGCGAAGACCACGGCCACGGCGATGATCAGAAACGCGCCCTGCAACACCGGGTAGTCGCGCCGGTTGACCGCTTCGAAAATGGTCTGGCCCAGACCGGGCCAGGAGAACACCGCCTCGATCTGGATCGCGCCGGCCACGGTGAAGCCCAGATTGAGCGCGATGATCGTCACCATGGGCAGCATCGAGTTGCGCAGCGCGTGGTTTCTGAGAATCTGGTAGTTGTTCAAGCCCTTAGCCTTAGCTGTCAAGACGTAGTCCTCGGACAACACATCGACCATGGTGCTGCGCATGATCAGCAGGTATTCACCCACGAAGACGATGGTGAACGTCAGCGTCGGCAGGATCATGTGTCGCCCAACGTCCAGCACCTGCTCCCAGGCGTTGGCATAGGTGGCGCCCGGCGTGATCTTGCCGCCGATGGGCAGGTCGAAGTGGCGGCTGCCCATCATCAGCAGAATGATGCCTAGCCAAAACGTGGGTAGGCTCCAGGCTACCAGGCCGCCGATGAGCGCGCCATAGTCAACAGAGGTACGCACCTTCCAGGCCGCGATAACACCGATGACGATGCCGATGATGATCGACAGAATCTGCCCCATGCCCACCAGCAGCACTGTGTTCCAAAGGCGCTCCAGCAACAGATCAGCCACCGGCCGGTTGCTGTGATAGCTGATACCCAGCTCCCCTTGCAGCAGATTACGGGCGTAGATGAAGAACTGGGTGTCCATGGGGTTGACAAAACAATCGCCGACCTCTACAGGGTTCAGCGATTGGAAGCAGTTGATGATCGGTTTGTCGAGCCCAAAACGGACGCGAATCGCCTCGACTGCCTGGGCCGTCAATCGCGGATCGCGCACGCCCGACCGCGCCGGATCACCGGGCAGGATGCGGAACAGGAAGAAGTTCAGGACGATCACGAAAAGGATGGTCAGGACCGCCCAACCGATCTTCTTCAGGACGTAGCGGGAGCCGAGCATGACAGGAAGGAAAGGTGGAAAACGGGGGAAAAGGAGGAGACCAGGGGTCCCGAAGATACTACGTAAACTCTGGGTAGCCGGCCAACAGAGTTTCGCTGGTTCTTCGAGACCCCTGGGGTTGCTCTCAGTTCCCGACAGGTGTGATTATCGTCAACGACGTTGGATCTTCCAGAGCGACCTTGGGCTGGTCGGTGATCCAGCCGGTGAAGCGGTCGGTGCGGAATGCCTGCGTGGCCTGTGCGTAGTACGGGATGATGTACGCCACATCGTCGTGCAGGATCTGCTCCATCTGCCAGACAATCTCCTTGCGCTTGGCCGGATCCAGCTCGGTGGCCTGTTGCGCAAACAGCTTGTCGAACTCCGGGTTGGAATAGCCGGTCTCGCTGTTGCCGGTAGGAATCTCGTCAGTCAGATGGACGCTGAGCAGGAAGCCCGGATCAGGGTCCGATCCCCAGCCCCAGATGATTATGTCGTAATCGAACGTCGGGCAGCAGACCGATGTCAGGGCGTCCGGATCCAGCGCCTGCGGTTGCAAATCGATGCCGACCTGCTTCCACGACTCGCCCAATAGCTCGGCGATGCGCGGCGCTGTGCTGCTGTCGCTGGGCCAGTAGATGCGGAAGGTCAGCGGGCTGGTGCCATCTGGCATCTCGCGCACGCCATCGCCGTCGCTGTCCAGGTAGCCCGCCTCGTCCAGGATGCGGTTGGCCTCGTCGATGTCGAAGGGGTAATCCTTAATGGTGTCGTTGTACCACACACCCAGGCCGTCCGGGATCAGCGTCAAGCCAGGCGTGCCCAGCCCCAGCAGCGCCACGTCGATGATCTTCTGTTTGTCGGTGGCGTAAGCCAGCGCCTTGCGCACTTGCAGGTCGCGCAGGGCGGGGTGTCCCGAACAGACGCCATCTTCTGGCGGGCAGTTTTCCTCCGACACCTGGTTGGGGATGATGTCGGTCACCTCGGGCGCCAGCGGGGCACCGACCACCAGTTGAACGTTCTCGGCGTTACGCAGGGTCGGAACCGCCGTGTTCGGCAGCTCTGTGACCATGTCTACCTGTCCGGTGGTCAACGCCTGCACCAGCGCGTCCTGGTTGTCGAAGGTCTGGAACACCACACCGTCCACCTTGGGTGGCGATGTGGGATGGTCTTTGACCGCCTCCAGCGTGACAAACTCGCCCTGGCGATATTCCGCCAACTTGAACGGCCCGCTGCCGATCATCTGCTCGTTCTCGAAAGCGGTCGCGCCTTCGGGCGTGTCGTGCTCGGCCCAGATGTGCTCCGGCAGGATGTACATGAAGACCAACTGGCTCTCTATGTTCGGGATCGGCTCGGTGAGGGTGATCACTACCGTCTGGTCGTCGGGCGCCTCGACGCTGTCGAAGTACTCGGTGTAGACCGGCATGTAGGGGAAGTCCTCGTGGCTGCCATAGAAGTTGTAGGTAAACACGACATCCTTGGCGGTCACCGGCTGGCCATCGTGCCAGGTGAAGTCTGGTCTGAGCTTGAAGGTATGCACCAGGCCGTCGTCGGACACGTCCCAGCTTTCGGCCAGGTCCAGCGAGAAGGTGCCGTCCAGGTTCAAGTCGAACATGGAACTATAGACCAACTCGAACAGGATGTACGCCTCCGAGAGAATGGCTGTGCCCGGATTCAGCGTATCCGGGCTACCACCCCAGCCGATGCGCACCTGGCCGCCGCTGGCCGCCTCGGCCGGCGCTTCAGTAGCAGCCGGTTCGGCTGGCTGGGATGAGTCGGCGGGCGCGGATGTGGCAGCTTCGGGAGCGGGCGCGCCGGTTCCTCCGCTGCAGGCAGCAAGCATGATGGCTATCACGAGCAGGATAGCCAACGTGGAACGGATTTTTGTGAACATGGTCTCTCCTCCGCGAGGTGGCAGCCGGTCGTTCTTCGGGAGCAGGAGCGAGGGCAATGTCATGTCGAACTGACTCCTTGGGTGAGAATGACGGAGCTGCAGTCGAAACGAACAAGTGGGAAATGATTGGGTTTCGGAAACCCGAACGAGGCAGCCGTTTTATACCCCATCTGGGCGATGCTGTCAACTTGGTTTCAAAAAACTCGATTGAATCAAGCTCTGCCGTTGTTGACGGCTTCTATGACCCGGCGCAACGCCTTGTCCTGATCATCCGGCAGTTCGGGGACTTCGTGTGTCGCCAGCAGATGCGCGGCGCGCTGCTGGGCGTTCTCGGCAGCCGTGGGCCGGCCAGCCTCGCGCCACATGTTCCATGTCCCCTCGACAACCGCCAGGTGGCCTGTCCACACCTCGCCGCGGCGCATGTGCTGGACGGTGTGCCGTTGCGCCAGGTAGTTGCGGTCGCCATCCATGACCGCGCGCGTCAGCTCCACCGCCAACGTATCGTCGTCCACTGCAAAGCCGCGCCGCAGCCGTTGCACCGCCCCGGCGATCTCGTCGTCGATGACCATCTGCGCCGGGCACGAGAGCACGCCGCCGCCCATCTCGCCGATGCCGGAGATCTCGTCAGCGCCGGCCAGCGCGGGCAAGGCCGCGTTGATGGCCCGTTCGTAGCCGTTCTGCATGTCCAGGTCGTAGGCGGTGGTACACAGGCCGTAGACGTTGACCGGTAGCCCGTAGCGGTGTCCCAACTGCACGGTCGCGGCCGAGATCAGGCCGGTCTCCGGGTTGCCCCACAGCGGCGCGATGGTGCGCATGTCCATCACCGCCAGCCGCCCGCAGTAGATGATGGGCAGGCCGGGGCGGACAAGCTGCGCCAGCACGATCGCGGCCAGGTTCTCGGCGTTTTGCAATGCCAGCGCGCCGGCCAGCGTCATGGGCGCGGTCGCGCCGACCTGCGGGCAGGGCAACGGGCCGAATGGCAGCCCCAGCCGCGCCGTCTCCAGGATCGCGCCGGTGTTGTCGGCGGGGAAGGTCAGCGGGCTAACGGGGGAGATGCCCACCGACACCTGCGGCCGGTCACCGAACACGATTTGCAGGCACTCGAACAGCAGCCGCGCCTCATCGGCTGTCTGCACGCCCGGCCCGTTGATGGGTTTGGTGGTGTTGCGCACCGTCTCGGCGAACATGACCAACGTCATTGCTTCCGGCGTGACATCCTGAGGCGTGTACATGGGCGTCACGGTGGTTGCGTTAGGCAGGGCGTCCAGCAGGCGCGCGCTGGCGGCTACGTCTGCGGTCATCGCCGGGCGCGTCTCGCCGCCGGGCCTGTCCAGCACGTCCCGCGCACCGCCCAGGTTGTGGACGTGCAACGCGCCGTCGCCCAGGATCGCGGTTGCGCCGCGTCCCTGCAACGTCACCGTCGGCGGACATTCGGACAGGCAGCGCTCTACCAGATCGGCCGGCAGGCAGACGCGCCCCGCCTCCTCGCGCGCGCCGTGGTCCAGCAGCAACTCGCGCGCCCCGGCGTGATCCAGCACGATGCCCGTTTCCCACAGAATACGCAGCGTGGCGTCGTGGATGCGGTCGATCTGGTGAGTGGTGAGTGTTGTCAGCATGGCAACTCCTTGGGAAAGGGAAATGAAGGAAAGAAGGGAAAAAATGGAAAGGCTGGAAATATGCTTTCGTGTTGGGCTGGTCTGCTGCCAGCCATCATCTCAGAATCTTTCGCTGACGCAAGTCGCCATATGGTCCCGGCTTTCCTTACTTTCCCTCATTTCCTTCTTTTCCTTTCCATTCCTTTCTTTCCTCTTCGCCCGCTTCAGCCCATCTCTCCGCGGACAAAACGAAGAGCGGTCTCGGCCAGGATCGCCGCGCCGATGGGCAGGGCGTCCTCGTCGATGTCGAAGGTCGGTGTGTGCAGGTAGCGCGGCGCCCCGCCTGGCGCCTTGACGCCCAGGCCGAACATCGCGCCCGGCGCGCGCTGGGCCATGTAGCTAAAATCCTCGGCGCCCATGCTGTGTTGTCCGGTGGTCACACTATCCTGACCCAGCAAGTCGCCTGCCACCTGTCGCAGCCAGCCAGCCACCCGCGGCTCGTTGTACTGCGGCGGATAGCCGCGAACAATCTCCAACCGGTAGTCGCCGCCAAAGGCACGCGCCAGGGCGAAAGACTTCTCGATATCCGCGGCGAGCTGGCTGCGCACCACCTCGTCCATGCTACGGATCGTTCCCTCCACATACACAGAATCCGGGATGACGTTGTCGGCTGTACCGCCATGCACGATACCCACTGTGATCACCGACGGCAACAGCGGTGAGATGCGCCGCGACGGGATGGCGTACAGTGCGTTGAGCACCTGGCTCGTCAGCCAGATCGGATCCAGCGTTTCGTGAGGATAGGCCGCGTGGCCGCCCTTCCCGATCACATGGCCGCAGAAGGTGTCCACCGCCGCGCCGATCCAGCCATCGTCCGCCCGAACCATACCTACATCGATTTTGCCGTTGACGTGCAGCGCTATCACCGCGTCCACGCCGTCCAGTGCGCCGTCAGCAATCATGGCCGCTGCGCCGCTGATGCCATGATCGTCCGCGTCCTCCTCGGAAGGCTGAAAGAGTAGCCGCACCTGGCCGGGAATCTCTTGGTCGTGCAGCAACCGGGCAACCCCCAGTAACATGGCCGTATGGGCGTCATGGCCGCAGGCGTGCATGGTGCCAGGGATCTGCGACGCGTACTCGGCATCGTTCTCCTCGGTGATGGGCAGCGCATCCATGTCGGCGCGGACGCCGATCACCGGCCCGCCGCCGTTGCCCAGGTAGCCGACGACACCGGTCTTGCCGACACCGGCCTGCGCTTCGATGCCCATTCCGGTCAAGGTGTTCACCACCAGCTCAGCCGTGCGATAGACGCCGAATCCCAGCTCGGGGTGACTGTGAATGGCCCGCCGCCATGCGACGAGTTGCGGTTTAATGGCTTGTGCTTCTTGCAGCATTGGCATGTCCTGTGTTGAGAAGTGACTTCGGAAGTGGCTGGTTTGAGCGCAATTCAGGGATTTGCAGAATCACCTTGATCGCATTGGAAGCTCAGCCACTTCCGAAGTCTGCGAGGGTGAACTCCGCCGCGACCGGGAGGTGATCCGATGCCTGTCGAACGGCCGGCGGATCGGTCACGACTGTGCAATGTGTCAGCCGGGCTGCCAGCGGCGGGCTGGCAAAGATGTAGTCCAGCCGCACGCCGGGATCGGGTGCCGGCAGCGTGTAGCCGTGTAAACCTGGGTGCAGGTGACGATAGCAGTCATGAAAGCCGGCCGCCTGCATCCGGCCCACAGCTATTCGAAAAACCCGCCTGCTTTGGAACCAGCGCAGCCGGCGGCGCAGTGAAGGAGCCGGATCGGCAACCACGGAGTCATCGCGCGCTACCGTGTTGAAGTCACCGGCCACGAGACACGGACCGCGCCGTCGGTCGCCGATGTGGCGCAGCACCGCGCTGATCTCCCACGTCCGCCACGCCTCGCGGACGATGCTCAACATCGGCAGCAGGTGGACGCCGAACAGCCAGATCGAGCCAAGCTGCGGATGTTCCAACTCCGCCTCCAACGCCACGTGCTGGATAGGCGGTTTTGGATGGTAGGCAGCAGCCGTGCGGATTGGCAACCGGCTGAGCAGCGCCATGTGGCGGGTCGAGTTGCCGGTTGCCAGCGCGTGCTGCATTGCCAGATCGCCGGCCAGCCGTTCGACGAACCCGTTCTGGTACACCTCCTGCAACACCAGGACATCAGGGCGTACGGCCTCTGCCACCTCGGTGATGAGATGTTCCCGACCGACGCCGCCATCCAGGATGTTGTAGGTCATCACGCGCATGGAACGTTATGGGAGGTTCGGATCACGAAGCTGTTGGACCACGAAGCTACGAAGGTCCACGAAGGGCACGAAGCACGAAGACCGCACCTCGGAGCATGCCCCCTTCGCGGTCTTCGCGCTTCGCGTGTCTTCGCGGCTTCGTGATCCAACAGTCTCGTGATCGCTTCATTGCGGCGCATTGCGAACCTCCGCCCGCCACGCCCGTGCACTTTGTCGCAGCGCGTGTTGCTCGCGCATCTCGCGCGCCAGGTCCAGCTTCTCCTCCACCGCGGCCTCCAGCCACAGCCGGCCTTTCTCGGCAGTGGCCAGCGTACCGTCGCCGTAGAGCCCGCTGATCGTGTCGTCGGTCCAGGGCGGGTTGGCGATCAGCTTGCCGCCCTCGGCCCAGTCCATGAAATAGTTCTCGGTGCTGACGAACTGCGTCTCCGTGGTGGCTCGTTCCATGTGTACCAGGTCCGGCCGCAGGTGCAGGATGTAGCTGGTCTCCAGCTCGCCGCCGTGGCCCATGCCACCGCGACCGCTCTCGCGCACCTGAGCCAGCGCCGGGCCGGTGGTGTGCAGCCATTCGGTCGCGATGAAGCGGGTCGGATGGCGCTCGCCGGCCAGCTTGACCACGTTGACCAGGAAACTGTGGTTGCCGCCGTGGCCGTTGGAGAAGCAGATTGTCTCCGCACCCAGCGCCGCCAGCCGGTCCGCGATGGCCAGGAAGAAATCCTCGAACACCCTGCCGCCCAGGTTCAGCGTGCCGGGAAACTCACGCGTGTGGGTGCTGACGCCGTAGGGCCAGGCTGGCAGACAGGACACCTCGACCGGCGCGCGCGCGGCCAGTCCGTCGGCGATGGCCTGCACAATCAGCGTGTCGGTGCTCAGCGGCAGGTGGTGTCCGTGTTGCTCGGTGTGGCCGGTACTGACGAACACCGTGCGCCCGGCCAGGTCGGCCGGCCAGGGAGCGGACGGCTGCGGCTCGCACGGGATGCCCAGCAGCGCCAGCCCGCCGGCCTTCAGGCCGAGAGCGCCGTGGCCGTTAAGGAAGACGACCCGGCGGAATCCCTGGGCGTGCAACTCCTTGCCGATGCCGACCAGCACCCGCCGCAGCAGGCCCGGTGACACCGCCAGCGCGTCCAGCGGGTCGCCGTCGGCGCGGCGGAATCCGTAGGGCACGGCCGGCAGCAGCACGGCTTGCTGGACTTCCAACCGCGCCAGAGCGTCGTCGAGGTCGTAACGGTCCAGCCCCAGCGGCACCAGCATCGGCAGATCGCGCGGCAGATCGCCTACCTGGGGCCAGGTGAGGTCGTCGTAGCGGATAATACGATCGTGGCCGTTCATAGCGGCTCCGTTCCTACTCCTACTCCTACTCTTACTCTTACTCGTCCTCTTACTCTCTCCGGGTCGAGTAGGAGTAGGAGGATGAGTAGGAGTAGGAGATCAGAGCAGGTACCAATCCAGGAACCGGCCCAACGTCGCGTAGAAATGCTGCAAGGTGGACGTTTGCAGGAAGCCGTGCCCTTCGCCCTCATAGACGAACAACTCGAAGGTCTTGTCGTGGCGCTTCAACGCTTCTACCAACTGTTCGCTCTGCTTGGGATGGACGCGCTCGTCGTCGGCGCCGTGGAGGATCAGCAGCGGCGCCTGGATGTTTTCCACGTCGTACACGGGGGAGCCGGCGTGATAGCCAGCGCGGTTCGTCGTCGGATGGCCCATCTGCCGCTCCAGGTCCTCGCGTCCGGGCCGGTCGCCCTGCGCCCACGAGGCCAGGATGTCGCAGTCGCCGTACTTCGCGACGCCGCACTTGAAACGCCGTGGTTGGCGGTCATCCCTCGCCAGCGCCAGGGTTGCCAGGTAGCTGCCATAGCTGGCACCGTAGATGCCCAGCCGCTCGCCGTCCACCCAGTCCAGCCCGGCCAGGTAATCGGCCGCGGCCAGCATGTCGTCGCAGTCCGCGATGCCCCAGTTGCCGTGCAGGGCGTGCTGGTGCGCCAGCCCGTAGCCGGTGCTGCCGCGGTAGTTGGGCGCCAGCACCGCGTAGCCCTTGGCCACCAGCCACTGCGCCACCATGTCGAAGTAGCGCCCGTGCTCGTCGGTCGGCCCGCCATGGGGATAGACAATCGCGGGGCAAGGCGCGGCCGGCGATGCAGCCGGCGGACGGAACAGCAGGCCGGGTATGGTCGCTTCATCGCTGCTGATGAAGGTGGTGAACTCCGGTTCTACCATGCCAGCGGCCATCAGCGCGGGCGGCGTCGAGCCGGTCAGCGGATGCGCTTCGCCGGTTGTCGTGTCCACTCGCCAGATGTCGGGGAGATTGGCCGGAGTTTCGAACTCAACGGTCAGCCAGTGGCGGTCCGGGCTCCACTGCGGCAAGCTGTGCCAGCCGGCCGCGGCGCGCAGCGGTTTCAGTTCGCCTGAGGCAACCTGCAACAGATGCAGGTCGGCCGCGCCGTTGTGATTGATGGCCATCACCATCCGCCGCCCGCCCGGACTCCAGGCGAACCCGGTCACATCGGCCGCGCCGCTGGTGACCTGGCGCAACTCGCCCGATGCCAGCGTCAGCATATACAGTTCGACCCAGCCCGACCGGTTGGAGGTGAAGGCAATTGTCGTGCCGTCGGGTGACCAGCGAGGCTGTGAGTCCCACACACCGGCCGCACCGGTCAGATGGCGCACCTCGCCGCCCTCGGCCGGAACAACGCATATCTCCCAGCGGTCCAAATCGTCCTGGGGATGATAGACAAACGCAACCTGGCGGCCATCGGGAGACGGTTGCGGATCGGAAACATCCCCGTCGAAGCGGGTCAGCGCCACCGGCCAATCGCCGGCAGGCGTTGTGTAGCAGAGGTTCTCGAAGTCGCCGCGGCCACTGACGAAATAGACATGGTTGCCGTCGGGGCTGAAGATCGGCGATGAATCGCCCTTCTTGCCGTCGGTCAGCCGGCGCGGCCGCGTCTGGCCATCCACATCGACCAGCCAGATGTCGCTGCGCGCCGCGTAGACCAGGCTGCGGCCGTCGGGGCTCCAGCGCGGTTGGCCATCGGTCCAGGCCGCCTGGGCGGGCCGGTCGAAGGTCAGCCGGCGAGGCCACGAGGTTCCGGTCTCCCGCCGGGACGTGCTCCCCGGCAAGGATTGCACGTACAGGTCGCAGTTGCCCTCCCGCTGCCAGACAAAAGCGATCTGCTGGCCGTCGGGCGACAGCGAGTGGTGGTGGATGTGGCCCCAGCCGGTGAGCAGCTCCGGCGTCCACGGTTCGGGCAGCTTGCGGTCAGGGCGCGGCTGGGCAGGCCAGCCGTGGCGGTCTTCACGTTCAATTGTTGGGTTCATGGTTTTGAATGATTCTTTCTCGTGCCTGTAGACGCGTCAAATCCAGCGTTTACGGCGGAAATAGTACAACAGCCCTACGATGGTGGCGATGGTGATCAGCCAGAAAGCGGGGTATGCCCAGCGAATGCCCAGTTCCGGCATGTAATGGAAGTTCATCCCGTACACGCCGGCCAGGAAGGTCAGCGGGATGAAGATGCTGCCGAAGATCGTCAGGAACTTGACGATATCGTTGGTGCGGTTGCTGACGCTGGACAGGTAGATGTCCAGCATGCCGCCGACCACATCGCGCATCGTCTCCACGGTTTCGATGACCTGGATCGTGTGGTCGTACAGGTCCCGCAGGTAAACGTGGACCTCCTCGCGCAGCAGCGGCGTGTTGTCACGCTCCAGCGCGTTTACGACCTCACGCAGCGGCCAGATCGAGCGGCGCACCGTGATCAACTGGCGCTTGAGCTGGTAAATGCTGTTCAACGTCTCCTTGCTGGGATCGCCCACCAACTCCTCGTCCAGCGCCTCGAAGTCGTCGCCGAACTGCTCCAGCACCACGAAGTACTGATCGACGATGGAGTCGATCAGCGCGTAGGCCAGGAAATCCGCACCGCTGCTGCGGATCCGGGTGTTGCCGGCCTTCAAGCGAGCGCGCACCGAATCGAACACGTCGCCGGTGTCACCCTCCTGAAACGACAACACGTAGTTCGGACCTAGCACGATGCTGACCTGCTCGGCGTTGACGCTGTGCGTGTCCGGGTCGTAGGTCAACATCTTCAGCACGAAGAACAGATAGGCGTCGTAGTCCTCGAACTTGGGCCGCTGTGCAGAATTGACCAGATCCTCCAGCAACAGCGGATGCAGCCCAAGATAGTTGCCGATGTGCGTCACCGTTTCGGTGTTCTGGAGGCTATCCACGTTGAGCCACGTGGTAGTCGCGTCGGCGAGAAACGGAATGCTGGCAGGCAGATCCGTGATCTCCTGCTCGCGAAAGTCAGCCGCGTTGAAATGGATAAGGCTGATGCGCTGGGATGCGGCCTTGTGTTCCCCGACGTAGACGACCGCGCCGGGAGGCATGCCGGTCTTGACGGAACGCCGCGTGCCGCGCTTCAGGATCGTCATGGCAGTCGTCCCCAGGAACAGGTGGAAGCAGCCGGCATAAGCATCATGCCTCCAGCCGGTAGCTGTGGTAGCTGGCGCGGCAAGGCGTACCCCAGGCGACGTGCAGCGTGTTGCTCGCCAGATCCATGATCAGCGAGGCGATGGTCTGCTGCCGGTCGAGGGGGTTGTCACTGATCTCGACGTGGTTGCAGGTAGACCGGGGGAAATTAACGTGGTCGGCCAGAATGGTCTGGATCGACTGGTTGTCGAGCCGGCCGGCATGGCTGCGCAGCAGACGCAGGGTCCGGTTGTAGCGCACCCGTGACGCGATCAGGTCCTCGCTGCTACGTTCCACCGCGCGCATGCGGCGCGCGGTATAGTGGTTGGTATGCACCAGGAGACCTTCGTCGCCGTAGATCACCTGGAAGTCGGCCGCCGACACCTCGACGTTGTACATCTCGCCGCTGGCGTGGACGATCAGGTGGTTGTAGCCGGCGGCGCGGCGGCGGTTCAACGCCGCACGGATGGCCTCGTCCAGCGTGCGCGCAGCCAGCACGGCCCGCGAGACGAAGATACGCGGCACGCCGATGCGCGCGTCGTTGGGATACACCGAATCGCAACACTGGGCGATGCCGCGTGCGTTGAAGCCGATATTGGGCAGCAACCCGCCGTAGGTGATAGCCAGATAGGCCGGCTCGTTGGCCGGCCGGGCGTGTACCAGATAGACCGTCTCGAAGTCGTCGGGCAGCCAGTCCTCGTTGTGTCCCACCAGCAGGGTGCCGTCGGCAGTAACCTCCGGCGCGACTGCCAGGCTGGTGCAGCCGCGGTGCAGCGCGTCCTCGGTCAGCGCCTCCATGCAGTTGAGCACCAGCAGGTCGTTGAAATCCATCCCCGCGCCCTCGGCCATGCCTTGCAGCTCCTCGACGTATTGGGGGACGCTTTCCTCGGCGAAGGGCAGGTACTTGCGGGCGTGCAGGGTCGCCTCGCGCCAGCTATTGATGCGCAGCCGCTCCCCCTCGTTGTCGAAGTGGCGGCGGTAGGTTGCCAGCATGGCATGGATAGCCGCGCGACGGTGCTGGCCTATCTGATAGCCCATCTCGCGGTGGGTTCCTTGCACGTAGACAACGGGCAACGGTTCCTGGCTGAAGCGGGAGATCGAGTCGGTTTCGGGCGCAGTTGGAACGGGGCTAAGGTTCACGGCATACTCCGGCGGACTGCACGACGAGCGCGCAAAACGGAACAAATATCTGCCGCAAATTATACCCCCAAAGGTTACTATTCAGCCATTTCGAGCAGTGAGACTTCGGAAGTCGCCGCAATACATACAAAGGCACGATTTCCAGCGAATAAGCCGCTTCGATCCTGCACCGGCGACTTCCGAAGTCTTGAGTTGAACAGTTCTCCCCAAAGAAGAATGACTGGCAAAGCTGGCGGTTTTCGAGAGGAGAACGATACCGTCAAAGCGAGCGACGTTCGACGTTGGCGCCCAACGCCAACAGTTTCTCCTCCAGCCGCTCGTAGCCGCGATCGATCTGGCCGATGTTGCCGATCTCGCTGACGCCCTCGGCTGCCAGTGCTGCAATTACCAGCGCCATGCCGGCGCGGATGTCGGGGCTGACCACCGTGCTGCCGCGCAGCATCGATGGCCCAACCACCACCGCACGGTGCGGGTCGCAAAGGATGATCTGCGCGCCGAGGGTGATGAGCTTGTCCGTGAAATAGAGCCGACTTTCGAACATCTTGTCGTGGATCAACACTGTCCCACGGGCCTGGGTTGCCACCACCAGAGCAATGCTCAACACGTCGGCCGGAAAGGCTGGCCAGGGCGCGTTCTCGATCTTCGGCACCGCGCCGCCGGCGTCCGGCAGGATCGACAGGTCCTGGTTGTCTTCAACGACCAGCGTGTCGTCCTCGTAGTGCATGCGCACGCCGAGCCGCTTGCTGAACACCATGTCCATCATGCGCATGTGCTGGCGGTTGATCCCGCGGATGCGCAGCTCGCCGCGCGTCACCGCGCCGAGGCCGATGAAACTGCCGATCTCGATGTGGTCCGGACAGACCGTGAACTCGCCGCCGTGGAGCCGCGGCACGCCTTCAATGACCAGGATGTTGCTGCCGACACCGCTGATCTTGCCGCCCATCTGGTTGATGCACAGACAGAGGTCCTGGACGTGCGGTTCAGAAGCGGCGTTACGAAGGACTGTTACGCCCTCGGCCAGCGCCGCAGCCATGACGGTGTTCTCGGTTGCGGTCACGCTCATCTCATCCAGCAGGATGTCGGCGCCGCGCAACCCGGGCGTCTGCAGGCTGAAGGCGCCGTTGTGCGCCACCTCAGCGCCCATTTCTTCCAGCGCGAGCAGATGTGTGTCGATGCGCCGCCGGCCGATCTTGTCGCCGCCGGGCAGCGGCAACTGGATCTGCCCGGTGCGCGCCAGCATCGGTCCAATGAGCGTGATAGAGCCGCGCGTGCGCTGAAACAGCGAAGAGTCGGGGGCGCTGTGGCGCAACGTGTGGGCGTGGAGCGTTATCGAGTGGGCATTCTGTTCCGTAATGTGAACGCCGAGGTCGGCCAGCATCTCCAGTTGCGTGTCGATATCGCCGATGCGCGGCACGTTGTGCAGGGTCAACGGCTCGTCGGTGAGCAGACAAGCCGCCAGCAGCGGCAAGGCAGCGTTCTTGTTGCCGCTGGGTCTAACCTCGCCGTTAAGAGGGTATCCGCCCTCGATGATGAACTGTTCCATTTGTGTGTCCTTTGGTAGATGGCTGGTGGCGGGTGGCAGATAGCGGGTGGCGGATGGCGGGTGATTGGTGGTTGGTGG
>JACKBK010000037.1 GCA_020634555.1 Caldilineae bacterium
GAAATCAGCTTTTCGGTGTCACTAGCACCATCCACGTCACGGAAGTTTCATCATAAGCCACCAACCGCCAGCCCTTGTGTGCAGAGATTGTAACACAGGACCGAAGCCCGCCGCAATTGCGATGCCAACAATCGTTGAACGGAGGCTGCTGGATCACGAACATACGAAGAAACACGAAAAACGCGAAGCGCGAAGGACGCGAAGCCGGACGCGCCGCGTCGTACACCCTTCGCGCTTCGCGACCTTCACGCCCCTTCGCGTCTTCGTGGTCCAGACGCTTTCCGGTAGGCTGTAAACTGACCAGCCGGAGCGTGGTGGTGCGTAAAGATTTCCGCTTCGGCCCAGTTCGTGATAAGATAGCCTCTGCTCATGGACTTCGGCCCGACCGGCCGGAGTTTTTTCTTGTGTAGATGGAGTGAGAAGAGATGAAGACCAAAAGAACTGATTTACGCAACATCGCCATTATTGCCCACGTCGACCACGGCAAGACGACCCTGGTGGACGGGCTGCTACGCCAGGCACAGGTCTTTCGCGCTAACCAGCAGGTCGCCGAGCGGGTCATGGACTCCAACGACCTGGAACGCGAGCGCGGCATCACGATCCTGGCCAAGAACACGGCCATCAGCATCCCCGACCCGGAGACCGGCCAGCAGGTCAAGATCAACATCGTCGATACCCCCGGCCACGCCGACTTCGGCGGCGAGGTCGAGCGCGTGCTGAACATGGTGGACGGCGTGCTGTTGCTAGTGGACGCCGCCGAGGGTCCCATGCCGCAGACCCGCTTCGTGCTTCGCAAGGCCCTGCAGATGGGCCACCGCGCCGTGGTGGTGATCAACAAGGTGGACCGCAAAGATGCCGAGCCGCAGCGGGTGCTCAACGAGACCTTTGAGCTGTTCATTGAGCTGGGCGCCACCGATGACCAGGCTGATTTCCCGGTGGTCTACACCATTGCCACCGCGGGGCGGGCCGGCCTTGCCGAGGAGCCTGGCCCCGACCTGCAGCCGCTGTTCGAGACAATCCTGAGCCACATCCCGTGCCCCGAGGTTGACCCTGACGCCCCCTTACAGGTGCTGGTCACAACCCTGGCCTACGACAACTATCGTGGCCTGACCGCCATCGGGCGCATCTTTGCCGGCCGCATCGAGATGGGACAGTCGCTGGCGCGGCTGACGCTACAGGGTGGTATCAGGATGGAGAAGGCCCGCTACCTCAGCGCATACGATGGGCTGGAGCGAATCGATGTCGAGCGGGCTGAGGCAGGTGAGATCATCGCCATCGCCGGGCTGGATGAGATCGCCATCGGAGAGACGTTGGCCGACCCGGACAACCCGATCCCATTGCCGGCCATCAAAGTCGAGGCGCCTACGGTTCGCATGACCTTCGGTGTCAACACCTCGCCGCTTACTGGGCGCGAGGGGCGCTGGGGAACATCGCGGCGGCTGCGCGAGCGGCTGGACAACGAGCTGCGCCAAAACGTTGCACTAAAAGTTGAGGACACCGACAACGCCGACACCTTCCTGGTGTCCGGCCGCGGCGAACTGCACCTGGCCATCCTGATTGAGACCATGCGCCGCGAGGGCTACGAGTTCCAGATCTCGCGGCCTGAGGTGATTCTGCACGAGGGACCGGACGGGGAGAAGTTGGAACCGTATGAGGAGGTTCACATCGAGACCACCCCGGAAACCGTCGGTGTGGTGATCGAGATGCTGGGCACCCGCCGCGGCCAAATGCTCAACATGCTGGACATGAACAACGGCAGCGTAATGCTAACCTACCTGGTACCGACGCGTGGCCTGTTGGGCTTCCGCTATCAGTTCCTGACCGCGACGCGCGGCATGGGCACCATGCACAGCATCTTCCACGACTACCTGCCGTTGGCCGGCTTGCTTCCGTCACGCTCGCGCGGCTCGCTGGTCGCCTGGGAAGCCGGAACAACCACGACCTACGGGCTGAAGAACTGCGAGGAGCGCGGCGTGCTGTTCCTGGGGCCGGGCGTCGAGGTGTATCAGGGCATGGTCATCGGTGAACACCAGCGGCCGGGCGACCTGGATGTCAACGTCTGCAAGGCGCGCCACCTGGACAACATGCGCAGCGCTACCAAGGAGATCCAGGTACGGCTGACACCGCCGCGCGAGTTGAGCCTGGACGAGTGTATCGAGTACCTGGCCGACGACGAGCTGCTGGAAGTCACCCCGCTGAACCTGCGCATCCGCAAGCGCATCCTCACCAAGCACGACCGCGACCGCGCCGCCCGGCAGACGAAGACGTTGATGGCGGAGGCGGGCTGAGCGAAGAGGGACGGAATTGAGGGAAAGGAAGGAAATGAGGGAAAACAGGGAAAGAGTGGGTTTCCTTCGTTTCCCTGTTTTCCCTTCTTTCCCTTCCGCTACTCCGCCGCGATCATGACGTTGGACGCCTTGACGACTGCGTAGACCTGCTTGCCGGGCGCCAGGTCGAGGTTTTCCGCCGAGCTCTTGGTGATGATCGAGACGATCTCGACGCCGCCGGGAAGCTCGACGACCACTTCGCTGTTCACCGCGCCGGGGGTGATCGATTTGACCGTGCCGGCCAGCACGTTGCGTGCGCTGATTTTCATGGGGTTTCTCCTTTGGTGTATTCTGTGTAACCACTCATCCGTCATTCCCGCGGAGGCGGGAATCCACTCTTCACCAGCCTAAACTCCTGCCCTGCTTGCGCCCAGGAATGAAGCGTATGGGTCCGCGGGAGTATTATACCCCGTCCGGCCTGACAACCACGATTCGCCCCCTTTTTACAGACGCCCGATCTTTGGTACAATTCCCACATCGATGTGGAATAACGCGCACTGACAGCGTTGTGGAGAAACCCAGCATGACAGCTACACAGACCACCCTGCCGGCCAACGGCCGGTCCAAGGACTCGGTGCTTGCCGCGATGGAGGCGGCGCGCGCCCGCGACGCCGACTGGCGCGATGGCCGCGTCTTCAGCCTGGTTTTCAAGGCCAACGACGACGTCACCGGCCTGCTCAAGGATGCCTACGGCATGTTCTTCTCGGAGAACGGCCTCAACCCCACCGCCTTTCCCAGCCTGCGGCGCTTCGAGACCGAGGTGGTCGCGATGGTGGGCAACCTGCTCCACGGCGGCGGGACGACCGCCGGCAACATGACCACCGGCGGCACCGAGAGCATCCTGATGGCCATGCTGACTGCGCGCGAGTGGGCGCGCGCCAACCGGCCCAAGATCGCGCGGCCGGAGGTCGTGGTTCCCTCGTCCGCCCACCCGGCCTTCGACAAGGCCGCCCACTACTTCGACATGAAGCTGGTGCGCGTTCCCGTTGGCTCGGACCTGCGCGCGGACGTGGCCGCGATGCGCAAAGCCATGAACATCGACACGGTCCTGCTGGTCGGTTCGGCGCCTTCGTACCCTCATGGGGTCGTCGATCCCATCGCCGACATCGCCGCGCTGTCTGCCGAACGCAACGTGTTATGTCACGTCGATGCCTGCGTCGGCGGGATGATGCTGCCCTTCGTCCGCCAGTTGGGATACCCCGTGCCCGACTTCGACTTCGCAGTGCCGGGCGTCACGTCGATGTCGGTCGATCTGCACAAGTACGGCTACGCGGCCAAGGGTGCGTCGGTGATCCTCTACCGTGACAAGGCGCTGCGCCGCTACCAGCTTTACGCCACCACCGACTGGGCCGGCGGCATCTATGCCTCGCCGACCATGACCGGCACGCGGCCGGGTGGCGCCATCGCCGCGGCCTGGGCGATCATGACCTACCTGGGCGAGCGCGGCTACCTGGAGATCGCCGCCGAGGTGATGCGCACCACGGTGCGGCTGCGCGACGGGATCAACGCGATCGACGGCCTGCGCATCGTGGGCAACCCGCCCATGAGCGTCATGGCCATCGCGTCGGACCGGGACAACGTCTACGAGATCGGCGACGAGATGAGCGTGCGCGGCTGGCACCTGGACCGGCAGCAGTTCCCACCGACACTGCACCTGACGGTGAACTACGCCCACACCGCGGTGGCCGACGCGTTCCTGATGGACCTGGCGCAGTCGGTGATCGCCGCCCGCCAGCCCAGTCTGCGGCGGACCGGCAGCGAGGCGGCGGTCAAGGCAGCCCGCGGCGCGGCCCGCTTCCTGCCCAACCGGCTGGTCAGCGGGTTGACAGCGCGCTCATCGGCGCTGTTCGGCGGTGAAGGCGGCCTGCCCCAGCGCTCCGCCGCCATGTACGGCATGATGGGCACCCTCCCCAACCGCGGCGATTTGCACGAACTGGTGCTGGACCTGCTGTCGTCGTTTACGGAGATGTAGCTCGATTCTGCCATTTCGACCGCCGTTATACTTACCGTATAATGTTTCAGTAGATCAAACGAGTGAAAGTGAGGATTGACCATGCAAGCGCCGATGACCTCAACAGCCCAACGTCTTACTCAGTTGGCAGTTCTATACCAAAAAGGGCAGGCCAGCGAGCTCATGGATCGCACGTTGGAGAAGCTGCTCGCGCTGGAAACCCAGCAATCAAGTGACCAGCTTGCTGAACTGCAGGCGGACCTGGTGGAGTTCGAGAAACGGTACCAGATGACCTCCACCGACTTCTATGCCCGATATCAGACAGGCGAGACCGATGACCGTATGGACTACGTCGAGTGGGCTTCGCTTGTGCAGATGGCTGACAACCTGCGCAAGCGGGTTGTACTTTTGACCGGCGAGGATCAACCTTGAATCCGGCAGAGTATCTTGAGGCCGTTAAAACCCGGCTGCTGACCGAGCCACTTATACGTGGATTCCAGGTTCGCCGGGAAAGGAGCACTCTGGCAGATGCTCATCTTCGTGTTCGAGCGATTCTTTTCGACGGCAGTAACCTTGAGTTCTCAGAATACGTTCAGCGCGACCTTGACGGTGTAATTCAAGTCGTTACCTACAGCTACAATTGGACGGATTCAGATGGTGGGTTAATCAAGCGATGGGATAACACACCGCATTTCCCGGGCTTACCCCATTTCCCTGACCACGTTCACGATGGGGCGGATGACACAGTGTTACCAGGTGTTCCCGTTGACATTTTCGTCGTTCTTGATGAAATCATCAACACGATAGGAACCATCGATAATTCCAGCCTGTAATTTCTACCCCGGGTGAAACATCCACGCAACATGACCAGCGTCATAGTCATGCGGAGGTATTTGTACTACATTCGTCAATGTAGCTTGTTCGGATAACCGCGCCCTTTGAGGCGCGCTTCAAACACCGCATTTAGTTTTATGGATGGGAACTCTGGACGGCTTCTCACACCGGTATTCTCCAAAAGCTTGACAGGATAAACTGTACAGCCGGTGAGCAATAGTTCCCTGTTTTCGTTTCGATGATTATTGAGTCCAACCATGGAGAGATTGCACAAAAGATTCGTGCCAGGTTTTTCGCCGATCTATACGGCATTAGCGGTTGGCATCTTTGCGGGCTTGGGACTATCTGTCTTGTCGTTCGTCGGGCCTCATCCTGCGAAGTACATATGGTTTGGCTATTTCACCTTGTTGTTTGCCGGCGTCATCTTACAGATACTCTCGAATAGGGTGCTCTACGTTCGCGTCTACGAAACGCTTGGTTGGGGATTGTCGGCTCTCGCCCTTGCGGCCATGGCATGGGGAGTGACAGTTCAGGCATGGGGAGATAAGAGCGAGATGCTTACAGCCGTGGTAATCGCAACGATGTTTTTGTGGTATGGTGCTTCAAAATTTGCTAAAAAGTACCATAGCCCACAGCGCGAGCGAATGCCCTACGGTGGAGTAGGAAAGATGAACCAGAAAACCGGTGTCATTGTCGACCCGCGATACACGGAAATGTCGCCAGAGGCTCAAACAAGAAGCGCCAAAGGGACCCAAATGGTCATTCGGTTGACCCCGCTGATTGCAGGAATGGCGATGTTGTTGGCTCGATCGTTGTCAGCCAACATTGAGGTACTACTCCTCATCCCGGTTGGCCTGTATCTCGGTGCCGTTACCACTTCGGTTGCAGCAAGCCAAGCCAGTTATGCAGTGTCCATCGCACGCTGGGAGCGCGAGCACGGCAAACCCATCTACCTAAAGAGGCCAAGACCGCAATGAAACAGATCGATGTTTTACAGGAGAATTGGCTATGACCGGTGAATTGACTCGTCCCCGCCTCACGAAGAAACGGTGCCTAGCCGACAATTCACACACTGGACTCCCGGCGCGGTTTTTCTGGATGCTGCTTGGCGTTTCTGTACTCTTGACCGGATGCTCAACGCGGCTTTTTGGAACATCAGATCCATTTACCGAGAACGATCTTGTTGGCATCTGGCAAGCTGAGTACGAAAATATCTGGGCGTACGATAGTCGAATTGGCCAAGTGGTTGACGTGCTTGGTACAGAGACTCTGACCTTACGTCCCGATGGAACGTACAGCCAGGTTTATGACGACCATATGGGCAACGTCAAGACCGTTGACGGGAAGTCCTGGTACATGGATGAAACCAACATCGTTCATCTCGAAAAAGGAATGTGGCCCCAACTCGGACCTGAGCTGGCTGCGATCTTCGAAGAGCAGATGCTAGGCGGTGTTCAGTCATTCGATGGAAGAGACCTGCCGCTGAACGCAGGTGAGGCGTACCTGTGGGTGAACTCGTTAGGCGACGGCGAACTTGAAATGTTCCACCTTCCAACAGGAGATCATAGTCAGAAAGTGGTCCGGTTTCATAAGGTACAAGAGCAATCTTGATGTATTGACACCCCCAGCCTCCCATGTATGTCATGCCATTGTCAATTCGGACATTTTGTGGGGATCGCCAGGATCATAGCGTAACACGATGAACTGGTCAGGCGTCAATCCCACCGATTCGTAGGTACGTCCCCGGCGATCTGAGAATTCTACTTCAAATGCTGAACCGTCCCTGAGAACCTCAACAATGGTCCCGACCTGTCCACGCACTGGGCCTCAGGAAGTAAAGCGGACAGCAATCGCCACCTCCGGCATGGCTACCAGACAACCGGAACCAAACCAGAGGCCACAATTGCCTGATCAACAGTGATAAGCGGCACTCCTCGAATCAGAGCCTCTGCTGTGATCAAGCGATCATGCATATCGAACAACGACGACATCTCCTGAATGCGACTGACAGTATCCCAGACCAATGGTTCGATGACAAAGCCGTCAGTTTCCCGAAGGACTTGGAGCACGTCATCCATGGAAATTGAAGCCCGCCCTTTTCCGCCATGAGCATGGCAAGCTCCGCCAGAGCGATGACTGGTACCACGACGGCAGCCTCTCCGCTGACCGCTTCATCGAAGGCTTTTCGTGCAGCATCGCCAAGGCGTTGCGAGCCAGCCAAGTACCACAGGAGAGCGTGCGTGTCCGTTACATAACTATCGGCCATTACAGCTTCTCACCGTCGTGCGGGATGTGCGCCTGTTTGTCAAGGCTGCTACGCCAAAAGTCGCTATTACGCCAATATCGAATTCGGCTACCGCGGTAGCTGAATAATACCGAAAGGGTTTTGGGCTGACTTGCTGGCAGGTCGCTAACGGCACGTTCTTCAGACAATCCGGACGAGCGTCCTACCGATTCGTACGTACGCCCCTGGCGATCTGAGAATTCTACTTCGAATGCTGAACCATCCCCGAGAACCTCAACCACGGTCCCGACCTGTCCAAGTAACAGGTTATATTCCGGTAAATCGTCGGTGAGCGCTACGACATCCAGTAGTTTTACGGTCGGCTTCATCGGCTGATAACAACACTTCCGCGCTACCAGATTCGCTACCGGCGCCGGTTGGCGATGCTGAGGTAGTAGAGCAGTTGCAGGATGGCGGTGACGGCAGCGGCGATGTAGGTGGTCGCGGCGGCGGTCAGGACGTTCTTGGAGCCCTGCGCGTCGCTCTTGTTGACCATCAGCCCCGCCTCGTTGAGCAGCTTGATGCCGCGCCGGCTGGCGTCAATCTCCACTGGCAGCGTGATGACCGAGAACAGCACCATCAACCCAAACACCAGGATGCCGGCATAGAACAGCCCGGTGATGTTGAAGATCAGTCCCATGAAGATCAGCGCGTAGGACACCATCGGGCTGAAGCGCACCGCCGGCACCAGGAAGTTGCGCATCGCGATCAGCGGCGAGTGCTGGGCGTGCTGCTGCGCGTGGCCCAACTCATGGGCGACGATGGCCATGGACGCCACCGACGGCTGTGAGGCGACGCCCTGCGACAGGCCCACCACGTGTTTGCTGGGGTCGTAGTGGTCGGTCAACTGGCCGCCGATGCCGACGAACTGGACTCCCTTGCCGTAAACCGCCTGATACGTGACGCCCAGCCCTGTGCGCTGCAGGAGAAGCTGGCCGACCTGCAGACCGGTCAGGTTATTGCTGTTCGGCACCTTGCTCCACTTCCCGTAGGCTGATTTGACATACATCTGCGCGCCCAACGAGATGATCAGCGTGACGACGAAGATCACCAGATACGTCGGGTCCAAATACATTCCGTAAAAACCCATTTTGCCTCCAAAGTTCCTGCGGTTTCGCCCGCCGGTGAGCGTCATACAGTCCTGTCGATGCTGCTTCTATTGTAGCACCACAGCCGTCGGGCGCAAGTCATTTGATCTACAATCTGTCAGCTCTCGCGCCGGTCTGCATGAGTCTCGCTCGACGAGGGCGAGCGGGCACGGTCAGAGACCGGCCCAAGCGTGCGATCTACAATCAACCAAGCGCGGCGTCAGCTTCCCAGCGTCGCTACCATGATCGCCTTGATGGTGTGCATTCGGTTCTCGGCCTGGTCGAACACCACCGACTGCGGCGACTCGAAGACCTCCTCGGTGACCTCCAGCCCGTCCAGGCCGAACTTCTGGTAAACCTGCTCGCCGATGGTGGTGTCGCGATTGTGAAAGGACGGCAGGCAGTGCAAAAACTTCACCGCCGCCTGGCCGGCCAGCGCCATAGCCTCGCCGTTGACCTGATACGGCTGGAGCAGCGCGATGCGCTCGGCCCAGACCGCGTCCGGCTCGCCCATGGACACCCACACATCGGTATGGATGAAATCGACGCCGCTCACACCCTCCTCTACGGATTCGGTGAGCGTGAGTTTCGCGCCGGTTTGCTCGGCGATCGCCCGGCATTGGTCCACCAGGGCGGCGGCCGGCCAAAGCGCCTCCGGCGCGCAGAGCCGCACATCCATGCCCAGCTTGCACCCGCCCACCATCAGCGAGTTGGCCATGTTGAAGCGGGCGTCGCCCATGAAGCAGTAGGCGACCTGGCTCAGCGGTTTGTCCGAGTGCTCCTGCATGGTCAGCATGTCGGCCAGGATCTGCGTCGGATGGAACTCGTTGGTCAGACCGTTGTACACCGGCACGCCGGCGTGCGCCACCAGTTCCTCGACGATCGCCTGGCCGAAGCCGCGATACTCGATCGCGTCGTACATCCGCCCCAGCACGCGCGCCGTGTCCTTGACCGTCTCCTTGTTGCCCAGCTGTGAGCCGGTCGGTCCCAGGTAGGTGGTGTGAGCGCCTTGATCGTAGGCCGCCACCTCGAACGCGCAGCGGGTGCGGGTCGAGGCTTTCTCGAAGATCAGAGCGATGTTTTTACCGAGCAGCCGCGGCTGTTCGTAGCCGCCGTATTTGGCAGCCTTCAGGTCGGCCGAAAGCTTCAACAGGAAACGGATCTCGTCAGGCGTGAAGTCCAACAGTTTGACAAAGCTGCGATTGCGAAGGTTGACTGGCATGGGATACCTCGTGTGAATTGATATGGGTGGGAGAGTGCGTATTGCGTGTTGCGTATTGCGTTGCGCCGTTGCCGGAGAGGCACGTAATACGCAATACGTCAAGCATCACTGGCACAACAAACCGATCAGCAATTGGCCATCCGCTACAGCGGCCAGGCGATCGGCACTATTATCAGGCTGATCAGCAAAGCCAGCAAAAGCAGCGGCAGACCGATCCGCGCGTAGTCGCCCCAACGATAGCCGCCAGGAACCAACACTAGCGTATTGGTGGGCGACGCAATGGGCGTCAGGAACGCAGCCGCCGCGCCGATGGCTACCATCATCAACATCGGCTGCGGCGCGATGCCCAGCCCGACCGCGGACTGGAGAACGATGGGCGCCACCAGCACCGTCGTCGCGGTGTTGCTCATCACCTGGCTGAAGCCGGTGGTCAGCAGGAACGCGCCGGCCAGCATCGCCAGCGGGCCGACCGCGCCCAGGGTGTTGATCAGCCCGTTGGCGATCAGTTCGGCGCCGCCGGTGACCTCCAGCGCAATGCTCATGGGCAGCATCGCGGCGATCAGGATCACCGTCTGCCAGTTGATGGCGCGGTAGGCGCCGTCGGGCGTCACGCACCGGTGATGACCATCACCGCCGCCGCCAGCAGGACGGCCATCACCGTCGGCACCGCGTTGGTCAGCATCAGCAGCACCATGCCCGCCAGCGTCAGCACGGCGATCCACGACCGCGGCGTCAGATCAACCACCTGCCGCGCCATGGCTTCCGGCTCGCCGACCACCACGAAGTTATCGGTCTCGCGGCCCAGCCGCTCGATGTCCTCCCACTTGCCGCGCACCAGCAACACATCGCCGAACTCCAGGCGCGTCTCCTTGCGCGGCAGCAGGTTCTCGCCCCGGCGCACGGTGATGACCTGCACAGAATACTTGTCGCCGACCTGCGCCTGGGCCAAGGTCTGGCCGGCGTAGCGGGAGCGCGGCGTCAGGATCACCTCGGCCACGCCGACCTCCTGTGACAGCAGCAGGCCGCTCAGCTTCTCGTGGTCCGGGTCCACCGGCTGGATGCCGACGTTGAACCGCTCCGTCAGGCTGGTGATCGTCGCGGGATCGCCCTTCACCAGCAGCATGTCCTGGGCATGTATCACCGTGTGAGCGCCGGGCATGTCGTGCTCGTCGTCGTGCAGCCAGTCCAGCGGCTCCGGCACCCGCCGGTGACGTCTGTCGTGCGACGCGGACGAGTCGTCTTCATCAGCAGCGCTGTCGAAAATGGCCAGCACCGACACGCCAAAATCGCGGCCCAGCGCCGCCTCGGCCAGGGTCTTGCCCACCAGCGGCGATGCGTTGCGGACGCGGACCCGAAAAAGCTTGCCCGGCAGACGATAGGACTCGGCAAGCTGCCCCATGGACCGGTCCAGATCCACCGGCGGCGCACCGGTGTGACGAGACGGCAGGAGCCGTCGCCCTATCAGCACCACGAACACCGCCGCGGCGATGGTCAGCGGAATGCCGACGATCGCGAACTCGAAGAAGCCGAACGGGCCGTAGCCGGCCGCGGCCAGCGTGTCGGAGACGACGATGTTGGGCGGCGAGCCGATCAACGTGAGCAGCCCGCCCAGGTTGGCGGCGATGGCCATCGGCAGCAGGAAATGCGAGGGCATGCCGCCGATGCGCCACGCCGCAGCCACCACGGCCGGCAGCAGCATCGCGACGGTTCCGGTGTTGCTGAGGAACCCCGACAATATCGCCGTGCCCAGCATCACCACCAGGATCAGCCGCACGTTGCTGTCGCCGGCCTGGCGCATGAAGAACTGGCCCAGCCAGGCCGTGATGCCGGTCCGCGACAGCCCTTCGCCCACCACGAACAGCCCGGCCACCATGATCACGGTCGAGTCGGCGAACCCCGACAGCGCCTGCTTGCTGGTCAGCACACCGGTGAGAAAGAGCGCCAGCAGCGACAGCAGCGCCACCAAGTCCGCCCGCAGCCGGCTGAAGATGAACAGCGCGACAGTAATCCCCAGGATCGCAAAGGTCACGATCATGGGGATGTTCTGACTGGAAATCATGCCAGCTCGCGCCCGCCGCTGACGTTGATAAGCTGGCCGGTCTGGAACGCCGCCTCGTCCGACGCCAGAAACGCCACCACGCTGGCCACATCGTCGGGCAGCCCCAGCCGGCCGGTGGGAATGCGCGCCACGCCCGCCGCCACCACCTCTTCGTAGGGCCGCTGCATGATCTGCGCCTCGAGCTGGTAGCCCCACTGCTTCATGCCGGTGTCGATGTCGCCCGGCAGCACCGCGTTGACGGTGACGCCGAACTGCGCCATCTCCTGGGCCATGGACTGGGTGAGCGCGGCGACGGCAGCCTTGCTGGCGGCATAGGCTGCCATGTAGGGCCGCGGGCGGATGGCCGCCAGCGACGACATGTTGACGATGCGCCCGCCGCGGCCGCCCTTGACCATGATCGGCGCCACGGCCTTGCTGACCAGAAAGACGCCGGTCGCGTTGACCTCCAGCGTCCGCCGCCAGGCGTTCTCGGCCATCTGCATCACCGGCGACGGGCCAAAGATCGCGCCGGCGTTGTTGACCAGGATGTCGATGCGGTCGTAGGCCAGCAACAGCTTGGCCAGCATGGCCTGGATCGACGCCGCGTCGGTGACGTCAACCTGCAGCGGCAGGGCCGGCACGCCCAACGCCTCGATGTCAGCAGCGATGCTCTGCAGCTCTTCCCACTGGCCGATGCCCGGATGCGGCACGTCGGTAGGCGGCGGCGCACACAGGTCGGCGATGACCACGGTTGCACCGGCGCTGGCCAGTTTGCGCGCCACGGCCTCGCCAATGCCGCCGCGCCGGCCCGCGCCGGTGATGAGTGCTACTCGTTCACGAAGGGTTTTCATAGATTCTTTCTCCGACGCTTTGCGGCGCATTCGCCGACGGCGTCTCTCGATGAACTTCCTCGCGGGCCTGTTCAATGAGCGTGCGGATATCCTCTTCGCTCAAATTGCGATTGTGTTCAGCGTTTCTTGTGGCTGCCCTTTCCATCCAATTGAAGAAAGCTTCTCGCTCTCCCTGGACAGCCATGGTATCTCGATGTGAATCCGAATTCATCGCTGCTATGCCTCCGCTGATATTGCCTCCATCACCAGATCCGGTTCGGCAGCAGCCGCGCGCGCGGCCTTCTCATTGACCGTCATCGCAATCACCATGCCTACCAGCAGGAACGCGGCGATGACCAAAAGCGCTATGCGCAGCCCCTGCTGCTCCGCCGGCTCGACGGCCATGCCGCGGCCCTCGTACATCAACGCCAGTTCGGCCGCCACCCAACCAAAGATAAACGGCCCGATCCAGAACGCGATGCGCCCGATCATGGTGAAGAAGCCGAAGAACTCCGCGCTCTGCGCCGGCGGCGCAAACAAGCCGACCATGGTGCGGCTCACCGACTGCACGCCGGCCATCGCGATGCCGGCTGCCGCCCCGATCAGGAGGAAGCCCATCTGGCTCTGGTTGAAGAACAGCGCCGCCACGACACCGACCATTGCGACCAGCGATGCCATCAGAGTCGGCTTGGCGCCGATGCGCGCTACCAGCAGCCCAAAGATGTAGGCGCCGACGACATTGGCGATCTGTACGACGATGGCGAAGACGATGATCAATTGCTGGCCCATGCCGAACAGCACCGCGCCGATGATCGCCGCGAACTCCAGCGCAATGGCCACACCGCCGCCGTAGACCAGAAACGCGATCATGAACTTGGTCATCTCGCGAAAATGGCCGGCGGTGCGGATCGTGTACGCCACCTGCTTGAACGCCACGCTGACGTAGTTCTCGCCGGGCGGCAGGGTCTTCTTCTGCGCCTTCTCCGGCAGCCACAGGATCAGCGGGATCGTGGACAGAACCCAGAAGAGCGCTGTAATGATCATTGAGAACCGTATCGTCAGGTCGCCAGGGAAGAGCAGCACCAGCGGCAGGATGATCAGCAGCGCGATCACACCACCCGATGAACCGATAGCCCAGCCAATGCCCGACACCTGTCCCATCTCCTCAGGTCGGGCCAGCTCCGGGAGGAAACCGTCGTAGAAGATCTGCGAACAGCGGTAGCCGATCTCAGCCAGGATGAAGAAGAACATACCAGCGATTACATCGCCGGCCTGGACGAAGAAGAGCATCGCCGTGAAGATGATAGCCTGCACGGTGAAGCCAAGCAAGAATCGTTTCTTGGCGCCGGAATAGTCGGCCAGCGCGCCCAGGATCGGAGCGATCACGGCGACGATGACCAGCGCGATGCCGATGGCCAGCCCCACAGCCGCAGGACCTCGCGCCGCCGACCACCACCTGCTTGAAATAGGCGGCAAACACCGCCAGGTAGACCACCGACGCGTAGGCTGAGTTGCCGAAGTCGTACAGGTACCAGGCAACCCGCTGGCGCCTGGTGGAAAGTGGTGGAACGGCGGATGCGGTCATGGTGCTCCTTGGTATTATTGGAGATGGACGGGACAGAGGATATTCACGGGATCACAAAGTGCGGGAACTGAGGAACTTATTGCGCGTGGTCGCGCTGATGTTGTACAATACAATCACCATAACGCGCCGTCAATTTGCCGGTGAAGTCTGCTGTCTACAGAAGCAACACACCTGTCGCCAGGATCAGCCCCAGAACGATGACGCGGAAACGGTCCTGGTTCAGCCGCCGGTCCAGCGGCTCCCAGCAGGATACCCGCCGCCAGCGCCGGCTAACGCGACCAGGACCAATCGCGCCACCTCTGGCGTGTAGCTGCCAGTCACCCATGAGCCGCAATAACCGTGGCGCTGCTGGCCAGGAAGACGACCTGCAACGTCGAGCGAAACTGGTCGCGCGGCCGGAGCGCGCGTTGCCGTAGACGATCACCGGCGGCCCTGGCGTGTTGAACGCCCAGGCAGCCGGGCCAGAAAACCCACCGGATACGCCCAGACGGTCGAATGCAGCGGCGGCAGGGCAGGCTTCAGCAGCGCAAACAGCGCATACGCCACCAGCACGACTCCCAGCACCCCCTTGATCAGGTTCTCGTCCAGGGTCCGCAGCGCCAGCACCCCGACCAGCACACCGGCCAGCGCCGGCAGCAGCAGTTGCAGCGTCTCCCGCCACACCAGCCCACGCCGGTAGCGTAGCAGGTTGACAGCGTACAGAACGAAACCGACCACAGCCACCAATGGCGCAGCGGTTTTGATCCCCAGCAGCAGCGTCAGAACCGGCATCACCAGCAGCGCAAACCCGAAGCCGGCCACTGTTTGTAACGCCGCCGCGAGCAGAACAATAACAGCCAGGATCGGCCAGCTCACGCTGCCACCGTCATGCAGGACATATCTCACCCCACCGTCGCGCCACCAGCATCACATCGACCACGCTGATGATCCCGTCGCCGTCCCGGTCGTAGTGCGGATCGTTGGACGTCTGGCCCCATTGGCTGGCGATCGCGCTCAGATCGGGAGCGTCGACCGCGCCGCTGCCATCGAAATCGGGGCAACTCCACCAACCCAGCAACTGCACCAGCGCTTGTGGCGTGTTCTGCGACGGCCCGTTGCCGGCCTGGTCGAGTTCACTCAAGCCGTGGCACGACGTGCAAACGCGCATCTCGCCCGGCTGGAAGGTCAGCCAGTAGCGCTCGCGCACGACCCCCTCCCCGTCGGCGTCAGTCAGTTGCCAGGTCAGCGCGCGGCTGGTAGGCACAAACGCTGCCACGGAGCCATCCGCGGCAACAGCAACGCTGCCAGCAGGACCGACAGTTGGTGGATTCACTGCAACCGGATCGTGGAGCGGCTGCGCCAGAACCCGTCTGCCCGGATCGGGATCGTCCGCCCCGCCCAGCCCGCGGATCAGGTCGGCCTGGAACAACTGCATCATAGCAACATCGTAGATCGTGCCGGAGGTACCGGTTGTCTGCACGCCGCCTGGGACGTTCAGGTTGAACGGCTGCTGGCGGTCGAAGTCGTCGCGCGTCGTCACGTTGCGGCTGACGATCAGCGCCAGATCGTTAGCCAGCAGATAGCTGTGCAGCGTGTCCGGATCGACGCCGACCTGTGCAAAGGCGTCCGCCTCCGGCGCCGCCAGCTCGGGCGCAGCCGTATCCGCCGGCCTCGTCTGCGGACGCACCTCCACCGGTTGCAATTCCCACAGCTCGCCCGAATAGCTGACCAGCACGTCCGGGTCCCAGTAGCTGACCGACTTGCTGATGCCAGCCGTCAGCGTCTGATCAGCTTCCAGGTAACCGTTGGCAGCCTGGCTCAGGGTCTTCAGGCGGAAGCGGTAGCGCGGGATCGGGCTGGCGCGCGTGCCATCGTTGCCGGCCGCGTCGGTCTCCGCGGTGTGCGCCGCGATCAGCACGCCGTCGGACAGCATCAGCGGGTCACGGTAGTGGCCGGAATGGTCGGGACTGGGATCGCTGGTATAGTCGGCGGTGTCGCGATGGGTGAGGTAGGTCACAGCCATGTGATCGGCGTCCAGGTCCGGTGGCGCGTCGATGCTCACCACCTGGCCGGCAGCGTGGGTATAGAACTCAGGGGCATCAACGCCGATGTAGCGACCCGGCATGGACGGATCCTCCGTGATCTGCAGGAAGTTGTCGATAGGGTTGGGATTGAAGCGCGGCAACTGGCCGTAGTACTCCACCAGGTTCGGATCGTCGGTCAGGCTGGGCGGAATGTAGTCGTGTAACTCGTGACGGCCGATGTGGTTCAGCGTTTCCAGCTCGCTGCCGTCCTGGTTCATCGCCCAGGGAAAGAAATGGTTGAACGTGTGGCCCCAGAGGTTGGTGCCTGCCAGATCGTGGTCGGCGCGCGGCTCGGGAAACACCTCGGCGCGCGTGTCCAGCGGCACGGCATCCGGCTCCTCGCCCGACCAGTTGAAGGTGCAATAGTCGCAGGGCTGTCCACCGAGCTCGTTCTCGTTGTCGGCGTCCGCCTGCTGGTCGCGTTGCAGGTGGTCCCACTGGGTGAACACGACACGGCCGTAGCTGTCGACGAAAGGCGTGAAGTCGCCCGACGGTGCGTGGTTCAACAGACGCAGCGCGCCGCTGGCCAGGTCGAGCTGCCACAGCCCGCTGACCGTTGCCGCTTCCTCGTACTCGTCAAGCTGTGGGTAGAGATGTGGCTGGCCATCGCGCGGCCGGTCGGAGGTGAAGATGATGCGGTCCTGGCTGTCGTAGATCGGCGAAACGTTGTTGTAGTCCACCGGCTGGCCGGGCACGCGGGTGATCACCGCCGTTTCGCCCTGCCCAAGCCCACTCACCTCGTAGATCTGCCAGTGGTAGGCTTCCCAAACGTACTGCTGTTCCGGCGCGCCAATGACCATGCTGAACAACGCCTTCTCGCCACTCCAGTGGACAGCAGGATCGCGCACAGCGATAGAGTCGGCGCCTTGAAACCCGGTCACGCCGTAGCCAGCCTCGGCGGTGAGATTGCGCAACGTCCCGTCCGGGTACCGAATCCACAGATCGCCGCCTCGGCCCACCGCCTGCAACTGCGGGTCGTGGTTGCCAAACACCGACCCGATGGTGGTGAAGTCGGCGGGGATCGGCACCTGGGTGACGAACAGGATCGGGTATGGCGTGTCCGCCGGCGTAGCCGCATTCACGGGCGCGCCCGTAAACACCGCCAATGTGATTCCAACACTCAACAGCAAACGACATGCTCGCTCAATCATGGGGACACTCCTTCCATCTCATACAGTCAGACACAGTTGCGCACTGTCTGTCCCTTGACGTAGGACAGCTTCTCCAGGATCAGGCCACCGCGCACGCGAAACACGTCCACGCCGCGGACGTGCCCGTGCCGACCCGTCTCGTCTACCCAACTGTATTTCCAGCGCATGATGCAGCGCTCGCCCAGCCCGAAGATCTCCTCGATGTCGATGTGCGCCTGCGGCGATGCATCGAAGAACTCGCGCCAGAAGCCGGCCACCGCCTCCTTGCCGGCGACCCGGGTTCCGTCGGGCGCCGGCGCGGTGTTCTCGAAGACGCAGTCGTCGGTCATCAACAACATCATGCCGTCCACATCGTGGCGGTTGAGCGCCTCATTGAACGCAAGGACGGTGCGCATCGCCGTCTCCAGTTTAGCCAGGCGGGCAGGACTCATGGAAGGCTCCTTCGGACTACGTGAGGTGAGATTGGCAGCACTCTGCCGGGACGACTTGCTCAGTATAGCACATCCTTAATCCCGGTTCAACGACTTTGCGCAGACTTGCAGGGCTTCTCAAAAGTCAGGATTTGTCATGCTGAGCGGCACTAGCGGCCGGCCAGCATACTATTAGCACCTAGCGAAGCATCTCTCCGAGTGCTGAGGAGACGCTTCACTGGCGTTGAATGCTCGTGTCGGACAGTTGTACGATCCGTTCAGCGTGACAAGACACGCAATGCCGCGACTTTTGAGAAGCCCTGCGCAGACTTGTCTGCAAGCAGCTTGCCCTGTTACCGGCGACGGGTATAATCGGGTCATGGCCAGCCGCGCTGGCCAATTTGCCCAACCAACGCACAATCACCCAAGTTTCAGGAGGTCACTGGTGACCGACACGCTCATCTCTGCTCTCGGTTCGATCTTTCCGGCCGGCCGGCTGTTGACGCAGTCTGCCCAGGTCGCGCCGTATGAGTGCGACGCGCTGACGGCTATGCGAGTGCGGCCGCGCGCTGTGGTGCTGGCCGAGTCGCAGCAGGAAGTCATCGACACCGTGCGACTGTGCAACCGGCTGGGCGTGCCCTTCGTGGCGCGCGGCAGTGGCACCAGCCTCTCCGGCGGCTCGCTGCCGGTGGCAGAGGGGATCGTCATCGCGCTGAACCGGTTGAACCGCGTCCTCAAGCTGGACCCCGGCGCTCGCATCGCGGTGGTGGAACCGGGCGTCATCAACCTCAATGTCACCAAGGCCGCCGCGCCGTACGGGCTCTACTACGCGCCCGATCCGGCCAGCCAGTCGGTCTGCACGGTGGGCGGCAACATCGCGTTCAACTCGGGCGGCGTCCACTGCTTGAAATACGGCATGACCAGCAACCACATCCTCGGCTTGAAGGTCGTGCTGGCCGATGGCGAGGTGGTCAGCTTCGGCGGCGAAAGCCTGGAAGCGGCCGGACCCGACCTGCCCGGCTTTTTCGTTGGCTGCGAAGGGCTGTTCGGTATCGCGCTGGAGGCTACCCTACGACTGATCCCGCGCGTCGAGACCTATCGCACGGTCCTGGCTGCCTATCGCACGCTGGAAGCGGCCGGCAACGCGGTCGCGATGGTGGTAGCCAGCGGGTTATTGCCGGGCGCGATGGAGATCATGGACCCGCTGGCCATCAAGGCCACCGAGGAAGCCGCGCATGCCGGCTATCCGCTGGATGCGGGCGGGCTGATGATCGTCGAGTTGGAAGGCGAGGCGGTGCAGGTCGAAGTGGAGTTCGCTCGGCTGCTGGAGGTAATCAGCGAGTCGGGCGCGTACCAGATCCGCGCCGCCCAGAACGACGCCGAACGCGCGCTGATCTGGAAAGGACGCAAGGGAGCATTCTCGGCTGTGGGCCGGCTCAGCCCGCAGTATGTTGTCCAAGATGGCGTGGTGCCGCGCAGCACCCTGGGCCAGGCACTGGCGCAGATCGAGGCGCTGAGCCACAAGTACAACCTGGCGGTGGCCAACGTTTTCCACGCCGGTGACGGCAACCTGCATCCGTTGATCCTCTACGACGCCCGCATCCCCGGCGCCTACGACAAGGCCGAGGAGATGGCCGGCGATATCCTGGACCTGTGCATCGGTCTGGGCGGGTCGATTACCGGCGAGCATGGCATCGGCATGGAGAAGCGCGCCCACCTGCCGCGCATGTTCAGCGAGAACGACATGGCGACCATGACGCACATGCGGCAGGCCATGGACCCGCGCGAGATCGCCAACCGCGGGAAGATGTTGCAGGTGGCGGGGAACGGTGATCGGTTATCGGTGATCGGTAATCAGTCGTCAGTGGCCAGTGATCAGTCGAGGAGAGTGACCGGACTTGGCGAGTGGAGATCAGCGGATGTCGTGCAGCCGGAGAGTCTGGCCGAGGTGCAGGAGGCGGTGCGAAGCTGTGAGCGGTTGGTGGTGCGCGGCGGTGGGAGCAAGCCGGCGCTCTGGCGCGCGGTGGATGGCGCGACGCTGCTGGATGTGCGCGGGCTGCGCGGCATCGTAGAGTACGTGCCTGACGAGTTCACTTTCACCGCGCTGGCCGGCACGCCAGTGAGCGAGGTGACGGAGATGCTGGCCGAGCATGGCCAGTACCTGCCATTCGACCCGCCGCTTCAGGACGCAGGCGCGACGCTGGGCGGCACGGTGGCGGCCGGATTGAGTGGACCGGGTCGTTACCGCTACGGCGGCGTGCGCGATTTTATCCTCGGCGTGCGCTTCGTGGACGGACAGAGCAACGTGGTGCGCGGCGGCGGCAAGGTAGTCAAGAACGCGGCCGGGTTCGACTTTCCGAAGCTGATGGTGGGCAGCCTGGGGCGGCTGGGCGTGCTGGCTGAACTGAGCTTCAAGGTGTTTCCGCAGCCGCAAGCTTTCGCGACGCTGGTCGTTTCGTACACCGACATCGCGTCCGCTCAGGCTGACATGCAACGTCTCACCCGCCAGCCGCTGGACATCGAAGCCATCGACCTGGTGGTTCCCGGCGTTACCCTCCTGGTGCGCATTGGCGGGCTGGCCGAAACGCTGGCGGCGCGCATCGACCGCTTACATGCAATGCTGCGCCCAAGCAGTGGCAATGTGCATGTCGTCACCGGCAACGAAGAACCTGAATTGTGGAACGCCGCGCGCGAGTTTACCTGGGCGCCGAACGGGCTGCCGCTGGTCAAGGCGCCATGTAACGCGGTCAAAGTTGCAACCCTGGCCGACGCACTGTTTCGCGGCGCTGACGACCGCGCAAGCGATCTGCGTCTGCGCTTCAGCGTAGCCGGCAACGTGGCATGGATCGCGTGGCCGGGTGCCATATATGGCGACGACGGCCTGGATGACATCCTTGCGGAGGCGGGGATTCCAGGTCTTGTGTTGCGGGGAGCAACCGGTGATCCATGCTTGGGCGTGCTGCGCGTTCAAGACAACGAGTTCTACCGAAGAATCAAGGCCGTCCTAGACCCGCAAGGCCGCTTTGGTTCCTAGCAGCGTGCCTTGCGCAGGAGACACGCCATGACTGAAACACCCGTGACCGATACAACCTTTGAAGTCCACGACCCTGCTGTTCTGGCCCAGGCTCGTCGCTTGCTGGACGCGTGCGAATCAGGCTTCGATATGCAGGAAGCAGTGATCGCTGCGGTGCAGCGCAATGAGCGCTGGCGCGGCCAGCAGTGCATCAACCTGCTCGCGCCCGAGGCGCCCACCAGCCCGGCCGTCCGGACGCTGTTGTCCTCGGAGGTTGGCACGCGCGCCGCCGAAGGCCACATCGGCCGCGTCAATCGCTGGTTTGCCGGCACACAATACATCGACGAGATCGAGGCGTTGTGTGTCGAGCTGCTCAAGCAGGCCTTTCGGGCGCGCTATGCCGACCACCGCCTGGTTGCCAGCATGATCGGCAACCTGACGGTTTACACCGCACTGGCCGAGCCGGGCGACGTGATCATGAGCATCGCCCAGCCCTTCGGCGGCCACTCCAGCAACCGCAACGACGGGCCGGCCGGCGTGCGCGGCCTGCGAATCGTGGACGTGCCTATGGATCCTGTGGAACTGGAGGTCGATCTCGATCTCTTCCGCAAGATGGCCCCGCTGGTGCGTCCCAAACTGGTCGCCCTGGGTGCGTCGATGACCCTGTTCCCCTTCCCGCTGCGAGCGATGAGCGATATCGTGGCCGAGTGGGGCGGCAAGCTGTTCTTCGACGGCGCGCACCAGATCGGCCTGATCGCCGGCGGACAGTTCCAGGATCCATTGCGCGAGGGAGCGGCTGTCATGACCGGCTCGGCCGGCAAGACCTTCAGCGGCCCGCAGAGCGGCATCATCGTCTGGGACGACCCAGCCCTGACCGAGCCCATCACTCACGCCATCTTTCCTGTATTGGCGGCTACACACCAGGTGAACCGGGTTGCCGCGCTGGCGGTGGCCGCTGCCGAGATGATCGAGTATGGAGAGATCTATATGGCGCGGATCGTCCGCAACGCCCAGGCCCTGGGCGCAGCACTGGAAGGACGCGGCATTCCCATGCTGGGCGCACAGAAGGGCTTCACCCGCACCCACCAGGTTATCGCCGACGTGCGCCGTTTCGGCGGCGGGCTGGAGGTCGGCCACCTGCTGGCGCGCGCTAACATCGTGACCAATAAAAACCTGTTGCCCGGCGACACACCGGAGGATTGGGACCGGCCCAGCGGCCTGCGCATGGGCACCATTGAGGTGACGCGCTACGGGATGGGCGAATCCGAGATGGACACCATTGCCGACTTCATGGCGCGCGTGCTGGTCGAAGGTCAATCTCCCAGCGTCGTCGCTGAAGAGGTCGTAGAGTTTCGCCAGGGCTACCAGACACTGTACTACGACTTCGACCACGGTCTGCCCGGTTGACCTGAAGGATTTTTTATTTATGACCACTGATTTACACATTCCTGAGTTCATTGCACCGCGCTATGGCGGTGGCTGTTTCTCCGACATCCCCGGTTTCATCCGCTCGGTGCTGGTCGGCGACGAACCGTCCGCGCTGCATCCCGACGGCTTCGACCGTCTGCCACAGCGCTATGAGTCCGTCGTGCTGCTCTTCGTCGACGCCTTCGGCTGGCGTTTCTTCGAGCAATCGGCCGACCGCTACCCGTTTTTGCAGCGCTTCGTGCGCCACGGCAGCGCCACCAAGCTCACCTCCCAGTTCCCGTCCACCACGTCAGCCCACGTCACCGCGCTGTACACCGGCAAGCCGGTGGGCCAGCACGGCGTGTTCGAGTGGCAATACTACGAACCCATCGTGGATGCCCTCATCCAGCCGCTGCCGTTTACCTTTGCCGGCGACAAGCAGCCGGAGAAGCTGCGCGAGGGCGGTGTCACCGGCGCGGCGCTGTTGCCGCGCAACGACTTCGTCCAGGGCCTGCAGGCAGCCGGGGTCAGTTGCTACGTCTCCCAGCCGGGGATGCTCAGCGGCTCGACCTACTCCACCATGATCAGCGAAGGGGCCACGTTGCTGCCCTACAAGACGCAGCCCGAGATGCTGGTCAACCTCAGTCTGGCCATGGACGAAGCTAAGGGGCCAGCGCTGTTCAGCCTCTACCTGTCGCAGGTCGACTCGATCTGCCACGACTACGGCCCTGGCTCGCTGCACGTGGAGGCTGAGATCGAGGCGTGCTTCACCGGGCTGGAAAGCTGGTTCCGGCGCGAGCAGGCGCGCGGCCGCCGCGACACGCTGCTGATGGTCATCGCCGACCACGGCCAGGTCGATGTGGACCCCGACACCGTGGTCTACATCAACACGACGCCGGAGTATGCGCAACTCAAACCGCTGCTGCGCACCAACCGCCAGGGGCAGGTGCTGGCGCCGGCCGGCTCAGCGCGCGATATGTTTCTGTACATCCGCGAGGGCGAGATCGACGCTGCGCAAGCCCTGTTGGAGAAGATCGTCGGCGACCGCGCCGTTGTCCTGCGCACCGCTGACCTGATCGCCGACGGCTACTTCGGTCCGCCGCCGTTTGCGCCGCAGCTACCGGCACGCGTTGGCGACCTGGTGATCCTGCCGCTGGAAGGCGAGAGCGTCTGGTGGTACGAAAAAGACCGCTTCGACATGAAATTCCACGGGCACCACGGTGGACTTACTCCTAACGAGATGGAGATCCCGCTGCTGCTGTACGCGTTCGAATAAACCGTGGTATAATCTCGTCCATGCAACTGGCACGTGTAATCGGCACTCTCGTCGCAACTCAGAAATACGAGGGACTGGAAGGCGTCAAGCTGCTAGTCATCCAGCCACTGGACAAGCAGCAACAGCCGGTGGGCGAACCTGTCATCGCGGCCGATGGGACCGCCCAGGCCGGCCCCGGTGAACTGGTATTCTTCATCGCCAGCCGCGAGGCCGCGCTGGCGCTGCCCGTCCAGTTCGTCCCGGTCGATCACGCCATCGTCGGCATCGTTGATGACGTTAGCACAGCATAGGAAAGGAAAATAGGGAAAGGCAGGAAAGAAAGGAAACTCAGCCTCACCCACGTTTTGAGGATTCCCTCGTTTCCATCATTTCCCTCGTTTCCCTCTTTCCCTTCTGCACGCACATTATTCCTGCCCCACACCATGTACATCGGACGCGTCTTCGGCAACGTGGTTGCCACCATCAAGAACCCGCTTTTCGACGGCCGCAAGCTGCTGCTGGTGGAGCGTCTGCGTCCCGATACCGGCAACGCGGATGCCAAGTACGACATCGCCGTCGATCTGGTCCAGGCTGGCCCGGGCGACACGGTGTTGGTGCTGGACGAGGGCAACAGCGCCCGCCAACTGCTGGGCAAGGAACCGAACGGCGCTATCCGCGCCGTGATCGTGGGCGTTGTGGACGACATCGATCTGCCGGGGCTGGCCGCGTGAGCACGCTGATCCGCTACGAGGCCGGGAAGAAGCCTGTCCGCCGCCCCACCGAGCAACAACTGCGCCAGGAGATCATCCAGGTCTGCCGGCTGTTGCACCAGAAGGATTACTGCCTGGCCACCGACGGCAACGTCAGCGCCCGCCTCGACACCGAAAGCTTCCTGGTGACGCCCAGCGGCTACAGCAAGGCGCTGGTGCAAGCCAACCAGCTTGTCACGGTGGATGCCAGCGGCCAGGTTGTTGGCCAGGGCAAGTACGGTCCGCAGCGCGGATTGCGCCCCAGCTCCGAGATCCTGCTGCACCTGGAGGCGTACCGCCAGCGACCCGACGTCCAGGCTGTGGTCCACGCCCATCCTCCCGTCGCGATTGCGCTGAGCATTGCCGGCTACGACGTGGCGCCCTGCCTATTACCCGATGTGATCCTCTACTTCGGAATGGTCCCGACCACCGAGTACGCGACACCGGCCTCCGCCGAGGGAGCAAAGGTCATCACCGATCTGATCACTCGCTACGACGCGTTGGTGTTGCAGCGCCACGGCAGCGTCACCGTCGGCAGCAGCGTGGTCGAGGCGTATCTCAGGCTGGAGAAGTTGGAGCAGGCGGCGCTAATCACCAAGACGGTAATCGAGCTTGGCCGCGCACGCCCCTTCCCGCCGGACGAGGTCGAGAAGTTGGCCCAATGGCGCAGCCAACAAGGGCTCAATCGCCCCGGCCAGGACGAGGAAATCCGCGGCGCGTGCGGCGTTTGCAGCGCTGCTGGGTCCGGCGGCTGTCTCTTTCCCCAAACACGCTAACGCGGTCGAACGCTGACGCGGCCAGGCAAAACGTCCTTCGCCTGTAACTGCTCATCCGTCACACTGCGCCCTGCACAAGGTCGAGCCGTTAGTGAAGAATCTCTCTGTAGTCGTTTCTAGGCAGGCGGGAATCCACGCTTCATGACGCACTGGACTCCCACCTCCGCGGGAGTGACGCAACAGTGAAGACTGAGTGGTTGCCTTCGACTAACTGGCCAGCGCAAAGGTATCGTCGGATGTTGGCAGGTCATGATAAATTACAGAGCTAGGCTAGAATACACCTCGTCGGCTGCCAACATTGACGAGGATAATCTCGTGGTCCTGATTTCAAGTTCAGGGTGATGCGGTATTGCAGTTAATTGAGACTGCGTGGGTCCAGCGGCGTCCTTCCAGCCCGTGAAGGTAATGGGATGAAACGGATCGTTTCAAGGGACCAGGGTCTTGTGATAGCGTCAGCAGGTCGGGGTGGCGCCTGAGGAAGCGCTTCTCATCTTCTCAGCTCGCGGTGAAGATCAGCTCTGGCCATCGGCCGCTCACTCGATCGCGCCATAGCGTTTCTCGGACCTTGACGGCCGGCCGCCAGATCGTCACGTCTGCGCCCGGCTGCAACCACTCGCCTGCGCAGGAAGTCGTAGGGCGATATCCACCAGCGCGCTTGCCCGGACACGATAACGACCTCTGGGCGTCCAAACGCTCAATGTCGGACACCCCTGGTGCTCATTGGCATTACGACGGGCATAGGTTTCCCGTCAAAGTGCGGTTTAACGCGATTGATAGCACGATTAAGGCTCTTTCGACGTGCTGTCAAGGCTTCCATCGAAAGGGTTGTCGCCAGGCAATGCCCTGATCAGGTGATCCCTGGTCAGGGCATTGTCTCAAGCTCGACAAAGCACGTCAGGCCGGTGCAGGCGCGCCAACCATGTAGCCGTTGCCGCTGGACGACGGCGCCGGGGTTTCTTCGACCTCTGACCGGCGGCGGAACTGGCTCATGTACAGGTTGTAGTAAAAGCCCTTGGCAGCCAGCAGATCGTCATGGCGGCCGCGCTCGATGATCTGGCCATGGTCCAACACCAGTACCTGGTCGGCGTTGCGGATCGTGCTCAGCCTGTGGGCGATGACGAAGCTGGTGCGGTTCTTGAGCAGGTCGTTCAACGCTGCCTGGATCAGCCGCTCGGTGCGGGTATCGACGCTGGAGGTCGCCTCGTCCAGGATGAGTATCCGCGGGTCGCCCAGCGCGGCGCGGGCGATGGCGATCAACTGGCGCTGGCCCTGGCTGAGGCCGCTGCCGCGTTCTCCCAGCACGGTTTGATAGCCGTCGGGGAGGCGGTCCACGAAAGTGTCGACGCGCGCCAGCGCGGCCGCGGCGATGACTTCCTCGTCGGTCGCGTCAGGCCGGCCGAAGCGGATGTTCTCCATCACGGTCGTGCTGAACAGGAAGGTGTCCTGCAGGACGATGCCGATCTGGCTGCGCAGCGATTCGGTCGTCACCTCGCGCACGTCGATGCCGTCCACAGTGACGGATCCCGCGGTCACGTCGTAGAAGCGCGGCAGCAGGTTGATGATTGTCGTCTTGCCGGCGCCGGTAGGTCCGACGATGGCGAAGGTCTGGCCGGGCGCAACGTCGAAGTTGATGCCGTTGAGCACCGATTCGCCCTTCTTGTACTCGGCGAAGACATCCTTGAACGACACAGCGCCCTCGATTGTCGGCAGCTCCTGCGCGTTGGGCGCTTCCACCACGCCCGGCGCCTCGTCCAGCAGCAGGAAGATGCGCTCCATGCCGGCGATGGCGTTCTGGATGTTGGTCCAGAGCACGGCGATCTGCTGCACGGGCTGGTTGAAACGCTGTACGTAGGTGATAAACGTGATCACAAGACCGATGGAGATGGTCGTGCCGAACAGCGACTGATTGCGCAGCAGCGCCAGCCCGCCGATGCCAGCCACCAGCGCCAGGGCTGCATAGCCCAGCGCTTCCAGAGCCGGCGCCAGCGCCGCGGTGTAGCTGACTGCCTTGACGTTGGCGTCGCGGTTGGCGGCGTTGGTGACCATGAAGTTCTGGATGTTCTCGTCCTCGCGGCTGAAGGCCTGCACCTCGCGCACCGACGAGATGCTTTCCTGCAGCTCGGAGTTGACGTTGCCCAGATCCTCGCGCGCCCGCCGAAAGGCCTTGCGTGCCTGCCCAGAGAGCCAGATGGTGACCAGCAACATGATCGGCACCACGACCATGCTCAGCAGTGCATAGGGCACACTCAGCGTCAGCATGTTGTAGGCGATCCAGATCAGCAGCAGGATGCCGCTGACCACCTGCAGGAGCGCAAAGTTGATGGCCTGACCGATGGCCTCGGTGTCGTTGGTGATGCGGCTCATCAGGTCGCCGGCTTCATGCTCCGTGTAGTAGCTCATCGACAGCCCGTGCAAGTGCTTAAACAGCTCGGTCCGCAGGTTGCGCAGTACGTGCTGTCCCGACCAGGTCATCAGGAAGAACTGCAACCCGGTCGCTACCGAGGTGAAGATATACAGGCCCAGAATCAGCAGGACCATCCTGCCAAGGCCGGCCAGCCGCTCCGAACTAGTGAGCTTGGTCGGATCGCTCTCGAGGGTGCAGCGCTCTGCGCCGGCCTGGGATGCGCCGGACGTGAACGACGATAGCGCCTGGGCCGGCGTGTCGCCGGTAGTGGCCAGATTGACCGGCGTCAGGTAGCAGTCAACTGTCGTGCCGATAAGTTTGGGCACGGTAACCTGCGCCCACGTCGAGGCGATCAGCAGCACACCGACAACCAGCAGTTGCAGGGTATAGGGTTTGAAGTATACGGCCAGACGGCGCAAGGTTTGTCGCACGCTGCTCGCCTTGGCTTGGTCCTGGCTCATGAGCCGGGACATTCCACTGGGTCCACCAAACATATGAGTTCTCCTCTGTTATCCGCAGCCGTTCTGGTCTACTCGAACGTCAGCATCGTGGCTTCTTCAGGCTCGACCTCGACATCGCTGACGAGCTGCGAGTTGTAGATCTCGGCGTAGATGGCGCTGTCCTCCAGCAGGTCGGCGTGCTTGCCGCTGGCCACAATGCGCCCCTTCTCCAGAACCAGGATCTGGTCAGCGCTGACAACGGTGCTGATGCGCTGGGCGATGACAAAGCTGGTGCGCCCCTTCATCAGCAGGTCCAGCGCCTTCTGAATGTGGTACTCGGTCTCCAGGTCCACGGCGCTGGTCGAGTCGTCCAGGATCAGCAGTTGCGGATCGAGCAGCAGCGCGCGGGCGATGGCGATACGTTGCTTCTGGCCGCCGCTCAGGGTCTGGCCGCGCTCGCCCACGGGCGTATCGTAGCCGTCCGGGAAGGACATGATGAAGTCGTGGGCTGCCGCCGCGCGCGCTGCGGCCGTGACATCATCCAGCGTTGCATCGGGCTTACCAAAGGCGATGTTGTCCCGGATGGTGCCGGTGAACAGGGTCGTCTCCTGCAGGACGATGCCGATCTGCGAGCGCAGCGTTTCAAGCTGCACCTGACTGATGTCGTGCCCGTCGATCGTCACCTTGCCCTCGGTGGGATCGTAGAAACGCGGGATCAGGTTGATGATGGTGGTCTTGCCGGATCCGGTAGCACCCAGCAGCGCGACGGTCTGGCCTGGCTCCGCCTCGAAGCTGACGTCAGACAGTACGGGATCGCCGCCGCTGTAGTAGCGGAAGGTTACATTTTCAAATTTGACGCGGCCCTGCACCTCCGGCAGCGCGACGGCGTCGGGCGCGTTGGTCACCTCGTTCTCCGTGTCGAGAATCTCAAAGACACGAGTGGCGGAGGCCGACGCCTGCGACATCTGGGTGATGATGATGCCAAGCTGAGCCAGCGGCAGGAAGATAAAGATCAGATAGATGCTGAACTCTTGATATTGGCCGAGTGTTAGCGTGCCGCCAATGATCTGCCGTCCGCCGAAGTATAGCACCAGTGCCTGCCCGATGTTGGCGATCAGAAAAACAACGGGGAAGAGAAAGCTGAAGGTCCGCGCCACTGTGATCTGCTGATCCATCAGGGAATCGGCGGCCACATCGAACTTGCGCTGCTCCGATTTCTCTCTGGTGAAAGCCTTGATGACCTTGATGCCGGCCAGATTCTCCTGCAGGACGGTGTTCAGCGCCGACAGCCGCTGCTGAACTTTGACAAACAGCGGCTGGCTGACCTTGCCAAAGATCATAAACGCGCCCAGCGCCAGCGGCAGGATTGGCAGCACCACCAGCGTCAACCTGGCGTTGGTGTTGAACAGAATGATCAGCGTGCCAACCAACAGGAACACTGCGCCTATGGCCTGCAACAACCCCTGGCCGATAAACAGGCGTACCTTTTCCACGTCGTCGGTGGCGCGTACCATCAACTGGCCGGTCTGGTTGCGGTCATGGTAGGAAAAGGACAGCTTGGAGATCTTGGCGAACAGGTCGTTGCGCATGTCAAACGCAACGCTCTGCGAGTTGCGTTCACTGGTGAAGGCCTGGCCAAAGGCGAAGAAACCGCGCACCGCGGCAAACAGAACGATCAAGATCCCCGAGGTGATCAGCATCTGTTCGGCGTTGTTGAACAGATTGAGCAGTTGCGCCTCAGTGTAGCCGATCTGATCGAACATCGCCGGCTGAACAGCCGCCGGTATCTTGTCCAGGTTGGGAACAACGTTCTCCGCGATAACACCGCCGGTGATGGCATCGATGATGTTCCCGACCATCTTGGGTACCAGTAGCTGTGCCAGAGTTGCAAAGAACAGAAAGATATACGGCACCAGCGCCTGCATCCTGTAGCTCGACAGATAGCGGATAGCCCGCCCCAACGAGCTGCGTTGGCCGGGTTCCTTGGATCGTCCCCGGCGTTTTGTGGACATTGAAGCCTGCAAGATAGCTACTCCTCTCGTTCTTCCTTATCAATTTCCATACGCCTGGCGGCATCTGTCAGAGCGGCCAGGGCGATTACAATTGTCTCTTGTTGATCCGGCGAAAGCATCCGGGTCAGATCCGAAATCCAACGAAGGCGAACATCGATGCCTTCCTTCACCAACGAATGTCCCTTTTCCGTCAACTGCACCATTCGCACGCGGCGGTCAGCAGGGTGCACCACACGTTCGACCAACCCCTGTTGCTCCAGCCGGTCGACCATTTGGCTGGCAGCCGGATTGGACACGCCGAGTTGTTGAGCGATGTCGGAAATACCGCAGCCACCGCGATAGTGCAAACGAAAAAGGGTGGAGACCTGCGGCATGGATAATCCCCAGCCGCGCATGAATTCATGAAAATCGCGCATCGATCGGCGCATGAACAGATGCGTCCATTCCGTCATCACTTCGGTGAAGCTGTTTGTGTCAGTCATACATCCTGCCGTCCAAGATTGTTACTTAAGCACCCCTTACAGTTAAGGGCGCTTAAATATAAAGCACGCTAAAGGAACGTGCAAGTAAGGGGTCTTCCAATTCCTGAGTGGCATGATGAGAATCGTTTCGTTGCAGACATGTATTGACGAAAGGCGAAAGGTGTTCATGATCCCTGGCATGACGCCTGCGGACATTCGATCAGGCAAGTTGCGTTCGGCAATTCAGCGGCCAGGAAACAACAACTTGATCTGAGGATACCAACAGAATGTGAAGGAAATTCGAAGAACAGTTTGAAAAGACGCTAGAATTTAATTGCGGCAATCCCCTTGCCGAAACGCCACCACGATGCTAGAATGCAGGCATCCTATTGCACTGCCGCGCCGTCCCCGCCTTTCCAATTCACCTCAAGGAGCCATTGCATGACGACCCCAAAGGACCATCAGCGCGTCAACGATATTCTGCTCGGACCAATTGAACGTCCGGCGCTGCGTTGGCTCGCTGCCCATTCTCCCGCCTGGATGACGCCCGATCATCTGACGGCCATCGGTACATTCGGCGCCTTCGTTATCTTTGCCAGCTACGCCCTGAGCGGGATCAATCCGGCGTTTCTTTGGTTGGCCAGCCTTGGCTTGCTGATCAACTGGTATGGCGACAGCCTGGATGGTACACTGGCGCGCTATCGCAACATCCAGCGCCCCAAATATGGCTTTTTCGTCGATCATACCGTCGACGCGTTCAACGAGATGCTGATCGTGCTGGGCCTGGGTTTGTCGCCCTATATCAGCTTCGACGTTGCGGCGCTTGCCCTTGTCGGCTATCTTCTCATGTCGGTCTTTGTCTATGTGCGCACCTTTGTCGATGGCGTTTTCCAGATCTCGTACAGCAAGTTCGGACCGACTGAAGTACGGGTGATTCTCGCGATCCTTAACACGCTCATGTTTTTCTTTGTCGCGCCGACCGTCACGCTGCCGTTCGGGACAGTTACACTCTACGACGGTGTGGTTGGCCTGATCGCAGTGATTCTGATCGTCCTGTTTGTGGTTTCATCGTGGCAGAAGGCGAAGGAGCTCTCCCAGATCGACCAGAGACCGGCATCGCCGACCCAGTAAGCAAGGTTTATCGTAACTTCAACCAAGAGCATGTCGTCATTCCCGCGAAGGCGAGAATCCAGGGCTGTGAGACGCGGATTCTCACCTTCGCGGGAATGACAGGTGGTGAGTAGTAATGGTTTATCGTCAACAGGAGGATAGCGAAATGAACGAACACCTAGAACTATGGGACCGGCCGGCCGCGGACGACGTGGTCATGATTGCAGGCTGGAACCAGTGGGCGGATGCGGGCAACATCTCCTCTGGCCTGCCTGCCTACTTAATCCAGCACCTGAACGCGCCCCCCATCGGGCAGATGAATGTTGACCCCTGCTACTTCTTTCAGGTTCCCGGTACTCACCACTTCCTGCGGCCCGGCATCAAGCTGAACGAGGGGATGCCGGTTACGCTGGAAGGCAGCACC
>JACKBK010000038.1 GCA_020634555.1 Caldilineae bacterium
TTCTGATCCGCGTTCATCCATGTTGATCCGCGAGCCAACTTTGCAGGAGACAACCCGATGCACATCGAAGGCAGTTACACATTTCAGGCGCCGCGCGAGGCGGTGTGGGACGCGATCATGGACCCGGCGGTGATGGGCGCGGCGCTGCCCGGCGGCGAGACGCTGGAGAAGACCGGCGACACCGAATACCAGGGCGTGATGAACGTGCGCGTCGGGCCGGTGCAGGGCAAGTTCCAGGGCAAGGTGGAAATCATCGAGGCCGACAAGCCGCAGCGCTGCACCATGTCGGTGGACGGCCGCGGCACACCCGGCTTCCTCAAGGGCACGGGCGAGTGGTCGTTGACGCCTGACGGCGATGCCACCGTCATGACCTACAGCGGCGACGTGGAGGTGGGCGGCAAGATCGCCAACGTCGGCCAGCGGCTGCTGGACAGCTCGGCCAAGTCACTGACCCGCCAGGGCCTAGAATCGCTGGACGCCCAGATCCAGGCCCGCCTCGCCCCGCCGCCCGCGGAGCCAGAAATCGCCGCGCCCGCGGGAGCACCTCCGATCACCGATTACCGTTCACCGATCACCACCCCCCAGTCCCCAAGCGCCACCCGCATCGCCTTCCAGACCACCAAAGACGTGGCCGCCGACCTGGCCTCCGACTACATCGCCCCCGAACAGCAGAAGAGCCTCGTCTTCTTCATCCTCGGCGCGCTGAGTATGCTGGCGTTTGTGGTGCTGGTGCGGTTGGTGCAGGAGAAGTAATCTGCTGCGTGGGTTGTGCTTCCACGAAGCGCTTGACAATCTAGTTCTGCCGATGGAGAATCAGGCATGAAGTCGCTGCAAGATATTCGGCGTCAGTTGGCCGATGGGGATTTCGTCTTCAGTCGACACGCATTTCGGCGTGCAGTCGAGCGCAACATTAGCGACGAGGAAATCCGGGAAGCAGCGGGCCAAGTCATGTTGATCGAGGACTATCCCACTGACAAGTACTCTGCCAGTTGCTTGCTGTGTGGCTGGACTGTCGCTGGTCGGCCTTTGCATCTACACGTTTCGCGGGCAGATGCAGACACGGTGACCATCATCACCTTGTACCAACCAGACCCAGACGAATGGGATGTCAGCTTCACGCGTAGGAGGTAAGCATGTTTCGATGTGAGGTTTGTGGCGGGCGCGAGAGTCGCGCCGAAACGGTCTCCGAAGTGTTTGAGATCGACGGCAAGCGCGTGTTGGTCGAGAACATCCCGGCTCAGGTCTGTGTCCAGTGTGGCGAGATGACCTTCAGCCGCGAGACCACTGAAAAAGTGCGGCGGATGGTGCATGGAGAAGCTGAGCCGCTCGGTGTGGTGGAACTGGACGTGTTCGCCTACGCATGACCAGTGCTCTGCTCGTCTCCTTCATCCTCGGCGCGCTGAGCATGCTGGCGTTTGTGGTGTTGGTCCGGCTGGTGCAGGAGAAGTAAATAATAGTGGTGTACCTCAGTTCGACTTTGTACATTCTTGAAGAGTGCCTCGTCTGAGGTACGGCTTTCAGCGATAGCAAGTCGAGCTCAGATGATCAACCGCTTCAAATCCGCAGCTTGACCGTTCCTAATGTGTCCTGTGCAGTGCGCAGCGATCTTGTAGCATACCTTGGAAAAATGATCCACGGAGGGAGAACGCAGATGACCCCCACTGATGACCAATACTGGACCGATTATGATGGCTTGCAGCATGCGAAGCATGCGCTTCTAAATAGATACCTTGGTGGATGGTATCCGATACTGTCTTCCTGGTATGGCCGAGTCCTTTACATCGATTGTCATGCAGGACGGGGACGGCATCAGTCGGGCCAAGAAGGTTCACCCATTCTTGCGCTCAAGAGGCTTCTTGAACACCGGGAGAAAGATCGCATCTTGTCATCAACCGAGGTTCATTTCGTCTTTTTTGAAATCGATCAGATCAACTATGACGAGCTCTGTTCTGAAGTTGACGCACTTGGAACCCTGCCAAAGAATGTCTACGTTCATCCTTACCAAGAGGATTATGAAGCCTATCTCCGCGGGTTGATAGCTGAGCTAAAGTCACATGGTCAACAGATGGCTCCTGCTTTTGCATTTGTGGATCCATACGGTTTCAAGATTCCAATGGATCTTCTTAATCAACTTCTTGCCTTCCCAAGGTGCGAACTACTCATAAATTTTATGTTTCGCTATGTTGACATGGCGATCCGGATTCCAGACCAGTCAACCAACATGGATGAGCTTTTCGGAACGCACGAATGGCGGAAATTAGTGGACATACATGACTACAAGACACGCGTAAAACAGACAATCCGCCTTTATGCAGGGCAGTTGTCTGCACAGTATGTGACCACCATGAACATGCTCGGCAAAAACAACGCCGTAAAATATGTCCTTATCCACGCCACCAACCATCAAAAGGGTCGCGAACTCATGAAAGGCACATTATGGGCTGTGACCCCTGACGGCACTTTCACTGCACATGAGCTTCATACACCTGAGCAACTAGTGCTTCTAGCGCCGGAACCTGACCTCCGACTACTAAAGAACAATCTGAGCAGAGAATTTGCGGGACAGACTATTCGCATGGAGCAATTGTATGAATGGCTTCTGGACACACTCTATCTCAGGAAGCACCTACACCAGATCCTAAGAGAGATGAGAAAGGAAGGCATGGCCTTATTCAGCGACTATGACGGTAGTTTTGCCTTTAAGAAGAATCCTTGCGTGGAAATCAAGATGATAACTTCTTGACATGTACTGTTCCTTGGTTCTATCCAACGGGCTCCTTTGCATTGGCTTGCAAAGCGGTATCACACGTGTCTTCCGAGCTACCGATCACTGATTGCTGATTCGAATCCGAAACTTTCAGGTTTGTATTTTGAGCTACTTGACGCATTAGATCATAGCCCATATAGTTAGAATGGATGTTCTGCTCGCCTCTTGGAAGTTTCGATGTATATGTGATGTTCCATTTCGCTTAAGGCTAGAGAAGGGTGTGTATGGCTGAAAAGAGCTTGATTGAGTGGACGGATGCAACTTGGAATCCATGGCATGGTTGCATCAAGGTTTCGCCTGGATGCAAGCACTGCTACATGTATCGAGGTAAACTTCGCTACGGGAAGGATCCTCGTATCGTTTCACGAAGCCGCACCACTTTCTACGACCCGCTTGGGTGGAACAAGCCACGTCATATCTTTGCATGTTCATGGTCGGACTGGTTTATAGAAGAAGCGGATCAGTGGCGCGATGAGGCTTGGGAGGTAATCCGCAGCACTCCGCATCATACTTACCAAATCCTTACCAAGCGGCCAGACAGAGTGATCCCTAACCTGCCTCATGACTGGAATGGTGGATGGCAGAATGTTTGGCTTGGTGTAAGTATTGAGACTCAGAACTACCTTTTCAGGAAAGAAATTCTACGTAGTATTTCATCCATGACTAGGTTTATTAGTGCAGAACCTCTCTTAGGACCAATCGATCTTCAATCTTTGGACGGAATACACTGGGTAATTACAGGTGGGGAAAGTGGTCCCGGTGCACGTCCAATGAACCTTGATTGGGTCCGATCAATTCGAGATCAATGCCTGAAACATGGAGTCGCTTTCTTTCACAAACAGCACGGCGGTACCAAGATGACAGATGGTACTTGGGGAGGGCGTCTCCTTGACAACCAACAATGGAATGCTATGCCGCAAACATCTAGCATTCTGGAATGAACCAGCCTTGTCAAATAATAGGGTTTCCAGATTCTGACCCAATTGCTTTTCGGGTTCCCAATTGAATCTGCTGGATCATGTAGTTCAGTTCTGTTCCTTTAACCGCAAATGAGTAGACCGTTCTTCCTGACGTCCTTGTTCCTCGACTCGACATCGTCTTCTGCGGCAAGGCGGTGTGCTCTACCCTTGGAACTGCTGAGGCCCTGTATCTTCTTGGGTGAAACATAATGGACCAAATTGACGGCTTGTTTAGCAGGATGGATGACTGGCAGCACTTGCCCAAATACCAGTTGGAGCGGCGCGCCGATCTGTTTTTCTCGCTCTATTTAGCCGAAGCTATCGAAGTCAAGGTAGGATTTCCGATCAACCCTCAGATTGTGCCTGAGTTTCCTGTTAAGAAGTGCTTCGTCAAACCGGGAGACACCTCCAGCCAATCCATCAATATTGACTATCTCGCAGTGTCTCAGAGTGGTGACGTCGCGATTCTCGTCGAACTCAAGACAGACGAGAAGTCACGCAACCTCGCACAAGACGAGGCGTTGTTTGCGGCTCACAAGGTAGGCTTACCCACTCTAGTCAGTGGGATCGTCGATATCTTCAAATCGTCTTCTTGCGACAAGCGTAAATACTTCTACTTGCTCGAATATCTCGAGAACTTGGGACTTGTTCGGCTACCGTCAGATTTGAAGGAAATTATGTCGCGCGCCAGGCTACAAGGTGTAACGAAGGCGTCTCAACAAATCACTGTCACCGCGAAAGCTTCGGAAACCAGAATACTCTATGTGCAACCCACCGGAAGTGATCCCGACGTCCTGTCATTTGAGGACTTCCGTACCGTGGTTTTGAAACACGACGATCCAGTCTCGCTCAGATTCGCAACATCGCTGGCCGAATGGGCTCACACCAAAGCCGGTGAGATGCAACTGCCAGGCATTCATCTCGTCGATAAAACAGACAAATTCCGGAACTTGGTTCTTCGTCCCGACGCAATTCTGGACGATTCAGACGACTTGGGGATTTAGACTGGATAGCGAACCTGAGGTCCCTTTAGTCATGAAACACGATCTGTTCACCGAGTTGATTGAAAGTGTACGTGAAGGCGCCGCAATTCTACGCGGCAACAAGGAGCCGTCGCGCCGGTTTAAGATCGCGACGCCTTCGGACTCGACGAAGCCCAAAGATGACCGTCCTTCCTGACAGCCTCGCTCCCAACCTCGACATCGTCTTCTGCGGCACGGCGGTGAGCAACGTCTCGGCGCAGCGCGGGGCGTATTATGCCGGGCCGGGGAACATGTGGTGAAGTTGTTGGTACTGTGTTACAATACTGACCATGGAACAGACCCAGTTCGTGGAACGACGAGGCCGAATCGAAGACCTTGACCGGTCATTCGATCTGAAATTCTGGCAGGAGCAGACACCTCAGGCGCGTTTCGATGCTGCCTGGGAGTTGGTTGTTCATGCCGCCAAGGTCAAGGGCGTGGATGTTCGTCAACTCCGACTTCAGCGATCTGTTGAGACTTTTCAACGACAACAGCGTTAAATATCTGGTGATCGGCGGTTATGCCGTCACTCAATACGCTGAACCTCGCTACACCAAAGACCTCGATCTTTGGATCAGCACTGATCCAACCAATGCCGAGGCGGTTTACAATGCTTTACGTGAGTTTGGGGCGCCACTGGCAGGAATGACCCCCGACGATTTCGCAGAGGAAGGCTACTTCTATCAGATGGGGGTTCCACCAGTCCGGGTTGATATCCTTATGGGCATCCCTGGGTTGGCGTTTGCACCTGCCTGGGAAAGAAGAGTGGAAGCTGATTTTGATGGCTTGCCAGTCCTGTTCATATCGCGGCAGGATTTGATCACGGCGAAACTGGCTTCCGGTCGCCCGCAGGACCTGATAGACGCCAATTTGCTGTTGCAGGTTGAGGAGTAGTTCGGGTCGCCAACGTGCGACGATCCTGTGCTACGGGCCAAAGATCGTCCCACGCGACACGTTCAACCCGCCATCTTTTGGCTGCAAGAAGAGGAAGAGTGCATGAACCCATTTCACTGGGCGTTTGACAAACTTTATCCTGCGATTCGCCTCACCTATGAGAAGGGCATGGGCCATGCCTGGTTCAGCCAGATCGCGCCTGCGCCAGAGGCGGACGTTGCCGAGGGGCTGTGGCTGGGCGGCGCGCCGGACTACGACCGCGACTACCAGTTCCTGCTGGACAACGGCATCAACGCGGTGGTCAACATCCGCGCCGAGCGGGAGGACGACACTGACTTCTACGGCAAACACGACATCAGCTACATCCAACTCAGGGCGCTGGATGTCACGGTGCCGTCGGCGGCGTTGATCGACCAGGGCGTGGACTGGATGGGCGAGCAGGTGGCGCAGGGACGCACGGTGCTGGTCCACTGCGCCAAGGGCCGCGGCCGGTCGGCCACCATCCTGGCCGCGTATCTGATGAAGGTTCACGGCATGACCTTTGCCGAGGCGCAAGCGTTGATGTTGTCCCGGCGTTCGCTGGTCAAGCTGGAGCCGCGCCACCAGGCCGCGCTGGAAGCGTGGCTGGCTGCCAGCGGCCCGGCCGCGGCTGCCGTGCAACCGTAAGAACTGAAAACAGCCGACCATGATCAATCAGCCACAATACGAAACATCGATTGCCAAGACGTTTGCCAGCGGCAGCAGCCTGGACTATCCGAGGAAGCCGCAGGATCGCATAGTCTTTCTGGGTGCGCTGAGCATCTTCCTCATGGCGCGCGAGTCGTACAGCGAGCCTGATCTGAACGAGGCTATCGCTGGCTGGCTGCGGTCGTTCGACGTTGCAACAGCCCTCGACCACGTGACACTGCGCCGCTACCTGGTGGACGCCGGCTACCTGCTGCGCGACGAGGCGGGTGTCCGCTACAGCATCGATCGCACTGCTTTGGCTGCTGATTTCGATACACCGGTGCTGACGCTGGACGCGCACGAGATTGTCCGGCAGGCGCGCATTGAGCGCGAGGCGCGCAAGCGAGCGTATGGAGTGCGATAGGTCAATCGAGCCTGTACACCGGTCGAGTTGTCCGGTCCACTGCTGACGTGGCGTTTTCCGACTAATATTCGAGGCAACTCATGAACTCTGCTCAAAAAAGCATCGCCGAGGGCATCCTCTTCACCGACCAGTATCAGCTCACCATGGCCCAGCTCTACTACAGGGCGGGCCTGCACGAGAAACCGGCGCAGTTCGACTACTTCTATCGTCGCAACCCCGACTACGGCGGGCATCAGGCGGGCTATGGCGTGTCGGCCGGGCTGGAGTGGCTGCTGGACTGGATGCAGCTGGCGCGGTTTCGCGACGAGGATCTGGTCTACCTGCGCGCACACCGCGATGGCAACGGCAATCCCATCTTTCACGACGACTTTCTGGACTGGCTGAGCCGCTATGGCAACTTCGACGGCATCACGCTGCGCGCCGTGCCCGAGGGACGGGTGGTGCATCCCAACGTGCCGCTGGCCGTGGTTCAAGGACCGCTGGCCATGGCGCAGATCCTGGAAACGTCGCTGCTGAACCACCTCAACTACCAGACGTTGATCGCGACCAAGGCGGTGCGCATCCGCGAGGCCGGTCGCGGCCGGCCGATGCTGGAGTTTGGCCTGCGCCGCGGCCCGGAACGGGGCGTCAACGCCGGCGCGCGGGCGGCGCTGATCGGCGGCGCCGATTTCTCCTCCAACGTCGGCATCTCCCACGTCCTGGGCTATCCCCCTAAAGGCACCCACGCCCACAGTATGATTCAGGCGTTCATGGCGCTGGGCGGCGGCGAACTGGGCGCGTTCCGGGCTTACGCTGACCTGTATCCCAACGACTGCCTGCTGCTGGTGGACACCATCGACACACTGGGCAGCGGTGTGCCCAACGCGATCACGGTGTTCGAGGAACTGCGGCGCAAAGGGCACCAGCCGGCCGGCATCCGCCTCGATTCCGGCGACCTGGCGCACCTGTCGATCCTGGCGGCCAGGATGATGGACGAGGCCGGCTTTACCGAGACCTCCATCGTCCTGTCCAACGAGCTGGACGAGCAGACGATCTGGCAGATTCTGACGCAGATCGAGGACGAGGCGTCGATGTATGGTGTGGATGCGGCCGCGGTGGTCGGGCGGCTGGTGTACGGTGTCGGCACGCGGCTGATTACCTCCGAGGGCCAGCCGGCGCTGGATGGAGTCTACAAGCTGGTGGCGATCCACGAGGACGGCCGCTGGGTGCCGGCCATGAAGATCTCCGAGTCGCCGGCCAAGACGTTGAACCCGGGCAACAAGCGCGCCTGGCGCATCTACGACCATCGCAACAAGGCCCAGGCCGACCTGCTGTGTCTGGAGGACGAGGACCCGCGGCAGATGGCGCAGATAACCCTGCATCATCCCAGCGAGAACCACAAGCACCGCACCCTGGATGCCGGCGAGATCTCGGCCATCGAGCCGCTGCTGGTGGACGTGTTGGTGGAAGGGCGCGAGGTGCTTGATCGGCCATCCATCGACGACATGCGCGCCTTGCGCCAGGCGGACGTAGCGCAGCTGGACGCGGGCGTAAAGCGCTTCGTCAACCCGCACATCTACCACGTCTCGCTCAGCGACAAGCTGTGGAACCTGAAGCAGGAGCTGATCCGGTCGGCGCGGGAGGACTCCCATCACCGGTGAGGTCAGGGAATATGGATCGTCACTCCCGTAAATCCATACGCTTCGCTCTTGGGCGCAAGCAGGGCGAGAGTCTGGCGTTAGTGAAGATTGGATTCCCGCGGAGGCGGGAATGACAGGTATGTGGTTTTGAGGAGAGGAGAACACCGATGACCAACGTGCTTGAATCTATCAGCGCGATCCTTGCTACGACGCCGGAGCGGTGGCTGCGCCTGACGGAGACCGTTCCGGCCGATCTGCTCACCCGGCCGCCGGCGGAAGGAGAGTGGTCGGCGCTGGACTGCCTGCAGCACATGGTTGACACCGAGCGCTGGGTGTTTGCGGCGCGCGTGCAGTATCTGCTGGACGAGCAGGATTTCCCCGCGTTCGATCCTGACAGCGAGGGTACCAAACCTGAGATCGGCCAGAGCCCGGTTGACCTGGCAGCCGAGTTTGCCCGGCTGCGCAGTGAGGGCTTGCAGTTGTTGCAGACGGTGCAGGCGGCTGACCTGTCGAAGCAGGCCGTGCATCAGGAACTGGGCATCGTATCGCTGGCGGAGTTGATCAACGAGTGGGCCGCCCACGACTTAATGCACACCGTACAGGCCGAGCGCGCCTTGATGCAGCCGTTTATCACCGGCTGTGGCCCATGGCAGCCGTATTTTCGTGACCACGTGGCACAGGCTCCGCGATGAGTGATCAGGTCAACGCGGTCGAGCCTGTCTTCTTTGCCACGCCGGACGAGTTCCGCGGTTGGTTGAAGGATAACCACGCGGCTGTGAGCGAGCTATGGGTCGGCTTCTACAAGAAGGGATCGGGCTTGCCCAGCATCACTTGGCCGCAGTCGGTGGACGAGGCGCTGTGCTTCGGCTGGATCGATGGCCTGCGCAAAGGCATCGACGAGATCAGCTACAAGATCCGTTTCACGCCGCGCAGGCCGACCAGCAACTGGAGCACGGTGAACATCGAGCGGGTAGCGGTGTTGACGGAGGAGGGGCGAATGCGCCCGGCAGGGCTGGAGGCGTTCTCCCGGCGCAGCGAGGAAAGATCGCGTATCTACTCCTATGAGCGGGAACACGCGGCGCTGACCGAGGAAGAAGAGGACCAACTGCGCGCCACCCCGGCAGCCTGGGAGTTCTTTCAGGCGCAGCCGCCGAGTTATCGGAAAGCCGCGACGCGCTGGATCGTCAGCGCCAAGAAAGAAACCACGCGGCAATCCCGCCTCGCCCGACTGGTCGAAGACTCGGCCAGCGGCCGCACGGTTCCGCCATTGACACGCCCGGGAAAGAAATCGTAGGCTGGCTGTGGGGTGCCGGCAGTAGGCGCTGGTGGCCGGTACGCATTCCGTCCGTCATTCCCGCGGAAGCGGAATCCGGGACAGTGAAGAGTAGATTCCCGCCTGCGCGGGAATGAACAATCCCCCTTTGTTTCAGTCGAACCCTTCGAAGTCGGCGCTGCCGCGCATCCGCTCGACGTTGCTGGCCAGCCGCTGCGGCAGGTCTTCCTCGTCGCGGAACCCCATCGCCTTGTAGAACTCCAGGTCGTAGGCGCGCGTCTGCACCACTACCGGCATCGGCACGGCGTGGCCCATGATCAACGCCTGTTGTCGAGTATCCAGCCGCGCCAGCACCTCCTTCAGCCCATCGGACCCGCTGACGCCCATCAACACAGCGCGGATATCGCTTTCCTCGTCCAGCAGGGCGGTGACGCGCGTGCCGATCTGGCTCATGACTTCGGGGTCGATCTTGCTGGGCCGCTGATCGACGATGAACAAGGTGACGTTGTACTTCCGCAGCTCGCGGGCGATGGTGCCGAAGATGGTGTTGCCGGCGATCTGCGGGTCGAGAAACTTGTGCGCCTCCTCGATGGTGATCACCAACGGCGTGGGTTCCTCGGCCTGGTTGCCAAAAGCACGCTCCTTTTTCTCGACGTACTTCTGGTGCAGCCGGCGGGTCAGGAAGTTGGCGACGAAGATGTAGGCGTCCAGCATGTTGCCGTAGCGGCCAAACTCCAGCACGACGCTGGTGCCGGCGTCCAGGTAGCGGAACAACCTGTCCACGGCGTCATCGGGAGCCTTGGGCTTGAGAAAGCCGTAGCGTTCGAAGCGCAGCAGGCGGCGCCGCAGCGCCGCCAGCGTCTGGAACGGCTGCTGGATGTCGTCGGCCAGCGCCTTCAAGCCGTTGGCAGTTCCACCAGACTCATCGTCAGGGTCGCCCCAACTGTCGATCCAATCGTCGTTCAGGAAATTCGCTAGCCAGGTGCGCCCAAGTCGTCGGTGCAGTGCGTAGATCGCGCCGATCTGCGCATCGCTGAGATTGAGAATGTCCTTCAACATCTCCAGGTCGTCCGGCTCGATCTGGTCGTAGCCGATGGTGACCGTGAAGTCAGGGTTGGAGCCGCGCCGCCGGCTGGACTCGTCGTCCAGCGTAAAGATGCTCACCCGGCCATCGGGGAAAACCTGCTTCAGCCCCTTGACGCGCTTGGTGACGCCCTCGCTGCTGCCTTCCCAGCCGTACTCGTTGTGCATGTCGAAGATCAGATTGACCGCGACCCTTTCCTTGATGATACCGGCCAGCAACAGCCGGCTGAGGAAGGTCTTGCCGGTGCCGCTCTTGCCGAAGACGCCCGACGACCGCTCGACGAACCGTTTCAGGTCGAGGGTGATCTTGACGTCTTCCATGTCCAGCGGGTTGCCGACGTGGAAGAAGTGCGTATCGCGCGCCTTGTCGTAGCCCTCCTCGCCGAAGACCTCGTTGACTTCCTCCTGGCTGGCCTGGCGCACCTCGCTGAAGTGCGCGGGGATGGTCTTGACCGGCCGCGGCTCGCCGTCTTCCAGCGCGAGCATGGGCGTCAGGTGGACGATGCCAAAGGTGCTGGTGCCGACGTGAACCTCGCGCAGAAACGGGTCGCTGAGGTCGGGCGGGCTGAGCAGCAGGTCATCGCTGGCCGTACCGAGAAGCACATCGGTGATCATGCTGAAGAAGCGTTTCTGCTGGCCGCGGATCACCGCGTAGCTGCCGACCGCCAACTCTTCGGTGCTGACTCGCCGGTCTAACCGCACCTCCAACCCGCGCGACAGCGAGCCGGAAATTACCATGCCCAGGCGTTGGGTAGCCGGCAGCGGCGCGAGGCCCTTTTCCGCGCTGGCGCTGGGCAACGCATCGAAGTCGGCGTCGAAGTCGGAAGCTGCGTTCAGGTCGTTGTTCACGGTGTCCCTCCTTTAACGCATCCGCTGCAGGATGCCGTCCAGCCGCATCGGATCGCGGCTCAGCAGACGGGCCAGTTCCTGGCCGGCGCGCACCAGGTAGGCGTTCTCAAGGTCGGTGCTGCCCTGCACGGCGGCGATTCGACTCAACGCAGCGGGAAGCAGATCGTCGCCCGGCGCATCGGTGGCGTTAAGAACGGTGCGGACAAAGGCTAACTTCTCGCCGAACTGGCGCACCTCGCTATCGGAACACACACTCACCCAACTCAGCGTCGCCGGCGGCTGCGGCGGGAGCACGTAGAACACACGGCCGTCGCTGCTCCGTCCGCCAACCACTAGCACGGCTACCTCCACAGGAACCTGGCGGCGCTGGCGCTGATCCTGCACGTACTCTTCGCTCAGGTCGCCTGCGGCGATCAACTGGCGCACGAACGGGTCGTCGTCCACGCGCACGTCATGGATCAGGCCGTAAACCGACGATCCGTCGGCGCGTTCGGCTTGCACCAGTGAGCCAAACACAGGGATATCTGCTTCCAGCGTGCGGCATCCCACCGTAAGGCTGGTGGTGCTGGATCGTAACACGCGTCCCAGCAGGCGTTCCTTGGTTACAGTTTCCATTCTGGTTCTACCTTCCACCTACCGACCGTTTTGTGGTCGCTTTCGACGACTCCTCGACCTGCATCTCCCAACGCATCATGCTGGTGCGCAGCATTTGCTCCAGCGAGTCCTTTTCTTGTCTTGTCACCAGCGCTAACTCGTGCGCCCGCGTCAGAAGATACGGGTAGCGCAACAAGCGGCAGTCGGACCACACGGCTGCCAGTGCAGCCTCCAGCCGGTCTGGAGTGGCTGCGATCCACTGTGGCGTCTCGATCCTTACGACGCACGACTGCTTCTCCTCTGGCTCCGTGGCTACATTCATGTAGCAGAAGTAGATCCGCTGCCCCTGGCTGCGGAAGTTCTCGTTGATCTCGGACGTAGCGGCGAAGAGCGTCGTGCGCTGGCCGGGCAGCAGATCGCGAAACAGGCCGGCATCGCTCAGCCCTTTGAACGACCCCTCGCGCAGCCTTTCCTTGGTAATGGCTTCCTGGGGCAGGCCGGCCAGATGCAGCAGCCGCAAGACATTGGCGCTGCGTGGCCGATCCACGTAGCCCACCGGCACGGCATAGCTGGCCCGCATGTCAGCCAGGGGCGCTGTGAACTGCTTGACCCGACGCGACTGCTCCGGGTCGGTGAGGCGTTGCGGCATCCATGGCAGAAGCGGCCCGTCGGCCAGCGCCACGACCATGCGTTCCATGTCGCCGCCCAACTCCGTTCGTTCCCGGCGCGCCAGCTCTGCCAGCGCCTCGACCTCACGCAGATCGCGCTTCAGGTTCACTTCGTCAGCGTCGACACGATCCTGATCTTGCTCTTCCAGCGGATCGTCCTCGGCCATACGCAGGATCGGTGCGGTAGCTACCACCGGCGCATCACCACTACCCTGACGCAGCACGATGGTGCCGACGTTGGTCACATAGTAGAGCGCTATGGCGTGGGTGTCAGGATAGATCTGCGATCCGTCGCTGGCCACCAGAGTCGCCGGCCGGCTTTGATCGGGGACCTGGAAACGTGCGTTCAGGCGATCGTCCAAAGGATCCGCGCCGCGCCAGCTCTCATCGACGCGCTGGGCAAGCTCGATCTTCTCGCGTAGTTCATCGGTGACTTGATCGTGCTGCTCCAATAGCTCGCGGGCATCGACGATGCCTTTGCGCTGCCGGGCGCGCTGATCCGCCAATGCTTCCGCCATCCCATCTACTTGCCGGGTCAGTTTGTTTAGCTCCAGCATGGAGTGCCTCTCGAACAAATATTCGGGCGCATTATACAGCAAGGCCGAAACGAGGCCAAACAACGCTTTCACTTAGGATTGCGAAAAACACGGTTGACAAAACGCGCGGGCTAGCGTACAATCGTCGAAAGTCTGTCTCACAGGCTTGTTTCTGTGCCTCTGCCGCGTTCATCGGGCGTCCGGCAAATGGTCTGTCCCGGGAAAGGGGCCTGTCATGGCTCGTTTGCACACTACAGTTGAAAGCCTCTTTGTCATCGACGGCGTTCGTCAACCGCGCGCTGTCAATGCACGCGTGGTCGAGCCGCTGCCGGCCACCTCTCAGGCAGTGGCCAAGGGCAACCTCTACGTTCTTCTCGAACTCGGCGGTGCGACACAACCGACGCCGGCCCTGTTCCGTTTGCTGCTCAACACGGTTCAAGGTGTTTACTACGACGCAACAGGTGGAATCACGGGCGGCATCACCGAAGCGATTCTGGCGGCGCATCAGGCGCTGGAGCAACACAACGCCGTACACCCAAACGAGGCACAACTGGGCGGCATCAGCTGCGCGGTCCTGCGCGGCGAGGAACTTTATCTTGGTATCGGCGGCCCGGCTGTAGTACTGGTGCATACGGCCAACCGGGTCGATCAATTTCCGGCCGAGTTGAACGATAGTGTGATTCCTCTGGGCAACCATGATGCGCCGGCAATCGAGTTGTTCCGCACCAGTATCGACAGCACCGGCACGGTTGTCCAGCTTTCCAGCGAGTGGCTGGCGCGCGTTCCGGCTCCTAAACTGGCTACGGCTGCTCTGGCACCCGATATTGCCTCCGGCGCGGAGTACCTGGAAGCCCTGGCGCCCTCGCGAGCGGTGTTGAGCGCGCTGTTGACCTACATCGCGCCGGCGACGCCAGAGCAGTTGGCTGCGTCGGCTGCTGCGGCTTCCGCTGCTGCCGGCCTGCCCCCCGCGGCCCCTGCTAAAGTCGTTGAAGAGCCAGCGGTCGTTGATGCCAGCACATCCGATGAAGACACGGATGCAAAAGACGAGGTCGAAGCCGCCACCGAGGGGGAGGATGACAGCGTTGACGTTGTGGCTGTCCCTGCCGCTGCTGTCGCGGCCACATCGCCGGCACCAGCCGCGACGCTCGCTGATGACTCGGCAGCATCCGAAGCAGAGGAACCGCCCAGACGGCGCCGGTGGCCTTGGCTCCTGGCTTTGCTCATTCCACTCCTGATCGTCGCGGCGGTTGCCATCGCGCTGTGGGTCGACCAGCAGCGCACGATGGCAGAGTTTCAGACGCAGCTGCAAGGCGCCCAGGCGGCCTACGCTGCCGCCAGCGCGGACGGAGTGCCCGAAGACACTGCCCGCACGCAGTTGGCTGAAGCCAAGGATCGCGCTAACGCCGCGCTGGCCCTGGTGCCCAATGATGAGGCCACAGCCGGCCTGCTGGCCGATATACAAACCAAACTCGATGAAGTCAACCACATCGTGCCGCTTTACAAGCTGGTAACCTTGCAGCCGCTTGGCGGTGAAGGAAGCCAGCCGACGAATCTGGTGGTCGAAGGGCCGCGTGTTTCGATTCTTGACCAGGGTCAGGATCGTGTGACGCGCTATGGTCTCGACGAGATCAGCGGCCTGATCCCGGAGGCGTCAGGCGGCGTGCTGGCCGAGCGGGGACAGATATTGCCCGATGGCCAGATCGTCGGCGAGCTGCTGGACATGACCTGGGCGGAAACCGGCGGCGACCGGCGCACCAGCAACCTGTTGATCCTGGACAGCAACCGTAACCTCTTGCAGGTCGATAGCGCCACCGGGCTGCAGCCGCTGGCAGTCGCCAATCGTGACCAGTGGCAGAATCCGACGGTGATAGCCAGCTACAACGGTAACTTCTATCTGGTGGACGCCGGCCAGGGTCGGATCCTGCGCTACCGGCCAACAGCCGATGGTTACAGCAATCCGCCGGAAAACTACCTGGAGGGCGACGCGACGCTTGATCTATCCGGAGCCATCGACATGGCCATCGACGGCAACATCTGGTTGTTGTATCAGGATGGCACAGTGCAGACCTTCCTGGAGGGACGGCAGGTTCCCTTTGTCTTGCAGCAACCGCCCGATAGCCCGATATCCGAGCCGCAAGCCATCTATGCAGGCTCTGACGCGGGCATATCTGAGTCGCTCTTCATCACCGACGCGGGCGGGGCGCGCATTCTGGAGTACGACAAGGAAGGCAATTACCTGCGCCAATACCGCCCGGTGGATCGCGCCGATCTGGAAAAGCTGCGTTCCATGACCGACGTGCAGGTCGATGAGATCGGTGGGACGTTCTACATCTTAACCAGCGACGCGCTGTACAGCACCGACATTCCACAGCCATCCTGACACGGTCTCACCGCAGGGACTTCGGAATTCGCCGCACAACTTCCAATGGTGCATCATCCGGTTTCGAGGCACTTTGTCTCTGGAACCGGCGACTTCCGAAGTCTTGGGCTGAACAGTTGCACAGGCTAAATTTCGCTGTATCAGCAGCACATTTCGCGTAGCGCGCCAGCGGCTGGGGGAAAATGCACAAATCGCTGAGGATTTGCCATCGACCTGCCGCTGTGTTAGAATCGCGGCTATGCAAAATAAAAGCAAAGAAACGCGCGACTCGGCCAGCCAGCCGCAACAAAGAAACTCGCGCACATCCCGCTCAGCTCTCCTGCTGGGTGTTCTTCTCCTGACCTTTCTTGTTGCCGTCGGCTATGCATCGTCGGCGGTCTATCAGTGGGCGCGCCGGACTGCGCTGGCGATGCCGCAAACCACAAAGATCGCACCGGCCAGCGATGCGTTGTCGGTTGATACAGCCGACCCGGCAGTTCAACCGGTGGACATCGTTCCCCTGACACAGGGGCCAGCCGATGCCATGCCCGCCGCTCCAGTTGAGGAGCAGGCTGTCACGACTACCGACGGCGCGACGCCGGAACGCATCACTGTTCTGTTGTTGGGTGTCGATCAGCGTCCTGATGACCCCAGCCCGCCGCGTACCGACAACATCATCGTTCTGACCATTGAGCCTGAGTCGGGCGAGGTCGGCATGGTCTCCGTGCCGCGTGACATGTTTGTCTCGATCCCCGGCTTCGATTACAGCGGCAAGATCAACACCGCCTATCCCATCGGTGAGAGCAGCAAGTATCCTGGCGGCGGCGGTGCGCTGGTCAAGAAAACCGTCAGCGAACTGCTCGGCTACCCCATCGACTACTACGTGAAAATCAACTTCGATGGCTTTGTCAAGATAGTCGATCTGATCGGTGGTATCGATGTCGTCGTTCCCAAGACCATTAACGACGAGGAATATCCGACCATCGACTATGGCATCGAGACCTTTCACATCGATGCAGGCCCGCAGCATCTCGACGGCGAAACAGCCCTCAAATATGCACGCACCCGCCACGCCGACGATGATTTCCAGCGTGCCCGTCGGCAACAGCAGATTCTCCTCGCGGTCAAGGACAAACTGGTCGAGAACAAGCTGATGACGACCCTGCACCTGCTCGATCTGGTGCGCCTGATGAGCGACACAGTGGAGCACGATATTCCGCCCATGGAGTTGCCTGGTTTGCTGGCGCTGGCCAGCAAGATGCAGATCAGCAATGTCAACCAGTTGGTGCTGGATACCCGCTACGCGCAGATCGTCACTCACGACACGCTTGGATGGATACTGGTGCCAAACCGCGCCAAGATCCGCCCGGCGATGGATGCGTTCTTCGCGGGACAGCCAACTGTGGATGAAGCCAACGTCGAAGCGCTGGCGCAGCAGCAGGCACGCCAGGAAGCAGACCTTGCTCGTCAACAGGTGCGCAACGACTTTCAGACGCAGGCCGAGACCCAACGGCGCCAGCTTGCCGAAGAAGGCGCACGGCTGGTGGTGCGCAACGGCACCAGCAACCCGGTTTTGGCTGCCCAGGCTGCCGACTGGCTGACTCGCGAGGGATTCAACGTCGTCAATTATGGCCAGGCCGATCGCACCGACTACCCGCGGACGGTCCTCGTCAAGTACAGTGACCAGCCGGTGACTGTGGAAAGCCTGCGCAACATGTTCGCCATCGCTGCGGAAAATCTCCAGTCCGCAACGGCAACGGCGAAATCCGATACCGACCTGGAACTGATCATCGGCAGTGACTTCTACCTTCTAGTATCGAATTAGTAACTGCTTACCCGTCATTCCCGCGAAGGCGGGAATCGACTCGTTCATCGGCGCTAGACTCCCGCCTCCGCGGGAGTGACGGTCGAACAGTTACTCGAATTAAACAGTTTCTCTGCGAGCTACTGTTGTGTACACCAGAATCCTCGTTCCATTGGATGGCTCGCGTTTCGCCGAACAAGCGCTGCCCCATGCGCTGAACATCGCAGCAGCCGGCGCTGTTGAGATTCACCTGCTGTCCGTCGCCCCGTTGCTGGACGACCAGACACATTCGGTCGTAGATATGTACCCGGTGTACGTGTATCGCGACTACATGGTCAACCACGCCAGCGAAAGCGAGCGAATCAAGCTAGGGCTGCAAGACTATCTCGATCAGGTCGTGCGCGGCATTACCGCTGCCGGCCACCAGGCCATCAGCGCGGTCCGCCTCGGACAGCCGGCGGAGGAGATCATCTCCTATGCTGGCGAAAACAACTGCGAGCTGATTGTCATGTCAACCCACGGCCGATCTGGTATTGGCCGTTGGGTATACGGAAGTGTCGCTGACAAGGTGTTGCGCGGCTCTGCGACACCTGTGTTGCTGGTACGCGTACAAGAGCAAACCGAATAATCCCCGTTCATAAGTGACCCAAGGAGGCGCCCATGTCGAAATACGTGATCATCTGGACTGTTGGAGGCTTGATTTTTGGCGTGATTCTGGGCGCTATAATCGGTATCACGGTCGGTGAAGGCACGCTGCCCGGCTGGGTGGTCGTCTCGGGCATCGGCGGGACGCTTTTCTTTGGTTTGTGGGGCTACGCCAACGAGCAGCACCGCAAGGTACGCCACGCCGATGACAAGCCCAAGAAGAGCAAGGCTGGAAGCTAGGGCGTGTTGACGTGTTGTTCTGCGGAGCGAACACCCTTGCAGAGCACCCTGTAAAGGGTTGATACAGTTCTTTTCGACGCGTTCAGCCCGGCATCTTCCGATTTGAAGCTGAGGCTTTAGCCGGGTCTGGCGCCAGACCCGGCTAAAGCCTCAGCTTTTAGTTGCTTCGTAACTGCTCACCCGTCACTCCCGCGGAGGCGGGAGTCTAGCGCCGTAGAAGAGTAGATTCCCGCCTTCGCGGGAGTGACGCAGCAGTGCAGGCTGAGTATTACGTTGTTTCAGAATTTCAGCGTCACGATCGCCGCGCGGGCGCTCTGAATCGTATCTCACTTTTCCTCCGATGAAACACCCTGCCAATCCACTGCCAGTTGCCGGGAGCGAGACAGGTCTGGAGATCCTGAAGGGTTTTGCGCGCGAGCGCTCTTTGTTGGTCGCGTTGCGACTGATGAATGAGCATGTCGGCACAGCCTTCCAAATCACCCTGCCGCGCTTCCAACCGGCCGTTTTCATCGGGCCGGAGTCCAACCGCCAGATTCTGGTCACCGATCGGCAAGACTTCATATGGCGGCCTGAGGGCGATCCCGTCTGCAAGCTGCTGCGGCAGGGCGTTCTCGTCACCGATGGCGAATTCCACGACGAGTTGCGCGCCTGGATGGATCCGCCCTTGCAGCGCCGCAACGTCATTCCCCACATCACCGCCTTCTGGCGCTACACCAACGACATCGCGATGGCCTGGCAGGACGGCCAGCAAGTAGATATGCTGGTGGAGATGCGCAAGGTCGCGCTGCTGATCTTGATGGGAACCCTGTTTGAGATCGAGTTCCTGCCGGACATGGATCGGCTGTGGCAGCCTATTCTGGATCTGTTGGAGTACATCTCGCCTGGCCTGTGGATATTCTGGGCCGGCATGCCGCGCCCAAAATATCGCCGCGCCATTGCGACCATGGATGAGTACCTGCATGGGATCATCCGGCAGCGGCGGCAAGAAATCGAGCGATTCGGCGTGGAGCCATCTGCCGGCGACCTGCTGGGACAGCTTGTGGCCCATTCCGATATGAGCGACGATCTGATCCGTGACCAGTTGCTGACCATGCTCATTGCCGGCCACGATACCAGCACAGCGCTGTTGGCATGGGTCTTCTACCTGCTGGGGATGCATCCCGACGCGCTGGCTGAGGCGCAGGCCGAGACGGACTCGCTTCTCTCCAGCCACACCCGGCCGCCCAGCCTGGAGGAAATCAATCGTCTGGCGTTCATCGACCTGGTCATCAAGGAGGCTTTGCGACTCTACCCACCTATTCACGTCGGCAACCGACGCGTTGAGACCGATGTAACCGTGCAGGGATATGACGTGCCGGAAGGGACCAGGGTCATGTACTCCATCTATCTGTCGCACCGCGACAAGAACCATTGGGAAAACCCCAACGAGTTCTGTCCGGCGCGCTTCGACCGTCACAGCGGGGACAGGCAACCTCCCTTCACCTACGTGCCATTTGGCGGCGGGCCCCGCAACTGTATTGGTGCAGCCTTCGCTCAGATTGAGGCCAGGGTGGTCATCGCACGTCTCTTGCAGACCTTCGACTTCGAGCTGCTCAACGGGGACGAGATCAAGCCACACATGGGCGCCACCCTGGAACCCAGGCCGGGCGTCACCATGCGTGTCACGCGGAGACGCTGAAACGTGCCCCGTTTCCACGATCTGCGGCGCAACGCGATGCTCACTTTTGCTGCGCCGCCGCTGGCCTTCTGGTCGGATCAGCAATACCGTGCCCTGCCCCGACTGGACCCGCTCCTGCCCGACACATCGCTCCCTTCCCTGTCGATCATCATCCCGGCTCGCAACGAGGCAGCCAATCTGCTGCGCCTTCTGCCCGCCTTGCAGCGAGTGCGCTACCCTGGCCCGTTGGAGATCATCGTCGTTGACGACGATTCCAGCGATCTGACTGGACCGGTCGCGCGCGCTTATGGCGCCAGGGTGCTGCGGTTGACCCGGCTGCCGGCCGGCTGGAGCGGCAAGACGCACGCCTGCCATGCCGGCGCCAGCGTTTCCATGGGTGACTGGCTGCTATTTATCGATGCAGATATCGACCTTTCGCCTGATGGCCCGGCGCGCGCGGTCGCTCATGCCAGGCGCCATGAACTGGACGGGTTAAGCCTGTTTCTCTGCCAGGAATGCCGCAACCCGTTGGAACAGGTGGCTATGGCTGCCGCCCATGCCGGTCTGTTCGCCACCATCCACCCCACACAGAATGTGCTGAATGGCCAGTTCATCCTGCTGCACCGCGAGACCTATTTCGACAGCGGCGGCTTCGCGGCAGTGTGCGATCAGCCGCAGGAAGATTTGGCTCTCGGCCATCATCTGGCTACTCTGGGATTTACAACACCGGTCCTCAACGGCGATGACGTCGGCAGCGTCCACATGTACAACGACACTGTCGCGCTGGCGAAAGGCATGGCGCGCTTCGGCGCGCAGACACCGCGCTGGACCGGATGGCGCGCCATCCCCACATTCATCCTGGTGACTGCGCTGATGTCCCCGCTGGTGACGCTGGTCGGCGTGCTGCTGGGCCAGTTCGACAGGCGCTGGCTTCCGGCAACCTGGCTTGCGGCAACCATTGCCGGGCTGCCTTGGATGCAACGATTCGGCTCATCCGCCCTCGCGCCGGCCATTCCATTTGGCGCACTGGCCATCCAGCTCGCGGCTGTCTGGGGCATCACCAACCGGGCGCTGGGCCGAGGGCTGTCGTGGAAGGGCCGGCGTGTCTAGCCAGCAAACTGGGTAGTTACAAACCGTCTGGTCATCACAGAGGATACTGAAAACCATGGACCCGAATACACTTCACTACGACGCGATCGTCGTCGATGCACACTGCGACACCCTGGGCGACGTACTGGAAGGCAAACGTTCGCTGGCCGAGCGTTCCAACAGCGGCCACGTGGATCTGCCGCGGCTGCGCGAGGGCGGCGTCACGGCCCAGCTTTTCGCCTGCTTCGTGCCGGTGGAGGAATATCACCGCAGTGCGACTCGCCATGCCATGCAGCGGCTGGACATGTTGCACCAGGCCATCGAGGACTATCCCGGCGAGATCACGCTGGCCACCGGTGCGACCGACATCCGCCGCGCTAAAGCCGAGGGCAAGATCGCCGGCATTCTTGGGTTGGAAGGCGCCGAGCCGTTGGGCGATAGCATCGAGGTGCTGCACTGCTTCTACCGGCTGGGTGTGCGCAACCTGGGGCTGACGTGGAACTTTCGCAACGACACTGCCGACGGCGTGATGGAAGGCCCCAACGCGCGCGGGCTGTCGGAGTTCGGTGTGCGCGTCGTTGAGGAATGCAACCGGCTGGGCATCATCATCGATGTGTCGCATCTGGCTGCGGCTGGCGTCCGCGATGTGTTGGAAGTCAGCCAGCAGCCGGTTATCGCATCCCACAGCAACGCCCGCGCGCTGTTCGACCACTACCGCAACCTGACCGATGCCCAGATCGCCGGCATTGTCGCGGGCGGCGGGCTGATCGGTGTGACCTTCGTCAACGCCTTCCTCCACAGGCCGGCCGGCGAGGCAACCATCGAGCATGTGCTCGACCAGATCGACTACCTGGTGCGCACTGCCGGGTCGGACCACGTCACCATTGGCTCCGACTTCGATGGCGCGACCATGCCCGCGGGCCTGGAAGACGCGACCCGCTACCCCGCCCTGACCGTGGGTATGGCAACCCGCGGCCACAGCGAGGAGACGATTCGCAAAGTCCTCGGCTTGAACTTCCTGCGCGTCTTCGAGCAGGTGACGGGGCGATAACCCATGAAACTCTTAACTTTCCAGGCTAAACGCTTCTGGTGGCGTAGCTTCTCCAAGACGCTGGACGAGGTCGAGGATGTCCATGTGGAGCAAGAGGTGCTGGACGCGGTGGTAACCTTCTACCAGATCGAAGCTGCGGACGTGGACAATCGCAGCCGCGCCTTTCGCCAGACGTTGAAACATCTCAAGTGGCTGGCGAACAAGCGCGACATGCGCCGCATCGTGCTGCATTCGTTCACTCACCTGGGCGGCGAGAACGCACCGTCTGACTTCGCGCTCGATCTGACCGAAGAGTTGGCCACGCGCCTGCGCGACACCGGCTACGAAGTCTGGATTACCCCGTTCGGGTACTTCAACGAGTGGGACCTCAGCGTCTACGGCGAGAGTTTGGCCAAGGTTTGGAAGCAGGTCTAGCAGAGGCCGCAAAGGTCGCGGGGGGCACGGTGGGGCTACTCACCCCAGCCGTGCTTTTTTTCGTAGTCGCGAAATGCTGACATCAGGAGGCGCGTTACCGGTCCCGGACTGCTGGGCAGCGCTGTGTCATCGATTTGGCGCACCGGCATAATGCGGCGGTTGGTGCTGGTGATGAACGCCTCGTCCCAGCCTGCCAGATCAGCCAGCTGCAGTGCAGTACGCTGCACTGAAACGCCGGCCGCGGCGGCCAGTTCAACTGCGATGTTCTCCGTGACACCCTCCAGCGCTGTGCCGGCCAACGGACGCAGCAACACGCCATCGCGCACCACCAGCAGGTTGCAGGTGCTCCCCTCGGTGACGTGGCCGTGGCGGTCAACGATTAGCCCCTCGTACGCGCCCTGACTCTGCGCCTTGAAGCGGGCCAGCGCCTGGGCCAGACAGTTGGTGGACTTGGCCAGCGGCCACGTTCGCTCGCCCTCGCTGGTTACCAACCAGACACCGGGGTCGAACAAGGCGTCGGCCAACTTCGGCTGCGGCTTCATGTAGATGCCGCACTGCGCTTCATGGACGCCGTCGCTGCCGTATGCGACAATGCGCAGCAGGCCGAAACCGGAGGATGTGTCGGCCAGCTTGCGGCACCAAACCCCGATTTCCTCCAGCGATGCCGGCAGCTCCAGACTGAGAATGCTGGCTGAGTCGCCCAGCCGTCGCAGATGCCAGCTCAGGTGAAAGAAGCGTCCTTCCTCGACCTTGATCGTCTCGTAGATACCGAAGCTGTCCACCAGCGACTGGTTGGCAACGGAGAACCCGGCCCGCTCTGCCGGCAGCAGCTCGCCGTTGAGGATAGCGTTAGGTGTAGGCTGGTTGGTCATGGGAGATGCTTTTGGGTGGTGATACCTGAACGGTAATCGGAAACCGGAGGCGGCTACGGTCAGCCCGCGCGAGCGTTCAACCATCGAGTGTCTGAAGGGTGCATTCAAAATCAGTTGACTGCGTTCCGTGCGGTCTCCCGACCGCTCCGGGGTTCCGATCGGTGGCTGGGCACAGATCTCGCTCAACTCACTTTGAACACACTTTTGTCTGAACGATTTCGTTTACCGGCCACCGATCACCGATAACCGGTTACTGAGGCGCCAGCTTACCTGCCACCAGCCCGGCCAGAAACGTTCGCTGGCTGTCGTCGGCGAAATGAACGGTGACCTGAGCGTCCGGCCCCGCGCCGTTGACGGCGATCACCGCGCCCTTGCCGTAACGTTCGTGGTGGACAACCTGGCCAGGCTCGAAGCTGTCTACCGGACCACCGGGAATGGGGACAGCTTGACGAGTTGCCGCAAACACATCGGCCTCCCGGTCGCGCCAGAGGTCGGCATACAGCGCCAGATCCTCAGGGCTGCGCACCCGCCGGCTGATGTCGTCCAGGCGTGAACGGGCATCGGCCAGACGCGGCATGAAAGCCAGCTTGTCCTCCTCCGGGCGGTCGCTCTGCGCCAGCGTGCGCGACAGACGGCTCAACGTGTTGCGCAGGCGTTGGAACTGCTCAGGCGGGTGGGGGTAGTCGGGATCGATCAACACCAGTTCGATGTTGTTCTGGCGGCACAGTTCAGCGCGGATCTCGTTGCGCTGCGTCTCGCTCTGCGCCTCCTCATCGCTCTGGCGCGGCTGGCCTTTGGCCGTCAGTCCCACGAAACGGACGGCGAGCCCGACTTCGGGATAGAGCTGGTTCAGCTTCAACGGACGATTGGTGGCCGGATTGACCAGCCAGGCCGGACTGACGTCCTCCTGGCATTGAAAACCGTCCATCACCCGAGCCAGGATCTCTCGCCAGCCTAGAATATTGGTTGCGCTGCTCACTCATACCTCCACAGGGGGTCACGATGTCGTCACAGGGTTGGCCGTCCAGGGTCGTGCAAGGATAGCACGGCCAGACCGCTGGCGTCAAGTATCGCTCAACGGTAGCGCAGCAGCGTGTGCAGCTTGATGCGCTGGTCCAACGCGGCCGTGAACGGATACCAACCGGCGTGCGCGGCGCCCCACAGGCTGACCATGACGCCAAAGAGGATCAGCGTCTTGATCGGCCACGCGACGACCCGCAACCCGGCCAGCGCCATCGCCAGGATCAGGAAGGGCAGGAAATCGGCAGCGTAGCGGTAGCCATACTGGGCAAAGCCGGTGTTGGCATACAACAGCGCAGTGAGGAAGATCAAGCCGCTGCTGAGCAGCGCCGCCCAGGCTGTCCGCGTCCAGCCGCGCAGGAAGGGCAGCATGACCAGCACCGGTGTGGTGATCAGCAGGCTCAACCCTTCGGGGTTGAAGGTGACAAAGGGGAAAGCTGGCAGCAGCACCGGCAGACTGGTCAGCGCGGCGTGCAGGTTGCGCTCCAGGTAGGTGTAGCTGAACAGGCCCCAGCGCACGATCTCGGGATCGGTGCGCCAGCCGAGATAGCCGTAACCCAACTCCAGCGGATTGCCGAAACGCAGCCAGTTGTACAGGCCCGACAACGCGAGCATCGCACCCAGGCCCATGGCGAAGCGGAGAAGCGCGCCTGAACGGCTGGTCCAGAATGCTTCCGCTGAACGCGGCGGGCGAGCGCGCCAGATCTCTGCCAGGACGATGGGAAAGGCCAGGATCACCGCGCTGCGCGAGAGGTAGGCCGCGCCCAGCGCCAGTCCTGCCCAGACCGGCTGCCTGCCCCGCCATGCCGCCGCCAGATAAAGACACGCGAAAAACACCGCTGCGATCTGGCCGGTGTAGTAAACATTGCTGTTGGCCGCCAGCGCCGCGACCGGCGTGCCAAAGGCCAGCAGCGCCACCAGCCACAACCGCTCACGCTCGCTGTGCGCCGTCTCCGAGGTGAAGCGGCGCAGCGCCAGGTAGAAGGCCGGCAGGATAGCCGCGGCTAGCAGCACGTGCAGCACACCGTGGTAGACGGTGTGTCCAAACACCGCGACCGCGGGCAGGAAGAGCGCTGCCGGCGCCGGTGGATAGGGAACAAAAAAACGCCCGCCGAACTCAGACAGGTCCAGAACTGCGAGCGATGGATCGATGGCTAGCTGGCCGTGCAATAACGCTTCAGCCAGCGCGATGTGTTCGTGGGCCGGCCGGGCAACAAGCCGCGGCCCTGCCAGCAGACCGTAGACTGCCAGGCCGGCCAGGTAGAGAAGCAAAATGGTGCGGAACGAGCGAGAGGTCAAACGAGGTTATGTGAGACGAACGATGCTTCTTTCGATCTGCGCGACACTCCGGGATCGGCTACGTGGCTAGAAGATTCCCAGCTCTTCCTTGGCCCACTCGCTCATCATCTCCGGTGACCAGAAGGGCTGCCAGACAATGTTGACCGCGACCTCGTTGGCTTCGGGAAACTTGCGCTTGACAGTGTTCTTCACATCGTAGATGATCTGCGGGCCGGCCGGACAGCCGGGGCTGGTCAATGTCATATCGATGAGAATCGAACTCTCCTCGACCTCCACCCCATAGATCAGGCCCAGGTCTACAATGTTGAGCCCTATCTCCGGGTCAATTACACTGGCGCGAATCGCCTCGCGCACTTCTCTATCACTAATAGTCACAGCAGGTTCTCCTCGTGTTTTACCAGTCAATCTCGATAAAGAGCTTGCCGTCCTTGCGAACGACCTCATAGGCTTCAATCGGCTCGAAGGCCGGCATACACAGCGCCTGGCCGGTGCGCATGTCGAAGCGCGCGCCGTGCCGTGGACACTCGATCTCGTAGGTGTTGACGACCTCGCCCTCGGCCAGCGGCCCACCGTCGTGGCTGCAGATGTCATCCACCGCGTAGAACTGCTGGTCGTCAACATTGAAAACGGCGATCTCCTGATCGTCGACCACCGCAACCTTCTTGCCGCCGACAGGTATCTCACCGGCGACAGCTACTTCTACTAACCTTGCCATTCGTTGATTACTCCTCGTGCGGCCAGTCCTCAATGCCCCACACGCCTGCTTTCAACGCTTTCAGCGGCAGCAGCGCGCACTTGAGGCGGACCGGGCCGATCTCGATTCCCAGCAACTCCAGAATATCGTCCTTGGTCCAGCCGCGCAGTTCCTCCAACGGTTTGCCGATGATCTCCTCGGTCATCATCGACGCTGAGGCCTGGCTGATCGCGCAGCCGCGGCCGTCGAACGCGGCGTCCACCACAACACCGTCCTCAATGTTCAGTTCCAGCGTGATCTCATCGCCGCAGAACGGGTTGTGGTCATGGTACGACACATCGGGATCGTCGAGATGCCCTTTGTGACGCGGGTACCGGTAGTGGTCGAGAATTGCCTCGCGGTAGAGTTGATCCATGGTCAGAAACTAAACACCGATTGCACCTTCTCCATCGCCGCCACCAGCCGATCGACTTCTTCAAACGTATTGTAAAAGTAAAAACTGGCGCGCGCCGTGGCGACAATTCCGAAATGGTCGTGGATCGGCTGGGCGCAGTGGTGGCCGGCGCGGATGGCGATCCCTTCGGAGTCCAGAATCGCCGCGATGTCGTGGGGGTGGATATCGTCCAGGGTAAACGCAACCACGCCGCCGCGCTGGTCGCCGTCCGGCCCAATGATGCGCAGTCCCTCGACCTGGCTCAGTTTCTCGACCGCGTAGTTGACCAGCGCGTGTTCTTGCTCGCGCACCCACGGCATCCCCAACTCGCTGAGGTAATCAACCGCAGCGCCGAGGCCGATGGCCTCAGCAATGGCCGGTGTACCCGCTTCGAACTTCCACGGCAGGCTGTTCCAGCGCGATCCGTCCATATGTACCTCGCGGATCATATCGCCGCCGCCCATGAAGGGTGGCATTTGCTCCAACAGATCGCGCCGGCCATACAACACGCCGATGCCGGTCGGGCCACACATCTTGTGGCCGCTGAACACGAGGAAGTCACAGTCCAGCGCCTGCACGTCCACCGGCATGTGCGGCACGCTTTGCGCCCCGTCCACCAGCGCCAGTGCGCCCACCGTGTGGGCCCTGGCCACCAACTGCGCGGTTGGATTGATGGTTCCCAGCACGTTGGACATCGCGACGAAGGCGAACAATCGGGTACGCTCGGTCAACAGCTCGTCCAGCAGATCGAGACGCAGGTCGCCGCGGGCGTCGATGGGAATATAGCGCAACGTCGCCCCGGTGCGCTGGCAGACCAGTTGCCAGGGCACGATGTTGGCGTGATGCTCCATCTCCGTGATCAGCACCTCGTCGCCCGGCCCAAGGTTGTCCAGCCCCCAGCTATACGCCACCAGGTTGATGGCCTCGGTCGCGTTGCGGGTGAAGATAATTTCCTTGCTGCTGCCGGCGTTGATGAAGCGGCCGATGCGGCCCCGCGCGCCCTCGTACAGTCTCGTCGCCTCCTCGCTCAACGTATGCACGCCGCGGTGGACGTTGGCGTTGGTGTGGCGGTAATAGTCGTCCATGGCCTGCAGGACGGCCAACGGCTTCTGCGAGCTGGCTGCGTTGTCCAGATACGCCAATGGGTGATCCTTGACGGTGCGCTGCAGGATGGGGAAATCGGCTCGGATCGTCTCAATGCTTGTCATCATCGTTGTCTTAAGGTTCAACAACCATAGTCTGCCGCTGCTGCAACTGCCGGCCGGCTTCCTTGACCGCATTGAAGGCCAGCAGCGAGCAATTGCGGCGCGCGGCGGCGATGTCCGGGCCGATCATCTCCAGCAGCAACTCGGCAGTCGCCTCATCGATCTGGCGCAACGTACGCCCCTGCATCATCTGCATCACCATGGAGGCAGCCGCCTGGCTGACCGTGCAGCCATCGCCCTCGAAGGCAAGCTGGACCGCGTCGCCCGCTTCCGCAAGGGTCATGTACACCGTCACCGTGTCGCCGCAGCCAGGATTGCCGCCGGTGACAGCCGTTGCGGGCACGTCGAGACGCCCACGGAATCGCGGGTGCTCAAAATGGTCCAGAATAAGATCGATGCGCTCTTGCCGGTTCATAGCGTTCAAAAAAGGCGAGCCATGCTCGCCCGGTTCGGGTCTGCCGCATTATCGCGCCTGTCGGCACGAAGGGCAAATCACCCATCCGCCATCGCCAGCAGACCGCATGGCTTTGACGCAACGTCCATGACATGATACGATGCCGCGAGATATCGATACTACGAAGCCCAGCTTACAACTTCGGAAGTCGCCGGCTCCAGGGACGAAGCAACTCCGGGCCGGATGCCGCACCTTTTGAAGTTATGCGGCGACTTCCGAAGTCTCTGCGGCAGCACTGGTTAAGCAGTTACCCACAAAACTAGAAAGGCCCATCTATGGACGCCGACCTGCTGATCCTCAACGCCACACAACTTCTGACGTGCGCCAGCCCCGACGGGCCGAAACGGGGGGCTGCTCTGGCCGACGCCGGCTTGATTGAAGAGGGCGCGATAGCCTGCCTGGCCGGCCAGATTGTCGCAGTTGGGACTACGGACGAGATCCTGGCGCAGATCGATGACCCCGACGCGGCGCTTGTCATCGACGCGCAAGGTAAAGTCGTGACACCCGGCTTCGTCGATCCCCACACCCACGCGTTGTGGGCCGGAGACCGGGCCAGCGAGTTCGAGCTGCGCATCGCCGGTGCGACCTATCTGGAGATCATGCAAGCCGGCGGCGGGATCATGAATACCGTGCGCGCCACTCGGGCAGCGACGCTGGACGACCTGATCGCGCAGACGCTGCCGCGGCTGGACACAATGCTGATGCACGGCACCACGACCGCCGAGATCAAGACCGGCTACGGTCTTGACACAGCCACCGAGTTGAAGATGCTGGACGCCATCCGGTTGTTGGATGGGGAACATCCGATGGATCTTGTGCCCACGTTCCTGGGCGCCCATGCTGTGCCGGCGGAATACAGCGGCCGCACCGACGCTTACGTCGATCTGGTTGTCAACGAGATGCTGCCTGCAATCGCCGATCTGCACTACCGGATCGAGTCTCCCGATGGCGAGTCCACCATCCGAGCGGCTGATTTTTGCGACGTGTTCTGTGAGGTAGGCGCTTTCGATGTGGCGCAAAGCCGCCGCATCCTGCTGGCAGCCCAGGAGTTGGGCCTTGGGTTGAAGATCCACGCCGACGAGTTCGAACCTCTGGGTGGGACGGCGCTGGCAGCCGAGCTGGGTGCGGTCAGCGCCGACCACCTGGTCTGCACCACCGACGCACAGTTGCAAGCGTTGGCGGCCTCAGATACGATCGCTGTTTCGCTGCCCGGCACGCCCTTCGGCCTGGCACACGTCCACTACACCGCCGCGCGCCGGCTGATCGAACTGGGCGGCGCGTTGGCGTTGGCAAGCGACCTCAACCCCGGCACCAGTTGGTGCGAGTCGATGCAGATCATCATCGCGCTGGCGTGCCGCTATCTGAAGCTGACACCGGCCGAGACGATCAACGCCGCTACCATCAACGCCGCCCATGCTCTCAGCCTGGGCAAGTACCTGGGCAGCCTGGAAACAGGCAAACAGGCCGACATTCTGGTGCTGGACATTCCCGACTACCGCCATCTGGGGTATCGCTATGGAACCAATCTGGTGGAGACAGTCATCAAGCGAGGTGTGGTCGTGTAGTTGCGCCGTCGCAACCCCGCCGGCACAACCAGCACTTCCAAGCATAAACCTGGCCAGCGTGGAGTCGAGCCTTCAGGCGGGTCAACGTATGGGATTCGAGCCTGCAAACCCCGGCTAAAGCCTGGACTCCATGTCGTAGTTGGAATTGTTGCCGGCGCAACAGAGTCGTTTGCTCCCGATGCCTGGTTGGGCTATACTGCACACTAGAACGCCGCCAGGAGGTTTGTGATGGGTGTTGTAACCAACGATCTTGTAGAACAAGTACTGTCCGCTGGCGAGCCGGCCGAGCGGCAGTTGCGCCGGCAGTTGCTGGATGTACTTCTCGCGCCCTCCGAGCCAACCAGGATGACCTACCAGGAGTTCCTGGAATGGCTGGACGAGGATACGCTGGCCGAGTGGGTGAATGGGGAGGTAATCATGACCAGTCCGGCATCGAAACCACATCAAGATATTGTTGGTTTTCTTGGTGGCGTATTGCGTAGCTTTGTGGAACAACACAGGCTTGGCCTGATAGTGGTCGCTCCTTTTCAGATGAGGCTGGAGGAATCGGGGCGGGAACCGGACCTGCTGTTCGTGACCGCTCATCATCTGGACCGGGTACGCCACACCTATCTGGACGGGCCGGCCGATCTGGTGGTCGAGATCGTGTCGCCGGAGAGCGCCGGCCGCGACCGCGGCGAGAAGTTCTACGAGTACGAGGCAGCCGGCATCCCCGAGTACTGGTTGTTGGACCCGCAAACCCACCGGGCGGAGTTCTACCAGCTAGGGTCTGAAGGTCAGTACAGGCTGGTAGCACCGGACGCGGAGGACATTTACCGCTCGGCCGTGCTGCCCGGCTTCTGGCTGCGGGTCGGGTGGCTGTGGCAGCAGCCGCTGCCACGGGTGCTGGACGTGCTGCGCGAGC
>JACKBK010000039.1 GCA_020634555.1 Caldilineae bacterium
GCTGTGCCGGACGGAATGGTCACGCTCTGTGAGACATTGCCCGCCTCATAGGCAGCGATGCCACCGAACCAGGCCCACCAGTCACCAGTCAAGGGGCCGGTGCCTGTGCCTGTGCCGCAACTTGCAATTGTGCATAGCGGGGTACCAAAGTTGGTCGATGACTCGTTCCAGAAGGGGTTGGGCGTGCCGGCCTCGAAGCTGCCGTCCTGCACCACCTCGGCCATTGCTGCCTCCAGCAAGCCGGTCAGTTCCTTGGCGCTGCGCTCCACCGGCGCTGGCGCCTGCAACTTGGCAGGATTGCCGCCAACCTCAGGCGGCGCTGGCGGTGGGTTCTCTTCATCGATCACCCAGTTCAGCGTGCCACCGCCGGTGTTGCTGATGGTCAGCGTCTGCTGCACCTGCGTGTTGGTCGCCTGCGTGCTGTCCATGCTCAACGGATCGACGTCGATGTTGGGCGGCTCGCCCTCTCCCTCGCCAGGGATCAAGCACCACTCGTAGAGCGTGCCCGTGTCGCCACCGGCGTTGTCAGAAATGTTCAGCGTCCAGTCACCCGAGTAGTCCTCGCCGTCGAAGGCTGCCAACACGGGACCCGCCGGATCGCCGCCCTGATAATGCTCGCCAGGAATGTAGGCCTGCCCTGGGTTCGGGGGCGACGCGCAGTCATTCTCGAAAGTCAGCGTTGCCTCGTCGTCGGCGACGTTGTCGATGTCGTTGCCCGAGCATCCGAAGGTGCTCGGCGGTATGCCCGGCCGGTCGAACAGCGTAGCAGTTGTGCCCGTGTCCACGTGCTCCAGGGTAATGATCAGATCGCCGACCCAGGTGTGGGAAACGACCAGCGACACGTCCAGATCGGCCAGCGCACCTGTGTCCGAAATGGTCAGGGTCGTGGTGATGCCAACCGGATCGTTGTCCGGTATCCCCATCTCACCCTGCCAGCAAACCGGTGGCTGTTGTCCTGCCGGTGGTATCCACGCGCCGGCAGAGAAGACCTCAGAGCTGGTCCAGGGCGCGGTCAACGGGGTCACGTAGGCGCCGCCCACCAGATCGTAGACGTAGATGTTGCCCGGCTCGTCGATCACCAGGTAGGCGTAGCCGTCGTCGCTGACTGCCAGGCCGTCGATGTCCGTCTGGCCGGCCGGGTAGGGAGTGACCGGCGTGACTGAGGCGTCGGGGTTGATGATCATCAGGCCAGCGCCGTACGGGGTGCTGTCGTCGTTGGTGCAGTAGAACGTGCCGTCGTTAGGATCGGCCGAGATTCCTCCACAATCCAGATCGGCGTCGACGTAGTCGATGAAGACCGTCGCCACCGCGGTGGTGGTATCGATAGCCCAGATGGCTTCGTTAGCAACGTTCTTGCTGCCGTAAAGCTGGCCGTCGTAGAACGCCAGGCCGACCATACTCTGCGCCGAACCGGCCGGGTCAGCGATGGTGCCGATCAGGTTTACCGTTCCGCCCACCGGCCACTCGTACAGCAGGGTGCCATCGTTGAAGTAGACCGTGTCGCTGCCGGGATCATACGCCGATCCCCAGACCTCGGTGCCAAGGAAGGCCTGGATAGTGGCGCTGTTGGTGACGTCCATCAGGTAGGCGGGCACGGTGGTGTCATCGACACCCATGAAGAGGGGATAGTCACCCCCGCCCAATGCAAAACTGGTGGCCGCCTCAGGTGAGGCCGAATTCTGCTCGGCATCCAGGGCTTTGGCCTGTTCTAAAAGCGTTTCAGGGCTGTCACCCTGTTGAAGAGGGCTGGCATTCGGGGCTGCCGACGACTCTGCGCCAACTGAAGGGCTTGCCACTGCCACAGCGGGCAGAGAAGACACCAACAGAGCCACAATGGCCAGCAGGTAGAATAGTCGTTTGCGTTGCATCTGTGTGTTTGCTCCTTCGTGCAAAAATGTGGGCCTTGCAGCACGAGGCTGCGCCTGTTGAGGAGGTATCCGGGAAACGCTGGCAAGAGGGCGCCGTGATATCCCGGATGACGAGCCGAACGGCTCAACGATGCGGGTTTCTTTTCAGATATGCCCTCCTTGTCTGTTGGCTCATATTCAGGAGAAGTGCCTGGGCCAGTCTCCCAACCATGCCCACAGCATAGTGCGTCGTCGTTCCAAACATGAGCTTTTCTACCCTATTCACAGGACCGACCTTGCCAGAAGCGCGTTCATGCAGCGGACAACAGTGTCTCGCAACACACGCATATTTCTCGCGAGAATCGGCCGGTCTTCAAGAGATCGTAGCTATGACTTAGAAAATGGGAGTCGCAAATCTGACGAAGTCGTTCTGCTTGACTGGGCTGAAACAGAGACAGACTTGCCCGAATAGAGGCATCAAACCCACGACCGAGGGACGGGAGCCTACCGTTGGTGTAGGCGAGTAATAACGGCACGCCCTATTCTATCCATAATCGAATGTTCGTCAAGCGCGAATTCGGACGGCGTCCCTTTCGTGCAAAATAAGCCGGAAATCAGTAATTACTCACCGGTCATTCCCACGATGGCGGGAATCCACTCTTCACCAGCATGCGAACGCTCTGCTTGAACCTCGCCTCTCATCTGTGGTACAATTCACGTCGTGACCAACAGCCATGGCGCTCAACTCATCTCGTCGTTCTGACACACAAAACAACACTGACCGCAGCGAACGCCTCAACGCGATCTATCGCCGCATCGCCGCGCTGCGCTGGCCCATCGTTATCATCGTGGTCGGCGCGGCCGCGGTCCATCAGGCGCTGTTGTTCGCGCTCTTTCGTTTCCTGCCGCCCGGCCAGCAGGGCTGGGCGCAACTGGCCATCTATAGCCTGACGGGAGTCCTCGTCGTCTGGATCGGCCTGCGCCAGCTTGCCAAGGCAGCGGCCCGCCAGGAGGACGCGGAACAGGAGTTGCACGACGCCTACGCCGAGCTGGCACTGACACACCGCCAACTCCAGACCATCCACGAGGTCAGCCAGCGTGTGACCAACTCTTCCGACGTGCAGGAACTGCTTCAAATAGCAGCCCGCATTCCAGTCGAGCTGTTGGGCGCGAGCAGCGCCTCTGTTATCACGTTCGACGCTGAAAAGAAACACGGCGCGCTGGAGATGACCTACGGATTGGGCGAGCCGGCGGTGCAATCCCTGCGCGACGATGTCGCCACCCGCTTCTCCGCGCAGCGCTGCGCCAACTGCCAGCCGCTGACCGCGCACGTCAGCGACCATTGCCATCTGCTGGAATCGCTGCAAGCGTCGCCTGGCTCGCCGCCGCTGGATCGCATCGTCTGCATGCCGCTGGGCCGCGGCGACGAGCGCAGCGGTGTCGTCTCAGCCTATCTGTCGCCCGGCGTTGAGCCATCGCCCGAGCAGATCCACCTGGTCAGTATCCTGTCAACAGAGATTACCACCGCGCTGGACTCGGCCCGGCTGCGCGCCCGCCAGATGGCAACCCTCTACGCGGTAGACCGCGCCACCCAGGACCGCCGCAGCCTGGACTCGCTGCTGGCGCGCGTGCTGGACACAACCGTCAGCGGCTGGAACGTCGCGGCGGGCGCGATCCTGATTCTGCACGACGACTCGTGGGACATCCGCGCCCATCAGGGCATGGCAAACACCGACACCGTTGCAGGCATCGGCGGGACTGCCTTCGGGCTGGCGCTGCGGCTGGCCGAGCGTGCAGTGAAGACCGGCCAACCGATCTTCACCCAGGAGCGAGACAGCGAGGATCCCTTTGTCTCGGCCGCAGTGCTGCTCTTGCAAACGGAAGGCGAGACATTGGGCGCGCTTTTCTTGGGCAGCACCGAACAAGGCGCCTTCAAGCCCTCCCAGATCGAACTGATGCGCGCCATTGCCAGCCAGATCGCGCTGGCGGTGCGCAACGCCCAGCTCTACTCGCAGCTACGCCAAACGGCTGTGCTGGAGGAACGCTACCGCCTCTCCCGCGAGATGCACGACGGCGTCGCCCAGACTCTGGGGTATCTCGGCATGCAGGCTGAGCGGCTGGAGCGTATGGTTGAACGCGGAGAGACCGACCGCCTGCCGGCGGAGCTGCAAGACCTGCGCGACGTGATCGCCAACGCTTATCTCGAAGTACGCGAGACCATTGACGGCCTGCGGCTGACGGTCGATGGGCCAGGCGGCTTTGGCGAGGCGCTGGAGGCCCACATCGCGGACTTTACCCGCCGAACCGGCCTGCCGGTGGACTGCAGTGGCGCCGAGTCGATCCCTGAGTTGCCGCCGGACGTGGCGCTGCATCTCCTGCGCATCACGCAGGAGGCATTGACCAACGTCCGCCGCCACGCTAACGCCAGCCATGCCTGGGTCAACATCGCCCGCCAGAATGGATCGCTGGAACTGACGGTGGCCGATGACGGCCGCGGCTTTGAGAACGATAGCTCCTTCGACCGCCAGCACGTCGGAATGGCCAGCATGCGGGAACGGGTGCGCTCTCTCGACGGCCAACTCACCGTCGCCACCAGCCCGGGTCAAGGCACGCGGGTCACAGCACGCGTGCCGATCGCTCGCTGATCTCACTACTTACTCAATACTCTTCCTCGTACTCGTACTCTTCCTCCGTCCGGCGTTCGAGTAGGAGTATGAGTAAGAGTAGGAGTAGGAGTAGGAATTCTGTCTGCCGGATTCACCGCTGAAACCTTATTGTTGTACCAAAGGAGACTCCCCATGACCATGATGACGAAGCAAACCAACGGCGTTCGGGCTATTACTGAAGAGGCCGATTTTCTGCAACTCAAGGCCATCGACCACGTCCACTGGTGGGTGGGCAACGCCAGGCAGGCCATGTATTTCTGGTGGAAGGCGTTTGGCTTCAAACCTGTGGCGTACTCCGGGCTGGAAACCGGCAACCGCCAGTTTGCGTCCTACGTGCTGGAATCGGGCAAAATCCGCTTCACCGTCTCGGCCGCCTACGGTCCCACCAGCGAGATCGCCGCGCACCAGATGGTCCACGGCGACGGCGTCAAGGCCATCGCGCTGGCGGTCGACGACGTGGAGCAAGCCTGGCGCGAGACCACAGCTCGCGGCGGCAAGAGCGCCTGGGCGCCGCGCGAGGAAGCCGACGAACACGGCGTTCTGCGCACCTCTGCCATCCACATCTACGGCGAGGTGCTGCACGTCTTCGTGGATCGCAGCGACTACCACGGAACCTTTGCGCCCAGCTATACGCCGCTGGACCTGCCGGCTGAGTCGACCGGCCTCGCCGCGGTGGATCACATGGTGGGCAACGTGCAGCTTGGCAAGATGAACTACTGGGTGAACTTCTACCACCAGGTGATGGGTTTTCGCCAGTTGCTGCACTTCGACGACCAGGACATCAGCACCGAGTATTCGGCGTTGATGTCCAAGGTGATGCAGAACGGCAGCGGGCGGGTCAAGTTCCCCATCAACGAGCCGGCCGAGGGCAAACGCAAGAGCCAGATCGAGGAGTATCTGGACTACTACATGGGACCGGGTGTGCAGCACGTGGCTATGAGCACCGGCGACATTCTGACCACCATACGCAAGCTGCGCGCCAACGGCATCGAGTTTCTGCGCGTGCCGGACGCCTACTACGACCAGTTGCCGGAGCGCATCGGCAGCATCGACGAGGACATGGCCGCCATCCGCGAGATGGGCATTCTGGTGGACCAGGACGACGAAGGCTATCTCTTGCAAGTCTTCTCGCGCCCGCTGCAGGACCGCCCCACCGCGTTCATCGAGGTGATCGAGCGCCACGGCAGCCGCGGCTTCGGCAAAGGCAACTTCAAAGCGTTGTTCGAGGCGCTGGAACTGGAACAGGAACGGCGCGGCAATCTGTGAGAGGCGGAGGGAAAGGAAGGGAGGAGGGAAAGGAGGGAAAAGGCAGGCTGGTTTCCCTGGTTTCCTTTCTTTCCCTCCTTTCCTTCCCTTCCTTCTCTTCCCGCGTTTCCCTCATCCCAAAGGAGCACTCGTTTTGGAAATCACTCCCTCCTCCCTCCCCTGGAAATCGCTGTATAAGCTAATGATCGGCTCTATTGTGCCGCGGGCCATCGGCTGGGTGTCCACAGTGAACGAGGCCGGCCAGCCCAACCTGGCGCCGTTCTCGTTCTTCACCGCAGCCGGCGCCAACCCGCCCCACGTCCTCTTCTGCCCGTTGATCCGCGAGACCGACGGACACACCAAGGACACGCTGCACAACGTGCGCGCCAGCGGCGAGTTCGTGGTCAACATCGTCACCGAAGCGTTGGGACCGGCCATGAATATCACATCGACCGAGTTTCCGGCTGAGGTGAACGAGTTCGCCGCGGCCGAACTGACACCGATCCCGTCGGTCGCGGTGCGACCACCGCGCGTCGCCGAAAGTCCGATCCACTACGAGTGCAAGCTGACACAGATCGTCGAGCTGGGGAAGGATGCGGGAGCGGCCAGTGTGGTCATCGGCCAGGTCGTACACTTGCATGTGGACGACAGCGTGCTGATCGGCGGCGACAAGATCGACATCGCCCAGCTTCGGCCCATTGGCCGTCTGGCCGGCAACGGCTACTGCCGCGTCGCGCCCGCCATGTTCGACCTCGTCCGTCCACCGTCGCAGATCGGATAGAAGCTCAACTCAGAGAGGGAAAAGAAGGGAAAGAAAGGAAACTAGGGAAATCAAGGGGATCAACCTGCGTTTTTCCCTCTCCCCATTCATCGAAACCAGTCACGAAAGATAACGTAGCCAGGCCATCGATCACGTTGCACTGAGAACCTCGTGTCCCCTGTTGGCATCTACTTCCGCCCGGGTACAATGGCAGCCGGCGACCAAAACCCACACGAATGGGAGAATGACATTGAATACAACCGACATCCGTACACTTATCGGCTATACTGACTGGGCCAACCAACGCGTGCTCGATCAAGCAATGCAGCTCAGCCCCGACCAGCTTCTCGCACCCGACCCGGTGCCGATGCACAGCTTGCTGGGCACGCTGGCCCACGTGCTTGTGGCCGAGGTCATCTGGCGGCGGCGCTGGGAAGGAGAATGGCCGGTCGTCGTCGATGACATTGAGGGGTATCAATCCATCGATGTGCTGGTTGAGCGATGGCAGAATGAGACCGCTGCGCTGCACGCGTTTGTCGCCAACCTGACCGACCAAGACCTGCAACGCACCGTACACTACCGGAACTCCAAGGGCACGCCGTTCCAACAAGTCCTCTGGCAACTGATGATCCACGTGGTCAACCACGGCACGCAACACCGGTCGGAAGCAGCTATGCTGCTGACCAACGCCGGCCATTCACCTGGCGAGCTGGATATGATCCTATACCTGCGAGAGCAGCAAGGATAGCACGCCAATACTTCACATCGTTTCACCGCTTCGACTTTCTTTTTACCCGCCTCTGCGCCTCTCACCTGTGAGGCCCCGATGAACCGGCGTGACGAACTACAAAACGCGATATCCCTGATCGAGGCGCAGCGCGCCAGGTTTGGCGACGCCGCGGTCGATGCCTCCATTGCAGCCATGCGCCAGGCGCTGGCCGCGCGCGAGCAAGCCCACAGCGCCGAGCAACGCAAGCTGGCGACGGTGATGTTCGCAGACATCGTGGATTTTGCCGTTCTGGCAGAGCGGCGTGACCCGGAGGATGTACGCGAGCTGCAGCGCGCGTTCTTCACCACCATTGCAGCACCTATTCTGGAATACGGCGGGGTCATCGAAAAATACATCGGCGACGCGGTAATGGCGGTCTTTGGCGTGCCCGAAGTCCACGAAGACGACGCCGAGCGGGCCGTGCGCGCTGCCCTGGCAATGCAAGCCGGACTGGCGGCTCTCAACGTGGCGCTCCGTCGCACCCACACGGTAGAACTGGAAATGCGCGTCGGCATACATACCGGGAAAGTCGTTGCCACCAACATCACCGATAGCGGATCGTTTATCGTCAGCGGCGATACGGTCAACCTGGCCTTCCACCTGCAAGAAGAGGCGCCGCCAAACACGGTCGTCGTGAGCGGCGCAACGCGGCGGCTGGTATCCAACGCGTGTGAGACGGAATCGCTGGGCCAGTTGCAGCTCCGGCGGCAGGGCGAACCGGTCACTGCCCACCAAGTGACACGCCTGCGAGTCGACGCCGGCAAACTGCGCGGCGTCGACGGGCTGGATTCACCGTTGGTGGGTCGCCAGTACGAGTTTGAGGTCCTCCGCGCAGCTGTGGAACGGCTGGGCGAAGGCCGGGGTGGCCTTGTGATGGTGGTGGGCGAAGCGGGCATCGGCAAATCGCGGCTGGTCGCGGAAGTGCGCAAGGCATATGGGGTCAGACGCGGGCTGACAGATGCGTACATCGGCGGCCAGTCTGCTGCAGTACCTATCCGCTGGATTGAAGGGCGTTGCCTGTCGTACGACGGCACAGTGGCCTATCACCTCTGGCAGGATCTTCTGCGCGAGGCGGTAGGTGCGTCGCTGGACGACCCACCAGAAGTCGTGGCGTCTGCTCTGCGACGGCTGATCTCCACGATTTGCCCCTACAACCACGAAAGCAACTATGCGTTCCTGGCGCGGCTGATGGCGCTGCCCCTGCCTACCAATTGGGAAGCCAAGCTGGACAGCATGGGCGCGCAGGCTCTCCAGCAGCACACCTTTGCCGCCATGGAAAATGTCATTGGCTATGCCGCGCAAAGCCGGCCGGTGGTCATCGTGTGCGAAGATCTACACTGGGGAGACCCTAGCTCGCTGGCGCTGCTGATGCATCTAGCACCGCTGGCCGAACGGACGCCGCTCCTGCTTGTTTGCATCTTTCGGTCCGAGTCAGACCAGAGCCACCTTGTTTGGGAGGTCGGTGAGATAAGCACTGCAACGCCGGCCAAGCACACGTTGCATCTGCGCCTGCAGCCCTTGTCGGCTGGCGACAGCGAAACGCTGCTAACCAATCTCCTCGGAATGGTGCTACCCGCCAGGCTCGCCTGGCGCATTCTTGCTCAATCCGAGGGCAACCCCTTTTATGTCGAAGAGATCATTCGGTCGTTGATTGCCCACGGCGCGCTGGTGCGTGATCCGGTGACCACCGAGTGGCGGCTGATTGAAGATGTGGCCGAGATCGCGATCCCCGAGACGTTGCAGAACGTGCTGGCGGCGCGCATCGACCAGCTTGACCAGAACCAGCGCCATGTCTTGCAACTGGCCGCCGTCATCGGGCGGATATTCCCACAACACTTGCTGGCAACCATTGCCGGTGAGGTCCAAGACCTGGACGAATGCCTGGCCGCGCTGGTCCAACAGGAATTAATCCGTCCGCGGGCTGGCGAGCCGGAGATGGAATACATCTTCAAGCACGCGCTGACACAAGAGGCAACCTATAAAGGCACCCTGCGACGACAGCGCCAGGTCTATCATCGCTGGACCGCGGAAGCGCTGGAGCGGCTTTTCCCGGAACGCGCCGCGGAACTGCTGAACCTACTGGCATATCACTGGGAACGTTCCGACGACCCACAGCGTGCGGTCGGATATCTGTTGCGGGTTGGTGACCGCGCGCGGCTGGCCTATGCCCACAAGGAAGCGATAGACTCCTACCAGCGGGCGCTGGCGTTGTTGCAACTGCAGGATGACGACGAGTCTACCGCCCGCGCGCTGATGCGACTGGGGCTGGTGCACGCTGCAGCATTTGATTATGAAGAGGCAGCCAAAGCATACCAGAAGAGCTTCATATTCTGGAAGCGCTGGCAGGCAAACCATCAGGTTGACCTGCTGCCGCCGGTGCCCCAGCCCCACCGCCGCATGTGGGGCATCGAACCCAAGAACTGGGATCCAAATCCGACCTTTGACTACGAACTGCCCTTCTTTAGCGGGCTGTTGGAGGAGAGTGACGGGCTTGAAGCCGTGCCAGACATCGCTCGCAGTTGGGAGATTCTGGACGGAGGACGCACCTATGTGTTTCATCTGCGCGAGGATGTGCGCTGGAGCGACGGTTACCCGGTAACGGCAGAGGATTTCGAGTTTGCCTGGAAGCGGCTGCTGGACCCGGTCGGCGCGCCGATGAACGCACGGAAGCGCTCTCTGGATCCCTCAACCAGCCTGCGCTCGGCCGGCCCACTGCACGAAGTTTTGGGTGCGCAGGCGTACCACGCCGGCAAGTCAGGCGAACCTGACTCGGTGGGCGTGCACGCCGTCGATCCGCTGACGCTGGTGGTCGAGCTGGAGCGGCCGGTGGCCTATTGGCTGCACATCATGGCCAACCCGGCAACATTTCCCGTCCCGAAACATCGGGTCGAGCAGTACGGCGATGCCTGGTGCGAAGCGGACAAGATCGTCACCAACGGACCCTATCTGCTGGAGCGCTGGCATCCGCGCGAGCGGGTCGATCTGGTGCGCAACCCAACCTATCACGGCCGATTCGGCGGCAACGCACAGCGGGTCGAGTTGCTTTGTCTGCCCTATCCGACCGGCTGGCAGCAGCGGCTGGCGCTGTACGAAGCCGGCGAACTGGACTATCTGTTCATAGCGAACTGGCCTCCTGAAGGACTGGTGGAGGCCGAGAAACGTCGAAGCGCGGACTACCGCCAGATGCCAAGTCTTCATTCGACGTCTAACTGCTTCAACGTTCGGTTGCCGCCATTCGACGACAGGCGTGTTCGTCAGGCCTTTGCCATGGCCTTTGACATAGGGCAGAATCCTGCCTACGAGCGGTGTCAGCTGCCCAGAGCGCATCACCGGGGGCTTTCTCGCTTTCATGCCAGGCTATTCTCCCAACATCGCTCTTCCCTACAACCCTGAGCAGGCCTGCGCTCTGCTGGCTGAAGCCGGCTTCCCCGGCGGCCGCGGTTTTCCAGAGGTCAGGCATTACATTTTTATGACACCCAGCAGTGGCGAGGTGCAGGAGTTACTCGAGGCACAATATGAGCGTGAACTGGGCGTAAAGGTCCGTTGCGAGGTACTGGAGTGGCGAGATTATCACAGGCGGCTTGAAGTGGATCCACCCCACATCGGCTGGGACACCTGGGCAGCCAACTACCCTGACCCTGACGATTTCATGCGCGTGGCCTATCGCCGCATCCAGCGGTTTTTTGGCTGGCGCGACCCGGAGTACGAGGACCTGGTGAAGGAGGCCCGAACGCTGACCGACCAGAACGAGCGCATTAAGCTCTACCGCCAGGCCGATGCCATCCTGGTACGCGAGGCCGCCATCGTCCCCATCATGAATGCCCCCCACGTCGTGTCTGATCCAGCCGTGGGTCGAGCGACTGGTGATCTCGCCGCTGGGCACCTGTCGCTGTGGACGTCCCTGCGCGATGTAGTTCTTCGTCCCCACTGACGAAGAAGATGGAGGACTATTGTGGCTACGAACGCCAACCCTGACCAGTTTGCGACGGCTATCCAGCCGCGCAGCCGCGGCTACCTGACCTATCTGGTCGTCTTCCTCGGATCGATCGCGCTGATGGACAGCTATCTTTCCAGCGTCAAGTCCTCAGCCATCCCCTACATCCTGGAGACGTACGGCATCAGTGCGCCGGCTTTCTCAGGCATCGAGTCGCTGGTGCTGATCTCCACGTTCTTCGTTTTCATCCTCAACCACCTGGCCGACGTCATCGGCCGCAAGCTGGGCCTGCTGTTGTTGATCCTGGGTTTTGGACTGACCAGTCTCGCCATCGTGTTGTGGACGCCGACGCTGCCGCTATTCATGGTTTTCTACGCGGCAGCAACCTTCTTCACCGTCTCGAACATGTGGCAGGTGCCGGCCAGTGAGGAGGCGCCGGCCGCGCGCCGGGCGCGCATGGTGACAATCATCGCAGCCATCGGAATGCTGCCGTTGCAGGCTATCCTGCCGCCGATCATGGTCGACAAGCTTGGCCTGAACTGGCGCTGGATGTACGGAGTCAGTTTCTTTTCATGCTCCCGGTGTTGGTAATGTGGCTGTTCATGCGCGAGACCTCACGCTTCCAGGCGGTGCAGGAGCAGCGCCGCCTGGATCACGCACGGCGCAGCTTCAACCTCGGCCTGGCAACCATCGACCGGCGCGACCTGCGCAACATCATACTCTCGTCAGCAGTCGTTATCTGCATTCTGATTTTCGTCACCCTGTTCTTCTGGTGCGGCTACTTCTTTATCACGCTCAACGGGTTCACCTTGACCCGCTGGTCGACGGTCTTCCTCGCAATCCTGCTCATGATCCTGCTGGGCAATCTTTCGGGCGGCTGGTTGATGGACCGCATTGGCAGAAAAAGAGGTCTCATTATCGGCTGTGCAGGATGCTGTGCCTCCATCGCCGGCTTGGGATACGCGTCCGGTTCCATCCAGATCGGGATGGTAGCAGCAACGGGGTTCTTTTTCGGCATCAGTTCTTCCTGGACCATCGTCTACATTCCCGAGGTCTTTCCAACCGAGCGCCGCGCCACATGCATGGGATGGGTGACAGCCGGTGGACGGATCAGCTACGTTGTAGGGCCGGCTCTGGCCGCTCTGCTTCTGAAGACGTTCCCTGATATGCATGGGTTCTGGGTAGCAGCGGGCCTGGTAGCACTGCTACCTATCGTTATCATCCTGTTAGCGAGACCTGCTGAGACCCGGCAGCAATCGCTGGAGGAGATATCGGCGACTCACTGAATCCCCGCGGACATATGCGACTGACAGCGGCAACTTGTCCGGCAAGGCGCGGTGAATCCATTGCCCAGAGCTTCGTCGCAATTGCTCGAGACAGGCGCTGCCGGCAATACGAGGAATTTCATGCCAACACATGACTTTGACACCAGGCGCTACGCACGGCTGTACGACCGGATGGCGCCGTTCTACGCGACGGGAATGCGCCTCCTGCCCGTGTGGCAGCGCTACACCGAGGAGGCGCTGCCCTGGTTGGAACAGGTCCCAACGAACGGGCCGTTGCTGGAAATCGGACCGGGACCGGGCGTCCTGCTGGAGAAGCTGGTCCGGCAGTTCGATGTTGCAGTCGGGTTGGACCTGTCGACCGGAATGTTGGCTCAGGCACAGGCGCGTCTGCACACCGCAGCCCTGCCGGCGCGCCTGGTGCAAGGGGATGCGGCGTCCCTGCCGTTTGCGCCGGAGCGCTTCGCAGCGGTAGTTCTCACCTTTGCCTTCAGCGCGTTCCCCGACGGGCTGGGCGTGATGCGAGAGATCGCGCGCGTGTTGCGTCCTGATGGATTGGTGGTGCTGATCGACGCGGCCGAACCGGACGACGGCAACGCGACCGGCTTCGCGCTGGCCCGCGCCTGGGAACTGTTCGGCGACTTCATGCGCGACGAGGCTGATCTGATGCGCCGCGCCGGTCTCCAGGTAATTGAACGTCGTAACTTCGGCGCGTTTCGCAGCATCCGGCTGACCGTGGGAATCAAATCGCCTCCGCAGCCTTCGTGATTCGGCGCCCGTGACTCCATCAACCAATGGGGGAAATAGAGGGGAAAGTGAACAAAGAATGAACAGCGATTGACCTGGACTCCGGGTGACGCGGCGTGATAGGGTGGTTGCAAGGGGCGCTTGCGCTCTGCAACCATTTCGAGACTCCGGGAGATCGCGTCATGAAAAACACCCTGATATCCGCATCGCTGCTGGCCCTTTTTGCCTTTATTGCCTCCTTTAGCCCTGCACCCGGCTGGTCAGGCGAATCAGGCCGGACAGTGGCTTCCGATCTGGGCCACGACCAGGAGAATCCACTGGTCATGAAGACCTGGGACGGCGGCGGTGATGGCGTTTCGTGGAGCGATCCATTGAACTGGGACCCCAATGGCGTGCCTACAGCCGCTGACGATGTCGAGTTTTCAACCAACATCACGGTGAACATCGACGTGGCAGCTGTGGTCAATGCCCTGACATTGACTGCGGCCACGCTGGAGGGCAGCGGCGACCTGACCATCCAGGGCCTCTTTACATGGCACACGGGGACGTTGCAAGGATCGGGCACAGTGACGGCCAGCGGTGGCGTCCTGTTGTCGGACGCAGGCACGAAACGCATTATCGGCCGCACCCTAGACCTGATGAGCGACACCACCTGGGATCACAGCACGATTCTGTTCGGGGCCGACGGCGTGATAAACCACCACGCCGGTTTCACGCTGACAATCGAGGACAGCGCGAGGAGCGGCGATCGCGACCCGCAGTCCGGCCACCTGGATGCGCCTATCGCCGGCATCGACCCATTAGCCGATATCACCGATTTCTACGCGTTCAATCTCTTCGGGGACGTGATTGCCAACACCTCGGTGACGCACCAGATGTCCACCCAGGTAAGCGGGGGGTACACCCAGAGCAGCGGCGCCACCTTGTTCGACGCGGGCAGCCAACTCGCCGGCACCATGGCGTTTGGCGATGGCGCAGGAATGACAATCGGCCGCGGCACCCATCTGGCGCAAGGTGTGATCGCCGAGCTGCCCGGCGCAACGCCCAGCCCGGTGGTTGTCAACGGCAACCAGACTGAATTCCGCTTCGATCCCGGCAACGCGATCGAACTGCCGCTGAACCTGAACGGGCCGACCGGCATCTACACCAACACGTCGCTGGTCCAGTTGGCCGTTTTGGACGATGGGCCGATCTCGATTGCGCCCACCTCGACGTTGTCGATCACCGGCGGGCTGACTCTGGATGGCTATTCCCTGGATATCGTTGGCGGCGGCGTGATCCGCGGCCGGACCTCGATCCAGCAGAACACGACCCTCAGCGAGGTGGTGGCGGTGCTTGAGGACGGGTCTGTCATCAATGCCAACACCGGCTTGCAGAGCAGCGCCACCATCCAGGTGCCGGCCGGAATGACGACCACTTTGTCCAACGCCGATGTCTCACTGGTCGGCACGTTCAACAACTTCTCTGAGATCGACGTCTACGGCACGTTTCGAAACATCGGGGATAACCGCTCCACGGCCAAGGTCGTTGTTGGCGATGGCGGAGGACTCTACGCTGACAGCGGCTACCTCAGGTTCTCCAACTCGACGATTGATGGCAACGTCACCGGCAATTCCGGCGCAGGTATCCAGATCGAGGGCGGTGGTACATCTGTCTGGAACGACGGCTCAGGCTCAACTGGCCCGGTGGAGGTGCTGCTCAGAAAAGGTTCTGCGCCACTGATCCCCGTCGTCCAAACCAACGGCGACGTGGCGTTCAGCAATCTGACCATCAACGAAGGCACTATTACGATCAGCGGAACGACCACCGTCTCTGAGACCTTCGTCCTCGACCGCAACGTCTATGCGATCCAGTTCAACGGCACGCCTGCCGACCGTTTTGTTGCCCAGGGATCGGCAATCATCAACTCGGGAAGCGGGGCCAGCCTGCTAGGCATCCAATTGATCCTGCAAGGAGACACCGTCCAGCAACCGGACAGTAGGATTTTCTTCCAGTCTGACGCCAGGCTCATCGGCGCGGCCGGCAGCAGCACAACCATCCAGGGAGGTGAGTATGTGCGCAGCGGCCTTAGCAACCCCTGGACAGAGTTCTACGATCTCTACTTCGACCATCCGGGCGACACCTTCGTCTCGACCAATGTTCCCATGAGCGTTACTCACCGGGTTGAGTTTGTCAACGGCGCTCCCCAGTTGGGTGCATTCACGCTGGCGCCCACAGCGACCATGTCGGTCACGGTGCAAGACCCTGGACCGATCTTCACCGCGGCGGAGCTTAACCTCGACGGTACGCTCAATCTCAACCTGCCGCCCGGCTTCAGCCCGGCACTGGGCGAGCAGTTCTCGCTGGCCACCACCGGCGCCAACGGAGTCAACGGGCAGTTTCACACCGTCACCGGCGGCAATCTGGGCGGCGGGCTATATCTGGCGCCGATCTACAGCAGCAACGAGGTTGTATTGGAGGTTGTGCCCGCTGCCGACGTCAAGATCACCAAGAGCGCCTTCGACCATCGCTACGATCCCGGCGACCAGTTTCGCTTCACCCTCAACGTCAGCAACGGTGGTCCCGACACTGCTTCCAACGTGGTCGTAACCGACATCATCGATCCGGACGACTTCACCATCAACCTTGTGCAGCCCTCACCGGCGTGCGACACCGAGGCCGATCCGGATGGCATCGTGACCATCGAATGCACCTTCGCCAACCTCGCGCCCGGCGAAGCGCGCAGCATCGCGATCGATGTGACGGTCGTGAGCGGCGCCACCAACACCGCCAGCGTCAGCGCCGACACCTTTGACCCGCTGCCCGGCAACAACGCGTCGTCCTGGGCAATCTACACCACAGACCTGCCGCCTGAACCTGACCCCGAGCCAACACCCTCGGAAGTGCCGGAACACGGCACAACCCAGGAGCCAAAGCGCAACGCGGACGCCAGCGAGGCGCCTTGCGGCAAGGACGCGCGCTGTCCCCAGGGCGCGGCAGATGGCATCGTAGATCCAGTCTACCTGCACAGCGGCGAGTTCTTCCTGCGCGAGACCGACCTGCATATCCCCGGCCGCGGGCTGGACTACGAGTTTACCCGTACCTACCGCAGCCAGGTCACCTATGACAGCCCGCTGGGCTTTGGCTGGCAACACAACTACGACTACTTCCTGGTGCAGGACGGCAACGATATCACTGTGGTCGATGGCTACGGCCGCGCCGACACCTATTCCTCTCCTGACGGCCTCACCTTCAGCTCGCCGGCCGGACACTACAACTCGCTGGTGCGTAACCCCGACGGCGCCTACACCCTCGGCAACCGCCACGGCATGTCGGTCAGTTTCAACCCGCTGGATGGATCACCCGCGGCCGGCAAGCTGAACCGGATGCAGGATGCCTACGGCAATTTCATGACCTTCGACTACACCGCCAACGGCCGGCTGGACTTCGTGGTGGACACCATGGGCCGCACCGTTGACTATGTCTACAACGAGGACGGCCGGCTGGACTTCATCGAGGACTTCGCCGGCCGGCGCGTACAGTTTCTGTACGACGGGGAGGGAGACCTGGTGATGGTCACCAGCCCGGCGGTCACGGGCACACCCAACGGCAACGACTTTCCGGACGGCAAACGCTGGGTCTACACCTATGCGTCGGCCACCGGCGACCCCGCGCTGGACCACAACCTCCTGGCCGCTGTTGCGCCCAACGAGGCTGTCACCACAACGCTGACACCGCGGGTCGTCAACACCTACGGAACCAGTCCGGCCGGCTACGATTTCGACCGGCTGGTGCAGCAGCAGTGGGGCGGGATCAACGAGACCGGTGTGCCGGCCGGCGGCACGGTCACGCTCAGCTACCAGGAACTCAATCCGGGCGGCGATCGCGGCGACTTGAATCTGCCGCGCAACCGCACCACGGTCATCGACCGCAACGGCAACCAGAAGGTCTACGAGCACAACGTCAACGGGAACCGGCTCAGCCTGCAGGAGTTCAGCAACCGCAACGTCCGGCCCAGCGATCCCGTTTCGTGGACCACCACCTACGAGTACAACGCGGACGGCGAGCTGACCCGCTTCGTCAGCCCGCTGGGCAACAGCCGCGAGTATCTCTACGACGCCAGCAACGGCGACCGCCTGCAACAGGGCAACCTGCTGGGCGAGACAGCCCTGCCCGACCCGGCCCGCGGCGGCGACCAGGCGTCCATCATCACGACCATGACCTACGAGCCAATCTACAACCAGGCGCGTACGGTCACCGATCCGCGGGGCAACGATCCGGGCTACGCACCTCCCAACGGCGGCGCAACCTCGCCTGCCCGCTATACCACGATGTACACCTTCGACTTCGAGGAAAGCTGCGACTTCGCCGCCATCGGCGCGGCGACGGGCCGCGATGCTGCCGACGTCCAGTTGCTGTTGGCTGCGGCCGGCATGTGCGCCGCACCTCTGGGCGACGTCAACGGCGACGGCCGCACTGACCAGATAGCCGGCAACGCGATCCGCACCGAGCATCCCGCGGTCAATCTGCTCCCTGGCTCGAACATGGCCGGCATCGAGGGCGACACCACCCAGGAGATCGTCGAGATCGACGCGTTCAACGACCTCGGCCAGTTGCTCTATCACATCGATCCCGAGGGCAATGTCACCGACTATCTCTACTTCCCGGAGACCGATCCCGACGGAGATGGTTCGCCCACGCCGCCGCCCGCCGATGGCCGGATTCTCAACACCGGCGCCGGCGGCTATCGCAGCGAGATGCGGCGCGACACACGCGAGATCACCGGCCCCTTCATCCCGGAACGCCGCAACCACGCGCTCTGCCCTGAGGATCTGGACGGCGATGGCGGGTTTACGGTGATCGACATCGTGCGCGTTGCTGAGCTGTGGGACCAGCCGGTGGGACCGCCGGTGGACCGCAACGGCAACGGCCGGGCCGATATCGCCGACGTGATGTGGTACGCCGATCGCTTCGGCCAGCCGCTGCCCTGCCCTGACTTCGTCGACGCGCGCCGCCAGCTTTTGTACGACCCTGTGGGAAACGTCGTTCGTGAGGTGGACGGCCGGGGTATCGCCACCGACCACGCGGTCAACCAGCTCAACCAGGTGGTGCAAACGACCCGGGCCGCCGCACACCAGGTTTTCCTACCCAATCCGGCTGAACCGCAGCCGCTGACCGATTTCCAGTACCTGGAGCGCACCTTCTACGACTTCAACGACAACGAGGTGCTGGTGCAGGTCGAGGATCGGGGCAATACATCCGGCGTGGACGGCAGTCCGCCGGCAAGCAGCCTGCCCGCCTTTCTGGCCGATCCCGACCCGGCAGGCGGCGCGGCTTATGGAGACACGCTCCGTCGCTACGACATCCTCGACCACGAGATCGCCACGGTCAGCGAAGTAGGCAGCGGACTGTTTCTGACCAACACTCAGCGCTACGATCCCAACGGCAACGTAGTTCTCATCGTGCAGCCCGAGGGCAACGCCGCCGCGGCCGTCTACGATGAGCGTGATCTGCTGTTCCAGAACACCGACGGGGCGCTGGGAGCGCCGGCGTTGGCGCTGCTCGCGCCGGCCGATCCGGTCGATTTCGACGCGCGCGGCGGCCTGCCGGCCACGCAGACCTTCCACTACGACGCCAACCGCAACCTGGTCGAGACGGTGGACGCCGAGGACACCGACGGCTCGCCCGACAACAACTCCGACCTGGGCGGCGACGGCGAGCGGACCCGCTACCTCTACGATGGCTATGACCGGCAGACCAGCACCGTAGACAGCCTGGGCAACCAGACCGTGACCCAGTACGACCCGGCCGGCAACGCCGTGCGCGTCAGCAGCTTTGGCCCGCTGGGCGGACCCAGCCCCACCAGCGACGGGCCCGACCTGCTGCCACAGCCGGTGTCCACGGGCGGCGTTATCCAGGCAGGCAATCTGGTCAACGGCACGCTGCTGGAGGCTACCGAGATGCTGCACGACGAGGCTTCCCGCCTCTACCAGGTAGACGAAGTGCTCTTCCTGCCGCTGGGCGCAACCACAGTGCGTCCAGTAGACATCGCCGACGGCCATCCCGACAAAGGCAACCTGACGCCCGGCGACAGCCAGGGCATCCCCGGCCTCGCCGGCGTGCCGATCCAGGGGCGGGTCAGCACCCGGATGGAATACGACCGCAGCGCCCGCCTCAGCTTCACCGTCGAAGATGACCTGGACACGTGGCGCCGGGACTACGACGGCGCTGGCCGCGTCGTGCGCGAGGTGGACCCAGTTGGCAACCGCGCGCGAACTGCATACGACGACAACAACAACGTGCTGGAGATCGAAGATACCCAGGTAGCCACGTTGAGCGGCGTAGGCGCAGAAATCTTCCTGACCACAGTGTTCTACGATTCGCTGGACCGCGCCGATCGCGTTGTCGATAACCTGGGCCAGACGATGGATGTTCGCTACGACAGCCGCGACAACCCGGCGGCGGTTGCCGACGCTGAAGGCCCAGTGACAGGCGCAACGATCCAGCGGCGAGCGTTCTCTGGCGGCGGAGGCACGGTGAACGAGATCAACGACTTCGGCAACGTGACGCGCTACACCTACGACGGCTTGAATCGAAACGTAATGACCGAGTACGTGCTCACGGCCAGCGGCCAGGGAGACGGCCTGAACATCGGCGCCGACCTGTTCGGCGTGCCCGGGATCATTCCGGCGCCTGATCCCGCGCAGGGTGGCGGCGATGGTTTGATCCAGATCCGCCAGGCATGGGACGGCAACTCCCTGACCTTGAGCACAACCGACGACGACGGCAACCGCACGGAGTTCACCTACGACAACCTGGACCGGTTGACGGTGGAGACGCGCGGGCTGACCGGGCATCCGGGGTTAGCAGACCGGGTCGATCCCCCAACCAGCCGGCAGCGCAGCTTCGACCGTGACGGCAACATCGTCCAGTACGTCGATGAGAACGGCTCGATCCGGGAATGCAGCTTCGACGGCCTGAATCGCACGACCGGCTGTGCGGTGCAGCGGGCCGGCACGGACATCCTGGCAGGCGTGGCGACCTTCAACCCTGTGATCGGCACCACGGCGACCGGTTACGAATACGACGGCCTTTCCCGCAAAACATTGGTCACGGACAACAACGAGCCTGGCAATGCCGGCGACGATTCGACGCTGACCTATGTCTACGACTCCCTCGGACGCGCGCTGGAGGACAGCCAGCAGATCGGAGCGTTTGCGCCGCGGGTTGTCGATGCCGCGTGGCGCGCCGGGAATCTGCTGACCGTGATGACCTATCCCAACGACCGGGAAGTCGAGCGCAGCTATGACCGGCTGGACCGGGTGCACGAGATCCGCGATCTGGTGGCGCCCGCCATGCCCGATCCCATCGCGGTCTATGACTACATTGGCCCGGTGCGGCAAGCGCGCAAGCGCTATCAAAACGGCACAGTCATCGATCAGGTTGCTTCGCCCGTCGGGCCACAGAACAGCGACTACGACGGATCAGGCCGCACGTTGCGCCATCGCTGGCAGCGGGAGACCGACCAGAGCGTGCTGGTCGGTCTCGAGTACGACTACACCCGGTCGCATCAGGCGCGCTTCGAGCGCAAGCTGCACGACCTCACCGACAGCGAGCTGTACATCTACGACTCTGTCTATCGGGTCACGCAGATCGAGCGCGGCCTGCTGGACGCAGGCGGGACCACAGTCCTCTCGCCCACATCGCGCGCCGATGTCGTGCAGGATCAGAGCTGGATGCTGGACGGTGCCGGCAACTGGAACGCGGCCGATACCACAATAAACGGCGGGACAAGCAACCAGAACCGGCTGACCACCAACTTCAACGAGTACTACGACATCGGCGGAGCAGCCCAGCTCCACGACGACAGCGGCAACCTGAACGATGACAGTGAGCTGTCCTATCAATGGGACAGCATGAATCGGCTGCGCCGGGTGACGCGCTTGAGCGACAGCACCGTGATCGCCGAATACGCCTACGACGGACTGGGCCGGCGCATCAGCAAATCGGTGCCGGCCGGCAGCATGCCGCCTCCGCTTGTCCAGTTCGAGGGCACGACCCACTACGCCTATCTGGACAACCAGGTGATCGAGGAATACGCCGTGAACGGCGCAGTTGCCGTTCTGACACAACAGTACGTCTACGGGTCGTATCTGGACGAGCCTTTGGTGCTGGACCGTAACCTGGACGGCGACGGCAGCGCGATCGAGATCGCCGCCAACGGCGTGTCGCCGTCGGAAGACCAGCGGCTGTTCTACCACGACAACCACCTGCACAGCGTCTTCGGGCTGAGCGACGAGACGGGCGAACTGGTGGAGGCCTACGAGTACGACGCGTTTGGCCGCCGCTACGTCTTCGACGCCGGTGCTGATGGCGTGGTGGATTTTGCCAGCGATCCGGCCGTGCCGGACGGGGTCAGCGCCGTGGGCAACCACTACTTCTTCACCGGCCGCCGGCTGGACGAGGAGACCGGGCTCTACCACTACCGCAATCGCGCTTACTCCGACACCCGTGGGCGCTTCCTGTCCCGCGACCCGTACGGGCCCGACAGCATGCAGTCGCTCTACGCCTATGTAAACAACAACCCGGCCAACCTGATGGATCCCCTGGGGCTGCGCTGTGTCAAGAAGGAATTTGGCTGCTCCAGCTTCGGCTGGCAGATCAGCTTCAAGCTGGGCCACAAGCTGGCGCGCCTGTTGGGTGGAGTTGGCGCAAACCCGGCCACCATCGAGGTCGTGGCCAAGGGAGAACGCTGCTCCAGATGCTGCGGCGACGACAGCAAGCGGCCTTGCCGCTACGTCAAGGACGGCAACGTCACAGTTACGGTGGTCTCCAAGGGTGGGGTCAAGGCCAGCTTTGGCGGCATCGTTGGCGTGCGGGTCAAGGGTGATCTGAAAGGCGGCGGCGACATCTACGTAGCATCCGACCAGTGCAACTGCGCCTGGAAGATCGGCGGCTGCGCGAAGGTCGAGCTTTCGCTGGGCGTTGGCGCTTACGTAGGAATCGGAGTCGCCGACATCGCGGTGCTGGGTACGCCCAAGGTGGCGTGCAAAGCCTGCATGAGCAGCTCGTCCGGCTGCTACGGCGGAAAGCGGATGAAATTCAAGGCCAGTTGCTGTCTCAGCGGCGAGATCTCTGTCGAGGCCGAATATGACGTCGTGGTCTGGAAGAACAAGATCAAATGGACGATCATGAAGTGGCCCTCCTACTGCCCCGGCTGGCTGAAGTTCGAGCGCACCCTGAACATGTGACAGCGCGCGGCAACCGTGCTGCGCCCCAAAGGAAGGATGACCATGCGACGATTGGCGACGAGTACGATAACGATTCTGATATTCACAGCGGCGGCTGGGCTGGCCGCGGCAGCAACCCTGGCGTCCGTGGGCACACCCAGCGTGAACATCGGCGGGCCGGTAGCCGCTGGCGGCGCGATCTGCTATCCCGTGACTGCCAGCAACCTGGGCGACGGCGTTACGCCTGACGGCGCTAACTCGTTCGACATCGTGCTGGGCTGGGACGCGAGCGTCCTCACCTACGAGAGCGCCACGACCGGCCCGGCCTTTACCGCCCTGGCTGACTGCGGCTTCAGCATGTTCATCAGCGGCGAACTGACAGGTGTGGATGGAAAGCGATATCGCAGCTTCGGCGGCGCGTGTACCGCCGGCGCGGGACCGGAGACAGCAGTGACCGGCAACGCTGAGTTGTTCACGGCCTGCTTCAGCGGCAGCGCATACAACGTCTGTGGGGACGACGGAACGGGGCTCTTCGGGACCGACCTGGGACTGAGCGCAGTGCGCAACACCCGGCCCGGCGGAGGCTTGCAGACGCTGACACCGGACGTCGATCTGACCTGCGACCAGACGCCGCTGGCAGTAACCCTGGCCGACTTCTCGGCAACCTGCCAATCGGGCCTGCCGCTGCTGGCCTGGGAAACAACCAGCGAGGTGGGCAACGTCGGTTTCAACGTCCTGCGCGGCGAAACTGCCGCCGCTCCCGAAACCCAGGTAGCGTTCGTGCCCTCTCAGGGGCCGGGCAGCCAGCAGGGCTTTCTCTACATCTGGCTGGACGAGGAGGCGCCGCCAAACAGCAACGCATACTACTGGCTGGAGGACGTGGATGTGGCCGGCAACACAACCCGCCACGGGCCTGTCGACGCGGCCTGCGGCGCGCCGACTTCGGTGACATTATCGGACCTCAGCGCCGCGAGCCGCCCGACGCCTCTGTGGCCGGTACTGCTCATTCCCCTTGTCCTGGCGATGCTGGCAGCGGCCGAATGGTTCAGTCGCCGCACTGCATAAGAGACGCAACTCCTCAGCCCAAGACTTCAGAACTCGCCGGCTTTAGAGACCAGGCGACCCCGGACCGGATGCTGCACCTTATTAAGTTGTGCGGCGACTTTCGAAGTCTCTGTGACAACACAGGCTGAACAGTTATTAACAGACAGTCTAGCTACCCGACACTTTACATTTGTCATGCTGAACGGGTCTGACAGCCAATGTCGTTAACGGAGGCAACCGGACAATCCGCCTTAGATCTTGGTCGCACCCTCCTCCAGTGAAGCATCTCTCGGTCATGAGCGGAGAGATGCTTCACTGGAGGAGGGTGCGACGATGCGAAACGGCTGTTGGAGCATGCATCGCTGCTATCAGGCTGGTCGATGGACCCGTTCAGCATGACATTCGGCAGTCTCGTCACGAAACTGTCAGGTAGCTAGAAAGACAGTCAATCATGTGTTTCAGAGGAGGCATCATGGTGAATTGGAAAGGTATCCCCCGGAGGCTGGTTGGCGTTTTGCTGCTCACCGGTCTGCTTGCCGTGGTCACAACAGAAACAGCGCTGCCCCTCGAACCAACGGCTGGCAGCTTCGAGCTGGTCCCCCAGGAAACATGGGCTGGGCACAGCGCGTGCGGCGCCGTGATCGACATCAATCTGAACGGCGATCCGACCGATGTCGGCGGCTACGAAACATTGCTGACCTTCGACGACGCCTACCTGGACTACACCGAGGGCAACATCGCGTTGACCGATTTCCTGACCGCGGGTGGCACACGCAACTCCAGCGGGTTCGACGGCGGCGCAGGCGCAGCCATGCTCGAATCGGTTCATGGCAGCTCGTTGCGCTTCGGCGACTTCAGTTGGCCGGCATCCCTGCCGGCAGCGCCCGGAGCCAACGCACCCGGCGCGCTGGCTTCGCTGATGCTGGACGTGGTCCAGTGTGGCAACTCCACCGTCAGCTTGAGCGAAATCTGGCTGGTGGACACCAGCGCCGCGGTTCTCCCGTTGGGAGCCGAACCTGCCGTGGCAGTGCCGGTCCACCATCTGCTGGACGTCGCTCCCCCCTTTGGCATCATCAACGCCGGCGACGTAGGCGCGGTCTCGGCCCGGTATTTCGATCTTATCGACCCGACCTGCGGCAGCGCCGACTACATGCTGGATGTGGCCGCGCCCTTCGGTATCATCAACGCCGGCGACGTGGGCGCGGTGGCTGCCAGCTATTTCGCCGTGACGGGTTGCCCGTAGCCGCCGAATCTGCTACGCCACGTATGTACTCGCGGTGACATCGCCGCCCTCGCCGGTCCAGTTGGTGTGGAAGAACTCGCCGCGCGGCCGGTCGACTCGCTCGTAGGTGTGGGCGCCGAAGTAGTCGCGCTGCGCCTGGGTCAGGTTGGCCGGCAGGCGCTCGCGCCGGTAGCCGTCGAAGAAAGCCAGAGCGCTGGACATAGCCGGGACGGGAATGCCCATCTCCACGGCCCGCGCGACGACTCGGCGCCAGCCGGCTTGCGCCGTTTCCACCGCATCGGTGAAGTAAGGCGCCAGCAGCAGGTTGCCCAGGCCAGGTTCCGCGTCGTAGGCATCCTTGATCTTCCCCAGGAAGACCGAGCGGATGATGCAGCCGCCGCGCCACATCAGCGCGATGCCGCCGTAGTTCAGGTTCCAGCCGTACTCCGCCGCCGCAGCCTGCATCAACATGTAGCCCTGGGCGTAGGAGATGATCTTCGAGGCGTAGACGGCCTCTTCCAGGTCGTCGATGAACGCGGCCTGATCGCCGGTGAAGGGTGACGCTTCCCCGCGCAGCACACCGGCCGCGGCGACTCGCTGTTCCTTCAGCGCTGACAAGCTGCGGGCGAACACCGCCTCGCCGATCAGCGTCAGGGGGATGCCCATGTTCAGCGCGCTCTCAGCGGTCCACTTGCCGGTACCCTTCTGGCCGGCCGCATCCAGGATCAGGTCCAGCACCGCGTTGCCGTCCTCGTCGCGGTAGGCCAGGATGTCGCGGGTGATCTCGATTAGATAGCTTTCCAGCTTGCCGCCGTTCCAGCGGTCGAACACCGCGCTCATCGCGTCGTTGTCCAGCCCCAGCCCTTCCTTGAGCAACTGATACGCCTCGGCGATGATCTGCATGTCGCCGTATTCGATCCCGTTGTGCACCATCTTGACAAAGTGGCCGGCTCCGTTCTCGCCCACCCAGTCACAACAGGGCGCGCCGTTGGGATCGCCTTCTGGAACCTTGGCGGAGATACTTTGAAAGATGTCCTTGACGTGTTGCCATGCCTCCGGCGAGCCGCCGGGCATGATGGACGGTCCGAAGCGCGCGCCCTCCTCGCCGCCGGAGACGCCGGTGCCGATGAAAAGCAACCCCTTCGACTCGAGATAGGCAGTGCGGCGAATCGAGTCCTCGTAGTTGGAGTTGCCGCCGTCGATGATGATGTCGCCCGGCTCCAGGTACGGCAGCAGCGTCTCGATGAAGGCGTCCACCGGCTTGCCGGCCTTGACCATCAGCATGACCCGGCGCGGCCGCTTCAGCAGGCCAATCAGCTCTTCGATGGAGTGCGCCCCAACGACGTTGGTACCGGCGGCATTGTCAGCCAGAAAGTCGTCCACCTTCGACACGGTACGATTGTAGACGGCCACGGTAAAACCGTGGTCGTTCATGTTCAGCACCAGATTCTGGCCCATGACGGCCAGCCCGATAAGGCCGATATCGGCGATGGGATCTGTCATCGTGTTTCCTTCCTTTGTTTACAGGACTGACTGTCCTTGTTTTCGTTATGAAGTTGCTGTTGCCTTGGCCGCCTCTGTGCCGTATAGCCAGGACGATTAATCCCTGCAGAAGCGCACCGAACAACCTTGCCCCATTTTACACCAGACGAGGAATGGAGAAAACTAAGCCACGGCTCGTTGGTGACGGGCCGCGGCTGTTTGCAGAACCGTTAGCATGAATTCGCCGACTTACGGTCAGAAAACCATACTGAATTCAGCAGAAACCAGGGTGTATAACCGGAAAGTAGACAGGATTTACAGGATCAACAGGATTCTTATCTCCTCTTGCGCGAAATCTTAAATCCTGTCAACCTTGTTAATCCTGTCCAAACCGTTTCCCTGGAGTTCGACTGAACAGCAGTGAAATCTTGACGGACGTTATTTGGGATACACCCAGTCCGCGAAAAGCTGTTCCAGGTCGCAGCCACAATGTTTCTCGGCCAGCGCACGCAGCCCTTCAGTGGTGGCGATATTCCACGAGAAGGTCTGGTAATAGTCGCGCAGGAAAGCGTCGAACTCGTCCTGCCCCATCTGTTGCGCCAGTGCTTCGAAAAAGAGCGGGCCGCGGCCATAGACGATCGCGCCGTAGGTGCCAGGATACTCGCCGCCCTCTGAATACGCAGCCACCGGCAGGCCAACCGGAATCGCCTCGTCGTTGACACGGTCCCAGCGGCTCTCCAACGACTGATGGAACCCGTCATAGCCTTCCTCGCCGTACCGGTCCTGAAAGTAGAGCAGCGTGATGTACTGGGTCAACGCCTCGTCCAGCCACGGGTCGTCCAGTTGATCGTCGCCCACCACGTTGTAGAACCACTGATGCCCGACCTCGTGGGCGACCGTGGCCTCCAGGTACTGCTGGTACTGCCCATCGTAGATGCGGCTCGTCAGCGCCATGATGCCGGGGTACTCGACGCCCAGCGCGCTGGTGGCGGTGCTGACCAGATCCATCTCGGTATAGGGATAAGGCCCAACGTGATCCTCATAGCTGCGCATGGCCGCAGCGGCGATATCGAGCACCTCGCCCGAACCCCGTTGCAAACTACGTGGCGCATAGCTATTAATGGTAGTTTCACCGACCTGCTGGCTGACGACCTGATAGGCATCGCTGGCGGCCAGATAGAAGTCTCGGGCCGGGCCGGCTGCCACGGTCACAACCTGCTGGCCGTCCTTGCGGCTCTCATCCAGCGTGACGCCGCTGGCAACCAAAACCTGCTCGTCGGGCAACGTGATGCGAGTGAGATAGTAGCCGCTGTCGGCGTACACCACGTCACCCTCTGGCGGTGCGATCTCCACGTTCCACCCTTCGTCGTCGTAGACAGCAATCATTGGGTAAAAGTGGGCCAACGCCAGCACGTCGTCGAACGAGGCAAAGGTTCCATAGTTGCTGGTCTCAGGGTCGGTTGGCACGACGACATCGAAATCCATGGCGAGGACGGCCTGCTGGCCCGGCTGCAGGGGTTCAGACAGCGGCACAGTCATCACACTGTCCTCAAGGCTGTAGATTGGCTCCACCGGCTGGCCGTTGACCGTTAGCCCGCTGACCGCGATCGATCCGCCCGTGAGGTTGGGGAACAACCGAAAGACAACGCTGTCCAGCGGGACATCCTCGGTGTTGGTGAAACGCACCTCCTCGCGGCCATGCACGGTTGTCATATCGTCGCTCAGCGCCACGTCCAGATGATAAACACTTGCGCCAGGTTGCTGCTCCAACACTGCCTGCTGGCCGGTCACGAGACCCGCGGCGAAGGGGCTGCGGTCGTCCCACGCTACCTCGAAAAGGGAGGAACCGGGCAACCCGGTCGATGGCGCAGCTGTCACGGCCGTGCTTGTAACAACCGGCTTACCTGGTGAGTCCGTGGCTGCTGGCGTAGCAGTGGCAGCCGGAGCAGCCGTTGGTGGCACAACCGATGTGGCAGTAGTAAGAACACCGGTTGATGCGGATGGTTGGCAACCTGCCAATACCATGGAAATGATCAGTGCTGCCAAGAGAAACGTTGTTTTCATGTTGGTCTCGCTAGTTGACAAAGATTTTTGTTGGAGTGAATAGCTGGTTTCAGGGTGGTCCGCGCCTCCGTCGCCTGTGGTTGAAACCCACAGGCTAATATCGCCAAAGCCTGCTCAAAGCAGGCTGCCGAGTTCCGCTCCCGGCTATCCGCTCCGGGGCGCAAACAGCGAGATGCAAGCCCGCTGGGCTACGGAATCCGCAGGCCCGGAGGGCCTTTCACCTGGTAGCCTGATCCGTTTACGGTCGGGCGGCCCTCGCCAACCTGTTACCGGATTATTTTCTTAACTTTCATCATTCTCAGCCCCTTGGCTCGGCGCTTGCTCGTCACCGCAGCCGTAGGCTATAATCACTTTCATCACAGATCGACCTCGCTCGCGGTTCAACGCCAATGGCAGACGCCCTTTCATTATCCGCGCTGGGGCGCGCTGATCTGTGATCCCTCACTCCATGATTGCAACTCGCCGCCAGATTGCCCGCGCTGCCGGGCTGGTCTCCGTCCTCTTCGCCATCAGTCGCCTTCTGGGCCTGCTGCGAGAGATTGTGATCGGCGCGCAGTTCGGTACCGGCGCAACGCTGGATGCCTACCTGGCAGCCTTTCGCCTGCCAGACATGATCTTCTATCTGGTGGCCGGTGGAGCGCTGGCTTCGGCGTTCATTCCCACCTTCACCGCTGCCCTCGCCCGTTCGCAGGATGCCCGGCACCGCGCGGCCTGGAAGCTGGCCAGCAACGTCGCCAATTTGATCCTGGTGGTCACGATCGTGCTGGCCATCGCAGCTGCCATCCTGGCCAAGCCGTTGGTCGAGCGGATCATCGCGCCCGGCTTCAGCCCTGCCACTGTCGATCTGACCGTCAGTCTGATGCGCATCATGCTGATCGGCCCGGTGATCTTTGGCCTGAGCGGGCTGGTGATGGGCATTCTCAACAGCTTCCAACACTTCCTGTCGCCCGCCCTCGCGCCTGTGATCTATAACCTGGCGATCATCGCCGCGGCGCTGTTCCTGGCGCCGACCATGGGTGTACGAGGACTGACTATCGGCGTCGTAGCCGGGTCGTTGGGCCACCTGCTGGTGCAGGTTCCCGCCCTTTTACAGCGCAAGCCGCGCTATTTCGCCAACTTTGGCCTGGATAACCCCGACGTGCGCGAGGTGCTGCGGCTGATGGGGCCGCGGGTGCTGGGATTGGCTGCCGTACAGCTCAACTTCCTGATCACCGCCAACCTGGCCTCGCGGCTGACCGAAGGCAGCATCTCGGCCATCAACTACGCCTGGCTGATGATGTTGCTGCCGCAGGGGATCATCGCGCAGGGTATCGCCACAGCGGTCTTCCCAACGCTATCGACCCTGGCCGCCCAGCGGCAGATCGACACACTGCGACGTACTCTCAACGCGGCGCTGCGCGCCATCCTCTGGCTGACGCTGCCGGCAGCAGCCGGGCTGCTTATCCTGCGCGTCCCGCTGATCCAGGTGCTGCTTGAGCGGGGCCAGTTCTCCGCCGAGTCGACCCGGCTGACCGCCTACGCGCTGGCCTTCTTCTCCATCGGACTGGTCGCGCACAGCGTGCTGGAGGTGATCACGCGCGCCTTCTACGCCCTGCACGACACCTGGACGCCGGTCAAGATCGGTTTAGCAGCCATGGTTGTCAACGCAGCGCTGGGCATTCTGCTCCTGGTTCCACTGGCGCAGGGGGGGCTGGCGCTGGCAAATACCACAGCCACCACGCTGGAAACGCTGGCGCTGCTCTGGTTGATCCGTCCACGAATCGACGGTGTGGGCGGACGGCGGTTGGTCAACACGCTGGGCCGCAGCCTGGCCGCTACCCTGGTGATGTCCGCAGCGCTACTGCTCTTCACCAGCCGCGCAGGCGGCCTGTCACCGCTGGTCATCGCGGGCGCCGGCGTGCTGATCGGCGCTGCCGTCTACGGTGTGGCAGCCTTCGCGCTGGGCCGTGAGGAGCTCAGCCAGCTTCGCCGGACGAGTTGACCCATGATTGCTCGTAGGATAGGGCCT
>JACKBK010000004.1 GCA_020634555.1 Caldilineae bacterium
GCTAGAAGCTGAACAAGTGGAAAGATAAAGCGAGGCACGCCAGTTTTTTCGGCATGCCTCGCTTTGTCTTTCTGCAAGGTGAATATTGCGAAACTGTCAGCCTGCTGCCTTTGCCTTCGACAGATCCCTCTTGTGCTTCCCAGCTACTGCTGCGTAATCGAGTATTGGTATTGCGCCTTCTCCGTCGTCACCGGGGCCATGGCGCTGATGGCGAGGATGGCGGTTTTGCCGCGGCCCAGATTGTCCACGTTCCAGCTTCCCTGGCCGTTGCCGTCCACTTCCAACTGGGTGATCACCGGGTCGGCGCCGCTTTCCATCTCGATCAATTGCACCAGCCAGCGCTGGCGGATGGTGTTGTCGGTGCGTATCCAGCCCTCGCTGACCCACTCGCCGTCGCTCTCGGCGTCGTCCGTGTAGCCGATCTCGGGGATGCTGATGTCGTCCACGAAGAAGCCGGGGTAGTTGACCGCGTCGTCGGTGATGTACTGGAAGCGCACCAGCACGTCGGCGTTTCCGGCGAAGGGCGTCAGGTCGGCCGTCTGTTCGATCCACTGGGCGTTGCATTCATCGCCCGCCTCCTGGCTGCTAGGGTCGCCCGAACAGCCGGTCAGCGCCGGGCCGAAGCTGTTGCCGTTGGGGTTGTCCTCGGTGGTGTCCTGGGTCGCCAGCGGTGTCCATGTCTCGCCGCCGTCGGTCGAGGCCATCACGTAGCCGTAGTCCCAGTCGTCCTCGATGTCGAACCAGGTCCAGAAGTTCAGCGTCGCGCTGTCCACGCCGCTCAGGTCGAAGGCGCGCGTCAGGCGGGCGTCGGAGTCGTCGACGCGGTTGGCCCACCACATGTCCTCGCCGCTGTGGGCGCTGGTGTTGGCCAGGCTGGCCGTCGTCGCGCCCTGGAAATCGATGCGCACATCGCCGCTGCCGCTCAGCTCGATGTAGTCGGCGGCGTACTGCGACACGTCCGTCTCCCGCTGGACCGGATAGCGGCGGTGGGTTACGTCGAGCGCCATCGGCTGCAGATCATCGCGCTCGTAGCCGTAGCGGCCGTCGCCGAAGTCCGGGTCGTCCAGCAGGTTGGCGACCACCCAGTCGGCGAACACGTCGTCGAAGGTCACGCCGGTGTTGTCCTTGGCCAGCGCCTCGTTGAAGCCATCGATGCCGTTGGCGTCCGACGCCACCGCGTCCTGCGTCAACTGGTTGCCAAAGCGCTGCAGGAAATAGGACATGAAGAGGTAAGCGTTGCCGTAGTGCTCGGTGCGGCCGTTGGGGTCGTCGCTCCATGCGTTCAACTGGGTGTCCGGCCGGTCGCTGAAGGCGTAGTCCGCGCCGCCGCGGTCGTAGCCGTTCAACTCCGAGGCCAGCTCGCTCATGCCCTCGTTGACCCAACTCGACTCGTTCTTGTCCTGGTACCAGTGGATCATGTGCTGGAATTCGTGGGCCAGCACACCGTTGTAGAACTCGGTGTTGGGCTTGGTGTTGTCGATATTGATGTAGAACATCTCCCGCTCGTTGGAGAAGGGCTGGGCGAGGTTGCTGACCTCGTCTGCGCCGCTGAAATAGCCGGCGATGCGGTCACCCAACTGCTCCGAATGCAGGATGTGCAGCCGCGGGTCGTTGTCCACGCCGGGATTCCACTCGCTGCCGAAGAAGTTGCGGTCGGTGGGGTAGGTCTGCTCGGCGAACTTGTCGGCCGCGTCCTTCAGGTCATCGGGGTCGTAGTTTGCGCCGTCCTCGACCCACATGTACAACACGTCATTGACATAAGCCAAGCGAGCGTCGATCTGAAAGTGCTCGCCGGTGTCGTCGTTGTTGATCCAGAACTTTTGTTGCTCGTTCAGTTGGTAGGTGGGCGTGGTGTCGTTGACGACCTCCGGGATCGGTCCCGTGCCGCGCAGCTCCTCCGACAGGACGCGCAGATTTCTGGCCGGAACAACGGCTTCCTGCAGTTGCATCTCGGTGAGGAACTCCTCAGCCGCAGGTGTAGGCGCGGCCGAGCTCTGGCCGGCCGGCTGGGTGGGGCGCGGCGTGGCACTCGGCCGGGCCGGCTGGGTTGAGGGGCTAGCCGGCACAACTTCTACCGTCACCGCGTCGAGAGGGGCCGGCCCCGCGCTGCTGTTGGATGAGGCCAGCAGGCCAAAGCCGATGCCACCGGCGCCGAGCATGAAAAGGCAGCAGCAGCAGAGGATGATGGCCGCCCCGGCGATGACCCACAGTAGCGTGTTGTTGTTTTGTTTGTTGTTCAAAGTTACTTCTCCAGCGCTGCGTGCGTGCCAGGCCGCAGCTTCATGATACGTTGTGGTTTTTCAGACCCGCCAATTATACGCCAAAGCCAGAATACGGGAAAGCGATCAGCCGCCGTAGGTCACCGACACGGTACACTGGCCGAAATTGCCGGTGGCATCGACTGTCACCAGCCGTATCTGGTATGCGCCTGGCGGCAGCCCCGATGGATCCCAGGTTCCCAACGGACCGTTGAGGACCGGATTGTCCCGTCGCAGATAGAAGCTGAAATCACCGGCCGCGCCGGCCGGCTTGAACTCGATCTTGTAATACTGAAAACTGCCGGTCTGGGCGGTGCCGATTACCTGCACGGGGCCGTTGATCTGTTGATTGGCGCCCGGCTCCAGGATGATCGCGCGCGCATCCGGGCAATTAGGAGCTACCACCGCGGGCGCAGCCGGCGTTGGCGTCGGCAACACCTCTGTCTCCACAGGCCGTGGCGTGGCGCGCGGCCGCGGCGTTGGTGTGATCGTCGGCGTCTCGGTGACTGTCGGCGTCGCTTCCGGCGTCGGCGTCGGCGTGTCGATCAGGAACACCGGCGTCGGCGTCGGATCGGCCTCGGCGATGATCGGCTCGACGGCGGTCGTCAGATAGGTGCTGACGAAGTAGGTCGCGCCCATGATGAAAACCAGCAGCAACGCCCAGCGAAACGCGCTGTGGGTGCGGTTGGTCGCGGTCTCCCGCTCCAGCGAGAAGGCTGCCTGCCGGCGCTCCCGGCGGGCATGGAAGGCGACTCGCAGCAGATAGAGCGCGCCCAGCGCACAAAGCGCGTAGATGTAGGGCGCATACCTGCTGAGGATCTGTACTAAAACAGCCATGAAGGACTGTGTTTCTCCTATTGCGAAACAAATGCCCGAGCGGTGCGCCGGGCATTGCCAGAATGTCTTTCTGTAAGGCTGCCGCAGCCGGCCTCTGTTCCGGCTTACGATGCAGCACGTTCAGCGTACTGATTATAGCACGTTTGCGTGCAGATGGAAGTTCAGAGGCTTGCCAACACGCCTCGCACCAGACTCGTCATCCGCGGCGCCAGCAGCGCGCCGGCCTCCAGGACTTCCTCGTGGCTTGCCTCTCCCTGGCCATCGATGACGTCGATGGCGACGTTGCTGATGCCGGAGACGCCCATGACTCGCATCCCGCCGTGGCGGGCGACGATGGCTTCCGGCACGGTAGACATGCCGACTGCGTCGCCGCCGATCATGCGCAGAAAGCGCACGTCAGCCGGCGTCTCGAAGGTTGGCCCGGCCAGTCCCACATAGACGCCCTGGTGCAGCGGGAGTTCCTGTTCCGCGGCTACTGCCATTGCCAGCTCGCGCAGCTGCCGGTCGTAGGTCTTCGACATGTCGAGAAAGCGGGGGCCGAGGGTGGGATCGTTGGGGCCGCGCAGCGGGTTTTCGCCGGCCATGCCCACAAGGTTGATGTGGTCGGTGAGGAGCATCAGGTCGCCGGTGCGGAACTGCTTGTTCAGCCCGCCGGCCGCGTTGGTCAGTATCAATGTCTCCACGCCCAACTGCCGAAAGACGCGTATCGGCATGGTGACTTGTTGCATGGAGTAGCCCTCGTAGTAGTGAGCGCGGCCTTGCATGACGATAACGGGGTGGCCTTCCAGCCGTCCAATCACCAGCCGTCCCTGGTGGCCGGGGATGGTGGAGACGGGAAAATGGGGAATGTCCGCGTAGGGTACGGAGACCGCGTCCTCGACCTGTTCGGCCACCGGGTTCAGGCCTGATCCGAGAACCAGCGCGATCTGTGGTTGCAGTGTGGTGAAGCCACGGACGGCGGCCGCGGCTTCCTGGAAATGTTGGCGGGTGGGAACGAAAGTCACTAGGCCCTCGGATGTGCGTCGTTGTAGGCCTCGCGCAGGTGGTCCTGGGTGACCTGGGTGTAGACCTGGGTGGTGGAGATGTTGGCATGGCCCAGCAGCTTCTGCACGTCGCGCAGCGGTGCGCCGCCGTGCAGCATATGGGTGGCGAAGGAGTGGCGCAACGTATGCGGCGTCACGTCCCCCTCGATACCGACCACATCCACGTATTGCTTGATGATCAGCCATAACCCCTGGCGGGTGAGGCGGTGGCCGCGATGGTTCAGGAACAGCGCGTCTTCCTCGCTGGCCGGCTTGAATTTCGGGCGGCCGTTTTCCACGTAGTTTTTGAGGCAGAGCATCGCGTGGTCGTAGACCGGCACGATCCGCTCCCGGTCCCCCTTGCCCTGGCAGTGAATTGTGTCCCGCTCGAAATCAACATCTTTGACGTTCAGCGAGACCATCTCGGAGACGCGCAGTCCGGTGGCGTAGAGTGTTTCCAGCAGGGCGGTGTCGCGCAGCCCTTTGGGCGTGTCGGACTTGGTGGGTTCGGCCAACAGCCGCTCTACGTCGTCGATGGAGATCGCCTTGGGCAGGTTTTTCTTGACCTTGGGCGATTCCAGTTTTCGAGTTGGGTCCTCCAGGATGACCCTTTCGTCTTTGAGAAAGTGGAAGAAGGACTTGGTGGCGGCAACCTTGCGCGCGATTGTGGACGACGCATAGCCGCGTTCTTTCATGGCCAGCATGTAGTCCACAATGTGATTCTTGTTGATCTCGCCCCAGTCGGCGGGCGGTTTGTTTCTTTTGGGCGTGGAATAGTCAGCCAGGAACTCGACGAACTGGCCGAGATCGTTGCTGTACGCGGCCAGCGTGTTTTTTGAGCTTCCCTTTTCGGTGACAATGTAGTCCAGGAACTCATCGATCTGCTCTTGCATTGCAGAACTCCTCGCGGGGACAAATCTGGCCTGAGCAACGTGCGATGGTAGTGGGTACAGTGTCAAGAGGGTCAACAAGCCAGGTGTTATGGTAATCTTCTGCTATTGTACCACGGCTTTCCATAATGCCAAAGCCGGGCGCGCACGTAGTTGTCGTTGGAGAGTCTGCTTGGCGGGTGTGTTCAAAACGGGTTGAACCGATGAGACTTTGGCAGTCGCCGCGCCGCGCGGGCGAACGCAATCTGTCGTCACGTACCTCGAATAGCTTCAACCCGCGCAACTGCTCAGCCCTCACTGCTGCGTCACGCCCGCGGGGCCCATGCGCTTCACTCCTGGGCGCAAGCAGGACAGGAGTCCAGGACTTGTGAAGACTGGATTCCCGCCTCCGCAGGAATGACGGGTGAGTAGTCACCAACCGGCGTCTTCCGAAGTCGCGGATGCCACCTTATCTTGAATGCGCCCCTGCTTCGAGCCAAGCTAGATCAGCCGCTCGCGGATGATCGCGCTGGAATAGTCCATGATCGACACCACGATGGCAATCGCCCAGACAGCCACTGCGGCCTTCTCATATTGCAACAGGTTGATCCACTGGATCAGCACGAAGCCGATACCGCCGCCGCCCACCAGACCGATCACCGTACTCATGCGAACGTTGATGTCCCAGCGATAGAGTGTAAACGCGATGAAGGGCGCCACGATCTGCGGCACCACACCATAGATGATGCGCTGGCCGCCGCTGGCGCCGGTGGCGGTGATCGCCTCCAGCGGTCCGTTTTCGATGCCCTCGATCTGTTCCGAGTACAGCTTGCCTAAAGCGGCTACGGAGTGGACCGTCAATGCCAGCACGCCGGCAAACGGCCCGATGCCCACCCACACAGCGAAAATGATGGCCCAGATCAGCGGCTCGATGGCCCGGGTCAGGTTCATGATAAAGCGGACGATGTAGTAGATGACCGTTCCGAAGCGTGAACGGGTCATCAGGTTGCGGGCGCCCAGAAAACTGAACGGGATCGCGAAGACGATAGCGAAGATCGTTGCCATCAGGGCCAGCAGCACCGTCTGGATCATCAAGCCGACTACCACCTTGGTCGTTTCAGAGATCTGAAGTGGCCCGGACTCGATCTCGTATTCCGACGTCAGCCGGTGCGCGAGTCCCTCTGACTTGTAGGTGAAGTCAGCAGGAATGGTGAGTTCGGTCGTGAACTCGCCATCCACATCTGTCAGCACCACAGCCAGTCGGTCGCGGCGCGGGTTGTCCACCGCTGCCAGGCTGAGAATTACCTGGGTGCGCGGTGGATAGTTCAGGCCATGGACGGTGATCGTCTCGCCGCGGCTCGCGCATGTGCTGCTGAGCTCCATATATCCGTCCGGGTTGGGCTTTGTCTGCGGGGGTGGATTGTCGGTGCAGGGGATCTGGACAAGCGATGTGCTGGTGTAGTCCGTGGTTTCCCTGGTGACAAACTCAGGATGCAACAGCGAGTTAAGCAAGGGCTGCACATCGTCGAAACCGGTGATGAGATCTTTGAAGTTGATCTCTGTTACCTGCCAGCCGATCGCAAAAATGGCGACGCCGCCGATGATCAGCAGCCAGCGCAGCAGGGTATGTGCAAAGGAACGGCGGGGCCGGTTTTTCTCGTAGAGGCTCATCGTATTTCCACCTCCACCGCCTCGTCACCGTAGATCTCCATGAAGCGCGCCTCGTCGATCAGGGCCGGCAAGCCATCGAACACGATCTCGCCCGCCTTGAGTGCGATGATACGGTCGCCGTACTCTCGCGCCAGGCTCAGGAAGTGCAGCGAGCAGACCACGGTGATGCCGTCCTTCTTGTTGAGGTCCTTGAGGTAGTCCATGATTGTGTGGCTCAACGCCGGATCCAGCGAGGCCACCGGCTCATCGGCCAGCATCATCTTGGGCTTCTGCATCATCGCCCGCGCGATGCCGACCCGTTGCTGCTGGCCGCCGCTAAGCGCATCGGCCCGGTTCCATGCCTTCTCCATGATGCCGACGCGCTTCAGATTGTGCATCGCCTCCTCCTTCACCTCCGCCGGCCACCAGTTGAGCAGCGCCCGCGCGCCGCCGCCATATCCCAGGTGTCCGGTGATGACGTTGGTCAGCACGTTGAGCCGCTTTACCAGATTGAAGTGTTGGAATATCATTGCGATCTCACGCCGCTGGCGCCGCAGCTCCTTGTTGGGCGCTGTGGTAAGGTTCTTGCCGTTCCAGATCACATCGCCGGAGGTTGGTTCCACCAGCCGGTTGATGCAGCGCAGCAAGGTGCTCTTGCCCGAGCCGCTGAGGCCAATGAGCACCAGGAACTGGCCGTCAGGCACCGTAAACGAGATGTTCTTGAGCGCTTCGGTGCCATCAGCATAGGTTTTACTCAAGTTGCGAATTTCAAGCATCGTATAACTCCGCTTTGGAAATGAGAACAACGTTTTGGGGATGATTGGGTAAACTAGCAGCGGCGGGACGAGCCGGCAGCATCAGAGATCATACAACCGTTTGGCGCATCGGGCAAGCCGGGATTCATACGAAACGCTAACACTGCATTAGCGCAGTTCTGATGTTCGTCCGGTATACTGTTTTTATCTGGTGGCGGATGGCAGATGGCAGATGGCGGGACCGTAGGACAATTTTCCAAATTGTCCCCAGTGCATTCCCTAGCCATCGGACCGTCACCAGCACATTTCGATTGAGGATGGCAAGCATGAGACAAGACAAATTTACCCAACGGGCGCAGGAGGCGCTCGTCGAGGCCCAGTCCCAGGCTGAGGCGTATAACCACGCGCAGATCGAACCGGAGCATCTGCTGCTCGCACTATTGCAACAACCAGAAGGCGTCGTGCCGCAGATTGTTCTTGGTTTGGGGACAAACCCCCAGCAACTGGTCGCGCAGGCCGAGGCTGCGCTCAACAGCCGGCCTAGGGTCTATGGCGACTCGGTGCAGCCGGGCGTCAGCGGTGCCTTGCAGCGCGTCCTGCAAGCTGCGCAGCGTGAAGCCGACTCCATGCGCGACGACTACGTCAGCGCCGAGCACCTGTTCCTGGCGCTGGCCGACAAGGCCGGCAATGGCGTGCAAAAGCTGCTGGCCGCGACTGGTATCACCAAGGATGCCATCCTGCAGGCCCTGCAGAGCATCCGCGGCAGCCAGCGCGTCACCAGCCAGAACCCGGAAACCACCTACCAGGCGTTGACCAAATATGGCCGCGACCTGACCGAACTGGCGCGCAAGGGCAAGCTCGACCCGGTCATTGGCCGCGACGAGGAGATTCGCCGCGTCATCCAGATCCTCAGCCGGCGCACCAAGAACAACCCGGTGTTGATCGGCGAACCGGGCGTCGGCAAAACCGCCATCGCCGAGGGGCTGGCGCTGCGCATCGTGCGCGGCGACGTGCCCACCGGCCTGCAGGACAAGCGTATCGTCGCCCTGGACATGGGCAGCCTGGTCGCGGGCGCCAAGTTCCGCGGCGAGTTCGAGGAGCGGCTCAAGGCCGTGCTGAAGGAGGTCACCGAGAGCGAGGGCCAGGTGATCCTGTTCATCGACGAGCTGCACACGGTGGTCGGCGCGGGCGCGGCCGAGGGGTCGCTGGACGCCGGCAACATGCTCAAGCCGCTGCTGGCCCGCGGCGAGCTACACACCATCGGCGCGACGACGCTGGACGAGTACCGCAAGTACATCGAGAAGGACGCGGCTCTGGAGCGCCGCTTCCAGCCGGTGCTGATCGACGAGCCGTCGGTGGAGGACACCATCAGCATCCTGCGCGGCCTCAAGGAGCGCTACGAGGTGCATCACAACGTGCGCATCACCGACGCTGCGGTCATCGCCGCGGCCACGCTGTCGCACCGCTACATCTCCGACCGCTTCCTGCCCGACAAGGCCATCGACCTGGTCGACGAGGCGGCCAGCCGGCTGCGCATGGAGATCACCAGCGACCCGGCCGAGCTGGACGAGATCAAGAGACGTGTCATGCAGCTTGAGATCGAGCGCGAGGCGTTGAAGCGCGAGAAGGACAAGGCCAGCAAGGAGCGTCTGCAGGTGCTGGAACGCGAACTGGCCGACCTGGAGGAGCAGCGGCGGGCGCTGGAGACGCGCCTGGACGCCGAACGCCAGGTCATCCAGCGCATCGCCCAGCTCAAGGATGAGATCGAGCGAACCCGCTTCGAGGTCGAGCAGGCTCAGCGGCTGCAGAACTGGCAACAGGCCAGCGAGCTGCAATACGGCAAGCTGCGCAGCCAGGAGGCGGAGCTGGTCCAGGCGCAGGAGCAACTGGCCGAGATGCAGCAGATGGGCATGCTGCTCAAGGAAGAAGTAGACGCCGAGGACATCGCCGAGATCGTGGCGCGCTGGACCGGCATCCCCGTCAGCAAGCTGCTGGAAGGCGAGGTGCAAAAGTTGCTGCACATGGAGGAGAACCTGCACCAGCGCGTGGTCGGCCAGGACGAGGCGATCGGCGCGGTGGCCAACGCGGTGCGCCGCGCCCGCGCCGGCCTGCAGGATCCCAACCGCCCCATCGGCAGCTTCATCTTCCTGGGACCGACAGGCGTCGGCAAGACCGAGCTGGCGCGCGCGCTGGCCGAGTTCCTGTTCGACGACGAGCAGGCCATGGTGCGCATCGACATGTCCGAGTACCAGGAACGGCACACCGTCAGCCGGCTGGTGGGCGCACCGCCCGGCTACGTGGGCTACGAGGAGGGCGGCCAGTTGACCGAGGCGGTGCGGCGCAAGCCTTATTCCGTGGTGCTGTTCGACGAGATCGAGAAGGCACATCCCGAGGTCTTCAACACGCTGTTGCAGGTGCTGGACGACGGCCGGCTCACCGACGGCCACGGCCGCACCGTGGACTTCAAGAACACGGTGGTCATCATGACCAGCAATGTGGGCAGTGAAACGTGGAGCGTAAAACGTGAAGCGGGCAGCGAGGATGAGATTCGACGTTACGCGATGGATGCGTTGCGTTCAACCTTCCGGCCGGAGTTCCTGAACCGCATCGACGAGGTGGTGATCTTCCACCCGCTGACGCGCGCGGACCTGGGCGCGATCGTGGAGATCCAGCTTGGCCGGCTGCGCAGCCTGCTGAGCGAGCGCAAGATCGACCTGCGGCTGACCGACGCGGCGCGCACCTTGCTGGCCGACGCGGGCTACGATCCGGTCTACGGCGCGCGGCCGCTGAAGCGGGCCATCCAGCGGCTGGTGCAGGACCCACTGGCGCTGGCGCTGCTGCGCGGTGACTTCGGCGAAGGCGACACGGTGGTTGCCGATGTAAGCGACGGCGAGATCGTCTTCCATCGCGAGGGTGAGGAGGCCGTCGTCGAGGGCAAGTTCAGGGAACTGTAACGCTGGGGAGTAGATTAAAACGGCAAACCAGGGCCGGTCAAGGTCCTCGGTTTGCCGTTTTTATTACGTTGAGAGTATTCGGTAATTCTGTTGGATTGAGGATGGGCTCCGAAACAGGTTAGAATAGGTTGAACAATAACCGACCTAATCAAATCCAGCTTCGGAGGCCCAAGAATGAACTCTACCGTACTTACCGTCAAACGGACAAATGGTCTGACGCCGATGGATACAGACCTGGGACTGTTGCCAGCCAAGCGAGGCAAGCGCTTATGGATCAATCCACTCCAATTGGTCGAGATGACGCATGCCCTGGCCATGGCCGAGTGGGCTTTGCAGCTCAGTCAGAAGTTGCGACCGACGTTGCTCACACCGGTGCGACGTGGACGCAAGCAAGTGTATCGCGATAGCAGCATCATGATCGTCGCACTGGTGCAAGTAGCCTGGTGGCTAGGCTACGAAGAAGTCATCGACTATTTCCGAGAGCATTCCGAGGCTGCTCAGGCAGCTGGGTTTCCTCCTGGTCGAGTGATCTGCGCCAGCCAGTACTGGGAACGGCGTCGTGCCTTGGGCATCCTTCCATTCTGGTGGCTGTTTGTGGCGATGGTCTGGCAATTGGTGCGGATGGCTGTTATCCAAGGCACCGATTTGATTGTCGATGCCACGATCCAGCGCACCTGGTTTCACGACGATCCGGACGCTGGCTGGAGTTTTCCCAAACCAGGCAAAGGCTCTGTCTTTGGCTACAAAGTCCACACCGTGGTCGATCGCTGGTCGCAACTGCCTGTCTTGTTTCTGATCACACCTGCCAATCACCAAGAGAGCACCGTTGCCATCCGCTTGCTCAGCCTGGTGGCTGCCATCTTCCCTTTCTCGATCCAGATCGTACGTGCCGATGCTGGTTACTTCACCATGCCGATTTGGAACTTCATCCACTCAGTTCTTCGTGCCAGTCCTATCATCGACTACAACCTGCGTCGGCGAGGCAAGCGCTTTCTGGCTACCCGTTTCTTTCTCAGCCAGTGGCACTTTCACCTGGGCCCTCGTGCCATCATCGAACGCCATTTTGCCTGGGCCAAACGCTACTTCGGTCTCGAAGCTGCTCGTTGGCGTGGCCTCACCGCCGCTTATCAACACACCGCACTTGTCTACTCAGTCATGCTCTGTGTTGCCATCGTCGCTTATCGCTGCCAACGCCGTGAACTCGCTGGCTCCAGAACTCGTGTCCTGGCTCTCAAAACGATCGCTTGAATTACCGAATACTCTCACTACAGCAAAAGCCAGGGGGTCTGACAACCGAGTTGAAGGGTGAAACTCTGCTCAATGCCAGTGTTGACGCGCGTCAAAGGCATTTGGCGTCACGGGAAAATCGCTCCAGCGGGTACTGGCAGTGATATATGCGTTACCAATCGCATCGACACGATGGTTGGGGCGGTGGCAATCTGAACCGCCGCCCAGAAAGGTGGAATAGACCAGGTACCGCCAAATGGGTCCATTTTGCCAAAGAGGCCTGACACGTGCTGCTTGTTCGTGGCGAACGCGCCTGCGTCACAGGAAGTCCCTCCACCATGTTTCCGCACCTGCTACATAAGGGCTACAGCGATCCATCACGGCCATGGCGCCGTTAAGATCCTTTTTCGGTGCCGCCCAGAAACGTAATTGAAGGCTGTGGTAATCCTGGCAGCATTGATGAAGCGTGCGGAACCTGGGGAAGTGATCTCGATGCCGGGAGACAAACGGGGCGAAACCGAACTGTTGTGCCCAAGACTGTACGGTCAGTCTTTACGATATCCGCAGCTTGCAGCAGTGGGAAGTCAATCAATCGCCGCCGTGCCAGCGCCGCAAATGATCCTCGTCTGCGACGGCATCGGCGCCCCGACGCAGCTGCACTGCAGACAGGTCGGCGTCGGTCCCGGCTGCCAGCCGCAGCGCCAATCTTGCCGCCGTCCTCGCCCGTCAGTTCTGTATCGACGCCAGATGCGATCCACGTAGCAATGCCGCCCCAACCGGCAGGCCGTCTGCCACTGGTCTGGGTCGCGTTGTCGAAGTAGTTGATCGTCGTATCCAGCGGGTCGATGGTCTCCGCCGCAGCTGTCGGTTCGCCCCGGCGCCAAGTTTGATGTTGACGCCGTTGAGAGCAGGGGACGTCCGCACGATAGCGCTGCAGGAGACCGGCGTATCGACCCCTCGGCGCTTCTTCTTCCGGCCGCTCCAGCACAGTGAGCCAGATCGCATCCCTGCGCCAGCCACATCGTTGCAGCCGGCCCACCCCAGACCTGGAAACGTGCCGTCGTTCCACTGGCCTGATGAACATCACCGGGCCGCTGGCGAAAAGCGTCCGGGGTTACGCGATGTGACTTCTTCGTTGTCTGCTGAGGCGATCTTTCGTTCACCAGCCTGACCTGTTTCACCGGCTGGCGCGATACTGCGCGCGCTGGCGGGCTGTTGGCAGCATTATGACAACTATCAGCAGGCTAATAGCGTATGCCTTCATAATTAATCCTAATTTTTCGTGTTGCCGGTTATCTGACGATTAACTTGGAAGCTTCGATGCTTGAACCCGATTGTTAGTTTACATTTCCAGCAGGCTATGCGCGAGGCTGAAATTGCATGACTGACTGTTATATATGTGATTGTACCATGTTTACCGACCCGGCAAATGAGTATAACGTATCCAGGGGGTGCGGTCTAAAGTTTTGGCAGGTTCTCCAAATGCTTGACGCCGCCCCGGTGAGTAAAAAGCCCGTTTGAATCCGGATTTCGTCTCGTTTGACCTCATTGGACAAGAGGCCGGTTCCGCAAGCCGACAGACGATCCCGGTTTCTGTAAGCTGATCTTCCATCGCGAGGGTGAGGAGGCCGTCATCGAGGGCCAGTTCAGGGAATTGTAACGCTGGGGAGTAGATAAAAACGGCAAACCAGGACCGGTCAAGGTCCTCGGTTTGCCGTTTTAATTATGTTAGATTGGAAGCGGACAATTAGCCGTCTCTGGTTGTCCAATAGTACCACAATACCCGTTGTGTGACATAGAGGTTGGCACTATTCTGTCTCGACACCGGCCAGTGGTCCATCCAGCATCAGCAGTTCCTCGCCCGTCAAGTCGAAGTAGGTCGTCCCGGCGTTGTTGTTATCGTCCATCTCACGCAGTTTGTTGTCAGGATCGACCGTCGAACGCAGTGCGTACGTACCGTCGGGCAGACCGGTGATGTCGACGATCTGGCCGGGGGTGTTGTACTCATAGGTGTCGATCCAGCCTGGCGAGATGCCCTGAATGATCTGATTGCACACCGTGTACGTCGGCTCAGGGTAGGCATCCGGCTGGTCGCTGCGCGTTTCGTCCATCAAACAGTAGCTGACCTTGTCGGTCACGGCCACAACTTCGTCGAGCGCGCCTTCCGCTGTCAGCGACCAGACCTCGTAGAGCGCGAAGTTCTCCACGTGCCAGTGGTCATGGGAGACGTGAAACTCGAACACGCCGGCAGGGTGTTCATCGAAAGTGCCGTCTACATTGTAGACATGCTGGGTGACGTTGGTTGTTGCCGTGTTTGGGTCCGATTCGCCCAGCACCTTCAACACACCCGGTCCGGCATTCAGGATCGAGTTCGAGAAGCGGATCACGCGGTTGCCCTCGGGCCAGATCTGGACGAACATGTCGTACGGCGGCAAGGTTTGCAGGTCAGGTAAGAGAAGCGACGGATCGATAGTGGCCGTGGGAGTCGGGGCCGGAGTCGGTGTCTGCGTCGGCAATGGCGTCGGAGTGACGGTTGGAATCGGCGTTGGTGTGCGGGTCGGCGCTAACGTAGGAATGGCTGCTACAGGCGTCGGTGGCGGTGCGGTTGCTGTGGCTTGCAGCGTGGCAGAGATGGCCAGTGATGGCGTTTCGGCAGGATCGTCAGCGCTGCCAGGCGAGCACCCAACGACGAAAACAGACAGCATCAGCGGCACAACAAGCATGGGACGAAACATTCGGTAATCTCCTGAGCGAAGGACAAAGCAGCCGGTGATGCTGGAACCCGCCACGCAGAGAAAGGCGCTGTTGGATAGTGTGCTCCGGCATATGCACGGACGTGATCGCGGGCAGTCAATTTGGCGCCACTATACCATCTCTCGCGGGTGTTGACCGTAATCGTGCTTCAGAAGCTGGCGAAGCGTTGGAATTGTCACCGGTTTGATCCAAAACGGTCTTTCACCGCTGGGCTTCTGTGACTTGCACAAAACCACGCATCGGGAGCATATTGAGCGTGACTTTACTACAGCGAATCAACAGCAAGGAGCAATCACTGTGAAGCAAGCCTGGTGGAAGGAAAGTGTTGTTTATCAGATCTATCCGCGCAGCTTCTGCGACAGCAACGGCGATGGCGTCGGCGACCTTCGCGGGATTATCGGCAAGCTCGATTACCTTCAACAACTTGGCGTCGATGTGGTTTGGCTGTCGCCGGTCTACAAGTCGCCCAACGACGACAACGGCTACGACATCAGCGACTACCAGGATATCATGGACGAGTTCGGCACGCTGGCTGACTGGGAAGAGCTGCTGGCCGGCATGCACCAACGCGACATCAAGCTGGTGATGGACTTGGTGGTCAACCACACCTCGGACGAACACCCCTGGTTCGTCGAGGCGCGTAAGTCGAGGGATAACCCGTACCGCGACTACTACATCTGGCGGCCGGGCAAGGATGGCCGCGAGCCAAATAACTGGAAGTCGCATTTCAGCGGGTCGGCTTGGCAGTACGACCCGGTCACGGACGAGTACTACCTGCACCTCTTTTCGAAGAAGCAGCCTGACTTAAACTGGGAGAACCCCAAGGTGCGCCGGGAGGTCTACGCGATGATGCGCTGGTGGCTGGACAAGGGCGTCGATGGCTTCCGCATGGACGTGATCAACATGATCTCCAAGGTGCCGGGGCTGCCTGATGTGCCGCACGCGGCCGGCGATGAGCGTTACCTGTATGGCGGGCAGTACTTCCTGAACGGCCCGCGGCTGCTGGAGTTCCTGGACGAGATGAAGCGTGAGGTGTTGTCGCACTATGACATCCTCACCGTCGGCGAAACACCCGGCGTTAGCACCCAGGATGCCATCGACCTCACCAACGAAACCAGCGGCTCCTTGAACATGGTATTCCAGTTCGAGCATATGGATGTGGATACCGCTTCTGGCAGTTCCTCGCGTGAGAGCGCTGTGCCCTGGCGGCTGGCCGATCTCAAGCGGATCATGACGCGCTGGCAAACTGACCTGGAAGGTCGCGGCTGGAACAGCAACTACCTGAACAACCACGATCAGCCGCGCCAGGTCTCGCGCTTCGGCAACGACGGACCGTATCGCGTCCAGTCAGCCAAGCTGCTGGGGACGTTCCTGCATATGCTGCAAGGCACGCCGTATGTCTACCAGGGCGAGGAGTTGGGCATGACCAACGTGGCCTTCCCGTCCATCGAGGACTACGACGACATCGAGACGGTCAACATGTACCACGAATTGGTAGACGAGCAGGGCAAGGACCCTCAAGCTGTGCTGGCCGTGGTCCACGCCAAGAGCCGCGACAACGCCCGCACGCCTGTGCAGTGGGACGACAGCCCCAACGCCGGGTTCACCAGCGGCACGCCCTGGCTCAAGGTCAATCCCAACTACACGACCATCAACGCCCGGCAGGCGCTGGCCGACCCAGACTCGATCTTCCACACCTACCGCCGGCTGATCCGGCTGCGCAAGGAGAACCCGATCATCGTCTACGGCCGCTACGATCTGCTGCTGGCGAACCATCCGCAGATCTATGCGTTCACGCGCACGCTGGAGGACGACCGCCTGCTGGTGCTGCTGAACTTCTCAACCGAAACGCCGCTGTTCGAGCTGCCAGAAGACGTTCGTTATGCTGGTTGTGAGTTGCTGATCGCCAACTACCCGGTCGATTCACCGGATGAGATTCAACGGATGACATTGCGGCCCTACGAAGCGCGCGTAATTCGGCTGTTGCCTTTGTAAACTGGAAGCTAACCCACATTGTGAATTGTTTGTTTGAAGTATCATACTAGAACATATGTGCGCCACTGGGCGTCCCATCCCCATATACTGAAAGAGCAAGGAGAGATATCAATGACGACCTATACGGAAGCCAAACCGGCGGGTACGCCGACCTGGATCGATCTGGCAACGCCCGACGCGGAAGGCGCGCGTGCATTCTACAAGGCTGTTTTCGGCTGGGACTACGACATCGGCGGGCCTGAGTACGGCGGCTACACCACGGCCCGCGTGGGTCAAAACCAGGTGGCCGGGATCGGGGGCAACGTCATGCCTGACGGAAGTACGGTGCCTGTTACCTGGTCCGTGTACTTCGCCTCCGAAAACGCCGAAGCAGACGTGGCGAGCGCCGTAGAGTTAGGCGCCAAGGTGTTGCTTCCACCGATGGCGGTCGGTCCGTTCGGCACCATGGCTAACTTGGTGGACCCCGGCGGCGCCGTGTTTAGCTACTGGCAGGCAGGAACCCACATCGGCGCCGAGGTTATGGACGAGCCTGGGTCGGTGACCTGGTTCGAACTGTGTGCCGTCGATGTCAAGCAGTCGCGCGACTTCTACGCCGCGTTGCTGGGTACTCCGGCAGAGCCACTACCTGGTGACATGGAGTACTACGCCTTCAAGCACGGCGATGCCATGCTGGGTGGCGTCATGCAGATCGCTCCCTCGTGGGGCGACTTTCAGCCGCAGTGGGTCGTTTACTTCGCCGTAGCCAACGCCGATGAGACCGTCGCGGCGGTCGTCAAGAACGGTGGCAAGGCGCTCAGCACCATCGATGATACGCCCTATGGCCGCATGGCCGCCGTGGCCGATCCCTTCGGAGCTTATTTCAAGGTCCTCCAACTCCCGGCGCGCTAGCCGCGAGGGTCTTGTTCCTGCTACAATAAAAAGTTGCCAACTTTTCCGAAAAGTTGGCAACTTTTTCGTTCAGATATAGTTTTGCGTTTCTTCACGCCTTCTTGTTGTGAACGACTCTACCCGCAGCCGCCGCTGCTCTTGTCGCGCTTGACCTCCAGCTTGACCTTGGGCGTATAGTCCAGCGTCCACTCGTGGGGCGAGGGGTCAGCAGCGTCGTAACGGTCACCCAGCGCAGCCGGGAAGCTGAAGCAGAGGCTGTCATTGCCGGAGGGTGACGCCACCTGAACGATGTCGCTTTCCTCCTGCCCGAAGGTGCCGATCCACTGATTGATCCCGCCTTCCAGGATGTAAACGTTGGTGACGCTCTCGGCCTGAAGTGCCTTCCACGCCTCTGTGGCCGCCTCTTCGTCGTTGCTCATCAGCACAAACACCGTGTTGATCGCCTGCTGCGCCTGCACTTCAGGCAAGATCGAGCGGATCTGCGCCAGGGGCACGTTTTCTGCGCCGGTGATGTGGAACTGGTTGTATTCCGCCTCGGAGCGGACGTCCAGCATCACCACCCGCAACGTGTCGTTGGCGACTGAGTCAAGCAACTCGCCAGGGTTGATCTGTACCTCGCGGTTAGCCAGTGCAGCGTCCTTGACCGAGGCGATGCGTTCATACTTCTCCTCCGTGGTGGGTGTGCCGATGATCATGACACTGACCGCGAAGGTGACGATTCCAACTGCCGCGTAGCGCCGCCAGCGGGGCTCCTTGCTCAGGTCGCGGCCGCCAAAGATGCGCTCCAGTTGCTCGGCGCCCCAGAACATGAACAGCGCCATCAGCACCACGGCGACTACAACGGCGCCAACCGGCACGCCCAACCACTCGGGGATTGTGACGCGGCCCATGTAGCCGGCTGTGTTCCACCAGTCGTAGAAGTATTCGACCGTCTCGCCGAAGACGAAGATGCCGAACAACACACCAAAAACAAAGAACAAGCCGTCGATCTTGCGCGTCGCCATCGCCACCAGCGACGTGCCGGGGCAGAAGCCGCCGATGATAAAACCGACGCCCATGATCAGCCCGCCGACGATGCCCGACGCCAGGTAGGTCGGATTGACCCACACCAGACTGAAGTCGAGAATCCCCAGCCCGATGGTGATGAACAGCAGCACCATCGCGGTGATGATCGCGCCGAACATCACCTTGAGGACGGTCATGTCTTTGAAGTAAAACTGGGCGGCCAGCTTCTTCGAGTTGCCGAAGCCGGCGCTTTCCAGCACGAAGCCGAAGGCAAAGCCGATCAGTCCGAAGATCAGGAACATCATCGGCTTGCTGACCAGTGTTTCAAGCGAAAGGGGAAATGGCATGATCGTCTCCTAGTTCCACAGCCGGCGCACGAAGTATGCCAGCGCGTAGGCGCCGGCAAAGACGGCGAACATGAATGCCCACGAACCCAGCGAGAGGACCGCGCCACCGGACAACGCCTGCCCGGATGTGCAGCCGCGCGCCATGCGGGCGCCGTAGCCCATGAACGCACCGCCGATGAAAGCCATCAGCCAGCGGGTGCGCTTGCTGATATGCGGGCCTCTGTTGGTCTCAACCTTCAGCCGGCCGCCGAACCAGCCGGACAAGAATCCACCGGCAATGGTGCCGAACACCAGCGGTACGACCCAGTCATCCAGCGGATTGAGCGCGCCGCCGGCCATCTTGAGAAGGTAGGGCACGCGGTCGATGTGCGCCGGCGCGATCAGGTCTTCAAAGAACACGATGATGCGGTTTAGCCCGCCTGAAGCACCAAGCCCGTTGCCGGTGATGAAGAAGGCGGCGAACAGGACCAGTCCCAGCAGCAACCCTCCCAAATAGGGATGGATGTAGGGCCGCGTTGGACGGTCGAAGAGGCGCGAGCGCCAGTTTTTTTGAGTCTGGTTGAGAGTCGTCATGTGTTACTCCATGCCTTGAACGATAGCAAACCCTTAATGCGCTTCATGCACCGGCACATTCTCCCAGCCGGTGATCATCGCACGGATATCGCCTTCCACCGACTCGCCCGTGGTAGTCAGGTAGATGTGGGCGACCACAAACGTGGCGAAAAGCCAGGCGATCAGCGTGTGGAAGGGAGCGAGGTAGGGCAGGCCGCCCAGCATATTGGCAATCTCAGGCCATTGCTGAACGCCCCACATCAGAGCACCGGTGATGATCTGGAACGGCAGCAGAACGTTGAGCAGGCCGAAGTAGCTGATCTGTTGCAGCGGGTTCAGCTTTTGGCGGTAGGTCTTGCTAAAGGGGTGTTCTCCGTTCTTGAAGATGCCGTTGAGATAGAATCTTGCCTGCAGAATAGCCTGGTCGAAGAACCCGTGCGGCCGCGGCAGGAACTGCTGAAAGCGACCGTTGGTCAGGTGCCAGAACAGCGCCAGCCCGGCATTGGCTACCAGCACAACCGCCAACACGTTGTGCAGCGTCACCATGTGGCGGAACGAGAACATGCCGAACATGGCTGGCCGGTGGATCACCATGCCGGTCAGCAGCAGCAAGATGATGGTGATGGTTTGCAGCCAGTGCCAGAAACGCTCGTATTTGTCATACATATACACCGGGCGCGTCTCCACGTGCTCTTTCGGGTTGCGCCGTGCCGCCAGCACACGCATTGTCGCGTGAACGGCAATCGCCAGCAGCGTTGCGAGGAAGATCAGCGCGCCTATCCAATCGAGCCATGTCACCCGGTTGTGGCCGAAGATGTACATGCTGTCTTCCTGGGGAACAGGTGCGTAGGTGAGCCGACCGCCGTCCAGCGTGATCTGGCCGGTTGCGCTGACGTTCACGTCCTTGACGAACTGTGGAACCACACCACCTGGTGCATTGGTTGCCAACGTAATCGGTGCAATCAGGCTTGAGTCGTCGGTGTGGCAGGTCTGGCAGTCGCTGATCGCCGCCTTGCCGCGCACCACATCGTGGTTGATGCTGTAGGGCTGCACCTGGCCATAGATGCGCGGGTTGTTCAGCCCCAGCGCCTCGAGTTGGCTATGGACGGCTGCTTCCTTGCTGTCGTTGTCGATGGACATCTCATCCGACGTCAGCGTCCCGTCACCGTTGCTGTCAAAAGCTGCCACGATTTCGGGCCGGTATGTGCCGTCCACAAAGAATGCGTTTTCCAGATCCACCTGGCGCACGGGGCGGATGTTGCCGTCCTTGTCATCGTAGATCCAGAACCAGGCGCTGATCAGGTTGTACGGCGCCAGCATCGTCTGTCCATCCACGTTGGTGCGTTGCATCAGCACCGGCTGGAAGCCGGTTACCAGGTCGGTGACGGTGTCGTCGCCCTCGATGCCGCGGCAGACGGTAACAGGAGACCCGTCAGCCTGTAGCACGGTCCAGTCGTAGGACTGGATGGCCGGCGCGTGCAGCTCGGGAATATGGCACGTTTCGCAGGCAACCTCCTGCATGTGCCGCTCGGTGTACGGCAGCCAATCCTGGTGGGTAGGCACGGCATCGTGGCATGACTCGCAGCGGCGCATGGTGGCCTTGCTCTCCGGCGCCACGTCGAACTGGGCGCTCTGGCCGCGGGCCAGTGTGTGGTCGGGACGCTCGAGATACTCACCGATCTCCAGGCGCCGCGGGTCGTAGGTCAGGTGCTCCAGTTGGCTGTCCTGTGCCTCCTGGTAGTGCACCGGGTTGTTCAGCGAGTAGTGGCAGTCGGTGCACTTCAGGCCACGCTCAGCATGGATGTCCCAGGCGTGGGTCAGGCTCTCCTTGTCCTCCAGGTTGATACCCGACTGGCTGATCTTCTGGCCGGAGATGACCTGGCCGGTGGTGGCTGTCTGTGACTGGTCCAGATCACAGGCGTTGAACGTCAACGGCGCATCGCTGCTGTGAACAACGCCATGGCACTGGGCACAGTTCTCGTTTGTTGGGTCCTGAATGCGCACGAACTCCGGCTTTAGCTCGCCGTCTGTATCGAAAGCATCCTGGTTCCAGGTCCAGCCTCCGTCCCCAGCCTCAACGATTCCACTGCCCAGCAGCGTTGCGGTCGAGGCGTCGCCGAACTGGCCGGCCTGTACTCGCTCTATGCGGGCTGCGTTGTTGGGCTCCGGCGTATGGCACAGCAGGCAGTTCATCTCCATAACGCCGGACTCGGACCAGTCCCATGCGACCGGCTCGCCGGTTTCCGGGTCCAGGATGCTGGCTTCAGGCCCGCTGAGTTCACCGTCCAGCAGCGGCTGGCCATCGCGGGAGGTAGTCGCTGGGCCGCCGCCCACCACCCGTTGCCCGGTGGCTTCCAACCACCCGGCAGTCGAGAGATCAAGGCGTTCGTCGCCCTCCGGCGTCAGGTAGCGGTAGGTCAGCGGGTCGAAATGGCCAAACAGACCATCAGACATGTCCCACGGGGTGCCGGTCACCGCCTGGCCGGGCTGCGTCATATCGCTCAGGCCCAGGTCGGCGTGGAAGGCATGGGACTCTATGAAGGCCGTGTCGTGGCAACTGCCGCAGGTTTGTTCCAGAGACAGCGGTGCGTTGCTGTCCAGGACGCTGTTGCCGTCGGCATCGAGCAGTTGAAAAGTTGGATGAACGGGTGAGGTCTGGGCGACCGGCGACTCGCTGCTGCCTGCAGTTGCCTTCTGGATGCCCCAGAAGCCCGCACCAACCAGTGTCAGCAGGATGATCGCGGCGAGCAGCCAGGATTTCGATGATCTCGGTATCATGTTTGCAATGTGCTTCATGGTTCGACTTTCTTACGGCTGCGATGCGCCGGCTACAGGCTGGCCACTGTCTGCACTCGACGTGTCGCGGCCGCCCCATTTCATTGGGTCGCCGGGGTAGCCCAGCGCCTGCCAATCCAGCCGTCCGTCCGGGCTGTGGCAATCGTTGCACTGCAAGGCGTTTTCCTTCGGCTGCACCATGTGCGTTGTCGGATAGGCCATGGTTGTCTCGGTAAAGCCATACTGGCCAGAGTAGTCCAGGCCAACGTCCTGGGCGCCCAGTTCCAACGCCGATGGCCAGTCGAAGGTCGTCCAGAACCCGCCCTCACCAGCCGTGCGCGGCGGAATGAGAATGTCGTTGACCGTGTCGTAGGGCTGGTTGGCGACGTGGAGCTTGAAGGGAAAGATCTTGGCGCTGGGATCGTCGATGCTGCCCTCCGGCACGACCATGTTCAGCGGCTGGGAGGGATCGAAGGTGTCGCCCAGCAGGTAGCGGTAGGCGATGTTGCCGTTGAACCACTCGTAAGTCGGCAAAATGTCCTTCTCGTATTCGAACGATCCCTTGATCTTCAGATAAGTGTAGTGGTCTTCCGGCAGGTCCTGGCCGGCGGTGGACCAGTCCCAATAGGTCTTGGTGGGATCCTTCAGCGCCATTGCCGGCACATGGCAGGTCTGGCAGGCAACCGTATCGGTGTGCTGGTTGATGCGCTCGTCGTCGTGGATCGTTCCCTGGTGGCAGTCCTGACAGGAGACCTGGTCGGCCGGGGAGATGGTGATGTTGTCGCCCAGCAGCTTGCCCTTGATCTCATGGTCCTCGGTTTGGTGGCAGTCGGTGCAAAGGAAGTTCAGCCGGCCCATGTGCACGTCGATGTTCTCCGACGGGAAGTAGAGGCTCTCATCCAGGTCGCCGTGCTTGACTCCGTTGCCGCCGCCGCCGTCGAAGTGGCACTTGCCGCACTCCTCGCGTGTGGGTGCCCGCACGGACTGGGCAGCGGCCGTCAAATCCACCGTTTCAGCCGGCAATCCATACTCGCCCTTGTTGTAAAGGGCAGCGTCGGCATGGCACGCCAGGCAGTCTACACCGCTCTCGTTGCTGAAGTCGTAGGTGTCGTCGGCCCAGCCATAGCCGGTGTGGCAGGTGGTGCACTTCTTCTCATTGCCCTGGGCGCTGATGCAGAAGTTGTTGATCTGTGTCTTCTTGCCGATGGTGACCGGCTCATCGCGCCACGGGACGGTCACCGGGTCGCCTTCCCAGGTCCAGTGTGTGGTGTGCATGACCTGCTCAGCGGCATCAGGGTGGCATTCCAGGCACTTCTGCGTGACCTCAGGCCCGGAATCGAAGGGGCCCTGGATGATATTCGCGTGGTCAGTATGAGTATCGTGGGTTGGAACAAAGGCCCACGGATCGGAATCGCCGGTGGCTTTTCCCGAGCTGGCTGCGGCGGAACAACCGGCCAGCAGGATCAACGTGAGCAGGCTAAGCAGCCAGATCAACTTTCGTGGCATATCATCCTCCGGGACGGCGGCGTGCTGTCCCTGTCTCGATCAGTGGACGGCCCGGCTATGTAGCCGGGGGATCCGGGTTCTACTGCCTGCCGCCGGCCCTGGTTTGGGCGGTCAACTGGGCAATCTGGGCCAGGGTTGTGCGAACCTGGTAACTCTGATAGCCGATGCTGGAGATTGCGTTGGCTATCGTTTGCAGGAGATCTGTGATTTGAAGTGCTCGTTCCTGTGAGATGAGTTCGATGGAGTCCATGGCGGTGGCCAGTTGCTCGCCTGAGACTCCGATTCGTTCTCCTGTTGCCAGTGCTTTCTCACGGAACGCATCTGGATCGGGGGGGGTGGTAAAAAACTGGCCGGCAGTGACCAGACCAAAGCGATGCCCGCTGACGCTGACCGGTGCGCTGGCGTATTCGATACCGGCGTGGCAGAGGTGTATCGCCGAACTGGCATCCTCCAGCAGTGAGATGGAATGCCACGACTCCTGGCAAGCTGCCATGCCCTCAGGCCGGCTGTGGATGATCTGGCAAAAGCGGCTGCAACGGCTGCAGGGCGCCAACGGCTGGCCCTCCAGATCGGTGATGAACGCGGCCACGCCTATCAGCTCGGCGAACTGGTTCTGGATCGTTTGCAGCGTTTCGACCGGTACCAGGTCTTCCAGCGACAAACTCCCCAGGTCAGTGTTGACGGTCTGTGTGACATCCTCGGTTGGGCGGTCGCCTTTTTGTCCGTTCAGCCAGGAGTCGATGGCGTCGGAAGAGAAGCGCCATTGGCCGCCCACGCGCATCGCCGGCAGTTCACCGTCTTTGACCATGCGGTAGATGGTAACGCGGTCCAGTTGAAGAAGCTCTTGCAGCTCGCGTGTGGTTAGCAATCTGTCGGTCACTGTGATCTCCTGGCGACACATCTGCTCCTGGTTGGGCAGCTTTGAGAAAAAGGCGTGGGTTGGATGTGCTCTAAATGCCTTGATTTCTGGGCTGAAGGCTTGACCGCCAATCAGCTTGTAGAATATTACACATGTTTGTGAAATTTGTCAAAAATTATAAAATGTTGTAAATTGTTGCTACCGACCTTCGGGATTTAGCGCAAAAAAGCTCTGCTTTCGGGCGCACGCCCGAATGTTTCAGAACATAAGGAGAAACGCATACCATGGCGAAAATTACCACCTACTACAAGGGCGACATGCTCTTCGAAAGCAAACTCGGCAACCACAGCGTTATCATCGACGTACCGGCCAGCATGGGCGGCAAGGACCGCGGCCCGACGCCGCCGGAACTGTTCGTTGCCTCACTCGGTTCGTGCGTTGGGGCGTTCGTCGCCCAGTACTGTGGTCGAGCCGGCATCGATGCCAGTGAGATGACCGTCGATGTCACGTTTGACAAGCTGGAGAACCCCACCCGACTCACCAACCTCAAAGTTCGGGTCGAACTCCCCCACGGCCAGTGCGCCAATCGGCAGGCAGCTATTCAGCGCGTCGCGGAACACTGCCCGGTGCATGAGACGATTCTTACCCTGGAGGGAATCGAAATCGACATCCTGGGCAAGGATCAGCTCGAGGCCGTGGCTGCTTAAGAAAGGAGTTTTACTGTGAAGATCGCAGTAGTCACCGACGATCTTGTCACGATCAGCCGCCACTTTGGCCGGGCACGCAACTATCTGGTGTTGACGGTAGAGTCTGGACAGGTGGTCAGGCAAGAAGCGCGACCCAAGGCAGGCCACGATCAGTTTCGCCTGCACGAGCACGACGACCACGACCATGACCACGACCACGAGCATGGCCACGGCATGGGAAAGCACTCTCAGGAAAAGCACAACCTGATGATGGCTAATCTGGCAGACTGCCAGGTGTTGATCGCCGGCGGTATGGGCCAGGGCGCCTGGAACAGTCTCGTGCAGCTCGGCATCAAGCCCGTCATGACCAACGAGAAACAAATCGCCGTCGCTGTACGCGAGTATCTGGACGGCGAACTGGTGGAACAACCGAAACTGGTTCATTGACGGCGGCTGGCCTGACGCCACAAACAGCAACAGCCGGCGTCGCCTGTAGAATCGAATAACGGCGCCCGGCGCGCATCGATGCTTCGATGTCCGCGTCGGGCGCCGTTGTGTCTTGTTGGTAGCGTTTCCGGCAGCCGATTGACACGCCGGTGAAACTGCCCTATAATTGCCCACTGGTCTCCCTCGGTTTGCAACGGCACTTTCGCATGACAAGTCAACATAATCTCCTTTTCATCCATGGCCTGGCCGGCAGTGGCCAGGGCTTTAAAGCCACCTATCTGCTCGGTCTCTATCCTGATCTGCTGGCGCCTGACTTCCCCGGCGACTTCTATGAGCGTATGGCGCAACTCAGGTTGTTGCTCGCTAATTCGACCGGTTGGACGTTGATTGGCTCCAGCATGGGCGGGCTGATGGCAACGGTGTATGCCTGCACCCATCCCGGGCTGATCGACCGGTTAGTGCTGCTGGCGCCGGCGCTGAACTACATTGATCCGGAGGACAACACGTTGCAGTTGACGGACATCCCTGTAACAGTGATCCATGGTTTGCGGGACGACATCGTCCCCATCGACAAAACGCGTGAAATGGCCGAGCATCTCTTTTCCAACCTGACTTTCATGACCTTCGACGCTACCCACGACCTCAACGCCATCGTTCCGCTGCTTGACTGGCCGGCGCTGCTGGCCCACTGACCATGGCTTACCTCCGCGGTTTACTACGTTTCGTTGCCAGTGCGTTGATTGTCGGGGGGGTAACGCTGGCCATCATTCTCCTGTCGTGGATACCGGTCAAGGTGCGCGGGGTACGCTTCTCGGCGTGGTGCTTTTCACTGGGCGTGCGTGCGCTGATGCCGTCGTTGGGGCTGCGATTCGAGTGCACCGACTGCCAGCGGATTGTCCAGCACCGCGGCTTCGTGCTTTCCAACCATGTCTCCTTCTTTGACACGCTGGTGATGGCCTACTTGCTTCCCATGCGTTTTGTGGCCAAAGCTGAGGTCGAGAAATGGCCATTCATCGGCCAGATCGCCAGCGCAACCGGCACTCTCTTTGTGGATCGCAGCGATAAATCGAACCGCAACACCGTGCGCCGCCAGGTCGCCAATGCGATCCGTGGCAGCCAGTATCCGCCTATCGTCATCTTTCCCGAAGGCACGCGCAATCCGTTGGACACGTTGTTGCCCTTCCGCTACGGTGTGTTCGAGATCGCTATTGATACGGAGATGCCCTATCTGCTGTGTGCCATCCATTACGAGGAGACCGACTCCATGACTTGGCACAGCCGCAACGAGGGGGTTCTGACCACCGTTAAACGCATTGTGCTGAGGGATACCAGTCGCGTCTGGCTGGTGCCGCTGGAGGTTGTCCAGCCGCGAGCTGATGACGATCCGACCGAGCTGGCCGCGCAGGCACGCGAGATCATCGGCGTGGCGCTAAACGAAATCCGGGCTACCAACGATCCGGCCAGCGCGTTGCGGAAACCGATTCGCAACGGGAGTCAGCAGCGAAGACCATGAAAACAACCAACCGCCGGTTACAATCCCCTATTTGAGAGTACAATCACAACGACTTCCCAGACTATCTGTTAGACTTGAAGTTCAAGCGGTCATCATGACTGGCAGTCCTCGTATGGACTGCCAGTCATGATGTCAAGTAAGTTTATCACGCGTTTGAGGACACTCTTCAGGAGTGATGTACATGTTTGGCCGATCAAAAAAAAGCAAAACAGCACCTGTTAACGGCGCCTCCGGCGGATATCGCCACGGCAACCAGCGCTTAATCGAGTTGCGCTTCGTAACCAAGGCCTATGAAACAGCCGCCGGCCCATTCACCGCGCTGAAGCAAATCAACCTCGAGGTCGATAGCGGCGAGTTCGTCTCGGTAGTGGGCAAGTCGGGCAGCGGTAAATCGACGCTGATCAACATGATTACCGGCATTGACCGGCCAACGTCGGGCGAAGTGTTGATCGGCGACACCGCGGTGCATACGCTCAGCGAGGGGCAAATGGCCGTCTGGCGCGGCCGGCACGTTGGCGTGATCTTCCAGTTCTTCCAGTTGTTGCCAACCCTGACTGTGTTGGAGAATGTCATGCTGCCCATGGATTTCTGCAACACCTACCCGACGCGCGAGCGGTCCGAACGCGCCATGGCGCTGCTGGAGGAGGTCGGCATGGTGGATCATGCCGATAAGCTGCCTTCAGCCACGTCGGGCGGCCAGCAGCAGCGGGTCGCCATCGCCCGCGCGCTGGCCAACGATCCGGCCATGGTTGTCGCCGATGAGCCAACCGGCAACCTCGACTCGCGCACCGCCGACGCCGTCTTCAGCCTGTTTGGGCGGCTGGTGGGCGAGGGCAAAACGGTGCTCATGGTGACCCACGACGAGGAGCTGGCCCTGCGGACGGGCCGGACTGTTACCATCGCCGACGGCCTGATCATCGATGACACCGCCTCAAGCGCGCCGGCTGTAACGTTGCCGGCGGTGGAACAGGTACAGGGGTAGCGTGAGCGTCCTACCGGAGTCGAGAGCTGCGGCAGCCAGCCGCGGCCAGACCCCTTCCCGGCGCGCCGGCCGGCGGTGGCTGGCGCCGCGCTGGGCCAAGGTTATGCGCGATCTGTGGGATCACAAGTCGCGCACGATTCTGGTTGTCCTCTCCATCGCGGTCGGTGTGTTTGCGGTGGGCATGATCGCCGGCACCCGCCAGATCCTCGACCACCAGATGAACACCACCTACCAGGCTATCAACCCGGCCGATGCCATGATCGGCGTCACAGGTTTCGACGCCGACATGCTGGCCGCCGTCCAGCGTATGCCCGAGGTGGGTTCGGCCACCGCCCGTTTCAACCTGCGCAGCCGCGCCAGCCTGGGACCGGGACAATGGCTGGACCTGTCCATCTTTGCCCTGCCCGACTGGGAGAACATCCCGCTGAACATCGTCCGCCCAGAGAGCGGTCCGTGGCCACCGCCGCGCGACGCGATTGTGGTCGAACGCATGTCGTTGCCCATGCTCAAGGCAAATGTCGGTGACACGGTTTCCATCGAACTGCCCGATGGCCGCACAAAGGATGTCACGGTGATAGGCACGGCCCACGACATCAACCTGCCGCCGGCGCGCTTCACCAACCAGGCCTTCGCCTACACCACCTTCGACACCCTGGAGCGGTGGGGCTATCCGAAGCAGTACACTACCCTGAGCTTTCGCGTGGCCGACCAGGCTGGCCACACCGACAAAGCCTACATCCAGTCCGTCGCGGACAAGGTGAAGGACAAGATCGAGAGCAGCGGCCGCACGGTCACGTTTACCTATGTCCCCGATCCGGGCAAACACCCCGCCGACGCGGTGCTGACGCCGGTCTTCTTGCTGTTAGGCGTGCTGGGCCTGCTGTCGCTGTTCCTCAGCGCGTTTCTCGTCATCAACACCATCGCGGCGGTGATGGCGCAGCAGGTGCGCCAGATCGGTGTGATGAAGACCATCGGCGCCAGCGTCGGGCAGATCACCTGGCTGTACCTGGGTATGGTACTGATCTTCGGCCTGTTGGCGTTGCTTATCGCGGTTCCGGCCAGCGTCGCCGGCGCCTACGGCTTCACCGACTTCCTGTCCCAGTTCATCAACTTCGATGTGGTCTACGAAGGTGTTCCGTTGACCGCAATCGCGTTGCAGGTGTTGGTGGGACTGTTGGTGCCGCTGGTCGCCGCGCTGTGGCCCATCTCCAACGGCGCCCGTGTCACCATTCGCGAGGCGATCAGCAACTACGGGCTGGGCCAGGGGCGCTTCGGCCAGGGTTTTGTGGACCGGACGCTGGTCAACTCGCAGCACTATCTCCCGTGGATCAGCCGGCCGCTAGTCATCTCGTTGCGCAACACGTTCCGGCGCAAAGGCCGCCTGGCGCTGACCATGCTGACCCTTACACTGGGCGGAGCGATCTTTGTCGCGGTCCTGTCGGTCCGCGCCTCGCTCTATCAGACGGTGGACGATGCGGTGCGCAACAACAACTTCCACGTCGTCATCGGCATCGACCGCGATGTGCGCACGGATGCGCTACAAAACGAGGCGCTGCAAGTGCCAGGCGTGGTTGCTGCCGAAAGCTGGGGCCGCGCTACTGCCCGACGCCAACGCCCCGACGCTGTGGTTGGCTCGGCGTCCGAAAACGGCATGCCGAGCTTGCCAAGCCGGTCCGGCGAGGAAGGGGTGCAAACCCGCACCCAGCCCGGCCTGCCAGCGGGCGAAAGCGATGAGATCCGCATTCATGCCCCGCCGGCCGGCAGCCAGATGCTGCGGCCCCAGATCATCTCTGGCCGTTGGCTGCTGCCCGAAGATGAAAACGCGCTGGTGGTCGACACGACTTTCATGGATGCCGAAAACGATGTGCGAGTCGGAGACACGATTACGCTCAAGATCGACGGCAAGGAGAGCGATTGGGTCGTGGTGGGTGTTATGGAAGGGGTACTGGATCAGCCCACTGGATACGCGAACTACGACTACTTCAGCCGGTTGATGGGTAGAACGGGCCGGGCCAGCGTGCTGCGTGTTCTGACCAACAGCGAGGACCCGGCAGTGCATCGCCGCGTGGCCGCCGCGCTGGAGCAGCGCTTCCAGCAGGCCGGCTACACCGTGACTCTGCTCTCCACCCGGGACGAAAACCTCGAGGGGACTGAGTACCAGTTCGGCATCCTGGTCAACCTGCTGCTGGTGATGACCTTTCTGATGGCGCTGGTAGGTGGACTGGGCCTGATGGGCACCATGAGCATCAACGTCATCGAACGGACGCGGGAGATCGGCGTGATGCGCGCTATCGGCGCTGCGACTCGCTCGATCATGCAGATCATCACCGTTGAGGGTGTCCTGATCGGCTTTATCAGTTGGATTCAGGCGACAGTTCTGGCCTACCCGCTCAGCCGGGTGCTCAGCGATCAGGTCGGCATGGCATTCACCAACGCCCCCTTGAGCTTCGCCTTCTCTGCAGTCGGCATCCTGATCTGGCTGGTGATCGTGATCGCTGTCGCCGCGCTGGCCAGCTATCTACCGGCCCGCAACGCGTCGCGGCTGACGGTGCGCGAGGTGCTGGCGTACGAGTAATTAGTGATCAGTAAACATCTGAACCGTACAACGACACAAAGCGAGTAACACACATGAAGAAACATGGCGTAGCCATTCTAACTGCTCTACTAGTTGCGGTGCTGTTAGCCGCTTGTGGCAACCGCAACGCGGCCAGCACCCCTGCCGCGCCGGCCCCAATTGCAGCCACGCCCGTGCGGGCCGACAACGAGATCATAGTAGACGGTGTGGTTGTCCCTGTGCGCAGCGCGGCGCTCAACTTACCCACCGCCGGCATCGTTGACGAGATATTGGTGGCTGAAGGCGCACCGGTGTCTGCGGGTGAGCCGATCCTGCGCCTGCGGTCCGACCGCCAGCAGGCCGCTGTTGCCCAGGCTGAAGCCACATTGGGTGCAGCCCAAGCGCGCCTGGCAGAGCTGAGTGCGGGCGCACGTACCCAAGAGATCGAAGCCGCCGCCGCCGCGGTCGATGCTGCCACCGCCCAGATTGACCGGCTGCAGGCGGGCGCCCGCACTGAGGACATCGCCGCTGCTCAGGCCGCTGTGGATGGCGCCCAGGCCAGCTTGCAGCAGGTTCAGGAAGGCGCGCCTCAGGGACAGATTATTGCAGCTAACACCAATGTGGCTGACGCCGAGGCCGCGTTGCGGCTGGCTCAGGCCGCTTATGACCAGGTGGCTGGCCAGCCAGACGTGGGGCGCCGCCCCGAGTCCTTGCAGCTAGAGCAGGCCACCAACGCCTACAACGCGGCCGTGGCGCAGTTGAACGACCTGACCCAAGGCGCGACCGCCGCGGAGATCGCGGCCGCCCAGGCGGCTGTGCGTCAGGCCCAGGCGCAGCTTGACAGCGTCAAGGCTGCGGCGCGTCCGGCCGACCTGGCCAGCGCGCAGGCGGAGTTGCGCCGCGCGCAGGCGCAGTTCGACCTGTTGAAAGCCGGCACGCGGCCGGAGACTGTCGCTGCTGCCGAGGCTGACGTGGCGTCAGCGCGGGCAGCCGTGCAGCAGGCCCAGGCCGCGCTGGACGAGACCGTGCTGACGGCGCCTTTCGCCGGTACCGTTGCCCAGTTGATTCCGGCCGTCGGCGAAACGGTGTCGCCGGGTGCGCCTGTGGTGCAATTGGCCGATTTGACCGCCTGGCAGATCGAGACCGACGACCTGACCGAGCTGGACGTAGTGCGTATTAGTGAAGGCAGCCAGGTGCTGCTGAACTTCGACGCGCTGCCGAACGTCGAACTGACCGGCCATATCACCCAGATCAAGCCCATTGGTGTCAACAAACAGGGCGACATCACCTACACGGTGGTCATCATACCAGACGAGTTCAATGATCAACTGCGCTGGAACATGACAGCGGCGGTGACGATTCAGACGGAGTAGGCGGTCGTTCTATATTGCGCAATGGTGTGCGCCAGCGATTTGCAGATCATGCGACGTTCAGCATATAATCTCGCTCCGCGGTTCGGGCCGCTCCACAAGCCCCGGTAAGCCCGTCCGCCGCTCGCCGTTCAATTTCCAGATGTAGGAGAAGAGATTCTATGAAGCGCCCCACGACCAAGATGTTCCGCTTGTTTGCTGTTTTTATCATCCTTGCCACGTTGGTCGGAAGCCAGATGGTTGTCTTTGCCCAGGAACCTGGCGAAGACGAGAGGCCACCTGTGTTGACCGCGACGATGAAGGCTTTGCTGGCCGACCAGCAGTCAGCCTGGGATCGCGCGCCGCAGGCAGCAACGCCCTGCGTGGCTGGCATGGCCGGCAGCTATCCCTGCGAAAACGTCGATCTGTTGGCCTACATGCCGCTCTCTACTTTTAGCGCTTCAAGCGGCAACGACAGTTGGGGCTGGACCGATCCCCTGACGGGGAAGGAATACGCGTTGATGGGCCTCAACAACGGCACCGCGTTCGTAGATATCACCAACCCGGAAAGCCCGATCTATCTTGGCAAGCTGCCCACCCACACCGTCAGTTCGTCCTGGCGCGATATCAAGGTGTTTGACAACCATGCCTTTATCGTCAGCGAAGCCAGCAATCATGGCATGCAGGTCTTCGACCTGACCGAGTTGCGCAACATTGCCAGCCCGCCGGTGACGTTCAGCGAAACGGCTTATTACAGCGGATTTGGCCGGGCGCACAACATTGTCATCAACGAGGATTCTGGCTACGCGTACGGCGTGGGATCTTCTACATGCAGCGGCGGGCTGCACATGGTCAACATTCAGACCCCATCCAGTCCCTCGTTCGCCGGCTGTTTCAGCGCCGACGGCTACACCCACGATGCCCAGTGTGTCAACTATGTTGGACCCGATCCGGATCACCAGGGTCAGGAGATCTGCTTCAACGCGAACGAGGACACCCTGACCATCGTCGATGTCACCAACAAAGCAGCACCGCTACAGGTATCGCGCACCGGCTACTCCAATGCTGCCTACACGCATCAGTTGTGGACGGACGAGACCCAGACCTATCTGCTGCTTGACGACGAGTTGGACGAGCAAAGCTATGGCTACAACACCCGCACCCGAGTTTGGGACATCAGCAACCTGGATTCGCCGCAGCTGATCGGTTATTACTCGGGCACGACGCCGGCCATTGATCACAACCTTTACATCAAGGACGGCTACGCCTACGAGGCCAACTATCGCGCCGGTTTGCAGATCCTCGACCTTTCCGACCTTGCAAACGCCAATCTGAGCCAGGTCGGTTTCTTCGACATCTACCCGGGTAACAACAATGCTAACTTCAACGGGGCGTGGAATGTATTTCCATACTTCGACAGCGGTGTGGTCATCATCAGCGGCATGGAGCAGGGACTGTTCATCGTGCGTCCCGATCTCCCGCAGCCTTGCTACGACTTCAACGGCAGCGGCGCGGTCGATGTGGGCGACATCTCGCTGGTGACAGCGGCCTGGGGAACCGACAACGCACTCTACGACTTCAACCACAACGGTATGGTAGATGCCGATGACATCACCACCATCGCGCTGAGTTGGGATACGTCCTGCACTGCGTAACGGGCTAATCGTCCGAACTGTTGGCGCCGACTATTCAACGGAGCACTTGCAGGGTGACCTGTAAGTGCTCCGTTTGTTGTTACAGCCTGTCACCTGATACTAGTCGATAAGCATCTTCTTCGTCTCCTTTTCAACTGTGTACCCGCCATTCTCGTGGAATTTCCAGTGCCATCACAGACGGCATGCGCCGTAGCAAGAAACCTCTTCGCTGTCATTCTGGATGGGTCAAACACGCGATCCGCTCGATGCCGAACTGCTAATGAGAATCTCTCCGTGGTCGTTTCTAGAAAAGCGGGAATCCAGGCACCTTAACGATGAAACGTAGCGTCTGCTTGAGTCATTCCCGTGAAGGCGGGAATCCAGTCTTCACACGCACTAGACTCTCGCGAAGGCGGGAGTAACGCAACAATGAAGGCTGTGTACGTACGTTTCCACGCAGAGAATCTCCCTCTTGACTCTCCGGTAAGGGGAGGGTGTATACTGAGGTTGAAAGCTTTCGACGAACGTGATCACAGACGCAAGGCAAGGTAACGGATGTACAAGATCGGTGAGTTCTCTCGGTTGAGTCGGGTAACGGTCAAGGCGCTGCGCCACTACGACGAGGAAGGGCTGCTCAAGCCGGCCCACGTCGACCGGTTTACAGGCTACCGCTACTACTCGGCCGGCCAGCTCCCTGATCTGTACCAGATACTCTCGCTGAAGGACCTGGGTCTGTCACTTGAGCAGATTCGGACGCTGTTCGGCCAGGGCGTGCCACCGGCTGAGCTGCGCGGCATGTTACGTCTCAAACAGGCCGAGGTCCAGAGAACAGTTGACGACGAACAAGGGCGGTTGGCGCGGATCACCGCCCGCATCCAACAGTTAGACCAGGAGGAAATAATGCCTGCTTACGAGGTGGTAATCAAGGAAGTGCCCGCGATGCGCGTGGCGGGATTGCGCGACACGGTGGCGAACTATGGCAGCCAGGGGCCATTGTGGGATGAACTGATGGGCTACGTGTTTGGCAACGGCGGCAAGCCGGCCGGCCCGTGCCTGACGGTTTACTTCGACGACGAGTATAAGGAAAGCGATGTCGATCTGGAGGTGGTGCAGCCGGTCGAAGGGGCGTTGAGCTCTGGCGGCCGCGTGCAGGTCTACGACCTGGCAGCCGTGCCGACCATGGCCAGCACGGTCCACACCGGGCCGTACAGCGGCTTCAACGACGCCTATGGTGCGCTGATGCAGTGGATCGCGGCCAATGGCTACCGGGTTGCCGGCCCCAACCGCGAGGTCTACCTGCGCAGCGCGGGCGACGAAGGTGTCGCGCCCAAGGACTATGTGACGGAGATCCAGTTTCCGGTAGTCAGGCCATAACGGCCTGCGCCAGATTGAGTGGCACGGCCGGAGACCGGTCACAGCAAAAACTTCTCGCTTGAGCACCCGGTTGTTGGACTGCCAGCAACCGGGTGCTTTCGTTTTGATTGTCTGCATTTCACTGGCGGGTGGTTCGCAGGTATCATTGGGGGTAGCCGCCCGGCTTAAGCCTCACCTCCGAAATGCAGCGAGAATCGGCTAGCTTACCAGCCGCTGCGATTCAGCCAAATTCCTGACCTGAACAACAAAGGCAAACCGTGAACACACAACCCGATTTCGTGCCAGAATGGGCCAAGCGCGCTGTCTGGTACCAGATATTTCCGGAGCGTTTTTGCAACGGCAATACAACCAACGACCCCACACTGGAAAGCCTGCGCAACAGTTACCCCCATGATCTTAGCGAACCCTGGCAGGTACATCCATGGACCAGCGACTGGTATGTGCAGCAGCCGTACGAGCGGGCGCATGGCAAGGACATCTGGTTCCACTTGCAGCGGCGACGCTATGGCGGCGATCTCCAGGGCGTTATCGACCGGCTTGACTATCTGCAAGACCTAGGCATCACCGCCATCTACTTGAACCCGGTGTTCGACGCCCCATCCTCCCACAAATACGACGGCGCCAACTATCATCACATCGATCCGAACTTCGGTCCCAACCCGGAGGGCGACCGCCGCATCATCGCCGCCGAGCAGCCTGATGCGTACGGCGCGTGGACCTGGACATCGGCGGACTTGCTGGCGCTAGAGTTGATCGCCGAGGCGCATCGCCGCGGGATGCGAATCATCTTCGATGGCGTGTTCAACCACATGGGACTGAACAGTTGGGCCTTTCAGGACATCGTGCAACATGGCCAAGCCTCGCGCTTTGCCGACTGGTTCAAGGTCAGCGACTGGGATCGGCCGAGCCGCTTTGCTCCGTTTACCTATCGCGGCTGGTTTGGCGTGCATGAACTGCCCGAACTGCGACAAGATGCGAACGGCATTGTGCAGGGTCCAAAGGAATATATCTTTGCCTGTACACGGCGTTGGATGGACCCGTATGGCAACGGCGCGGTGCAACACGGTATCGATGGCTGGCGGCTGGATGTGGCTTTTTGCATCAAGCACGGCTTCTGGAAGGACTGGCGCCAACACATCAAGGCCATCAACCCGGATGCGTATCTGGTGGCCGAGATTGTGGTTGAGGACGACAACGAGCCGTATTTGCAAGGGGATGAGTTTGATGCGGTGATGAACTATCTGTGGACCTTCGCTTGCGCCGAGTTCTTCGTTGAGACAAGCGCCGCAATCCCGCCCAGCGAGTTCGACCGGCGGCTGCGGGAACTGCGCGAGGCGTATCCCGGTTGCGTCGCCTATGGGATGCAGAATCTGCTGACCAGCCACGACACAGCGCGTATTGCCTCGCACATCGTCAACCGGAACCAGCTTCACTATCGTGACTGGCGGGGCTACGGCGACCTGACACGTCCACGCCATAACGCGGCTTTTGATACCCGGCCGCCGACTGCCGCCGAGCGCGCCTTGCAGAAGTTGATGGTTCTCTTTCAGATGACCTACGTCGGCGCGCCTATGATCTATTACGGCGACGAGTCCGGCATGTGGGGCGCCAACGACCCCTGCGACCGCAAGCCAATGGTCTGGCCCGACATGGATTACGCAGCTGAGGCAACCTTGCCCGATGGCTCGGTTCGACACGAAGCGCATCCGGTCGCGTTCGACTACGACCTGCATGGCTGGCACCGACGTTTGATCGCCATTCGCAATAGATCGCTCGCGCTGCAACTGGGTGCATTCAGGACGTTGCTCGTGGACGACAACAGCGGCATCTACATCTTTGAACGCAGCTATGAGGGTGAACAGGTGGTGGTGGCGCTCAACAACAGCACTGTCGTGCAGCGTGTGACGCTGGATATCGAAGGGACTTGGGTGAATTTACTGGATGGAGAAGCGACGGTGGAAACAAAGAGCGGGGTGCTGGCCGTCATCTTGCAGCCGCTGGAAGGGGCGATTTTTGAACGATACAACGCCCGCTCCACAGTTGGGGGGAAGTAGACTGTGGAACGGGCGTCAGCAGAAGGAGTCTACCATAGATTCGTAGTTCTACCCAAATTTGACGTTACACCAGTTAAAGCTTGGTCCCCTGTGGTCTCAAGGATCTACGGGTGAGACGGTGGGCTTTTGGTGGACGCTGGCGTTGCAGATCCACCAGCGCGCGCCGGGCGTCACTTAAGGTGATCTTGTTTCGGCCAGCAGCCAACATCAGGTTGACGGCTTCCATACAGTGCTGTTGCAGCAGATAGGGCTTGCCGCGCGCGTGCAGAGCGATGTATGAGACCGCTTCAGGAGCGATCTGATAGATTCCGCGTACCGGCTCAAGGATGAGCTCACGGGCTGCTTCATCGCTCAGCGGGCCGAGTGCCACCTCGTTGAACAAGTTGTACCACGGGCTTTCAACGCGGTCCCAGCTTTTGCTGATGTTGACGCCGGCCACCACCGCGCCCAGGCTATAGGCAAAAGTGCGCATGAAAATCCGCCGAAGTTGCTGCTGCGTCACCGGCTGATAGGTGTTCATGACATCCATCTCGTCCAGTATCAGTACCACGCGCACCGTTTTCCTGGTGGTTTGCGCCAGCAGTTCGAGAATGCTGTCCAGATCGCGGCTGAACTCGCGGTGATCGTACTCGGTCCACGCAATCTGGTGATAGCGCAGAGCGGGAATCGACGGCAGGTAGCGGGGTAGGCAGCCGATCGTTTCTTCCATCATGATGCTGAACAGTTCGTCGTCCATGGTTCCTTCCAGGTCAACGTAGACTGGAACAAACATGAACTCGGAATCGTGGGCTGTGTGCAGATGCTCTACCAGATGCAGGAGGAGACTGGTTTTTCCGATGCGCCGTTCTCCGTGGATCATGATGCTGTTCTCGTGCAGCGTGTCCACAATACGCGCCAGGGTATCGTGGCGGCCAAAGAACATCTCTTGAGTGGTGACCGGTTCTCCCGACACGTATGGGTTAAAGCGGCGTCGCAGCGCTGCCCGGCGACGTTTACGTTGCCGGATAGTCAGCAGCGCTATGCCCATCAATCCGGTCAACGCCGTAGCGGTGGAGACTGCCATCACCGATGCCTGTGAGACGGAGATCCGGCCGAGCATCGGCGCAACGACCGACGGCACGACTTCCAGATCAACCCGCTCGATCGCGGACGTGTTAAGTTCGCCGTCCACCGCCTGGACTTCCAGTGTATAGTGCCCCGGCCCGAGAGGATCAAGCGTCCAGTGCTCGTCCGTTTCGTTCTGCCAGCCGGCGCCCATCTGGGGGATTCTCATGCGATAACCAAGCTCGCTGGCCGGTGTGGCCATGTCTGAGCCTTCCACGGCAACGCCGATAGGGGTTTGTGAGAGAAACTGCACCTTCCCGCCGGCCGGTGGTTTGCCGTTCACTGAGACAAAACGCACAGTGGGAGGTACCTGCTCCGGTTGGTGGCGCATGATTCCGGTTTGCGTGCCGATCCACACGCCGTTCGCCGCGTCCCGCGCTAATACGTGAACCTCGTTGTCGTTCAGTCCTTGTTCCCGTGTAAAGATTCTTTGCACCAGGCTGTCCACGTCGAGCTTGACCAGGCCCGCGCCGGCGCCGGCCCACAGATAGCTGTCGTCCGGCGCGAGCAGCGCGTAGATCGGGCTGCCAATGCGGTCGATCAAGCGCCACTCGTTGCTGCTTGTGTCCAATGCATACACGTCACCGGTGTCCGTGCCGGCCCAGACGGGGTATTGAGCATTCGGGGCGTTAGACGCTGCTACACTGAGAACCTTGCTGGTAGTTCCCTCACCGAGTTGGTAGTTGGTCCAACGGCTTGAACCGTAACTGAGGCGATTGATGGCTGTGTTGGTGCCAACCCAGATGGTGCCGGTGCTGTCTTCGGCAATCGCGTTCTGGCTAACGATGTTGTCTGCGAGGCCGTCATTTGTGGTGTAGTGGGTCCACTGACCACCGCGGCCGCTAGGCATTGGCACGAACCGGTGAACGCCGTTGTAGGTGCCGAACCACAGCGAGCCATCGCTGGCTGCGAGGGAAGCACGCAGGACATTGGACCCCAGCGTTTCGTCTCCGAATGCTTGCCAGGCAGGCAAGTGGTCCTCAGCAGCGGTCAACACATCCATGACGCGGGCACGGACGATACCCTGTCGCGCAGTCCCTATCCAGACAAAGCCGTTATTGTCTACCAGAACCGAACGTACCATGTCCTCAGGAAGCCCGCTTCTCTCCGCGCTTATGTGATGCACTGTATTACCGTCAACCACAATGACTCCCAGCCGGTCGCTGGCAAACCAGAGGCGTCCTTGTCTATCGACGAAAGCTGCTGTGGCGGAATCGATGGTTGGCTGGTCAAGAGTTGCCAGTTTTTGCCACGAGCGCGTGTCCAGGCGGCTGACGCCGGCAATGGTCGCCAGCCAGGCCGTACCTGAGGAATCCAACACGATGCTGGCGACGGCGTCCGCTGCTAATCCATCCCTGGTGGTCAGCGTCCGCCAGTTCTTGCCGCCCCAAAAGAAGGAAAGTCCATCTGGATTGAAGAGGCTGACGCCGCTGCCGTTGGTGCCGATCCAAAGAGCACCGTCGCTGTCCAATGTGAGGGCAAGAACGTTGTTTGATGCGATTCCCTCGGCGGATTGTCCTGGCTCGGGCATGCCGAAGTGACGCCAATGGTCGGTGTAGCTCCACAGACCCTCACCTGCTGTGCCGACCCAAAGTGTTTCCGGCCATTGGCCGCGCGCGGGCGCAACTCGCAGGGCCTGAATACGACTATGGAAGCGAACGTTATCGATCCAATATGCTTGCCTCGATTGAGCGTCGATGCGATGAAGCGTGTCGCCGCCTGCCCAAATCCGCCCGTTGCTGTCCTCTGCCAGCGCCAGCACTCTCGCGGGCAGCCCACTTTGTTGATAGAGGGGAACAACCGTCCATGACGCTCCGTCGAAGGTGGCGACCCCTGCATCTGTACCAGCCCACAGCATGCCGTCTGTCGTCCCCAGCAGCGCAAAGACGGGACCTGTCAATCCCTCGATGCCGACAACCTGCCATGGATTTCCGGGCGTGTCTGTGTGCATTCGAGCCACACCATGGTCGCCTCCAGCCCAGAGCGTACCATCTATCGTCTGCGCAACGGCGCGGATGGGGCCTTTCGGCAGTCCATCGTTGGGCGTAAACGACCGCCAGCGGCCGTCGAAATGGTCCAGTCCGCTGTTGGTTCCCACCCAGATCGTCTGGTCTTGGCCCGCGAAGACTATATTTGCGTTGTTTGAAGTCGGCCCTTCGGCATGTTGCGTCCAATCAGCGTGCCGCGCACGGACCTCGGATGCCGAAATCCAGCGCGAGGATGCTGGCAGACTCATGGCAAGAACTGCTGCTATTGCGCAGACGGTCAAAATCGGAGCGATTTGTCGGGCTGCGTGTCTACTGTGACGCGACGGTGGAGCCGGGGACCGTGCTTTGGTGTAACCAGTTTTGAGGAAGTTGTGAGTTTGCATGGCATCGACGATTCCTCGTTGTTTGTGGATATGCCTCAAATTAAAATATCATGAATCATTGCGCCCTGTTGCCTGAATCCTATTGCATTTGAGCTTCAGGTGCGCTATCATGGGGGCAAGTCTGGCAGCGATTCAGCCGCTCAGATCATGCCAATCTTCTATAACTGTACATAATATACCATAACTTGACCAATAAATCAAGCCTATGTAAAGTTGCTGCGGCCTAAGCACGTTACGATACCTTCAATGAAGGGCAAAACGGCTTTGGCGGCCTTTGAAAATGCTTCAGGGAGGAGCATCAAATGCGCAAGTCACGAGTCACCGTTGCTCTCGTCATTGCTTTCGTGCTTGCCGTGTTTGTTTTACCAAACAGCGGCATTGCGTCATCGCTCCAACAGGAGTCTGTGTCATACGTTGTGCGGAGTGGTGACAACCTTTCCAGTATAGCAAGCCGGTATGGCACCTCTGTGAGCGCCATCGTCCAGGCCAACGGGTTGGCTACCACGGTAATCCGGCCTGGCCAAACACTCAGGATTCCCACCGCGTCGAGATCCGACTCGTCGTCCAGCGGATCAAGGAATCCCAGCAGCACCGGAAGCAGTGCAACTACAGGGGGTAGCTACGTCGTTCGTAGCGGCGAGTCGCTTTGGTCGATCGCCAATCGCTACGGCGTGTCGGTCAGCACGTTGAGGTCGCTCAACGGTCTCAGCGGAGATGTGATTCTCCCTGGACAGACGTTGGCGATTCCTGCCTCATCGGGCAGTAGTTCATCGAGCGTCCCATCTGCTATAGTCTCCACAAGCAGGTCGTCTTCAGCACCGTCAACCTGTTCCAGCGGCTACACCGTTAAGCCTGGCGACACGTTGTATTCCATCGCGGCGCGCTGTGGGATATCAGTTCAACGGCTGCAGAATGCCAACGGCATCTCAGGGTCCGCAATCTATCGCGGGCAGTCGCTGACCATTCCGTCAGGCACTTCGGGATCCTGGTCCTCAAGCGCGCAACCCACGGCTACACGGTTGTTTTCATCCCCGTCACCTGCCCCAAGCCAGGCGCCTGCCAGCCAGCAGAACCCAATAATTTTGTTTCCAACACCGGTTCCACCATTTCCGCCCTTGTCTTACCCCACACCTGACCCATAAATTGTTGCTGGTCTTTGCTGTTGTTCAGTTCTCCGCCCGCTCCAAACGGAGCCACTCCACCTGTGCAGCGGCGTTTGGTTCCCGCCAGCCCGCGCCGACGCCAACACTGGTTGCCTGCAATCCTTCGATTTCCTCGACCGCTGCTGGCTTCCCGGCGCTGTCGATCGTGACAATGCCTGCTTGCGCCCAGCGAAATCGGCCGCGCAGGTCGCTCAGGTCGAGGTCGCGTAGCGCTTGAGCGGCTTCGGCGCTCAGTTGGTCGCTGGCCGTGTCCTTGACAGCTACGGCCAGGAGATCGCCCGGCCCGGCCTGCTGCACGAAATCAACCAGCGCCGGCGACGCGGCGGGATCTCCGTGGGTATCGAAGCTGTCCACCGCTTTGACTTCACCCGTAGCGCCGTCGATGAGCGCCAGATTGTAGCCGCGCTGGTTGGGTGAGATGTCGTGGCCGTTCAGCCAGATGTGGGCGTAGTTTCCCGCTTCCAGGCCGGCGCTTTCGACCAACAGGCTGAACGGCGAGCCTGTCCCGATCAGTGTGTCAACCGGGTACGTGTGGCCGAACCGCAACACGATCTTGTTTTCGTGGTCGGTCAGCGCTTCCGGTGGCAGCCCAAAGCTCAAGCCGCTCCATTCAGCCGGCAGTGACTGTTCGGCAGTTTGAAAGCCATTGACAACGAGGCTCAGGGTTTGGCCTGGTCCAGCAGCGGCAGCCCGGACTGTCGCAGTGTACGGTCCCGGCGCGACCGGCTCTGCGAAGAGCGCCGTTTCGCGGCGCTGCGCCCACAGGCTCGTCATGGCATCTTGATTCGACCCCAGCCCGCTCCACCCCTCGCCGCGGGCCAACGGGTCGGAAGCAGGTCTGATTGCGAGGTCGTCTGTCGCCACTGCCGCTTGCACCTTGTAGAGAACGTGATCGCCGTCTTGCGCCATAAAGGTCACGGGCAGGAATCGTTCCACGAAGGTCGCGAACTCAGGCGGAACCTGGTCGCGGTGGACGACCACGAAGCGGACGTTCAGCGCCTGCAGCGCCTGGGCGGCGTCTGCGGCGGCTTGGCTGAGCAGCGGATCACCTGCCAGTGTTTCGTCACCCGCACGCAGCGCGGCGAGCGTGTCCGCCATCTGCGCCTGGATGTGTGGATGATCATCGTCGGCGTTGGCCAGCACGGTCAGCGGCCCGATCAGCGGCGCCTCCAGGAAGTAGCGAAACTTGAACTCGGGGTTGCGCGAGGTGTTGCCACCCAGAATCGGCTTGCCGTGGCTGGTCTGCCACCACTGCTCCGACATGATGATCAGGTCCTGTTTGCCGAACACACTGAAGCCGTTGCGCCAGCCCACAGGCAGGTCGAGGACGGCGAAGTCGCCCGGTTCGGCTGCAATCGTCTGGTAGATCGAAGGCGTCTGCATGTCGGCCGTGGGCAGCGGCGCCGACAGGTTCTCGAACACCAAAATCGCGGCCAGCGCTACTAATGTGATCCGGACGACGCGACGCCCTTCCCGGCCGGGATTGGCCAGCTTGCTCATCAGCCAGTAGCTTCCCATCGCGACCAGTGGCGCAACTGAGACGAGCAGCATGACGCTGAAGCGACTGGGGTAGCGGTTTCCCTTCAGAAACGGCAGGTTTTGCAACAGACGGAACAGCCCTGGAATGCCGGTGTCGTGCCCCATCCAACGCACCGACGGCCCCAGCGTCAGCAGGAAAAACACCGCGGCCGCTGCGACCCAGAACCACGTCCAGCGCCGTCGCCTGTGGGTCCACGCTCCGGCAATGGCCAGGCCGAGACCGAGAATTCCCAGTGTCAGGTGTTGACCCTTGTTGACCTGCCACTGCGTTCCGTCGGGCTGAAGCGCCGAGTCGTCGGACGCCCTGACCACGATGTTGCCCAGCAGCGGGTGCAACTGGGTCGGCAGCGCATAGCCGGCCAGGTCGGCCGAGAACACGTCGGCGAACCCCCCGCCTTCGACCAGGAAATCGCCTTCGGCGCGCATGTCGGGCAGCATGTTGGCCAGAATCGGCGTCAGGCCGGCGACAAAGACGACGGCGATCAACGCCAGGTTGCGCAGCAGCCGTACCAGGTTTTGTCTGAGTTGCCGCGGCGCATCCCGGTCAGCGGGCCAGAAGAGCTGGGCAAGTTGCCAAACCGCTACCAGCGCGACGAAGATGCCCAGAAATGCAGCGTAGGTCAGCTCGGCGTAGGCTTGCAGCAGGATGAACAGCGCCGCCAGCAGCGGCTCGCGCAGGCCCGCTCTGGGACGCACACTGCGCAGCGTATAAAGCACTGCAAAGGGAATCCACTGCGAGCTGGCGATGTTGAACTGGCCCAGCGACGCGTAGAACAGCTTGCTGGACGAGAAGGCATACAAGAGTCCACCCAGAAACGCGGCGCCATCCACGATCAGCCGCTGCTGGCTGTTTCGGGTGTCGCCCACCGAGCGCAGTACCTCCAGGCAAAGCAAATACGCGCCGTAACCACCCAGCACGAACGAGCTGAGCAGCAGGAGGTTGGATGCCACGACGACGCTGAACGCGCTCTGCAGCGGTATGGAGAGCAGACCGTTCCAGACCGTCAGCGTGTAGAAGGCCAGGTTGATGCCGACGGGATAGAACATCCACTGGCTGGCGAAGGGGTTGATCTGGCGGTCGATGAGGCTGTGCTTGATCCACCACAGGTTCCAAGCCAGCGCCGGGTCGTCGATGCCATCTCCGGGGACGTGGGTAGTCAGCCGTAGCGCCAGCGGCAGTGTAAGCAGCAAGCTCAGAATCGTGTAGATCGCCAGCACGGTGAGGTGGCGGCGGACAAGTGGTCGCGGGGCGGGCATGGGGGTCTTATACCACCGCCCGGCGCATTTGACAAAGGTCTTCAGATTTGGCTTTACGTTTTTCGGTTCATGCGGTAAAATTGCTGCAACCTGTCTGTTTACAGAAAGAACCGTCGATTGAGTCTCTCCCCTTTGTACCAGGCCGCCCTGGACTACATCTACAACTATGTGGACTACGAGCGCCGGCGCAACGTGGCCTACACCGAGATTGCCTGGGATCTCGACCGGACTCGCCGCGTGCTGGCGGCGCTGGGCGATCCGCAGCTGCGCTACCACATCGTGCATGTGGCCGGCAGCAAGGGCAAGGGATCAACCGCGGCCGGCATTGAGTCGATCCTGCGCGCGGCCGGGCTGCGCACCGGGTTCTACACGTCACCCCATCTGCACACCTTTCGCGAGCGCATTCGAGTCGCTGGCCGGTTAATCGAACGCGACGAGGTGGTGGCGCTGCTGGAACAGTGCAAGCCGGCCATCGAACGCGTCCCGGGGATCACGACATTTGAGATCATGACCGTGCTGGCGATGCAGTATTTTGCGGCGCAACAGGTGGAGTGGGCGGTGCTGGAGGTCGGGTTGGGCGGGCGGCTTGACGCGACCAACGTCGTGATTCCCGATGTCAGCGTCATCACCCGCATCGGCCTGGAACACACGGCGCTGCTGGGCGACACGCTGGACGAGATCGCCCGCGAGAAGGCCGGCATCATCAAGCCAGGTGTGCCGGTGGTGGTTGGGCCGCAGGCTGACGAGGCGCTCAGCGCGATTCTGGAGGTCGCTGCGCAACGCAGCGCGCCGGCCGTCGTTGTTGGCCGCGACTGGCGTTGGCAGCCGCTGTCTGCCGATCTTGCCGGCCAGGTGTTTACGGCCACGGACGAGTCTGGTGCTTTGGCGCAGTCGGGTAGCAATGGCGCGGTTAGCGGGCAGCCATTGCCGCGCGAGCTCAGCGGGCTGGCGACCCCGTTGCTGGGCGAACACCAGTTGGCGAACCAGACGACAGCGATAGCCGCCGGTGCCGAGCTGGCTCGCCAGGGTGTCGCGATCGACGAGCGTGCCATCCGCCGCGGTTTGGCGGTTGTCTACTGGCCCGGCCGGCTGGAGGTGCTGCAAGCCGGCGGCGCGGGCGATACCGCTGTGGTGATCGACTCGGCGCACACGGTCGAGTCGGCGAATTTGCTGTGCGACGCGCTGGACGCGTTTTTCCCTGGCCGGCGCCTGCGGGCCGTTTTAGGCGTCTCCAACGACAAGGACGCTAGTTCGATACTGGCTGCTTTCGCCGCACGCGGCGCGGCGCTTCATTTGACGCAATCGCGCCACCCGCGCGCTCTGGATCCGGGCGAGCTGGCAGCCGCCGCCAGCGGTTTGGATGGCGTCAGCGATGTGGCCACTTATTCGTCCGTTGTGGAGGCGCTGGCCGGTGCGTTGAGCGAATCCGGGGCCGGGAGCGTTGTCTGTGTTGCCGGGTCGCTTTTCGTGGCCGCTGAAGGTCGCGAGGCGTGGCTGGCGCTGCACCCGGACGCGTTGCCCGCTGAGGACTGGGCGCGAGAGGCCGAACCGGCGGCGGCATCGTGGCAGGTCAGCCAGCAGCCGGCCACATTGCCCGTTCAAGCTGCAAGCCTGCCAAAAACCGAAAGGCAGACCGCGTGACCAACGCATCCTCAGGAATCGCATGGATTGACACCTTGGCGCGGGTTTCTGACGCATCCGCCGATCTGGCGCGTGCGGACGGCGATGGCCCGGCGCTCTATCCGGTGCTGCAACTGCGCTCGGACCTGGTGTTTCCACGCATGGTGACACCGCTGATGGTGGGCAGGGAGGAGTCGTTGATCGCTATCGAGGTTGCCATGGATCAGGACCACGTGCTGGTGGCTGTCGGCCAGCGCGATCCGTCCGACCAGGCGCCGTCCAGCGAGGACTTCTACAGCGTCGGCGTCGAGGTTAAGATCCTGCGCCAGCTTCGCATGCCAGACGGATCGACCAGTATTCTTGTCCAAGGTCGCGAGCGCGTTAAGGTTGTTCAGATGGTCGAGGAAGGGTCGTTTCTGAGCGCAGTGGTAGAGACGATCTGGGAGCCGACGCAGGACTCCTCGGTGATTAGCGGCGCCGAGCCGTTGATGCGGGCCGCCCTCAAGATGTTCGAGCGTTGCGTGGTGCTCAATCCTGCGTTGGGCGACGAGGCGTATGTTGCGGCGCTGAACGCCAGCGATCCCGGCTGGCTGGCCGACCTGATCGCGTCGGCGTTGAGCGCCGATCTAGCAGCCAAGCAGGAGATTCTGGAGACTTTCGATCCGCTAGAACGTTTGCAGCGGGTGACTGTGTTGCTGGGCCGCGATCTTGATTTGCTGGAGTTGGAGGCGCGCATCCGGTCGCGGGTTCAGGACGAGTTGGACAAGTCGCAGCGCGAGTACTTTCTGCGGGAGCAACTGCGGGCGATCCAGCGCGAGCTTGGCGAGAGCGATGAACAGGGGCGCGAGGTGGCTGACCTGCGCCATAAATTGCAGGTGGCCGATTTGCCGCCGCTGGCGCGTGCCAAGGCGGAGGAGGAACTGCGTCGGCTGTCAACGATGCCGCCCTTCGCGCCCGAGATCAGCATGGTGCGCACTTACCTGGAGTGGCTGATCGACCTGCCGTGGCGCCAGGCAACCGAGGACAACATGGATTTGCAGCACGCGGCCAGCGTTTTGGCGGAGAACCATTACGGTTTGCAGGAAGCCAAGGATCGCATTCTGGAGCATATTGCTGTGCGCAAGCTGGCCGGCGACAAGATGCGGACGCCGATTCTCTGTCTCGTAGGTCCGCCGGGAACGGGCAAGACCTCCATGGGCCGGTCGGTGGCGCAGGCGCTGGGACGCAAGTTCGTGCGCGTCAGCATCGGCGGCGTGCGGGACGAGGCAGAGATCCGCGGCCACCGGCGCACCTATGTCGGGTCGATGCCGGGCCGCATCATTCAGGCCATGCGCACCGCCGGTACGGTCAACCCGGTGGTGATGCTGGATGAGGTCGACAAGTTAGGCCAGGACGTGCGCGGCGACCCATCGGCGGCGCTGCTGGAGGTGCTGGACCCTGAGCAGAATCATGAGTTTTTTGACCACTATCTCGACGTGCCCTATGATCTGAGCCAGGTGCTGTTCATTACCACGGCCAACTTGCTGGACTACATCCCCGGCCCGCTGGAGGACCGCATGGAGGTGATCCGCTTCCCCGGCTATCTGGAAGAGGAGAAATTGGAGATCGCCCGCCAGTTCCTCGTGCCGCGGCAGCTTGAACAGACCGGGCTGGCCAACCACCGGCTCGTTTTCCCTGACACCACGCTGAAAACAATTATCCGCGAGTATACCTACGAGGCCGGGCTGCGCCATTTCGAGCGCCAGCTTGCCAAGGTTTGCCGCAAGGTGGCGCGGCGGGTTGCCGAAGGTCGGAATGCGCCGCGACGCATTAACGCTGCTCGTTTGCCAAAATACCTTGGGCCCCCGGACTACGAGTTTGGTCTGCAGGAGGGTGGTGACAGCATCGGTGTTGCCACCGGTCTTGCCTGGACCGAAGCTGGCGGCGACCTCGTACACGTCGAGGTGACGCTGATGGTCGGCAAGGGCAACTTGCAGCTCACCGGCCAACTGGGCGAGATCATGCAGGAGTCGGGGCAGGCCGCGCTGAGCTATGCCCGCGCGCACGCGCCGGATCTGGGCATTGACCCTGAGGAGTTCGACGATCTCGACATCCACATCCACCTGCCCGAGGGCGCGATTCCCAAGGATGGCCCCAGCGCGGGGATCACCATCGCGACCGCGCTCATCTCCGCGTTGACCGGCCGCGCCGTCCGCCGTGATGTGGCAATGACCGGCGAAATCACCTTGCGCGGCCGTGTCCTGGCCGTAGGCGGTCTCAAGGAAAAGATCCTCGCTGCGCATCGAGCTGGTGTCAAGATCGTCCTTTTCCCGAAGAAGAACGAAAAGGGCCTGGTGGAACTGCCGCCGCGTGCCCGGCGTGGCCTGGAACTGGTGCCGGTCGAGGACATGAACCAGGTGTTGGAGCGTGTGTTGCTTCCGGCCGGTACGGTTGAAGACGCGCCGCGTGTGCGCCGGCGGCGGCAAAGGCCGGCGGATGACTCTGCCGGCGAGGAGGACTCATGACCGCGACATATTGGCAGAACCGGCGCGCCTTGCTTGCGGGATGGCGGCGTGCCTTGTTGATGCGCCGCTGGCGGCTGCTCGCAGTGCTCCTGCCGGCAGTCATGCTGCTGACTTCCTGCGGTATTTTTCAGCAGTCTGGGACCACCGCATCCACCGACTTCCTCATGCAGACCTTGCCGGATGACTGGACGCCGATGACTGAACCCGCGAACGTGAACGGTTTTCAGGAAATCAGCATCGATGGCGACGAGGCCGACGAGTACCTGCTGTTTTTTTACTACGACTCCCAGGACGGCGCCACCAACGGGCCAATCGGCGGCATCATCTACGACGGCCAGGACGATACCGCCATCTACGATCCCGATACCGTGATTCCCATGCCGATGCAGCCGCTGGCCTTTTTCGTGCCCTATCGTCTGCTGCCCGACTGGACAACAGGCAAGGGGCAGGGTTATCTGGGCGATAAGAGCGTCAACTGGGAAGTAACTCCTGAAGACCAGATTACGGGTTTTGAAGCCGAGTTGGTCGTTCAGGGGATCGGGACCAACGGGGCTACGACCCGGCTGTCGCTTTTTCGCTGGCTTGGCCCCAAGAACGGCTATGGTGTTACCTATTTCCAGGGCAGCTATTCGATTACCATGCCCGATTGGACGGCTGGACAAGATCAGCGGATCAATACTGTCGTGACTTTGGAGGCTTTCAACGACCGCAGCAAGCTGTGTAACCAAACCTACTGGACACGCCAGGGCACGTCCGCCCAGTTTTTCGCATCGCCGTCAAACATCACGTTTTGTCTGGACGCTATCCCCGCGCAGCCCACCTATCCCGAAGCAGTCGTGTTGGCCTGGCTCAAAGATCAGAATCCAGAGTTCGCCCTGACACCGGACGCACAAGCGGAGTTGTTGCTGGTGGTTCCGAATCCGCCAGAGCAGATTGTATCGCTCGACTATCCCGGCACGGCAACGGTGACGGGGACGGGCAACACCACAAAATCCACGATGACAGTGGAGTCGACCATTGTTCAAGGCGGCGTTCAACGAGTTGTCAAGTGGCAACTGCGGGAAGTAATGGCGGCCGAAGGTGGCGGGACGACCCGCTGGCGCATTGAGCTGGCGGAGTAAGCAAGCTGAGAAAGTATTCATGGATTTCTTAACCTCCTCCGTATTTCAGACGACTCCGGATCAGGTCGCAGGCTGGCTGGCCGCGGGCCAAGGCGTCTCGCTGGCATTCTTGCCTGACAGCGCCGGCCCGCGCAAGATAGCCGAAACGCTAGTCGCGCTGGCCAACACGCACGGCGGTGCGCTGCTGCTGGGCGCCGCCGCTGGGGGGCAGCCTGGTGGCCTGCTCTCTGCCCAAGCCACCGAAAACCAGGCCGTGGCCGCGGCTCTGATGGCTGAACCGCCGCTGGTGCTGCCGCTGCCAGAGGTGATTCAGGTGGACGGCAAGGATATTTGCGTCGTTCACGTGCCCGCCGGATTGTCACAGGTGTACAGCGTCAAGGGACAGTATTGGATGCGTGCCGACCGCGAGAACCGCACCATGAGCACGGCCGAGCTGCGAATGTTGCTGGTGGCGAGGGGTGAAGCGCACTTCGAGTCCAGCATTGTGCCGGGTGGCCAGCGGAGCGACCTCGACGACTCGTTGGTGGCGGCCTACCTGGAGCGGCTGACGGGGCTGACAGCCACGTCGGTCTCGGCAGCGTTGCTGACCCGCGGCTGTGTCAAGTCAACGCCGCAGGGAGAGTTTGTACCGACCTACGCCGGGATGCTGCTCTTTGGACGCAACCCGCAGCAGTTTCTGCCATCTGCTGAGATCGTTGCGGTGCGCTATGCCGGGCCGACCATGGGCGACGAGTTCGTACGCGAGGACATCCACGGAACATTGGCCGAACAGATACGGCGCGCTGAGACGTTTATCGCCGCCAACATGCGCAAGGGGATGCGCATCCGCGGTTTTGCGCGCGACGAGGTGACCGAATATCCATTGGCCGTGGCGCGCGAGGCGGTCGTCAACGCCGTTGCCCACCGTGACTACAGCGTGCGCGGCGATGGCATCCGGCTGCTGATGTTCAGCGACCGCATGGAGATCTACAGTCCCGGCCGGCTGCCCGGCCACGTCACGCTGGAGAACCTGGTCAACGAGCGCTTCAGCCGCAACGAGGTGATTGTGCAGGTGCTGAGCGACATGGGTTTCATCGAGCGCCTGGGCTACGGCATTGACCGGATGATCGCCGCCATGCAAGAAGCGGACTTGCCCACACCGCGCTTTGAAGAGACGGCGGCCGGTTTTCGTGTAACCATGTTTGGCCACGGCGCGAATCTTGTCAGCCCCAGCGCGGAGACGCAGCGTTGGGGAAATCTGATGCTCAATCCGAGGCAAGAGCAGGCGCTGGCGTTCTTGGCGCAGAATGGTCGCATCACCAACCGCGATATTCAGCAGCTCAGCCCCGATGTCAGCGCTGAAACGATCCGCCGTGACCTCTCCGACCTGGTGGAGCAGGGGTTGCTCATCAGAATCGGGGAAAAACGCGCCACTTATTACATCCTGCGCTGAGTGGCGCGAAAAACTTCGTGTAGACACGGTTCCTGTTCTGGCGAGTGCTCGGTCGTATGCGGTTTTGGCAACTCGCACGCCAGCGTTCGAGATGCAACGTTTGACATCTGTCGCAGCAGCACCAGATTGCAGAATCCTTGGGGGCAAGTAGGGCGGTTCGGAAAGATCTTCGTGGTCGTTGCCAGCGTGATGGGGCGGTGCGCTGCTATCCGAAACCGTGATCGGTCTATTCCCACGTTATTCCCACACCTTACCCACAATATCCCACACATATCCCACATTTTCACACATTTTGTTGCTTAAGGTAAGCCAAGTTGACATATATAAAGGTGAGTGATATAATTAATTCGACATAACGCTGTGTTATTGTCATTCTAAACGAATCGAGCGGTTGATGCTATCACCGCACTGACTCATGGATAACAACATCGAGCACATCAAGCACTGGCCGGAGCCGCTTCGCAGTCGTCTGTTTGGCGCTGGCAACCCGGATGAACCTGGTCTGGCGCGAGCCGTTGCCCATCGGCTGCTTTCCGCCTCAGGCTATCACACGCGCAAGCAGTTTCAGTCGGCCAGCTCGGTCGATGGGCTGGTGCAAGTAGCAGTTGATGCACTGGCCGCGACCATCGGCGCATTGAGCGATGACCCGGAACGTGCGGTGCTTTACCTGGACCTGCTGGAACGCTGGCTGGCGCGTGAAACAGTAGTCGGCGAGCTGTCTCAGGTAATTGACCCGCGCTTCGACAGTGAGCTGGACCTGGCGATGCTGGCACGGGAGTTTGTCGCGCTGGGCGAGGATCCTGCGCTGCCTGAAAACCAATCGCTGATGGAGGCCGCGATCGCCCGTTTTGTGGCCGAGTTCTACGACGCAATGACGCGCCAGCCGCCTGTCAACAGCGCGTTCGTGCCACAACTGGTGGCTGAACTGGCAGAACGGGCCAACCAGCGCGTTGCCAGCTTGAGTGATTTCGGCACATTGCCGGCATCGATTCTGCGCAGGGTAGCTGTCGATACCGATCCATCCGAGGCCAACGTGGTATCAGTAACGGACCACAGCGCGCTGGCTCAAGGCGGATTGGCGGTCTCCGGTGCGGTGCTCGGACATGTTGTGCAGGTCTACCACAGCGCGCCCGGCCCGGCCAAACTGGGCAACGTTGAGGTTGAGCAGGCCCTGGTTGCTTATCTGCGCTGGGTTCGCACTGCCTACGATAAAGCCCGGCTGTTTGGCCTGGAGAGCGCGCCTGTCGCTCGCCCGGCTGCGGTTCAAAAACTGTCCGATGTCTTCATTCCAGTGACGCTGCGCCGCCACTGGCCGCCAACGCGGCGCGAGGCAGAACAGGCATTGAGCGGCCTCAGCGGGCTCGATGCATTGGTCGCCTGGCACACCCTGACCCAGTCCAGGGATCGCTCCGGGTCTATTGTGGCCTTCGACGACATTTTGGGGTTGTCCGACCGGCTCGCGATCGTCGGTCCCGCCGGCACCGGCAAAAGCACCATCCTTGCCTACCTGGCGGCCGCGCTGGCCGATCTTGGCCTGACCGGCGAAGCGGCATCTTTCGAGTTGCCCGATGGGGAGCCGCTGATCCCGGTGCTGGCGCCGCTGCGCTACTACCGGGACTACATCGAACGTGTTCAGCGCTCAGCCGGCGCGCTGGTCGCTGATCCTCGGGCGGGCACGCTGGCCGGGTTCATTCCATGGTATCTGCGGCGGCGCAATCCGGCGCTGGCGCTATCCGAGGACTTCTTTGACCGCATCCTGGCCGGCGGTGGCTGTCTGCTGATGATCGACGGTCTGGACGAGATCGCCAGCCGCGAGCAGCGCGGCCAGGTGCGCCAGGAGGTCGAGAACCTGGTGCATGATATCTATCCCGGCAATCGCTTGATCGTTACCGCCCGCGAGGCTGGTTATCGCGATGAGGCGGTGTTTGGCGATGACTTCCTGCGTCTGGATGTGCAGCCGATGGACGAGGCTCAGATCTCTGTGCTGGTGGAAAATTGGTGTGAGAGGCTGTTTCCAGAGAGCGTCGCGGAAAACCGGGACAAGCTGGTACAGGCGATTCGACAGATCAACGCGCTGCGCAGCGAACGCCAATTGCCGCCGTTGATCAGCACACCACTCATGACCACCATGGTGATCAGCGTGCAGTGGGGTGAAACCGAACTGCCGCGTGAGCGCGCCCGGCTCTACGAAGCCTGTGTGCGGGCGATCATTCAGGCGCAATACATCCCGGACGACCCGGCCAGGCAACAACTGATTAATTGGGGTGGTCCGTGGGAAGCCCAGCGGGACTGGCTGAGTGAGCTGGCGCTGTCGATGCACAAGGGCGGCCGCGGTAGCGCCGCAATCCGCGAGGAACAGGTGCGCGCCATTCTTTCGGCATCGCTCACCAACGATGAGTTGGACGCTTTCCTCAAAGCGGTGCGCTATCGCGGTGGGGTGTATGAAGAGCGAGCTGAATTTTTCCAGTTTGTCCATCTGACTTTTCAGGAGTTTCTGGCGGCTCGGTTGCTGGCTAAGCAGCGCAAGGCTGGCCGCGCTGCTATCAAGAAACACATCGCCGACAGTTGGTGGCGAGAGGTCCTGTTGCTGACCTACGGCTACTTGCAGATGGATTACCCGCCGGCCGCGACGGAGTTCATCACCTGGCTGTCGAGTCTGCGCGGATCCGATGAGCTGCGGCTAGCCGGCGCTGAGATTGCCGGCGCCTCCCTGCTGGAGATGGAGCGGCCCGATGACCGGCAGCGCCTACAGCAAGCCAATCGCCTGGCACGCCTGCTGACCACGACCGATTTGTCGGTCGGGCAGCAGTTACGTGCGCTGGCTGGTCGGACGTTGTCACTGTTGGGCGATCCACGCCGGGGCGTCGGGCTTGACTCGGATGGCCTGCCTGACATCATATGGTGTTCAGTCGACGCAGACGCCGGGTTCATGATCGGCAAGTACCCCGTCACCGTCGCACAGTTCCAGGCATTCGTGGTCGACGGCGGCTACACCGACAAGTGGCGAGATTGTTGGACCGACGAGGGTTTAGAGTGGAAGGCCGACAACGATGGCCCCTACACCCTGCACGACAACTACGGCTTCGCCAATCACCCGATGGTGATGGTGACCTACCATGAAGCAGCGGCCTTCTGCCGTTGGCTGAGCGCCAGGCGCAATGAACGGATTGCCCTGCCGACCAAATTGCAATGGGAGTTGGCCGCCACCAGCAACGGCGCACGCGCTTTCCCGTGGGGCGATGAACAGCCAACCGCTGACTACGCCAACTGGTCAGACATGGAGATTTCCTCCACCACGGCTGTCGGTATCTTCCCCAAGGGTATGACGGCAGACGGGGTAGCCGCGATGGCCGGCAACATCTGGGAGTGGTGCGATGTCGATGAGGATATGCCGGCCGCGCAGGTCTCTGATGGCCGCGGCGTCAACGAGAACACGCGCGCGGTGCTGGGCGGGTCCTATATGGACTCGATAGATGCTATGCGCTACGGCCATCGGCTGATGAGCGCGCCCGGCTACCGCGACCTGGATTGCGGCTTTCGAGTGATCAGAACATGACCAACAACTCACAGTCATCCAAACATAGCTACTTCGACCTGCGATTGGACAGGACCGGAAGCGGCGTTACTGCCGCTGTAACCAACTCGCCCGCGGGGCAATCCGGCTCGCCCAGCGATGTGATTCTGCCAGCGCTTCCAGATCTGCTTCAGGCTGATTCACTCCCGGCTGCGGATCAGATCGCATTGGGCCGCGGGCTCTGGCACGGCTTGTTTGCTCAAGCGGAGATCGCTGAACTGTGGCGGTCCAGCAACACCTCTGGACGCACCTTGCTTCGCCTGACGATCACCGACCCTGCACTGGCTGCGCTGCCGTGGGAACTTCTTTTCGATCCGCGGACGGCTCAGTTTGTGGTGCTGGACACGCGGGCTGCTCTCGTTCGCTTCGTACCGTTGCCGATCGCTGCGTCCAGCGTGCCGGCCGATCTGCCGCTACGGGTACTGTTTACCGGCTCCTCGCCAGCCGGCTTGCCGGGTCTCAACGTCGAACGGGAGCGGCAACTGCTGTGGGATACGCTGCCTGGGCGCGAGATGACGTTGGCTGGCGATGTTCAGTCGAGTACGTTGAGCGACCTGGTAGCGGCGTTGGGGCAAGGGGCAACCCTCTGGCACTTCGCTGGCCATGGCGTCGAACAGGCGCTGATCTTTGAAGATGGCGACGGCAACCCGGTGCACGCGGATGCGTTCACGGTTGGTACATTGCTGGCCGGCGCAGGCGTCCGCGTGGCGGTAATCAACGCGTGCCGGGCGGGCGCTGGCGGCGGCGCGGCGTCCAGCATCGCCGGCGCGCTGCTACGGGCTGGCGTTCCAGTCGTCGTGGCTATGCAGTCGGCTATCCCCGACACGGCAGCCGTCGTGTTCAGCAAGACGGTCTACGAGTCCATTGCGCTGGGAAATTCTGTGGAACAAGCGACGACGGCCGGGCGCAGGGCAATTTTCGCATTGGGGCAGGTAGCCGGCGCGAGTTGGTGGATACCGGCGCTGTTCTCGCGCAGCGACGATCCGGTGGTGCTTGTGGAACGCAGTTCGACCGGCGAGGGCGATACGCCGACGGATCACCTGGCCGGCGCGCACACCGTTGCCAGCCGCAACAGCGCGATCAGCCAGGGCGGGGTTGCTATCAGCGGGCAGGTCGGCGGCAGTGTGGTCGTGGTTTCAACTTCCAGAACGTAGAGGGGATTCTATCCAGGCAGGGGATGAACCAGCCTGGCATCGCGCCAGCCGCGCACCGAGTTGACCAACCACACGCGCTGGTCCGGCTCCAGGTCGTCCACGCGCACCGTTGCCTCCCGGATCACCCCCTGCGCCAGCAGCTCAGCCCGTAGCGTGCCCGCCAGCAGCCCACTGGCAAGCGGCGGCGTCACCAGCTCGCCGTCGCGCATGAGGACCACGTTGGCGATGGTTGCCTCAGTCACCTCGCCATCTTCGTTCCACAGCAACACGTCGTCGCAGTCGGGGCGCGCAGCACGGGCCGCGTCGTAGATCGTGCGAAAAGTCGTCTTGTGAAAGAGGAAAGGATCGCTGGCATCGACCGGCCTGCGCGCCAGACCGACCCGTATTGGCGACATCTCAGCGGGTTGCACCAGCGCCGCTGCCTCACAGCGAACATTCCCGGTTTGCGACACGAGAACACGGACCCGCTGCGGCCGGCCGGCAAATGACCCTGCCAGCGTTCTAAGCTGCTTGATCACCTCCTCGCGTCTCAGCGGCACATCAAAATAGCTGGCGGAATCGGCCAGACGCCGCAAGTGTCTGTCGAGCAGGAAGTAACCCGACAGGGACGTATTGCCTTCTGCATACTGCGAAATACCCTCTGAAAATGTACTGGGGAACAAGCGTTGTGGATGGACGCGCCTACTCGGAGTCCACAGCAGCGTCTCCAGCAGCTCGAAGTCCGGCCGCCGGCGGGTCAGCACCTGCGCTTTGAGCAGCGCTTCGTCATACTCGGCGTCGGTCTGCGAGTCCCAAACCACCCCGCCGCCGATGCCGTAGCTGGCGATCGCTGTCTCACGGTCCAGCAGCAACGTACGGATCGCGACGTTGAACTGGGCGCGGCGATCGGGCGCCAGCAGGCCGATACAGCCGGTGTACAGGCCGCGCGGCTTCACCTCCAGCTCGTTGATGATCTCCATGGTGCGCACCTTCGGCGCGCCGGTGATGGATGCGCAAGGGAAGAGCGCCGCCATGATCTCTATGGGCGACGCGTCCGTTTCGCAGGCTACCGTCGATGTCATCTGCCAGACGGTCGGATACCGTTCGGTTTCAAAGAGCGCCGGTACATGGACAGTGCCGTAGCGGGCGATATGTCCCATGTCGTTGCGCACCATGTCCACGATCATGACGTTTTCAGCGCGATTCTTGGCCGAGTTGAGCAACCACTGGCGTTGTGATTCGTCCTCGTCCGTGGTGCGCCCCCTGGCAGCGGTGCCTTTCATCGGCCGTGAGCGCAGCCGCTGGCCATCCAGCTCCCAGAACAGCTCCGGCGATGCCGAGCAAACGACGTGCCGGCCTGTGTCCAAATAAGCAGCATACCGGCAGCGTTGCGCCCGCACCATGCTGGCGAACAGCGCCCGCGGATCGGCGTCAAAGCTGGTGTGCAACGAAAAAGTGAGATTGACCTGGTAGGTGTCGCCGCGGGCAATGGCGTCCTTGATCGCGGCGATGGCATTGTCGTACGCGGCGCGACTGCTTCCGGCCTGCCAGCCATGCGGCGGCAAAACCGCATCGTCGTCAACCAAGGGAAACATCGTTTCAGGCTGTACCTCCTCAGCCGCTCGGTACAGGCCAAAATAAACTAGCGGCAGATCGCCGGCCGGGCGGCCAGGCAGGGCAGCATCGAACGCCGGCGCAGCCTCGTAGCTTATAAACCCGGCCGCGTAACACCTCTGTTTCTCGACAGCGTTCGCCACTTCTTCCAAACGGGTCTGTATCTCCTCCACGCGGCGCGTCTGCACGACCGCGACCGGATCACGAAAGCGCAGCCAGCGGGCCCCATCGTCAACCTGGACGATGGCCAGCCCAGGTTGATGATTTTGGACGAGAGGTGAAGAGAATGGAGGCATGCAATCGTCGGAAAACAAGACCCCAGGGAAAACCTGGGGTCTTGCCGTTCATTGCCGACGCATCGGCGCCGTTCAAAACGACATAAATGTGTCGATTACGAACGAGGCTCTCTGCGTGCGCGTTCTCATCCTGGCACGGGGAAGTTGCTGCACAGTGCTTGCACTTCGCCGTGGATGCGCGCTTGCAACACTTCGTTGTCTGTATCGCGCACGATCTCGCCGATCCATGCAGCAATCTGCTGCATCTCGCCGACGCCGAAGCCGCGTGTGGTAACAGCCGGCGTGCCCAGCCGAATGCCGCTGGAGACGGTCGGCTTCTCCGGGTCGTATGGGATCATATTTTTGTTGGTGTGAATGCCGGCCGCGTCCAGCGCGATCTCGGCTGCCTTGCCAGTCGCGCCGACGGGACGCAGGTCTACCAACATGAGGTGGTTGTCGGTGCCGCCGCTGACCAGCCGCAGTCCTTCGTCCTCCAGCGCGGTGGCCAGAGCCTTGGCGTTGTCCAACACGCGCTGGCAGTAGGCACGAAAACTGGGCTGCAGCGCCTCGCCAAAGGCTACTGCCTTGGCCGCGATGGCGTGCATCAGCGGGCCGCCCTGCGTGCCGGGAAAGACAGCGCTGTCGATCTTCTTGGCCAACTCGGCGCTGCTGAGGATCAATCCGCCGCGCGGGCCGCGCAGGGTTTTGTGGGTTGTGCTGGTGATTACGTCGCAATAGGGCACGGGGTCGGGATGCAGATCGGCGGCTACCAGACCGGCGATATGCGCCATGTCCATCATCAGCCGCGCGCCTACTGAGTCGGCGATCGCGCGCAGCAGCGGGAAGTCGAACCAGCGCGGATAGGCGCTGGCGCCGGCGACGATAAGCTTGGGCTGGTGTTCAGCAGCCAGCGCGGCTAGTTCATCGTAGTCGATGCGTTCGGTCTCGCGGTGGACGCCGTACTGAACGAAGTTGTAGAGCTTGCCGCTGAAGTTGAAAGCCGCGCCGTGGGTCAGGTGGCCGCCGTGGTCAAGCTTGAGCGCCAGCACCGTGTCGCCCGGTTTGATGGTCGCCAGATAGGCTGCGGCGTTGGCCTGCGCGCCGGAGTGCGGTTGTACATTTGCATGTTCCGCGTCAAAGAGCCGCTTGACGCGTTCGATGGCGATCTCCTCGGCGACATCCACATACTGGCATCCGCCGTAGTAGCGCCGGCCGGGATACCCTTCGGCGTATTTGTTGGTAAGCACTGAACCCAGAGCTGCAAGAACAGCCGGGCTGACATAGTTCTCGGATGCGATGAGTTCTATGCCTGTCTGTTGGCGCAGCCATTCCTGTTCGATGGCGTTGAAAAGCTCGGGATCCTGGGCGTGAAGATCACGGCGCGGATCGGGAAGTGTGTCCCATTGCTGCGCCGGATGAGCAACAGCTTTGTCAAGGACAACGGTCATTGGAAAGCCTCCTGGTTTTGTTTTACTTGCCCGCTCTGCGGGCGCTATTGGCAACGATAAGCGCGGCTGAACCGGCCACCGCCGCGTTGAGCGACTCGACCTTGCCCGACAGCGGGATACGTACCAACCAGTCGCAGGTTTCTTGAGTCAGCCTGCTTAATCCGCTGCCTTCTGCGCCGATGACGATGGCCAGCTTGCCGGTGAAATCGCTTTGCAGCAGGTCGCTGGCGTTGGGTTGGTTGTCGAGACCGGCGATCCAGACGCCGCGCTGCTTGAACTCTCGCAGCGTGCGCGCTACGTTGGTGACATGCACGACACGCAGGTGTTCCACCGCGCCGGCTGAGCTGTTGGAGACGGCCGGCGTGATGCCGACGGCCCGCCGGTCGGGCAGAAAAACACCGTGGACGCCCACCGCTTCCGCCGTGCGCAACAGCGTGCCGACGTTCTGGGGATCCTCAAGATGGTCGAGGAGCAGCAGGAAGGGCGGCTCGTTCATGCTTTGCGCGTAGGAAAACACCTCGCCCAGGTTGGCGTAGGGATAAGGGCTGCTTTCCAACGCCACGCTCTGGTGATTAACGCCGGGCAGCATCTTGTCAAACTGGACGCGCTCTGCCTGCTGCACGCGAATTTTAACCTGGCGCGCCAGGGTCAGGATGTCGGCTACGATGCCGACCGGTTTGACCCCGGAAGCCAGGCTTAGCGAGTAGAAGTGACGCCGGCGTGCTCGCAGTGCTTCATGCACAGCCTGCCGGCCGTAGAGGATGTCGATGGGGGCCATGGGTGGGGCGGTTATCAGTCATCAGTTATCAGTAATCAGAGGACAGCAGTGGAACTCCGACAACTGGTCACTGATAACAGTTCACTCAATCCGCCAGGTGCTTCCTTCGCGCGTGTCTTCGACGACAACGCCCAGATCGGTCAACCGGTTGCGGATCTCGTCTGCCAGAGCGAACTGTTTGGCAGCCCGCAGCTTACTGCGCATCTCCAATAGCAGGTCGATGAACGGTGCGGCTTCTGCGCCGGCCGCTTCGGTTCGCAGTTGCAGACCGAGAATTCCGGCCAACTCGGCCAGCGTGCTTTGGGCCTCCGCTAGCGGTTCTGTTGCGACACCGGCGTCGCGCGCCCGGTTGATCTCAGTCACAAGCTCGAAGAGGCAGCCCAGCGCGCCGGCGGTGTTGAAATCGTCATCCATCGCGTCTTCAAAGCCGCGGCGGGCCTGGCTGGCGGCTGCCAACAACGCGTCAACCACGGCACCAGAAGCGGCCGTGCCGGTCGCGGGCCGTAAGGCGCCGCGCAGCCGGGCCAGCGCGCGGGCGTTGTCTGCGACGACCGTGTCGTTGTAGGCCAACGGCTTTCGGTAGTGCGACGAGAGAATCAGCAGTCGCAGGACGCTGGCTTCGTAGTCCGCCAGAAAGTCGTCTACGGTGACCAGGTTGCCCAGGCTCTTGGACATCTTCTCGCCCTTGAGCTGCAACATGCCGTTGTGCATCCAGAAGCGGGCAAAGGAGCGGCCCGTGTAGCTCTCGCTTTGGGCGATCTCGTTCTCGTGGTGGGGGAAAATGAGGTCGTTGCCGCCGCCGTGGATGTCGATCTCCTCGCCCAGGTGCTTCAGCGCCATGGCCGAGCACTCGATGTGCCAGCCGGGGCGGCCGGGTCCCCACGGGCTGGGCCAGGCTGGCTCGCCCGGCTTCTGCGACTTCCACAGCGCAAAGTCGTTGATGTTTTCCTTGGCCTCGTCGGACTCGACGCGCGTGCCGGCCATGGCCTCGTCCAGCTTGCGCCGGCTGAGCTTGCCGTAATCCTCGTCCTGGCGCACCCGAAAGTAAACGTCGCCGTTCATCGCGTAGGCGTAACGTGTCTCCTGCAACGTCTGCACCATTCCCACGATTTCGCCGATGGTATCCGAGACCTGGGGATAGTTGGTTGCCGGAAGGATGCCTAGCTCGTCGATGTGGCGCTTGAATTCGTCGATGTAACGGTTGGCGATGGCGAACGGATCGTCGCCCGACTCGATGGATCGTCGAATGATCTTGTCGTCCACGTCGGTAAAGTTCATGACGTGTTCGACATGATAGCCTTTGTACTCCAGATAGCGGCGAACGACATCGAAAACGATGGCCGACATGGCGTGTCCGATGTGTGCCTTGTCGTAGACTGTCGGACCACAGACGTACATGCGGACCTTGCCTGGTTCGATGGTTTCGAACGGCTCTTTTCGTCGTGTGAGGGTGTTGTAAATCTGAATTGCCATGGATCAGTTGCTGTTGTTGGTCGGCATGCCAAAGATCATCCGGCCAGCGCTGGTTTGGAGTACCTTGGTGACCTGCACGTCGATCTCTTTGTCGATATAGCGGTGACCGTTTTCCACCACCACCATGGTGCCGTCGTCCAGGTAACCAACGCCCTGCCCGTATTCCTTGCCCTCGTCGATGACGCGCACGCGGATCGACTCGCCGGGCAGCACCAACACCTTGACGGCGTTAGCCAGTGCGTTGATATTCAGGACTCTAACGCCCTGAAGCTGCGCCACCTGGTTGAGATTGAAGTCGTTGGTGATGACGGGGCAGTTGAGTTGCTTGGCAAGCTGGACCAGCTTGTCGTCCACCTGCCGGACATTCTTGACATCCATGTCGGTGATGATCACGGGGACGACCGAGTCGCGCTGCAGCTTGCCAAGCATGTCGAGCCCGCGACGGCCGCGGTTGCGCCGCAGCGAGTCCGAGGAGTCGGCGATATACTGCACCTCGTTGAGGACGAATCGAGGGATCAGCATCGGCCCGGTGATAAAGCCAGTTTGGCTGATGTCGGCGATGCGGCCATCGATGATGACGCTGCTGTCTAGCAGAACAGATTGGGGTTCCGCCTCAGGCTTTGGCTCTTCCTTATCGGCAGTACTCTTCGACTGAAAGCGTCCGCCCAACATGTTGGTGATGTCGTCCGCCCGCAGAACCATGACCGTGATGCCAAGATAGCCAAAGACCACTGCGCCGATGGCGGGCAGCACGTTGCCGAACGGCGCCGGCAACTTGGAGAGCGGTAGCGCCAGCAGCGCGGCAATGATCAGACCGATGATCAAGCCAACGCCTCCGTATGCCAACTGCTGCACGGGAAGTTGGCGTATCGTACGCCGCACCGAACGCGCTGGTTTGGTGGTGAGATAGGGAGCCACAATCGCGCCTATAACTGCGAAGATTAAAGCGCCCGGCACCGCCCATTTCAGTGTGTTAAGGGTGAGGTCATTGGTACCAGCGATAAGAGTGCCGACATACCAGCCAATAAGTCCGAAGATGAAAAAGAGAATAACACGAAAAATCCGATCGGCCGTCATCTGTGTCTACCTCCTGTGTAGATTTTCCCCTGGGCCAGCTACTCAGGCGACTGAGTACGGCCCGTCAAGACGGACCCGAAGATAACAGAAAAATAAGTCCTGTGACCTGAGTTTACATCATTACCAGAGAATACGCAACAAGATTGGGGGGGAGAAAACAAAACCGCGCCGGGCTTGGAACAGTGGCCCGGCGCGGCTGTGAAGCAGCTAATGTGCGAAGGGTGGTTCAGGATGCACTGCGCGCCATGTCAACAATTTGGGTGAACGTCGCTGCGTCGTAGACGGCGATGTCAGCCAGAACCTTGCGGTCGATCTCGACGTTGGCCAGCTTCAGGCCATGCACCAGCCGGCTGTAGGTCAGGCCGTTCATGCGTGATGCAGCGTTGATGCGCGCGATCCACAAACGGCGGAAGTCGCGTTTGCGCACGCGGCGATCCCGGTGAGAATACCACAGGGACTTCAACATCGCCTCGTTGGCGCGCCGGAACAACAGATGCTTGGAGCCTTTTTGGCCGCGGGTCAGTTTTAGTACTTTGCGATGACGGTTGCGTGCCGTCACGCCGCGTTTTACTCGGGTCATTCTTCACGTGCCTCTTTATTTATTGGATGCCGCTATTCCAGGGTGGGAGCCAGCTTCTTGACACGCCGGCGCACGGCGGTATGATCAACAACGTGCGCGTGGCTATAGGTCGCCTTAACCTTAGGCGACTTCTTGCGGCGCAGGTGGCCCTTGCCCTGGCGCATGCACATCAATTTTCCGGTGCCGGAATACTTGAAGCGCTTGGCAGTTGCTTTGTGTGTCTTGATTTTTGGCACAACAATCTCTCCTCAATGCGTTGCTATGTCCACCGGACAACCGACGGGTAAGGTCGCTGCACCCACCTAGTGGGCCGGTGTGCTACTTTGTTGTCTTTGGCGCCATGATCATCAGAAGGCTGCGGCCTTCAAATCCGGGCGCCTTTTCGATTTCACCCACGTCTTGCAGGTCGGCAGCGACGCGCTGGAGCAGCGCTTCCGCTACCTCGGGATGGGTGATTTCTCGGCCGCGAAAGCGCACACGAACCTTGACCTTGGATTCGTCGAGCAGGAACTTGCGCGCCCGCCGCAGTACAACGGCGATGTCGTGTTCGCCGGTCTTTGGCCGAAGCCGGATCTCTTTGATCTCGACTTCTTTCTGCATCTTGCGCGCCTCGCGCTCTTTTTTGGCGCGTTCGTATTGGAACTTGCCAAAATCCATCAACCGGCAGACTGGCGGATCCGCCTGCGGCGCAACCTCGACCAGATCCGTGTTGAGTTCCTGCGCCATAGACAGCGCTTGCGCACGCGGCATTACGCCCAGTTGCTTGCCATCAATCCCGATGACCCGCAACTCAGGCGCTCTGATGCGCTCATTTACTCGATGTCTCTTGGTGCTAATTGCAACCCCCTTCTCAGGGTTAACATGTTGAAAGCCATCAAATGACCTTGCCTATACCGAACACAACGCCCCCGTACTCACGTTCGGGAGCGTCTCCTAAACACTGGCCGATTATAGACGCATTCAGAGGAGGAGTCAAATCGCCGCTAGGCTCCAACGGCGATGCACGATTGCTCTTGCTGCCTGACCCATGGTACAATGGCAGCAGTCTTTGCAACCCTCGGTGAAATCGCCGGAGGCGTGCGTTCAAGGAGTGATTTCATGGTCCATCGGTATCATGTATGCGCGGCGGCGCTGGTAGGTGCTCTTCTGGGGCTGCTCGTTCTATCGCCAGCAGCCGCGCTGGCCAGCGCTCCGTTGTATCATAACCAGCCGGCGCCAGCCACGCCGTTTCCTACACCGTCGCCGCTGGCCAGCGCCACGCCAACAGCGTCCGTCAGCGCCACGCCGTTCCCAACACCACCCCCGCTGCAAAGCGTAACGCCTTCGGCTTCCGCCAGCGCCACACAGTTCCCCACGCCATCTCCTGTCTCCAGCGGCACACCGGTGCCAACACCGCCGGGGTCGCCAACCTTGATGCCGGCCAACTGTATCGATCTCATCAGGAATGGCGGCTTCGAGTGGGATGGCGACTGGCAGTTGGGTTGGGATCCCCTGTCTCCTTTCTACAATAGCAACGCCGCGTTCGTGGTCAGTGGCGCCCGCAGCATGGCCCAGGGTGCAGTTGGCCAGGCACCGGTGACGACCCCGGCTTACTCATCGATCCGCCAGGATGTTACCCTGCCAGCCTGGGCGACGTCGGCTGCCATCACATTTTGGTATTACCCGATGTCGAACGCTGCTGCCGGCGGCCTGAACCGCCAGGAGCTAATTCTGCTGGACCCGTTGGCCTTCGATGAGACGGTCGCTATTCTGTGGCAGGTCACTGAGAATGGTCAGCAATGGATACAGCATCCGTCAATCAACCTGGACGATTACATCGGCCGCACGCTTTCAGTCTACTTCAACGCCCGCAACGCTGGCGACGGCACATGGACCGGCATGTACCTGGACGATGTATCGTTGCTGGCTTGCGGTCCGGCGGTTGTGACGCTTACGCCAACTGCGGTTGTATTGCCCGTTACCGTGCCGGCCAATGGTGGCAATACAGGCACAGGTGGTGAGCATATCGTGGTGACACCGTCCGCAGGTGAAACGGTTATCTCAGTTTCTCCCAGTACGACGACATCAGGTGATGTGCCTATCGCGCCTACGGCTTCCCACGGGGAAACGAACGATCAGCCTCGGAGCGAGTCGCCGTCGTTCTTTGACAGGTTGGGTGGCAATCTCGATACGACCGCTGTTTTAATCGGACTCGGCGTTGCGGCGTTTCTGATCGTCCTGGGCATTGTTTGGTGGTTTCGGCGCAGGGACAGCAGGGAGTCGCATGATGCGCAGGACACATACGACGGTTCGCAGGGGGCTTGAGCGGCTGTCGGGATGCAAGACCACAGCCTTGTTGCGTCTTTCTTGAAACAATTGTGTGAGTTTAACGATTCCTCGTCATTCCCGCTGATGAACCTTAAGAAATTAATCCGGTAAGCAGCCGTTGCTCGTCATTCCCGCGGAGGCGGGAATCTACTCTTCACGGTCCTGGGTTCCCGCCTTCGCGGGAACGACGGTGATTACCGAATTTGATTCTTAACTTTCATAAGCGGGAGTCTGGTGTTTCGCCAGCCGTTATTTGATGAGTGGGCATCCTCAGATGCCTGCGCTTGCGCCGCAGGTGCAAGCGTGCCGGGTTCGCATGTGAGCATGCGAACTCCACAAATCAAGATTGACGTGGTACGGGTGCCTGTGGAGAATAGATTCTCGCCTCCGCGGGGATGACGAGCGAATAGCGACGCGCGGGCAAACCTGACAACAGAAAGGAAGGGCTTTGCAACTGAAGATTTTTACGGACGAGACCGGTTTCGACTTGTTGCGTTCGCACTGGAACAACTTGCTGACCAGCAGCGCGGCTAACACCGTGTTTCTGACGTGGGAATGGCAGTCTACCTGGTGGCGTTGTCTGGGTACGGGTGATCTCTACCTCCTGGCTTGGTTCGACGACGACCGGCTGGTGGGCATTGCGCCGCTCTATCTCTCTCGCGGCGATGACGGCGTGCGCCGTTTCGCGTTGGTCGGGTGCGTTGATGTATCCGACTACCTCGATGTCATTGTCGCGTCTGGCTATGAGGAGGTTGTCTACCGCGCGCTGCTGGACTGGCTGCAAAGCCCGGCTGCACCTGCCTGGGACGTGATGTATCTCTGCAACCTGCCTGAAGACTCCGCAACCCACAAGCGATTGCCGGAACTGGCAGCTGCCCGCGGCCTGAGCAGCGTCGTCGCGGTCGAGGATGTCTGTCCGGTCATCAAACTGCCGGCCGACTACGAAAGCTACCTGCAGGACGTGCTTGGCAAGAAGCAGCGCCACGAGGTGCGGCGCAAGGCGCGGCGTATCGGGGAAGCGGCCAACGTCTCGTGGTATGCCATTGACAGCACCTCGGATCTGCAGGCTGAAACCGACGCCTTCATCGAACTGCACCGATTGAGCACCACCGAGAAGCATAGCTTCATGACTTCCGACATGCAGGTGTTTTTCCGCGAGATCGTCCGCGAAATGCATCAAGCCGGCTGGCTGTATCTGGCGTTTATCGAGCTGGATGGGCAACGTGCAGCCGCAATGCTCGGCTTTGTCTATGATAACCGCCTGCTGGTCTACAACTCTGGCTATGACCCGGAGAACTTCGCCGAGCTTAGCCCGGGAATCGTCCTCACCAGCTACATCATCGAGGACGCTATCCAGCGCAACCTGCAAATCTTCGACTTCTTGCAAGGGGACGAGGTATATAAATATCGTTTTGGCGCGTCTGATACGTTGGTGTATGCCGTAACGATACAGAACACTCAATGAACCTTTTCCCCCTCTCCCCCGACCAGTCGCTGACCATCTGTATGCTCAGCGTTCACACCTGTCCGTTGGCAACACTGGGCGGCAAGGAGACCGGCGGTATGAACGTCTACGTGCGCGACCTGAGCCGGGAACTGGCGCGCCAGGGACACCGCGTAGACATCTTCACGCGCTCCCAGGACGCCTGCGTGCCGCGGGTGTGCCACGACCTCGGCGACCGTGCCCAGGTCATTCATATCCCGGCCGGCCCGGAGATTCCCGTCAGCAAGGAGACGATCTACAATCACATGCCGGAGTTCACCGCGCGTGTGCGTGAGTTCGCCCAGAACAACGGCCGCCGCTACGACGTGATCCACAGCCATTACTGGCTATCCGGCGTCGCCGCTGAGGATTTGAGCCAGGCGTGGGGCGGCATACCAGTCGTGCAGATGTTCCACACCCTGGGCCATATGAAAAACCAGATCGCGCGTGCGCCCCATGAATACGCCAGTCAGCAACGGATCGACAGCGAGCAGACCATCATGGCGTCCGCGGACCGGATCGTCGCCGGCAGCCCCCTCGACAAGGCGCAGATGGTCTGGCTCTACGGCGCTGACGCACACAAGATCGACGTCATTCCACCCGGTGTGGATTTGGCCCGTTTTCGCCCCATCGACACGCTGGAAGCCAAGGCGGCCATCGGCGTGCCGGCTGAGAAGCGCATGGTGCTTTTCGTCGGCCGCATCGAGCCGCTGAAGGGCATCGACACCCTGCTGCGCGCCATGAAGCAGGTCGCCGAGGATTGCGGCGGCTGCGAAGGGCTGACCGTCGCCATCATCGGCGGCGACCCGTCGGAGTCGGAGGAGCAGATGACCGCGGAGATGGCCCGGCTGCATCGCCTGCGGGCTGAGCTGGGCATCGAGGAACTGGTCACGTTCCTGGGCAAGCGCGACCAGGACACCCTCCCTTACTATTACTCGGCCGCAGAGGTCGTGGTTATGCCCAGCCATTATGAGAGCTTTGGCATGGTCGCGCTGGAGGCCATGGCTTGCGGCACCCCGGTCATCGCCAGCCGCGTCGGCGGGCTGAAGTTCGCCGTCGTCCACGGCTACACCGGCCTCCACGTCCCCGTCGCCAACCCCGATGCGCTGGCCGTTGCCATCACCCGCCTGATGAAGAACGATGCCCTGCGCTGGGAACTGGAACGCAACAGCCAGCGCATTGCCCAGAACTACAGTTGGCACAACATCTCTTGCCAGGTGGTCGATCTCTACACAGCGGCCATGGCAGCCCGCGCTGCGCAGCACGAGGGCAAGTTTGAGCGCCTGATCGCGTCGTGACCCGCTTTCTTTTTACATCCCTGCCACTGGCGGGGCACATCGATTGGGGCGGCATGTTAGCAACAGCCGGCGAGCTGGCCACGCGGCCTGGCCATGTTGTCGCATGGGCCAGCGGGCCAGCTATCGAGCCGGCCATCCAGCGCGCCGGCGTCGAGTTCCTGCCTCTCGTACACACCGGCTGGATTGAGCCGTCGCCGATGCCGCCCAACCTGGCAGCCGACCAACAGGCTGTGGCGCGCCAGCAGCGTGCTCTGGACGCCTGGTTGAACTCCGATGCCGTGCTGGCCGCGGCGCACGAGCTGGACCGAACAGCAGCCGGCTGGCAGCCAGACGTGATCGTCGTGGAGCCGTACGCGGCAGCCGGGGCGCTGGTGGCGGAACGGCGCGGGGTGTCGCTCGTTGTCTGCGGCCGGCCGGCGCTGGCATTGCCGGCCAACCGGCCTCCCGGCCCCGCCGCGGCGCGCATTGCAGCATTGTGTCGCCAGTTCGGCGTCGCGGGCACTTCGTGGGACCTGGTCGGCGGACAGATTCGCTCACCGTGGCTGCATCTTGACTTCTTTGCGCGCCGCTGGTACGCCGATCTGCCGCAGCTTGGCCCGCAGACGCGTTTCTTCGGCGCTGGCCCGGCGGCAGGCGGGTCCACCACGCCTCGTTCCAAAACGATCCTCATCACCCTGGGGAGCCTGTTTACCGACGATCCGGCCTTTTTCCGTATCGCCGCGGGCGCGGTGTTGGCCGAAGGGGGACAGCCGTTGGTGGTCACCGGGCGCCGCGACGTTGACTCTGACGCGGCAACGATCCTCGGCTTGCCGGCCGATGTCGAAGTCACGGACTGGGTGAACTTCGACGCGGTGTTGCCGCGCGTGGCTGGCATCGTCCACCACGGCGGCGTTGGGACAACCCACGCTGCTCTGCGCCACGGCGTCCCGCAGGTGATCGTCCCGCACGCCGGTGACCAGCACGCCCAGGCAGGACGCATCACGCCGGCCGGCGCGGGCTACGGCGTCCGCCCGTCCGACTTCACCCCCGCCAACGCGCGCTGGTTCGCCCGCCAACTGCTCACCAGCGACACGCTGCACCTCGCCGCGTCTGTCTGGCAGGCCGAACTGGCGGCGCTGGGCGGCCCAACTGCTGCGGCAGATTCCCTGCAAGAGGTGACAGTCACTTTCCGAAAGTGACTGTCACCTGGTCCTGCCTTCTCAGCACCCCGGTTTCAACCCGGCCCAGTCCGTGGTATAATCAGCCGCGTGAGTATGCACACAGCCGCGGCCCGCATCGGCATCAATGCCCAGCTTCTGTCTGGCGCCAACAGCTATCGCAGCGCCGGTGTCAGCGGCTACATCCGCCAGCTATTATTACACCTGCCCGCCGCAGCACCCGATCTTGACCTGACCGCCTTTTCACCAGCCGGCAGCGTGGCCGATTTTTCCGGGATCGCGCTGGAACACAGCCGCCTGCAAACCGGCCGGCCCGCCCAGCGCATCCTTTGGGAGCAAGCGCTCCTGCCGCTGTCGGTACGGCGTCGCAGTCTCGACCTGCTGCACGGCGCGGTCAATGTGACGCCGCTGTTCGGCCTGTGCCCGACGGTGGTGACCATCCACGACCTCAGCTTTATGCGCTATCCCCAGGCTTTTCCCGCGATGCAACGAACGTACCTGCGCAGCCAGGTGCGTCGTTCGGCGCGCCGCGCCCGCCATGTGATCGCGGTGTCGCGGGCCACCAGGGACGATATCGTCGCGCTGTTCGGCGTGCCGCCGCAACGCATCGCGGTGGTCTACAACGGCGTGGATGACGTGTTCAAGCCCGCCGAGCCGGATCTGGTCGAGGCGTTTCGCCGCGAGCGGGAATTGCCGCCGCGGTTCGTTCTGCACCTGGGCACGCTGGAGCCGCGCAAGAACCTGGTGCGGCTGGTGCAAGCTTTCGCACAGGCTCGGCAGCGCCTTCCCGGTTCCGATGACTTGAAGCTGGTGCTGGCAGGCGGCAAGGGCTGGGATTACGACGACATCTTCGCGGCCGTCGAGCGGGAGAGACTGCAAGAACAGGTAATTTTCCCTGGTTACATCGCTGACGCTGACCTGCCATGGCTTTACCGGGCCGCGACGGTGTTCGCCTACCCGTCCTTGCTGGAAGGGTTCGGGCTGCCGGTGCTGGAGGCCATGGCCTGCGGGACGCCGGTGATCACATCATCGGTCTCGTCGCTGCCGGAGGTGGCCGGCGACGCGGCGCTGCTGATTGATCCGGCGTCGGTGGACGCGCTGGCCGGCACGCTGGTGCGCGTGTTGAGCGACGCTGCGCTGGCCAGCGAGATGCGCGCCAAGGGGCTGCTGCAGGCCGGCCGCTTTTCCTGGCAGCGCACCGCGTCCCAGACCGCTGACGTCTACCGGGCGGCGCTGGGGATGGCGGCAAACCGGAGGGCGGCATGAGCAGCGAGCGGCTGTTGAAGATTGTCACGGTCGTCACGGTTCTGACGGACATCGTGTTGATCTTTGCCGCGTTCGGCATTGCCTATGTGATCCGCTACCAGCTTCAGTGGTTCCGCGATGTCGATCCGGCTTACTTCACCACGTTTCTGCCCTACTTGCCCATGGCGGCTCTTCAGTCGGCGCTGACGTTGATCGCCTTTGCGCTGGAAGGGGTGTTCCGGCCCAAGCGGGGCGCGAGCCTGGCCGACGAAGTCTACGGTGTGATCAACGGCGTTACCACCGGCTTTGTGGTTGAGGTGTTCATCCTTTTCTTCTGGCGCCCGCTGGTTTACTCGCGGCTGATCTTCGTCTACGCGACCGCCCTGATCATGCTGTTCATCATTCTGGCGCGGGTGGTGCGGCGCAGCGTGCTGAGCTATCTGCGCAGCCGCGGTATGGGGCTGGACCGGGTGTTGATCGTAGGCGCCGAAAACATCGGGCTGACGGTGATGCGCAACCTGATCGCCCAACCGGAGCTGGGTTTCGAGGTCGTGGGCTTTGTGGACGACAACCCGGCGCGCGGCCAGACCGATATCGGCCGCTTCAAGGCGCTGGGCGGTTCCGATCGACTGCCCCAGCTTTTGGGGGAGGAGGCCATCGACGAGGTTATCGTCGCCTTGCCGTGGAACGAGCGGCGCAAGATCCTCAACATCGTCAATCTGTGCGTGCGCAGCAACGTCCGGCCGCGGGTGGTGCCCGACCTCTTCCAGATCAGCCTGAGCATGGTGGATATGCGCAACATGGCGGGAATTCCCATGCTTTCGCTGCACGAGCCGACGCTCAGTCCGTGGGCGAGGGCTTTCAAGCGTTTCATCGATGTGTTCGGCGCGGGCATCGGCCTGATCCTTCTGTCACCCTTCCTGTTGATCATCGCGCTGGCGATCCGGCTGGACAGCCGCGGCCCGGCGCTGTTTCGCCAGTATCGGGTCGGCCGCTATGGCAAGCAGTTCCAGGTCGTCAAGTTCCGCTCCATGGTGCGTGACGCTGAGGCGCTGAAAGGCGAGGTCAGCCATCTCAACGAGGCTCAGGGCGCAATGTTCAAGATCCGTGAGGACCCGCGGGTGACGCGCACGGGCCGGTTCCTGCGCCGCACCAGTCTGGATGAGCTGCCGCAGCTTTGGAATGTGTTGCGCGGCGACATGAGTCTGGTGGGGCCACGGCCGGCGTTGCCGGAGGAGGTGGCCGAGTACGCGGAATGGCATCGCCAGCGGCTGGCCACCGCGCCCGGCATGACCGGTCTGTGGCAGGTCAGCGGCCGCAGCGAGCTGCCCTTCGACGAGATGGTGCTGCTGGACATCTACTACATCGAGAACTGGACGCCGTTTACCGACCTCAGTATTCTGCTGCGCACCGTGCCGCGTGTGTTGAGCGGCAGCGGGGCGTATTGATCCCTGGCCATGTGCGATTCTTCGTCTCCTACTCTTACTCCTCCTCTTCCTCGTACACTTCTGTTCCTTCCGAGGATGAATTCAAATGATTACCTTCGAGTAGGAGTAGGAGGACGAGTAGGAGTAGGAGTAGGAGGACGAGCAGGTGTAGGTGGGGGGGAGCAACGGTGAGGCACTGGAGGTTGGCGGCGCTGATGGCGGTCGGACTGGTGCTGCGGCTGGTGCTGATGCCGCTGCCCGATCCGTTCGACGCCGACCTGACCACGTTTTGGTTGCCCTGGATGAACTTTGCCGGGCAGCACGGACTGGCCCAGCTTTACCTGCATGGCGAGCCGCTGGTCAACTATCCGCCTTTTTACCTGGCGCTGCTTTCCAACCTTGGCAAGCTCTATGGGCTGCTGGTGCCAGGTTTCGACTACACGCCGCTACAGAGTGTTCTGATCAAGCTACCGGCGGTGATTGCCGATCTGGCGCTGGGTGCGATGCTCTACTTTGCGGCGTTGCGCATCACCTCCGACAAAACGGCAAACCCTCCGGGGCCATCGGCAGACGAGCCGGGCAGCAGACTCGGGACGAAACCCGCAGGGTCTTCCGCTGCTCTGCTGGCAGCCGGCCTGTGGCTGCTGAATCCCGCGGCTTTCTATGTCAGCGCGTATTGGGCGCAGGTCGATGCCATCCATACCATGTGGATGATGGCGGCGCTGCTGGCCGCGCTGGGACGGCGCTGGGGCTGGAGCGGCCTGCTGGTCGGCCTTGCTCTGCTGACGAAGCTGCAGGCTGCGATCATCCTGCCGCTGCTGTTGTTTCTGGCCTGGTGGCAAAGCTGGCGCGCGGTGGGTCGCTGGACTGCAGCGCTGGCAGGCATGTTGCTCGCCGGCTTGCTGACGCCCGCGATCACGGGCGCGCTGCGACCCGTGCTCTTTGCCTACACTGGCTCGGTCGGTTTCTACCCGGCGCTCAGCCTCAACGCCTACAACCCGTGGTTCGTGTTGCAGTTTATCAGCACGGAGGTCATGGGCAGCACGCTGCGAGACACCGCGCGGGTGATGGGTCCCATCACCCTGCGCTGGGTTGGTCTGGCCGTGCTGGCTGGGTACACGCTCGTTGTTCTGTGGACGCTGCTCCGGCGCTGGCAGCCGCGAAGTGTGGATCGGCTTCGTTGGCCGTCGGCCAGCCAGAGACTCGATGCGTTCTTCGCGGCCGGCATGCTGGTGTTCGGTTTTTTCATGCTGGCGACGGAGATGCACGAACGTTACGTCCTGCCAGCGCTGGCATTCCTGGCGTTGCCGGTGGCGCTATACCCCCGGCGGTACCTGTTGCCCTATTTGCTACTGGTAGGGGCAATTTTGCTCAACTTATTGCGGGTGCTGCCCTTTGCACCCATCGCGTTTTACGCCTTCGAGCGGATACCCGGCGACCGCGTGCTGATTGCACTGGCGAACACGGCGCTCTTTGTCTGGTGGACGTTGCTATATCTGCGGGCTGCGGACGTCTCGCGGAGACTTCCGAAGTCGCCGGCTGGCAGCAGCAACCAGATGGAAAGTGTTGTGACAACCCCGGTGGCGCGACCCGGCGACTTCGGAAGTGTTGATTAGCTGAAAAGGAAGAAAATAATGGATTGGCAACACTATCTTACGGACTACAATGAGGGCCTGGGCCTCGTCTATGAGCGGTTCGTGCTCAACGATTTCCTGCTGCGTTTGCAGGCCGAGCACGGCATCGAGACGGTGCTGGAGGCGCCGCTTTACGGCATGGCGGGCGTCAGCGGCATCAACAGCGTGGCGCTGGCCGAGACCGGATGCGAGGTGACGCTGGCCGACGACAACGCCGTGCGGCTGGCTGGCGTGCAGCGCATTTGGAACGAACTGCAACTGCCAGTCAGCCTGGTGCATGTGCGCGACTGGAGCGCGCTCCCCTTCGAGGACCAGACCTTTGATCTGGCATGGGAGTGGGCCGGGCTGTGGTATCTGCCCGACGCGCAGGCGTTGATCGAGGAGTTGGTGCGCGTCAGCCGCGACCTTGTCTTCGTCGCCATGCCCAACCGCTGGCAGGTTGGCTATCTGATGCGCAAGTACCTGCTGGAGCCGGAGTTCTTCGACCAGATCGGCGCGCGCGAGGCGTGGGTCAACATGAACATGATCAAGCGGCTGTTGGGCTGGCTGGATGTGGAGATCATCGAGGAGGGCGTGCTGGACGTGCCGCCCTGGCCCGACACGGTGATGCCGGCCGGCCAGGTGCTGGAGAAGCTGGGCGTTCGTTCCGAGCGGATGCAGGATCAGTTCTCCGGCGACGACTGGGAATGGTCCACCATGGCCTATTATCTGGGCGAACAGCCCGACCTGCGCCAGCGGGTGATGCGCTACGCCTGGCTGGACCACGCGCCGCTGCCCTGGCAGATCAAGAGCGTCTGGGCGCATCATCGATACGTCGTCGGCCGCAAACGCTAATCTCCTCCTACTCCTACTTAAAAGCCTCCCTTTCCAGACGAGTACGAGTAGGAGTAAGAGGATGAGTAGGAGCCAGAGCCGGAGCCGGAGAAGCTAGCGCGCTGGGTTGGCGTCGCGGGCGGAGAAGGCGATGAGGATCTGGCCGATCCAGTAGGTGACGATCACGGTCACGCCGCCGAGATCGACCGGCGTGTCGAACATCCGCAGCGAGAGGATCGTGTCGCTGGCCGTGAAGAAGAGCGCACCCGCCAGCCCTGCCCACGCCGACGCGCGCATGATCTCTGCCACGCCCAGGCGGGCCGACGCCCGCCACAGCATGGTGCAGATCACCAGCATGTAGACCAGCACCGGAATCGCCATCGCGCCCAGATTGCCGGCCGCGGTCAGGTAGGCGTACACCAGGACGCCGTAGCCGTAGGCCAGCACCGCGCCCAGCGGAAAGAGACGCCGGCTGTCCCGCGTGAAGGCGACGATGTAGGCCACATGGCCCAACAGGAAGGCGATCAGCCCGAAGAGGAACGTCGCGTCGGATGCCTCCAGCAGGATGTCGCCCAGCGCGCACAGCAGCAGCCCGGCCGCGATGGCGCCCTGGTAACGACCGCGACGCGGCAGCCAGCTCACCCACAGCGCCAGACAAAGCACCGGAATCGGCTTGGCCACCATACGCAGCCAATAGTTGTCGCCGGCTATGCGTCCGGCAACGATGTATGCCAGCGCCGCGACAACGCCGATGGCAATGAGAACGATCGTGCGTGTGGAGGTACGACGAGAGTTTGCGATTGTGGCCATCGGTGAGGCTCCTTTTCCTGGTCAACTTGGTGCAGTTGCCAACAGTGTACGACATCCAGAGAAATCTCGCCATGAGCGCCGTCATATCTGGCGATGAAAATCCATAACAGATCGCGTACAACCCAGGAGCTTTACCCATGCGTATCGAACTGGCTGCGCGGCAGCCGTTTTCCTTGCAGCAGGTGATACGTTCCCACGGCTGGCCACAGTTGCTGCCGTTTCACTGGGAACGAGAGAGCGACGCTCTTCTGCGTGTCGAGCGGCTGACTACGGGCACAGTGGTTGTGCTGAACTTCCATCCGATGGAGAACGGTCTCGCGGTCGAGGTCAGCGATGAGTTGACGGACGCCGAGCGCGCCGAGTTGGAGACGACCCTGGACTGGATGTTTGGCCTGGACATGGACTTCGGTCCGTTCTACGAGATGGCCAGGGGCGAGCCCAAGCTGGCCGGCGTCGAGGCCAACGCGCGCGGGCGCGTGCTGCGCAGCGCCACGCTCTGGGAAGACACGATCAAGACGATTCTGACCACCAACACTGCCTGGAGCGGCACGATCCGCATGAACGCCGCGCTGGTGGCGCAGTTCGGCGACCCATTGCCCGCCGCGCCGGCCATGCAAGCCTTCCCGACGCCGGCCTCCGTGGCTGCATCCGATCCCGACACGTTGCGCAACACCACAAAGCTGGGCTACCGGGCGCCCTATGTCCACGAGCTGGCCGACGCGGTCGCGGCCGGCCGGCTGGACCTGGAAAGGCTCAAAGACCCGGCGATGCCGACAGCGGAGGTACGCAAGCGGCTGCTGGCGATCAAAGGCGTCGGTGGCTACGCAGCCGCCAACCTCCTGATGATCCTGGGGCGCTACGACTTTATTCCCATCGACTCGTGGGCCATGAACCAGGTGTCACAGGAATGGTACGGCGGCCAGCCAGTCGGCCCAAAGGAGGTCGAGGCGGCTTTCGAGCGCTGGGAAGAGTGGAAAGGGCTGGTGTATTGGTGGTGGGATTGGGACCAGTCTGGCTAAAGTCAACGAGGTGGAATCGCTGTGACCAACATACGCATCAAACCGACCATAGTCACCGTTATTGCAGTCTTGCTGGCGGCAACGCTGATCGGCTGCACGCCGCCGGTGGCCGATCAGACATCGGCGGCGCCTGGCAACACACAGGCCGCTGCTCCAACTACTCCGCCTGCGATGCCAACTCCCACGGCGACGCTGCGTCCTGCGACGCCCACACCTTCGGTCGCGCCCGCTGCAACGCCTTCCCCGACTTCTCCACCACCCACCGCGCCGATGACGACCAGCGACTATCCCTGCGACCTGACGCGCTGGATCGCGCCGACTCCGCCACCGGTCAGCTACAGCTTTGGCGAGCTGGACCCGGCCACCGGGCTGCACGTTACCGGCAACGCGCGCGAGATCGATCCGGTGACATGGCGCCTGGAGATCACCGGATCTGTCGACTCGCCGCTGATGCTGGCGCTGGACCAGATCCGCTGCATGCCGCGGCAGGAGCAGCACTGCACGCTGGTTTGCCCTGAAACCTTCGAAGACACGACCACGTGGGCCGGTCCGCGGTTGTGGGATGTGCTGTCGCTGGCCGGGCTGCCGGACGAGGTATCCAGCATCCGGCTGATTGGCGCGGACGGCTACGGCGCGTGGATTCCGGTCTCCGTCGCACAGGCTGAGGACAGCCTGTTGGCGTATGAGTGGCAGGGCGAACCGCTGCCGATTCTGCACGGATTCCCGCTGCGCGGCGTGTTCCCCGAGTCGCCAGGCTACACGTGGGTCAAGTGGCTGGTGCGCATCGAGATCCAATAGCGCGGTCGATGCAGTCGATCCTGGTTTGACAGAGGCGGCGGGGGCGTGCTAAGGTAGCGCGGCGATTGAGGCCAATATCGTGAGGAATGTTCCGGCAGCACGCTGTTCTGCCGTATATGAAGGCGTGAAGAGCAAAGGAAGCTGATCAGGCATGAACGACAAAGTACTGGTGATTGAGGACGAACCCACGCTTCTCGAGACGCTAACCTATAACTTGAAACGCCAGGGCTACGACGTGATAGCTGTGGCCGATGGCAAGGCCGGCATCGAGGCTGCCCGCACGGAACTCCCCGACCTGCTGATTCTGGACTTGATGCTGCCCGGAGTCGATGGAATCGAGGTGTGTCGTGTGCTGCGCCAGGAAATGACGATTCCGATCCTGATGCTGACGGCCAAGGCAGACGAGATCGACAAGATCGTCGGATTGGAGGTGGGCGCGGACGACTACATGACCAAGCCGTTCAGCATGCGCGAGCTGATGGCGCGTGTCAAGGCGATGCTGCGACGGGAGCGCCTGATCCGCGAGGAACTGGCCGCGCAGGACGTCCCTACTCCCAATCAACGATATACCTTCGGCAATCTAGTCATCGACGAAGCCCGCCACGAAGTTCGCATCAACGGCTCACCTTTGCGCCTCAAGCCAAAGGAATACGAACTGCTGCACTTCCTGGCGCGCCAGCAAGGCATTGTTGTATCGCGCGATTTGATCCTGGAGCGCGTCTGGGGCTGGGATTTCGACGGCGGCAGCCGAACCGTAGACGTCCACATCCGATGGTTGCGGGAGAAGGTCGAGTTGGACCCCAGCAATCCTATACGTATCGTGACGGTGCGGGGAATAGGCTATCGGTTTGAGGGGTAATGTTTCGCTCCATCCGCTGGCGCATTGCCGTTCCGTACATCCTTCTGACGCTGCTGGTGCTGCTGGGGTTAACCTTGCTCGTCACCAATCGGGCGCGGAATGAACATCTGGCCGACCTGGAGGTCACGCTGCTGTCCGAGGCGCGGCTGATCGGCGACGCGGCCGCACCTTATCTGGCCGCTGATGGTGATAAGCAGGCCGGCGAAGTGACCTTGGACGAGGTGGCGCGCGGCTGGGCCAACCTCGTCGATGGCCGTGTGACTATCATTGGCGCCGACGGCGTGGTGATCGGCGAGTCACATCGTGACAGCAGCACCATGGAGAACCACTTGAACCGGCCTGAGGTGCGCCAGGCGCTGGCCACGGGATCAGGGTCCGCCATGCGCTTCAGCGCCACACTGGGCCAGGAGATGATGTATGGGGCGGTACCGATTTCTGTCGACGGCCAGACGATTGGGTTGGCCCGGGTTGCGCTGCCGCTGGACCAGATCGAGCGCAGCGTGGCCCGCTTGCGCCAACCGCTGATCGTCATCGCGATGGCGGCTGCGCTGGCTGTGTTTCTTGTCGCACTCTTCATTGCTGGCCGAATCGCACGTCCTGTGGAGCAGTTGACTGCCGTCGCCGATCGTATGGCCGGCGGGGATTTCAGCGCCCGCGCTGTCCAAGTCACCAAGGACGAGGTGGGACGGCTGACCGTCGCGTTCAACCGCATGGCCGAGGAGCTGGAGGACAAGGTGACGCGCGTGACGCGCGAGCGCAGCCGGTTGGAGGCGATTCTGGGAAATCTGGCCGACGGCATCATCATCGCTGACCCGCGCGGCGAGGTGCGCCTCATCAACCCGGCCGCGACGAAGCTACTCAAGACGACACAGGCTGCTGCGCGCGGCTCCAGCTTTGCCCGGGTTGTCCGCCACCACCAGATCATCGACCTGTGGCAGAAGTGCCGCGCCAGCGGCCAAATCCAGGTCGGCGCGGTGGAGATCGACCGCCAGGGCATCTTTTGGCAGGTGATCATCGCTACGTTTCAGGAGACTGACGCCCAGGGGTATCTGGTCATCATCCAGGACCTGTCGCGTATTCGCCGGTTGGAGACGGTGCGCCGCGATTTTGTCAGCAATATCTCCCACGAGCTGCGCACGCCGCTGGCCTCACTGCGCGCGCTGACAGAGACGCTGCGCGACGGGGCGCTGGACGACCCGCCCGCCGCCGAGCGTTTCCTGGACCGCATGGAAACCGAGATCGACTCCCTGACACAGATGGCCGAAGAACTGCTGGAGCTGTCGCGCATCGAGTCGGGACAGGCGCCGTTGCGTCTCAAGCCCAGCGATGTGGCTGACATCGTTTTGCCGCCCGTTGAACGTCTCAGCACCCAGGCCGAACGCTTCGGCATCCAACTGGATGTCGAGATCGCGCCCGATCTGCCGGCGGTGCTGGCCGATGTGGAGCGGCTGCGCCAGGTGGTTTCCAATCTGGTCCACAACGCGATCAAGTTCACGCCAACCGGCGGTTCGGTGGCTGTGCGGGCGTATGCAGGCCGGCAGGATCAACTGCCTCGCGCCGCTCGTCCGGCCAACGAATTGGTGGCGGGGCCATGGCCGTTGGTAATTGTGGAGGTGACCGACACCGGCTATGGCATTTCCGAGCGCGATCTGCCGAGGATTTTCGAGCGCTTTTACAAGGCAGACAGGTCGCGCGGGCGAACAGGCGGCACCGGTCTTGGCCTTTCCATCGCTCGCCACCAGGTCGAGAGCCACAAAGGCGTCATCTGGGCCGAGAGCATCGAAGGCCGTGGCAGCACTTTTCGTTTTACGATTCCGGTGGCGTAATGGGCACTTCTCCAGGCTCCACATCGGTGGCTACCGCTATCCCCTCCCGATCCCCGGCGCACCGGTTCGAAAACGACTGGATCGTCGCCGGTCTGATATTCGCCGCGGCGTTGATTCTCTACCTGCTCACCATGTCGCCGTCGGTGGTGGAGGGGGACGGCGGCGAGTTGCAGATGCTGTCGTATCGCCTGGGCGTTACCCATCCCACCGGCTACCCACTGATGCTGATGCTGGGGTGGGTTTTGGGGCACGTGCCCATTGGACCGGACTTCGCATGGCGGGTGTCGTTGATGGGCGCGATTGCCAGCGCGCTGTCGATGGCACTGCTCTACCTTACAGCCAGGGAGTTGCGGGCGTCGCGGATGACCGCGGCCGCAGCTGCTATGCTGTTGGCTTCGGCTCAACGCATCTGGATGCACGCCACAGCTGCCGAGGTCTATGCACTGGCGGATTTCTTCCTGCTGCTGGGGCTTTGGCTGTTGCTGCGCTGGCGGCGCGGCGTGACGCCTTTGTGGTTGGTAACGCTGGCTTTCGGTTTTGGGCTGACGCATCATATCAACATTCGATTGGTGGGGCCGGCTGCGCTGGTGTTTGTGTTCCTTGTGCAGCCCGACATCCTGCGCCATCCGCGCACCTGGTTGCCCTCGCTGGCAACGCTGCTGCTGCCGTTGTTGCTGTACGCCTACACCCCTCTACGCGCCGGATACTACCTCGCACGGCCAGAACTGGCGGGTACCATCCTCGGCGTGCGCAAAGTTATCGCAGCCGGCTTTGTGTCGCCGCATTATTTCGCCGGCGGCGTGCTGAGCCATGCCCTGGCGCTGGACTACTCGTCCGGTTTTCTGCACAGCGACAGCAGCCTGTTGGGCCTGGAAGCGCTCCCGCTCTATTGGAACCTGCTGCGGCTGCAAGTTCCCTGGATCGTTGTGCCGTTTGCATTGCTTGGCGTGATCGTGCTGCTGCGCCGTGACCCCAAGGCCAGTGCGCTGTTGCTGCTGACATACGGTTTTACGCTGCTGGCCGCGCTGCGCTTTCTGGCATCGGTAGGGGAGGACGGCGACCACTTCATCCCCCCCTACCTGCTGATGGGCATCTGGTTTGCGGTTGGCGCGGACGCGGTCATCGCCTGGAGCCAGGCGCGGCTGCGCTGGAGCCGCTATGTGCTGGCGGTGCTGCTTTGGGCACTGGTACTCGCCAACCTGTGGATCCAGTATCCGCGCGCGTTGGACCGGCGACAGGTGACGTTGCGAGCAGACAGCGAAGCGCTGCTCAGCCAGCCCCTGCCCGACGGCGCGGTGCTGGCCGGCGCATGGTCGACCATCACGCCGCTGCGCTACCTGCAGCGAGTCGACGGCGTGCGGCCTGATCTGTGGATCATGCAGGCCGACGCGATCGGCTTCCGCAAGCTGATCGAGCGCGCGCTGGAGGATCAGCAGCCGCTCTACTTCCTGCGGTCCACGGACGCCGGTGTGCGCACCCTGCCCGTGCCGGTGTGGGATTCGAATGCTGTCACCCATCCCGACACGCGCGTGCTGAACGATGCAATGACCTGGCGCGGCTATGACCTGGCAGCGACTGCTGCGCGGCCGGGCGATACGCTGCCGATCACTCTGTACTGGCAGGCTACTGCGCCGCAGACTGCTGACTGGAGCGTGTTCATCCACATGCTGGATGAGAACGGGGAGAAGGTCGCTCAGCTCGACCAGACGCCGCTAGCGGCCTTCTATCCTCCGTCATCCTGGCAGCCCGGCTTGCTGCTGGCCGACCAATACGAACTGGCACTGCCGTCCGACCTGCCGCCCGGCACGTACCACCTGATCTTCGGCGCCTATTCGGGCGACGACCGGTTCGACTGGGCAGATGGCCGTTCAGAGCAGCCACTGGCAGAGATCATGGTTGTGCCGTGACATGCCGGTCACCCAATAGTGTAGCCGGTGCAGCGAGAACGTTCATAGGCGGGAAACGTCGAAGCCCAACGCTTCAAACCATGGGGATGCGATGCAAACAAACCGGACCATTGACTTCTTAGCGCGGGATTAAGACAGTCTTAACCCAAGGATAACCGCACCATGCGGCGTCGTTAATCTGGGAGATGTACAGTATTGGCGGTTCAATAACGGAAGCTTGTCGTGCTTTGCTACCGATGAAGGCGACCGTTGTCGGCAAACGTCAACACTAATTCGTGCCATTTCCAGCTACCATGCATGTCAGCCGCGTCAATCCAAACTCGCCCAGCGATGTCAAGCAATTTATCGAGTTTCCGTTTTGGCTGTACCGCGACTCGTCGAACTGGGTGCCGCCGCTGGTGTCCGGCGAGTATCAATTATTCGACCAGGGAAAGCATCCCTTTTACCAGCACTCAACCGCCCAGTTTTATCTGGCCCACCGGGAAAACGAGGTTGTTGGCCGCATCGCGGTTTTGCACAACCGTAACTACAATCGCTACCACGACAGCACCGATGCCCAGTTCGGATACTTCGAGTGCGTGGACGATGAGGAGACTGCGCAGGCGCTCTTCGACGCAGCGTTCACATGGACGAGACGGCAGGGTCTGGATGGAATCATCGGACCGAAAGGGCTGCTGGGCGGGGAGGGGGCCGGCATCCTTGTCGATGGCTTCGATCTCCGGCCGCCACTGGGTGTTTCCTATCACGCACCATACTACTGCAACCTCATCCGCAATGCTGGGTTCATCAAAGACACCGACTTTCTCACCGCGACTGTGGACACGAGCTATCGCCTACCGGATCGAGTGCGCCAGATCGCCGCGTATGCACAGCAACGTCGCGGCTACTGGGTCAAACGCTTCAGTTCGACCAGTGAGGCGCGTGTGTGGGTCGACCGGGTGCTCACGGCGCACCAGAAGGCCTTTGGCGGTAACAAAACCTACTACCCTCCGACGCCCGCCGAGACGAGCATGTTGGTGGATACATTGCTCAGGGTACTCGATCTGACGGCGTCCCGTCTCATCATGGTTGGCGACGAGATCATCGGTTTCGTTCTGGGCGTACGCGATGTTTCGGCAGGCTTACAGCGAGCCAGAGGACGGATGTGGCCCATTGGTTGGTTTCACCTGCTGCGCGAGTTGCGTAGCACCCAGTTACTGAACCTCAATGGGCTTGGGTTGTTGCCTGGCTATCGCGGCGTCGGCGCGGATGCGGTGCTGCTGGCGACTCTGGAAGAAGCACTGCGCGCCACGAACTATAAGCAAGCCTATCTCGTCCAGACCGAGGAAAGCAACAGCGCGATGGTGACCGAGGTGTTGCGTCTGGGCGTGACCTGGCGTCAGCGCCATCGCAGCTATCGGCGTACCTTGTGAGAGGCTACCTACCATGCAACCCTCGCGCAAAAAGATCCTCTTCATCGGCGGCTCCCTCAACCAGACCTCCATCGCCCACGCCGTGGCGCGTCCCTTGCAGGAAGACTTCGATTGTTACTTCACGCCCTATTTCTGCGATGGGGGTATTCTGTTGCGTCTGCAACGGGCCGGCTGGCTGGACTTCACCGTCATGGGTGGAAAGTTTCGCAAGGCAACGGACGGCTATCTGCGCGACAACCAACTGCCGGTGGACTACGCCGGTGCCGCAGGTGACTACGATCTGGTAGTGACAACCAGCGATCTGTTGATCCAGCAGAGCATTCGCGGCAAGCCCATCGTTCTGATCCAGGAGGGAATGACAGACCCCGAAGGGGTAGGGTATCACCTGGTGCGACACCTCGGCTTGCCGCGCTACATTGGCAGCACCGCTACCACCGGCCTGTCGGACGCCTACCAGGTGTTTTGTGTTGCATCCGAGGGCTATCGCGACCTCTTCATCCGCAAAGGTGTTTGCCCTGGGAAGCTCGCGGTGACCGGCATTCCCAACTTCGACAACATAGCTGGTCTGGGGCATCACGACTTCGTACAGCGCGATTTTGTCTTGGTGGCCACTTCCGACACCCGGGAGACGTTCAAGCGCGACGACCGCAAGCAGTTCATCCGGCGTTGCATCGAGCTGGCCGGCGGGCGTCCTCTCGTGTTCAAGCTGCACCCCAACGAGAACGTGGCACGCTCGACCGGCGAAATCCACGCACTGATACCCGATGCGACCGTGCTGGCAACCGGGGACATCGGCCCGATGATCGCCGGCTGCCAGATGTTGATCTGCCAGTACTCGTCGGTAGCATTCATCGGCCTGGCGCTGGGCAAGGAGGTACACTCCAGCTTCGACATTGAGAAGCTCAGGAAACTGCAGCCGATCCAAAACGGCGGCACGTCCCATCTACACATCGCATCCATCTGCCGGCGCATTCTGGATGGGCAGCGCGCCGCCGTTCGCGAGAAAAACTTTGCGCCGAGAATGCAGGTCGCCCATGTCTGACCATCCTTTGAACGTCGTCACGGTGGTGCAGGCTCGCATGGCATCATCCCGGCTGTCGAGCAAAGTCATGCTGCCGCTGCTTGGCCAGCCGGTGTTGGCGCGCATGTTGGAGCGGGTGTGTGCTGCCAACACGGTGGGGACCGTGGTTGTTGCCACCACCACCGATGCGCGCGACGATGTGATCGAATGGCTGTGCATCGAGCAGGGAATCCCATGTTTCCGCGGCCACCCCACGGACCTGCTGGACCGGCACGTGCAGGTTGCGCTGTGGCTCGATGCCGATGTGGTGGTCAAGATCCCCTCCGATTGCCCGCTGATCGATCCTGCCGTGATAGATCGCGTGATCGGTGCATATCTGACCAACGAACCGCGCTACGATTACGTCAGCAACCTGCACCCGGCCAGCTATCCAGATGGGAACGACGTCGAGGTCATGTCCATCGATGCGTTGCTCACTGCTTGGCGAGAGGCGGAGCAGAGCTTCGAGCGCGAACACACGACGCCGTTCATCTGGGATCGGCCGGAGCGTTTCCGTATCGGCAACGTCGCTTGGGAGACGGGCAGGGATCTGTCGATGACTCATCGCTGGGTGCTCGACTATGCTCAGGACTACGAGTTCGTGTTCAGGGTCTACGAGGCACTTTATCCGCGCGACCCGTTCTTCGGGCTGCACGATGTCCTGGAACTGGTGGCGCGCGAATCAGAGATTATGGCGCTGAACGTGGCGTATACCGGCGTCAACTGGTATCGAGATCACCTGCATGAACTACGAACCATCAGCGCGGACCAGACCCGAGTACAGCCATGGATGGCCGACCGATCATGACTCTTTCCTCCGATTCGCCGCAGCGGTCCACCTGTACGGCCATCCTGCCTTTTCACAACGAACGGGACCGGATCCTGCCTGTTCTGGCGGCGGTGTACGACGTTGATTTGGTCTCGCGGATCATCTGTGTGGACGACGGATCGACCGATGGCGCCAGTGCGCAGGTGATTGCTACTTTTCCCGATGTGACGCTGCTGTGTTTGCCCGACAATCAGGGCAAGGCAGCCGCAGTGGCTGCCGGCCTGGAAATGGTCGAGACCAGCCATGTGCTGCTGGTCGACGCGGATCTGCGCGATCTGCGAGCCAGCGACCTGACTCGCGCCCTCGACATGATCCTGCACGACACTAACCTCGACATGGTGCTCTTGCGGCGCATGAGCGCCGGGCTGCACGCCCGCCTGTTGCGCGGCGACCTGTTGTTTACCGGCGAGCGGGTGCTGAAGACTGCCGATCTGCGGGCGGTGCTGGCCGGCCAACCCACAGGCTACCAGCTCGAAATCGCCGTTAACGCCTACATGATCGACCACGGCCGGACCGTTCGTTGGGCACCGTCCTCGGCCCGCAACATATTAAAAATAGAGAAACAGCATTCGATTCACGGGCTGATGGCTGACATGTGGATGGCTCGTAGCATGCTGAGCCACAGCGGTGTGCGCGGCTATGCCTACCAATATCTGTTCTTTGCGCATAAGCGCGGGCTGTCAGCCGCGGATACTCGTGCTCAGTCGGCCGCCCTTCGCCAACGTACTCTTCTCTCATGACTACCTTTGCATTGTCGGACAATCCTGTATCTTCTGCCCAGCCCGGACCTGGTTTGATGCCTGAGGCAAAAGCGACGCTTGCGACGACCGCGTTGCGCGTCCGCGAGCACGCCATCCGAATGTCGGGGGGAGGTGGCTGCTTCCTCGGCGCATCGCTGTCCTGTGTTGAGATTCTAGTCTATCTCTATAGGGAATTTTTGAACATCTCGCAGGATCTACTGGATGATCCCGCGCGCGACTATCTGTTTCTCTCCAAGGGCCACGATGTGCCAGCACTTTATGGCTTGTTTGTGGAGCTGGGCTGGCTGGACTCTGCCCGCCTGGCAAATCACCTGTCGGTGCATGACCAGATCTACTGGCATCCGAACCGCAACGTTCCCGGCGTCGAGTTTCACTCTGGCAGTCTGGGACATCTGCTGCCGGTGGCCGCCGGTGTTGCCCTGGACTGCAAGCTGCGCAGGACACCTAATCGCGTGGTCGTCGTTACGGGCGACGGCGAACTCAACGAAGGGTCGAACTGGGAAGCGTTGCTGGTGGCCAGCGCCCATGGGCTGGACAATCTGCTGGTAGTCGTGGATCGCAACCGCATCCAAGCCAACGCGCCGACTGAGGCATTGATTCCGCTGGAACCGCTGGCCGGCAAGTTCCGGGCGTTCGGCTGCGAGGCCGCGACGGTAGACGGTCACGATTTCAACGCGCTGCACAGAGCGTTCTTCGAGGCTGGTCAGGCGGATGGGCGGCCGCAAGTCGTGATCGCCGAGACGGTGCGCGGCCGCGGACTGCCCAGCATCGAAGGGCGGGTGGATCGCTGGTTCTGTCGCTTCAGCGATGCCGAGGTGACTGCTCTGCTGGACGAACTGCACGGCGCTGGTCCGGCGCGGCTGTATGCGCTGCCAGAGGTCGTCCGATGAACCATCCAACCTACAGCGAGACGTTGCTGCAGCTGGCGCAGGCCGACCCGCGGCTGGTGGTCATGACCGCCGAGAACCGCGCCGCGATACGGGATCTGCCGGATGTTTTGGATGCCCGGTTCGTGGACGTGGGGATTTGCGAGCAGACGATGGTCGGCATGGCGGCCGGGCTGGCATTGCGCGGCCGTACCCCCGTGTGCCACGCGCTGGCGGCGTTCTTGACCATGCGTGCCTTCGAGTTTGTCCGCACCGATGTCGGGATCGGACGTCTACCCGTCAAATTGGTCGGCGGTGTGGCCGGGTTCCTGTCTGAGGCGAATGGCCCGACCCATCAGGCCGTTGAAGACGTGGCGCTGATGCGCGGCGTGCCAGGGATGCAGGTGTTTTGTCCGGCCGACGAGGCTGATCTCGTCACCGGCCTGCCGTACATCCTCGCCAGTGAGCATCCGGTCTACATACGCCATACGGCGTTGCCGGCGGCCATCGACCACGATCCTGACTTTCAGATCGGCCGGGCCGAGGTCGTCTTTGAAGGGTCGGATATCGCCATTCTGACCTATGGCGTTCTGTTTCGCGAGGCATGGTTGGCCAGCCGAATGCTGCGCGCGGAAGGCATCTCCGTCCGGCTGCTCAATCTGCGCACGCTGAAGCCGGTCGACGCCGAAGCGATCCTGTTGGCAGCGCAGGACACCGATCTATTGGTCACGGTGGAGGACCATTTTCTGACCGGCGGGCTGTTCTCCATCGTCAGCGAGCTGCTGGTACGCTACCGGGTTGCGGCGGACGTCCTGCCGCTGGCGTTGTCCGAACGCTGGTTTCAGCCTGGCTTGCTGGCCGACGTACTGTCTTACGAAGGGTTCGACGCCGGGAAATTGGCGGATCTGATCATGGCCCGCTGGCATCGGAGGAACTGATCATGACAAACACCGTGTCATTGGACAACGACTATCCGGTCATCCACGCCTCAGACGACCTTTTCAACCGCGCCACTGGCCTGATCCCGGCCCACAGCCAGACCCTGGCCAAGGGGCCGACGCAGTACGTGAACGGCGTTGCACCGAAGTACCTGGTGCGCGGGCAGGGTTCCCGCGTCTGGGACGCCGACGGCAACGAATATATTGATCTGGTGATGGGCGTAGGTCCTGTGTCGCTGGGCTACGCCTGGAAGCCGGTGGACGACGCGATTCGCCGCCAGTTGGCTGATGGAATCAGTTTCTCGTTGGTTCATCCGCTGGAAGTCCAGCTTGCCGAGCGACTGCGCCGGTTCATCCCCAACGCCGAGGCGGTGCGCTACAGCAAGACGGGCGCCGACGTGACAAGCGCAGCGGTGCGGCTGGCCCGTGCTTATACGGGCCGGGACAAGGTCCTCTGCTGCGGCTACCACGGATGGCACGACTGGTATATCGGCGTCACGCCCAGGTCGGCTGGCGTACCAGAAGCTGTGCAGGCGCTGGTCCACACCTTCGACTATAACGACATGACAAGCGTTCTGGCCGGTCTAGACAACGATACTGCCTGCGTCATTCTGGAGCCACTGGCCTTCGAGATGCCGCGCAGCGGCTTTCTGCACGAACTGGCGGCAGCTTGCCATAAGGCGGGCGCGCTGCTGATCTTCGACGAGATGTGGACCGGCTTTCGGCTCGCGCTTGGCGGTGCGCAGGAACTGTTTGAGGTCACACCAGACCTGGCGTGCTACTCCAAAGCTATTGCCAACGGCATGCCGTTGGCTGTGTTGACTGGACGCGCCGATGTGATGCGTATGTTGGACGATGAGGTCTTCTTCTTCACGACGTTTGGTGGCGAGACGTTGTCGCTGGCCGCTGCCATGGCCACGCTGGATGAGATGGAACGCTACCAGTTGCCCGCACACCTGGCATTTCAAGGACAGAAGTTGAAAGCTGGCTACAACAGGATCGCCGCCGATCTCGGGCTGGACAGCCTGACTCGCTGCATAGGTCATCCCAGCCGGACGATGGTGGTCTGGGAGGATCATGCCGGCGATCCGTTGCTGCTGAAATCGCTGGTGCAGCAGGAACTGATCCGCTGTGGTGTGCTTTGGTCCGGTTTCCACAACCTCTGTCTTGCGCACAGTGACGAGGACATCGAGTACGTCCTGGCCGCATATTCCAAGGCGCTGCCGCTGCTGAAAACCGCTATCGAGCGGGACTCGGTGGCCGAGGCGCTGCGAGGCGTGCCCGTGCAGCCGGTGTTCCGCAAGACCGGCAATTTCAACACCCGGCCCGCTCCAGCGGCAGTACAGGTCAACGGCCAGGTGACGCCGGCCAAAATGTAGCACGAGGTGAAACGCTATGGAAAGCAAGATCACTCCTGACAAGCGGCTGTTTGCGCTCGACGGACGAGTCGCAGTTGTGACCGGTGCGCTGGGGCTGTTGGGGCGGCAGCACTGTGTAGCGCTGGCTGGCGCTGGCGCCCAAGTTGTCGTCGCTGACCTGGATCCAGAGCGCTGCCAGGCGCTGGCATCCCGGCTGCCTGGTCGCGCTTTGGGCGTGGAGATGGACGTCAGCGACCGCCAGTCAGTGATGGAAGCCGTAGACACAGTTCTGGGCGAATTTGGGCAGGTCGATGTGCTCATAAACAACGCTGCTGTCAATGATCGCTTCGAAGCGCCGGACATTGCCGGTGAACCGTCGCGCTTTGAACACTATCCTTTGAGCATGTGGAAACTCTCGCTGGCGGTCAACGTCACCGGTGTGTTCCTGTGTTCGCAGGCGTTTGGCACACCTATGGCGAGCCGCGGCAAGGGCAGTATCGTGAACATTGCGTCAACCTATGGCATGGTCGGACCTGACCAGTCGATATACCGGCCTCCTGCCGGTGACCAGTGCTATTTCAAGTCGCCTGCTTATGCCACCTCCAAGGGTGCGGTCATTGCTTTCACCCGCTACCTGGCTGCATACTGGGGCGACTCCGGTGTACGCGTCAATTGCCTCACTCCAGGTGGTGTACGCAATGGGCAGGAGCCGTTTTTCGTGGAAAAGTACGCGGCCCGCACGCCGCTGGGCCGCATGGCAAGCCCGGAAGACTACCGTGGAGCGATTATTTTTCTCGCCAGCGATGCGTCGTCGTATATGACCGGCGCCAATTTGGTGGTAGATGGAGGATGGACGGCATGGTAAATAACCACACCAATGGAGATTCTTTGTTCAACAGCTATCGGTGGACATTGCCGGCAACAACGAACCGGGAGACGCTACAGGACATGGCGCGGCGTATCCTGTTGCTGTTGACCGATAGCGATGGCGTTCTCACTGACGGTGGTGTGTATTGCTCGCCGCGCGGCGAGGAACTCAAGCGCTTCAACGTGCGCGACGGCATGGGCATTGAACGGCTGCGGCGTCTGGCCGGGGTAGAAACTGGGATTGTCAGTCGCGATGCTTCGCTGGCGCTGCGAGCCCGTGCGTCGAAGCTGGGTATCAGCGAACTGCACCTGGGAATCGCCGACAAGAGCGCTGCCCTTGATGATATCATGCGCCGTCGCGGCCTGTCTCCGGAACAGATTGCGTTCATTGGCGACGATGTTAACGATGTCGCGGTCATGCGGCGTGTCGGGCTGTCTGCTTGTCCGGCTGACGGCATGCCGGCCGCGCGCGAGGCGGCTGTCCTGCTGTGCCACTATAACGGAGGTCAGGGCGCGTTTCGCGAGTTCGCTGAGTTCATCCTTGCTGTGCAGATCGGTGCGGATAAATCTGTCGAGCCTGAAAACTCCGCGCTGTCGCTGTGGGCTGGCGAGCGCGCGTAAGCGGGACGGAAGGAGCCAGATATTCGATGAGCAGGCAATCACTTGTGCGGGTCGGTACACGGCAGGTTGGCAATGGCCAGCCTGTGTTCATCATCGCCGAGATCGGCATCAACCACAACGGATCGCTGGATATGGCGCGCAAGCTGATCGACGCAGCTTTGTTCGCAGGTTGCGATGCAGTGAAGTTCCAAAAACGTACTGTGGAACTGTGCGTGCCCGAGGAACAGCGCAGCGTCCTGCGGGACACGCCTTGGGGCCGGATGACCTACATCGACTATCGATACCGGCTGGAGTTCGGCCGGGAAGAATACTCTGTGATCGACCGCTATTGTCGCGAGCGCGGCATTCTGTGGTTTGCCTCATGCTGGGACGAGCCGTCGGTGGCCTTCATCGAACAGTTCGAGCCACCGTTGCTCAAGGCTGCATCGGCCTCGCTGACAGACATTGATCTGTTGCGCGCGATGCGCCGAACCGGTCTGCCTTTGATGTTGTCAACCGGGATGTCAGAGTTGCCCGACATCGACGCGGCAGTTGCAACAGCCGGCGAGCAGGACCTGCTTCTGGCACATTCGACCTCGGCCTACCCATGCCCTCCGGAGGCACTCAACCTGCGCATGATTCTGCGTTTGCAGGAGCGATTCGGTGGCGTGCCGATTGGTTACTCAGGCCATGAGGTCGGGCTGGCGCCAACCTGGGCCGCGGTGTCCATGGGCGCTTGCTTCGTGGAGCGGCACATTACACTGGATCGTGCGATGTGGGGGACAGATCAGGCCGCATCGGTCGAGGTAATGGGCATGCACCAACTTGTGCGCAACATCCGCGACATCGAGCGTGCCATGGGGGATGGCATTAAGCGAATCTATGCCAGCGAGCTGCCGGCGCTGAAAAAGCTGCGCCGCGTGCCCGGATTCAATGGGACGCAGCCAGTCGCTGCATGACCGCACGTCGGGTTGTCAACAGCCGGCGGTGATCTGTACTCGGATCGAAGGACCGCCCACGATCGCACAATCGTATTGGTGGGTTATACAACTTCTACCCGCCCTGCTTCATACGACCAACGAACGGGGATGATGTCATTGCCGTGGATTTCGATGCCCGTCAGGTAGCCGGGGTAAATGCAACTACCGGTATTGAAGTAGGCCGGGCCCCCGGGCTGTGCATAGGCCGGCTGATGAGTGTGACCGCAGATGACAGTCAGGCCGCGGGCAGAAGCCCATCTAGCGATCCTGGTGGCCACCGGCTGCGATGGTTTGCCTGCGAAAGATCTAGGTTTAGCGCTAACACCTACCAGCCCACAGCGCTGGACCGACGACCATAAGTAGCGTACCACGCTATGGCTGAAACGGTTGTAGCTAGCATTGTGCGGGTCGGCCTGATGGCCGTGTACAACGAATATCCGTTGGCCCGTTGCCGTACTGTCTAGAATCAACCCCGGGTGCAGTGGGAACTCGTCATGCATGCGCTGCGGCTCGCGGCCGGGCAGCAGTTCGTGGTTGCCAATGATGCGGTGGAGAAGTCCTTCGCTTTGAAGCTCTGAAAGCCGATAAAACACCTGCGGGTGGGCGCTGCGAATGGCGTCGTAATGCCAGCCCTTCCAAAGTTCGTCTCCGTCGCCAACCTCGACATAGGTGAAACCAGCCTGGATGTAGTGATCCAGGGCGGCCAGGTACAACTGTTTGTTGGGAGCGAATGCGTCCCCGGACCCGCCTGCGCCGCGGTGGCAATCGCTGAAAAGCACCAAACGGCTTCGTCGGTCGATTGGCAGGATCGGCGAAGCGGCATAGGCGTCCTCGAGCAATGCAGTGCCTAAAGCACGTGATCTGCTTGCCGTATGGCGGGGAGCCTGCATCGATGTTGTGGCCATTTGTCCTCCATGTGCGCGGATTCTCAAAGCGAGTTGTTTTTGTCCGGTGAACCGGCCGGTTTTACCTTACTTCCCGGCGATTAACGCGGGCTTTTGTCAGGCTTAACATCACGTAAACGCTCCGTAAACTGTTCGGTGGCGGACACGGCCGTCGATGTTTTTGAGCCGGGTTAAACAATCGTTAACACAATGATCACTACAGATTAATCACCTTGTGAAAGGACGTTAACCGCGCCATGTTATGCTGGCTGCGATATGAACTGTCCTGATTTACACAAGCACCAGAACAAAGCCCCATCACAGCCTGACCAGCAGGCGCTCATGGGGCTTTGCCTTGTGAGTCGTAACCATCAAACCGCAATTGACACATCAGTATAAGGAGAAGATTTCCATGCGACGCTTCCTGATCGTTGGCCTGATCATCACGGCCTTGATTCTCTCGGCTTGCGGTGGCGGCGATACCGAGCCTACACCTGCTCCTGCCGAGCAGCCTACCACGTCTACAGCAGAGCAATCCACCACAGCGCCGGCCGAGCAGGCAACTGAAGCGCCGGCTATGGCGGACCTGTCCGGCAAGCTGACCAGCGCCGGTTCGTCGGCCCTGCTGCCGCTGATCCAGTTGGCAGCAACCCAGTTCCAGCAGATGCACGAAGGCGTCGAGATTACCGTCACAGCTGGCGGCTCAGGCGCCGGCCGCTCCCAGGTCTGCCAGGGCCAGGTTGACATCGGCAACAGCGACGTGCCGCTCTCCGACCAGGAGAAGACCGACCTGAACTGCGGCGACGCCGTCGAGACCGCGGTGGCGATCCAGGCGTTTGGACCGGTCGCCAACAAGGTCGGCCCCGGCAGCGTCACCTCCCTGACCAAGGAACAGCTTCAGGGCATCTTCTCGGGCACCATCACCAACTGGTCCGAGGTGGGCGGCGACGATCAGGCGATCGTGGTGGTCAACCGGGCCAAGGGGTCGGGCACGCGCAAGAACATGGCCAACTACCTGTTCGACGGCGACGACGAGCAGTTCACGGTGGGTGCTTCCGAGGAAGACAACAACGAGACCGTCCTGCAGACGATCGTTCAGGCGCCCGGCGCGATCTCCTATCTCGGCTTCGCCTATCTCGGCAATCCCGAACTCGTGGCGTTCGCCATCGACGATGTGGCGCCCAGCCGCGAGGACATCCAGAACGGCTCCTGGCCGATTGCTGCTCCCGGCTACTCCATCACCAAGGACGCGCCCACCGAGCTGGAGCAGGCGTTCCTGGACTTCGTCACCAGCGCCGAGTTCCAGAACAGCACCGAGTTCGGCCAGCTTGGCTTCGTGCCCGTGGTTGACGAAAATGGAAACATGCCCAGCAGCGGCGACGCGATGACAGAGCCTGCCGAGGCGCCGGCAGAAGATACCGCGATGATGGAAGTTTCCGGCAAGCTGACCAGCGCCGGTTCATCGGCCCTGCTGCCGCTGATCCAGTTGGCAGCAACCCAGTTCCAGCAGATGCACGAAGATGTCGAGATCACCGTCACAGCTGGCGGCTCAGGCGCCGGTCGCTCTCAGGTCTGCCAGGGCCAGGTTGACATCGGCAACAGCGACGTGCCGCTCTCCGACCAGGAGAAGACCGACCTGAACTGCGGCGACGCCGTCGAGACCGCGGTAGCGATCCAGGCGTTTGGACCGGTCGCCAACAAGGTCGGCCCCGGCAGTGTCACCTCCCTGACCAAGGAACAGCTTCAGGGCATCTTCTCGGGCACCATCACCAACTGGTCCGAGGTGGGCGGCGACGATCAGGCGATCGTGGTGGTCAACCGGGCCAAGGGGTCGGGCACGCGCAAGAACATGGCCAACTACCTGTTCGACGGCGACGACGAGCAGTTCACGGTGGGTGCTTCCGAGGAAGACAACAACGAGACCGTCCTGCAGACGATCGTTCAGGCGCCCGGCGCGATCTCCTATCTCGGCTTCGCCTATCTCGGCAATCCCGAACTCGTGGCGTTCGCCATCGACGATGTGGCGCCCAGCCGCGAGGACATCCAGAACGGCTCCTGGCCGATTGCTGCTCCCGGCTACTCCATCACCAAGGACGCGCCCACCGAGCTGGAGCAGGCGTTCCTGGACTTCGTCACCAGCGCCGAGTTCCAGAACAGCACCGAGTTCGGCCAGCTTGGCTTCGTGCCCGTGGCACAGTAACCCAAATGTTTAACATCTAGTTCGATGGGCTGCGGTTCTCGAAACCGTGAGACCGCAGCCCATCTTCTTTTTCCGTCTGGATTTTGCTGATGAACACTGCGACCCTGCGCCGGAAAGCTATCTTCGTTCAATCGATCTTTTTCGCGACGGCTGCGGTCCTTATTCTGACGAGTATCGCGCTGGTGCTTTTCATCGGCTCGCAGGGATTGCGTCTGTTCACGACCTATTCCCCGGCCGACTTCTTCTTCGGGACGAGCTGGAACCAATCCACCCACACCTACGGCGTCATCCCGCTGCTCTACGGCTCGCTGATGACCACGTTCCTGACGTTGCTGGTCAGTGTGCCGCTGGCGATTCTGGTGGCGATCTTCATGGTCGAGGTGGCGCCGGCGCCGATGCGGCGGGTGATGCGTTCCACCGTTGAACTCTTCGCCGCGCTGCCGTCGGTGATCTTCGGCCTGCTGGCCCTGACGATCATCGTTCCCTGGGTGCGCGAAACCTTCAATGCCCCGCTGGGCAAAGGCATCCTGCCGGCTACCATCGTCCTCATCTTTATGGTGCAGCCGACCATTGTGACCATCACCGAGGATGCGGTGCGCACCTCGGCTTCCTCTTTACGCGAGGCGTGCCACGCGGTAGGCGCTACCCGCTGGCAGATGCTTTCCGGCGTCATCATTCCCGCCAGCCGCCAGGGCATCCTTACCGCGGTGATCCTGGGGTTGGGCCGGGCCGTCGGCGAGACCATGGCCGTGCAGATGGTGATCGGCAACATCACCGTGCGCATCCCAAAGACGCTGACCGAAGGCGCCACGACCATGCCCGCGACTATCGTGACGCAGTTGCCCGAGGCGGCCGATCCGCAAACCCGCTCGGCGCTGATCATGGTCGGCTTCCTGTTGCTGATCATCGCGTTTGCCCTGATCTTGAGCGTGCGTACAGTTACCGGGCGCAGCAGCAAGAAGCCGAAGGCGGTCAAGGCAGAGGCGCCTGAGCCGGTCAGCCCTGATCCGCGCGATCCGCTGCGCGAGCTTGAGCGCGAGATGGAGGCGAGCTAATGGCCAGCCAAGGTTTGGACGGCGGTCGTCCCCTCAACGAAGTTTTCACCGGCCGGGCAACCCGGTCGTTGCGCCGGGCACGTATCGTGGACCGGTTCGCCACTGGACTGATGTGGGCGGCAGCCCTGATGCTGGTCGCTGTGCTGTTCGCCGTGATTGCCTCGCTGCTGATCGCCGGCATTCCGGCGTTCAGCCCGGAGTTCTTGTTTACGCCGGGCACATTTACCAATCCCGGCATCGGGCCGCAAATCTGGTGTACGTTCTATGTGCTGTTCCTGACGCTGTTGATCGTGGTGCCGATTGGCACGGGTGCAGCGGTCTACATGTCGGAATATGCGCGGCCTGGCAAGCTGACCAACATCATCCGTTTCAGCACGGAGTCGCTGGCGTCGGTGCCGTCTATCGTCTACGGCGTGTTCGGCTCCATCGTCTTCCTGGTGATGATGGGGTTGGGCTACAGCATTCTAAGCGGTTCGTTGACGCTGGCTTTGCTCAACCTGCCGCTGATGGTGCGTGTGGCCGAAGATGCGATCCGCTCGGTCCCGGGATCGTACCGCGAGGCAAGCCTGGCGCTGGCAGGCAGCAAATGGGAGACAACACGCAAGGTGGTGCTCCCGGCAGCCCTGCCCGGACTGTTGACGGCCATCGTGCTGACGGCCGGTCGCATCATCGGCGAGACTGCACCGCTGATCCTGACCATGGGAACCACGATTTCGCCCAACGCCTACTACAGTCTCAACCCGTTGAGCACCGGCGAGACGCTGGCTGTCCACATCTGGGTGATCAAGATCATCGGCTTGCCGGGCGTTCCCAATTCGCAGGCAGCCGCCGATGGTTCCGCCGCTGTGCTGCTGCTGATGGTCTTGGTGATCAACATCTTCGTGGCCTATTTCAACACCAGACTGGAGCGACGGCTGCGCGGCGCGGCTCCGCCTCCGCGGGCAGGCGGCAGCAAGAAGGTCGGCACGTAAGAGAAAAGTATTTATCCGAGACCAGGTTTCTCGGCAGATTGTAAGAGCAACGAACCATGTCTCCGCAACCGATAACAGACTCCAAACAAGGCGTCGTACTGGGCCAGGCCCGGACCAACGGCGGCATGTCGCAGATCGAAATTGAAGCACGCGATTTCAATTTCTTCTACGACAACGGCGGCTTCAAGGCTTTGAAGGACATCAACCTGCGTATGCCTCGCCATCAAGTGACCGCGTTGATCGGTCCGTCGGGCTGTGGCAAGTCCACTTTCCTGCGCGCCATCAATCGCATGCACGACCAAACCCCGGGCACAGTGACCCAGGGCGAGTTGCTGTTCGAGGGAGAGGACATCAACCGGGCCGAGGATCTGATTGTGCTGCGCAGGAAGATCGGCATGATCTTCCAACGGCCGAACCCGTTCCCCATGTCGATCTTCGACAACGTGGCCTATGGGTTACGGCTGGAGGCGCAGGGTGTTCGCAAATCCGAGATCAACGACCGGGTCGAACAGGCGTTGCGCGACGCGTATCTGTGGGACGAGGTAAAGGACAAGCTGCGCCACTCCGGGCTGGCGTTGTCCGGCGGCCAGCAGCAGCGGCTGTGTATTGCCCGCGCCATCGCCGTCAAGCCTGAGGTGTTGCTGATGGACGAGCCGTGCGCGGCGCTGGATCCTATTGCGACGCTGGCCATCGAGGAACTGATCAACGAACTGGTCAAGAACTACACCATCGTGATCGTGACGCACAACATGCAGCAGGCGGCGCGCGTCTCGCAGTACACAGCGTTCTTCACCACCGACGACAGCCGCACGGGACAGTTGGTGGAGTTCGGCCACACAACCGACATTTTCACCAATCCCAAGGACAGCCGGACCGAGGACTACATCACGGGACGCTTTGGTTAAGTCAGCTATGAATCCGAATAACTCCAACGGGACGCCGGCGGCGAACGGCAAGTATATCCTGCAGGCCGACAAGCTGAACGTCCACTACGGCAACTTTCATGCGGTGCGCGATGTATCTATCAATTTCGAACGCAACAAGATCACCGCGCTGATCGGGCCGTCGGGCTGCGGCAAGAGCACGGTGCTGCGTTCGCTCAACCGCATGAACGACCTTGTCGACACAGCGCGCATTGATGGCCACGTGCGCTTCTACGGCAAAAACCTATACGATCCCGACGTGGATGCGGCGGAGGTGCGGCGGCGCATCGGCATGGTGTTCCAGAAGCCGAATCCGTTTCCCAAGAGCATCTACGACAACATCGCCTGGGGCGTGCGCGTCAACGGGGTTCGGTCAAACATGGACGACATCGTGGAGCAGGCGTTGCGCGGGGCAGCTCTGTGGGACGAGGTGAAGGACAAGCTCAAGCAGAGCGGCCTGTCGCTGTCCGGCGGCCAGCAGCAGCGGCTGTGTATCGCGCGTGCTATTGCTATTCGTCCGGACATCATTCTGATGGACGAGCCGGCTTCAGCGCTGGACCCCATTGCCACCCTGCGAATCGAGGAACTGATGACAGAGTTGGTCAAGGACTATACTATCGTCATCGTCACCCACAACATGCAGCAGGCGGCGCGCGTCTCCGACTACACTGCGTTCTTCTCGGTCACGCCTGACCGCACCGGCTATCTGGAGGAGTTCGGCCAGACCAATCAGATCTTCACCAGCCCGCAGAGTCAGATAACCGAGGATTACATTACCGGTCGATTTGGGTAATCCGGAGCCAGTACCCGGTGATCGGGTCCTTGTAGCGACCATTGAGGGCACCTGCCATGGCACAGACTAAAGTACTCTTTCTCTGCACCGGCAACTCGGCGCGCAGCCAGATGGCCGAGGCGTTCCTGCGCCAATATGCCGGAGATCGCTTCGACGTTTACAGCGCGGGCCTCGAACCGCACGGCATCAACCCGTTCACGCGTGTGGTGATGGCTGAAGTTGGGTATGATCTCGCGGGCCAGCGATCCAAGAGCGTGGCCGAATACCTGGGCAAGGTCAACTTCGGCTACCTGATCACCGTCTGTGACCATGCCGAAAAGAACTGTCCGACCACATTTCTCGGTGTCAGCAACCGGCTTCACTGGTCGTTCGAGGATCCGGCCGCGTTTGTCGGCAGCGACGAAGAGACACTGGCAAAATTCCGTGAAGTCCGCGACCAGATCGACCAGCGCATCCAATCCTGGCTTGCTGCCAGCTAAACTGCGCGGCAAGAGAGAACAAAAACTATGACAAAACGTACCGTATTATTCCTCTGCACCGGAAACTCCTGTCGCAGCCAGATGGCTGAAGGACTCGTAAACGCGCACTTTGGCGACACCTGGCAGGCAGTCTCGGCCGGCACCGAACCGTCGGGCTACGTGCATCCACTGGCCGTACGGGCGATGGCCGAGCGCGGCATCGATATCAGCAGCGGGCGCTCCAAGAACGCCGACGAGTTCCGGTCACTGCCGCTGGACCTGGTGGTCACGGTCTGTGACGACGCGGCGGAGAACTGCCCTCTCTGGCTGGGCCAGGGACGAGTTGTTCACCACGCGTTTCAGGACCCTGCCAAGGCTGAAGGCTCGGAGGAGGAGCGGATGGAAGTTTTTCGCCGGGTGCGGGATGAGATCGAGGATTGGCTGCTGGGCTTTTTGCCGACGCAATAGGCGGGCAACCGTGTGTACTGCCCGCGCTAACCGACGCGATGGACACAGAAGCGAGCGACGGACTGGCCACGCTACGGGCAGAGCTGCGTCAACTCATCGCAACTGTGTACGAGATGTTCGAGTTGGCTGCTGTAGCCGTTCGCCAACCAACATCGGTGCAGCAACAGCAGTTGGTTCGTGGGCATCGACGGATAGTCCGAAAACGTGCAGAGATCGAGGTCGCCTGCCTGGCTTTGCTCAAACGAAAAGAGCTGTCGGCCGAGGCAATACACCAGACTTCATGCATCATCGAGATCGCAGCAGAACTCGAACGAATCACCTATCTTATACGACATATGGTCCGCTCGCCGCTGCTGTCGCATCGCAGCACCTCGCAGCAGGTAGCGGCGGCGATGGAAGTGGCGCTGGCAGTCAGCGAGGAAAGTGTGGAGAGAGTGCTGTCCCGCCTGTCAACGGTAGACGAAAGGGAACCTGTCCCATTGTTGACAGCCCGCGGCCGGATGGAGGCACAGTTTGCATTGGTGTATGCCTGGATGACCGATGAGGGCGGGGGAACGGCTGTTCGCCCTTATCTGCGCCGGCAACTGATGCAACTGGCCCAGCACAACCGTGAGCTTTCCAACCGTATTCTCAACCTGAGCGAGTGGATCACCTATTCGTCAAGCTACAACGCTTCGGATGAAGCGATTGCCGGGCGACAAGACAAGTTGCCAATTCAAAACGACAAGGAAACTGTGCAATGACCAGAGAATCGTTTGACCTGCAACTGGACAGCCTTCAGGAAAGCCTGCTGGCTCTGAGCAGCATGGTCGAGGAAGCGCTGCTGGAGTCCGTGGAGAACCTCAAACGGCGCGATGTTGCAGCCAGCCGGATGCTCATCAAGCGTGACAAGGAGATCGATAACCGGCGCTACGCCATCGAATTGGAGGCGCTGACGCTGATTGCGACCCAGCAACCCATGGCGGGTGACATGCGCCGGCTGGCAGCCACGCTGTTCATCGCCAATGAACTGGAACGCATCGGTGATTACGCCAAGGGGATGAGCCGCGTCAACATCCGCATCGGCGACGAGTCGCTGATGAAGCCGTTGATCGACATCCCGCGCATGGCAGCGATCGGGCAGAGCATGATTCACCGCGCGATGGAAGCCTTTGTGACACGCAACGTCGAACTGGCGTACGCTGTCATCGACGATGACGAGGCTGTGGACGCACTGCACGACCAGATCTACGCTGAGCTAATGACCTTGTTGTTCCAGGACGTCAGCAAGATCCGCCAGGCCAATCTGCTGCTGATGGCAGCACACAACCTGGAGCGCGCCGCCGACCGCGCCACCAACATCAGCGAACGCGCCATCTACTCCGTGACCGGTGAGATGATCGACTACGGTTGGGAGAACGACGTCAGCTAACCACGGGGTGTAGGTGTTTTGCTTGAGGGTGGATACGATACAGTGACCGGCAGCGACTACACCTGAAACGTATGCACGACCAGCAGGACAAGTCGCACTCGATCTTGCTCAAACTGAGCGTTTCCCAATAGCTCGGAAGAGAACGCTAGACGCGGCGATTCATGCGTGGACTGGCAGGCCCGGGAAGGTCTGCCAGTTCTGATACGCCGGTCACTTTCCCTCACGTTTTACAAGTTTTTCGATCTCGCTGGGCAACGCCGGCCGGCGGCCAAACATGTCCGGCTGGCGGCCACTTCCGCGGTATAGCCGGTGCAGTTTGGAAAGGGTCTGAGTACGGTCATTGGTGGGAACCGGCTGGGGCGAACGGCGGGGTTTGTGAGCCATTGACACCTCTTTTTAGTCCAAGAAAGGGGATTCAATGCGATACATATCGACCTGATTCTAGCGGAGTTGGGTTAACCCTCGGTTGACAGTTGCGGCGCGTTTGGTTAACAGCCTGTAAACAACGTGTGCAGCAAGGCTTTGGCAGGCTTTCTGTTAACGTTTGGTAAAACCAGCACCGGGTATGATACACGTCATATCCGTCGGGAATCGCTCTGTGTTATGCTGTATTCTGGAGTCATCTGATCTGCCTTCGACTCGAGGATGAAACACGAAGCTATGATCTACCACAGCGTCACCGCAACCAGACTCGGCCCGCCCAGCGTTCTTCAGATCGTGGAGAACGACCTGCGCGCGCCTGGACCAAAAGAGGCGCGGATTCGGGTGCTGGCCGCGTCCGTCAGCCGGCCTGACATCACCGTACGTTCAGGAGAGGCGCTGTACACCGGCACGCCGCTGGGCCAGAAGGTGCCGTTCACGCCGGGCTATGCCGTGATTGGCGACGTGGAAGCGGTCGGCGTCGAGGTAACCGGCGTCTCGGCGGGGGACCGCGTTGGCGTGTTGACGGTGGTGGGCGGCTACAGCGAGGTGCTCTACTGGCGCAGCGACCGGTTGATCCCCGTGCCGCGCACGGTGAACCCGGCCGAGGCGGTGACGCTGATCCTCAACTACCTGGTGGCCTGGCAAACCATGCACCGGTCCGCAAAGGTAAAAGCCGGCGAGAAGATGTTGATCATCGGCGCCAGCGGCGGCATTGGCACGGCGCTCTTGCAGCTTGGCCGGCTGGCCGGGCTGACGATGTACGGCGTCGCATCGGCCAGCAAGCACTGGATGATGCTGGCAGCCGGAGCAACGCCCATCGACTACCACACGCAGGACTTTTTCGAATTCATCCGACGCGTCGAACCGGCCGGCATCGACGTGGTGATCGACGGAACGACGCGGCTGGACACGATCCGCAGCAGCCTGTCGCTCCTGCGGCGCGGCGGCCGGGTGGTCAGCTACGGCGAGCCGGCCAGTCCGGGTGACCTGCCGCGCATTCTGGGGACGTTGATGCGGGAGAAGCTGACGCCGGACGGCAAGTCGTTCACGCTGTACGGCACGTCCAGCTATTTCCTCGGCAACCGGCGGCCGTACGAGCAGGACTGGGCGACGCTGTTCCACCTGCTGGAAACGCGCCAGATTGCGCCGGTCATCATGCGGAAGTTTCCCATCCTCGAGGCGGCCAGAGCCAACGAATTGCTGGAAAGCGGCACGGTCGTTGGCAACGTCGTTCTGGTTGCGCCGGAGTTGTTGAATGGCGATGCAAGCAGCTCCTGAGTTGGTGATCCACGACGGACTGGCCATCTACCGGCTGGGCGACGGCGAGCCGTTGCTGCTGTTTCCCTATCCCCACGGCTCAACCTTCCGTTCGATGGCGGAGAACCCACTGGCGCGCCTGCTGGCCGGCTTGGGTCGCCAGGTGATCACCTTCGACCCGCCAAGCGCGTTTCGCTCCACCCGTCCGATGCGTTGCGACCTGGCGGAGATGCTGGACTGCGCGGCCGAGGCGCTGCAAGTTCACCGGGTTGATCCGCCCGTGGATGTCGCCGGACACAGCATGGGCAGCCTGTGCGCGCTGGGGCTGGCCGTTGAACGCCCGCAGTTGGTGCGCCGGCTGGTGTTGATCGGCAGCATGTCCGGCTGGCCGGCCGTGTTTCGCTGGAGCACGCCGCACAACTGGAGCCCGCTCCACGACCGCGAGTGGTGGCAGTGCATATGGCTGGGCACACGGCAGATCGTTGGGTTGGGCAACCTCGCTGTCCATAAGCGCCTGGATAACCTGATCAAGACGGCGTCGTACGTGGACAAGCGCTACGTCGAGCTGTGGACCATCGAGCCGGGCGATTCGCACCGGCCGCCGCCCGCCCGGGCGCAATGGCTGAAGGCCGAGCGGCAGGTGGACTATGCCGGTCGTTTGGGTGAGGTGCAGGCGCCGACGCTGATTGTCGTCGGCCGCTACGATCCACAGACGCCGCCGGTCTGCTCAGAGGAACTGGCGGCCGGTATCCAGGGATCGCAGTTGTTGATCTTTGAACACAGCGGCCATTCACCGTTTGTCGAGGAGCCGGCGCGCTTTTCCCAGGAGCTTGCCAGTTTTTTGGAATAGCAGGAGGTTTTCATGGCAAAGATGTATCAGATCAACTCCGGCAAACGTATGGGAAACCGCGCCGCTGGCTGGATGATCGACCTGAATCTCGCTCCGGCGAGCTACTACTTGCTGACGGTGCCGGGGCGAAAGAGCGGGAAGCCACACACAACTCCCGTCATTCTGGTCGAGCAATCCGGCGTTCGCTGGCTGGTAGCGCCCTATGGCGACGTGAATTGGGTGCTCAACGCTCGAGCTGCGGGAAAAGTCACGCTGTCGCGGCGGCGCAAAGCGCAAGTTTTTCACATCGAAGAAGTAGGTCCCGAGACAGCGGCGCCTGTGCTCAAGGCCTACCTCCAAAGCGTCAGAGTCGTGCGGTCATACTTCGACTGCCAGCCAGATGCACCGCTGGAAGACTTCATCGCTGAATCGTCCCGCCACCCCGTCTTTCGCCTCGTCCCCGTTACGCAAGGATGATGGCGCCCTGATGCCTTGAACCACTGAAGGGAGCAACATGACCTTCAAACGCTGGATGTATCGTGACGGCCGTCCGCACACGTTGGCTAAAGTGCTCAACGCAGGCTGGGCGCGCATCCACTCGCTGGGGCTTCTTCCCAACTACCTCGTGACGCTGGAGGTTGTCGGCAGAAAATCCGGCAAGATTGTCAGCCTGCCGCTGGCGATGGCGGTCGTGAACGGGAAACGCTACCTTGTGTCGATGCTGGGCAACGACGCCAACTGGGTGCTCAACGTCCAGGCCGCCGGCGGGCGGGCAACGTTGCGCCACGGAATCACCGAGGAGGTAATCCTGACGGAGGTGGGTGTCAGTCAGCGGGCGCCGATCCTGAAGGAATATTTGCGACGAGCGCCCGGCGCCCGTCCGCACATCCCGGTCGATAAGGATGCGCCGCTCGCCGAGTTCGAGCAGGTCGCTGCCGATTACCCGGTGTTTCTCGTGCGAAACGCACACTGAACGCCAGCAGCAGCACAAGACCAGGAGAATCCCATGAGCGCAGTAGTCATCTACTTTTCGAAGTTCGGCAACACCAAGAGCGTGGCCGAAGCAGTCGCAGCCGGCCTGGCGGTGGATGGCAGCGCCCGCGCCGTCAGCATCGACGAACTTGTGGCAGAAGATCTGGCTGGCGCGGACATCGTCGTGGCCGGCAGTCCAACCCACAAGATGAACCTGCCCGACGATGTCCGCGCCGCGTTGGACAAGCTGCCGCGCCACGCGCTCAAAGGCGCAAAGATCGCCGCTTTCGACACCTCCTATCACATGAGTCCCTTCCTGGCGCGCTTCACCGCGTCAAAGAAGCTTGATAAAAGTCTGCGCAAGCTGGGCGGCAAGCGAGCCGTGCCACCGGAAACGTTCTTCGTCGCCGGCAAGGAGGGTCCGCTGGATGACGGCGAACTCGAACGAGCAAGCGCCTGGGCGCAGACAATCGCTGGCCAGGTGAACTGAACTGCTTCCAGGAGGAAGGTAAATGTCTCCGGCGATCCAGACGATCACCCTGTCGCTTGTCCTGCGGCTTGGCGCTGTCAACTGCTATCTGGTGACTGCCAACGACGGCTTCATCTTGTTCGACACTGGCGGCTCGAACAAGCGCCGCGATCTGCACGAGACATTGACGAGTGCTGGCTGTCAGCCGGGCAACCTGCGGCTGATCGTCCTTACCCACGGCGATTTCGATCACAGCGGCAACGCGGCCTTTCTGCGCGGCCAGTTCAACACCCCTATCGCGATGCACGAGAGCGACGCCGGCATGGTGGAGCGAGGCGACATGTCCTGGAACCGGCAGAGCAGCAAGCTGGTTCTCAAAGTTGCCTCGCCTATGTTTGGTTTCGGCAAGGCTGAGCGCTTCACGCCTGACATTCTGTTGAATGAAGGCGATACACTTGCGGCTTACGGCCTGGATGCGAAGGTCATCCACTTGCCCGGCCACAGTCTGGGATCGATCGGCATCCTGTTGGCGGGCGGCGATCTGATCACCGGCGACCTGCTGGAGAACACCAAGGGGCCGAGCTTCAACTCCATCATGGACGACCGCGTTGCTGCAACCCACAGCGTGGCCAAACTGCGCAGCTACGAGATCGGGACGGTATACCCAGGGCACGGTGCGCCGTTCCCGATGGCAGCATTCTATGACAGCCAGCACATAGCGCCGAACCTGTACGATGACAAGCAAGCTTGACAAACTTGTTGAAGGAGGTACCTCATGAATGCCTTGGTCATCTACGATTCCCTCTACGGAAACACCGAGAAAATCGCCCGCGCCATCGGCAATGGCCTGGTCGCGGCCTTGGGGGACGATGAGAATGTCGCAGTGGTCCCGGTCGGCGAAGTCGAGGCGGATCGTCTTGCGACACAGGACCTGTTGGTCGTCGGCGCCCCCACTCACGGCTCACGACCGTCGCCGCCGATGCACGAGTTTCTGGCGAGCATTCCGGACAACACGCTGGCCGGCATGAAGGCCATAGCGTTTGACACGCGCACCGACATGAAAGAGCTCACCGGTTTCGTGCGTCTGTTTGGCGGGATTATGGACAGGATGGGCTACGCTGCGCCGAAGATCGCCTCCAGCCTGGAGAAAAAGGGCGCGCGGATGATCAGTTCGCCGGAGGGCTTCATTGTCCTGGGCACGGAAGGTCCACTGCGCGAGGGTGAACTGGAACGCGCCGCAAGCTGGGCTAGAGAAACCGCGGCCTGAACGCATCTTATCACGCAAAGGCTCACCGCCAACCGCGACCACATCTCGCGATGACCGGTAGCTCGCGCTTCGTGGACGAGCTATCGATTGATTCATATAAGGAGAAACTATGAACACCCAAGACAAAAAGAAGCCTGCTGTTGCCCGCCCCAGCGGCGGCATGGACGCCGTCTACGCCATCGGAATGGTCGGCGCGTGGGTCTATTTCTTCAAACAGGCCGTCGACAACCAGGAGCGCGTCCTGGCCATCCTCAAAGGACTGGTCTGGCCGGCGTTTCTGGTCTATGGTCTGTTTAAGTCACTTGAGAAGGAATAGCCGGCGGAGAGCCTTGGGACCAAGCTGTCCAGAAGTGGGCAGCTTGGTCTTCAGCGCGTCTTCGGTGTTGTGCGACTCCGGAGGGTTCCGGCTGTGAAGCTGCGAAGGGAGAGGACTGGATGAAGGCAGTTATCTATGAGCGGTACGGGCCACCAGAGGTCCTTCGTTTGGCCGAGGTGGAGAAACCTGTTCCGAGAGAGAATGAGGTCCTGGTAAGGATTCACGCCACGACGGTAACGGCTGGGGATATCAGGTCGCGCGCCTTCGACGTGCCGCTGTGGCAGTGGCTGCCGGCCCGGCTTTACCTGGGATTGACGAAGCCCAAGCGGGCGGTGCTCGGCCTGGAGATGGCCGGGGACGTGGAAGCCGTCGGCGCAGGTGTGACACGTTTCAAGCCAGGCGACCCGGTCTTTGCTTTTGCCGGGTTCGGGTTTGGCTGCTACGCCGAATATCGCTGCTTGCTCGAGAGCGGCAAGCCGACCGATGACGGTATCATTGCCCACAAGCCTGCCAATCTGACCTATGAAGAGGCAGCCGCCGTGCCCACCGGTGCGCTGACAGCCGCCGCCTTTCTCAGAAAGGCCAACCTGCAAGGTGGCCAGCAGGTGCTGATCTACGGCGCATCGGGCAGCGTCGGCACCTATGCCGTGCAGCTTGCCAAAGCATTGGGAGCAGAAGTCACCGGCGTGTGCAGCAGCGCCAATTTGGACATGGTGCGCTCGCTCGGCGCTGACCAGGTGTTCGACTACACCAGGGATGACCTGGCGGCGATCACAGACCGCTACGACCTGATCTTCGACGCGGTGGGCAAGGCTCCGTCGTCGGTCAAGAAGGGCCTGCTAAAGCCGACCGGCCGCTTTCTCTCCGTCCACGACTCGGCAGACCTGCAACCCGATGACTTGAATCAACTGAAGGCAACGATCGAGGCCGGCAAGCTGCGCCCCGTCATCGACCGCACCTATTCCCTGGAACAGATCGTCGAGGCGCACCGCTACGTCGAGCAGGGCCACAAGCGTGGCAACGTCGTGATCACCGTCGAATAGAAGTTCGACTTCTCGGAGAAGTCGAACTTCTGGGCAGTGTGCCGATGAACACGCAAGACACCCCTTCTTCGCTGGCCAGCGATGGCCGCTGGTCTGCACTCTACAAGGCCGGCGCAGTCGCGGCCTTGCTGGCGGTGTTCGTGTTCAGGAGAAACCTCGGCGCGGAGCTCAGCTTGCTGGCGTCGTTTGGACTCGTCCGCGGCGTGCCCGTAGCGCCGCCCACCATCGCTGCCGAGTGGTTCGGACTGTTTCACGATAATCGGCTGGTGGCGCTCACCTATTTGAACTTCTTCGACCTCTTCGAATATGCCTTGTTGGGGCTGGTCTTTCTGGCCCTCTGGGCCGCGTTGCGGCGCGCTTCGCCCGGCGCCATGCTGGTCGCTACCACCGCCGGTCTCATCGGGATCGCCGTCTACTTCGCCTCGAACCAGTCACTGGCGATGCTGGCGCTCAGCGAACGTTATACGGCCACGGCAAGCGACGCGCAGCGCTCCGCGTACCTCGTAGCGGGCGAGGCGCTGCTGGCCGCCAACAATCCTGACGGTATCTACCAGGGCGCCGGCATCTACATCAGCCTGTTCTTGGTGCTGCTGGCCGGTCTGATCATCTCTGTGGTCATATGGCGCAGCTGCGTTTTCGGCAAAGCCGCGGCAATCACGGGGCTGCTGGCCAATGGCATCGGGATGTGCTACTTTGTGACGCTGGCCCTTCTACCGTCGATCTACTGGCTCCCCCATCCGATTTCCGCCCCGTTTCGGGTTATCTGGTATTTCCTGATTGCCTTGCGACTCTTTAGACTCGGAAGGAAGAAAGGAAACCCATGAGACGAGCAACCAGGTCTGCCGCTACCTGGCTGGCTGCTCTTGAAGCACTGAAGCACCTCGACCCATGTCAACGTCGATCCTGACCACCAAACTTTACATCCCGCCACCTCGACCAAAACAGGTCGTGCGTCCCCGCCTGATCCAGCGGCTGAATGAGGGTCTGGAGCGCAAGCTGATCCTGGTCTCGGCCGCCGCAGGTTTTGGCAAGACCACGCTGCTCAGCGAATGGATTGCGTCCTTCACCGCCAGCCCTTCTTCCACGGACAGAGGGGAGACCTATAGGGTGGCCTGGCTCTCGTTGGACAAGAGTGACAGCGATCTGGCGCGCTTTCTGACCTATCTGGTTGCAGCGTTGCAGACCGTGACGCCTGGCGTTGGCAATGGTGTGCTGGCGGCATTGCAGGTTCAGGCGCCATCTCCTGAGGCGCTTCTGACGTCCCTCCTCAACGACCTTGCCGCCATTCCCGTCCCCTTCGTCGTTGTTTTGGACGACTACCACGCCCTGGACGCGCCGCCGGTTGACCTGGCCGTTGCTTTTTTACTGGAGTATCTGCCGCCGCAAATGCACCTGGTGATAGCAAGCCGCCAGGATCCGCCGTTGCCGCTGGCCCGCCTGCGGGCGCGCGGCCAAATGACCGAGCTACGCGCGGCTGACCTACGCTTTACCTCCGCCGAGGCCGCCACGTTTCTCAACACAGCCATGGGGTTGAGCCTCTCCGAGGCACAGATCGCCGCGTTGGAAACCCGCACCGAGGGCTGGATCGCCGGCCTGCACCTGGCGGCTCTTTCTATGCAAGGACGAGCCGACACCGGCGCGTTCGTTGCGTCTTTCAGCGGCAGCCACCGTTTCGTGTTAGACTATCTGGTCGAAGAAGTGCTGCAAAGGCAGTCGGCCAGCGTCAGGGAATTCCTGCTGAGCACAGCCATCCTCGATCGTCTATGCGGTCCACTGTGCGATGCGGTAACGCAGGACCCCGCGGCCGCCGGGCAAAAGACACTGGTCACGCTGGAGCGGGCCAATCTGTTCATCGTCCCGCTGGACAACGAACGACGCTGGTACCGGTATCACCACCTTTTCAGCGAACTGCTACGCCAGCGGTTGCACCAGCAACTGCCGGCTGATACCATCACCGAGCTGCATATCCGGGCCAGTATCTGGTACGAGGCCAACGACTTGGAGTTGGAAGCTTTTCACCATGCCGCTGCAGCTCACGACATCAACCGCGCCGAGCGGCTGCTGGAAGGCCGGGGTATGCCATTGCTCTTCCGTGGTGCGGCGCGGCCGATCCTGGAGTGGCTCGCGTCGTTGCCGGTTACGGTGCTGGACGCACATCCCTCACTCTGGGTGACCTATGCCTCGGCCTTATTGTTCATCCAGCAAATAGCCGGAGTGGAGGAGAAGCTGCGAGCTGCCGAAGCCGCCCTGAGCGATGTCGAACCGGACGACAACGTGCGCGACCTGATGGGCCATATCGCTTCAATTCGCGCGACTGTGGCCGTGACCCAGCACGATGCCGAGACAATTTTGGTGCAGTCGCAGCGTGCGTTGGCAAACCTGCATCCTGCCAATCGGCCGGTGCGCACGGCTACGACCTGGACGCTGGCCTATGCCTACCACCTGCAAGGCGACCGCGACGCGGCCGGCCGCGCCTATACTGAGGCTATCACCGCCAGCCAGGCCATGGGCCACTACGTTATCCAGATTATGGCAACGCTGGGCCTGGCCAACATCCAGGAGGCAGATCTCCATCTGGCGACAGCGGATGAGACCTATCAGCGAGTGTTGGAGTTGACTGGCGATCCGCCGATGCCGGTGGCTTGCGACGCGTACCTGGGGCTGGCCCGTCTCAGCTATCAATGGAACGATCTTCAGGCGGCACAAGAGCGTGCGCAGCTTGGCCTGGACCTGGCGCGGCAGATCGAAAACACAGATCGAACCGTCGGCTGCGAGCTATTTTTGGTCCGTCTCAAGCTTGCCCGGGGCGATGCTGCCGGCGCGGCCACGCTGCTTGCTACGGCAGCAGAACAGGTGCATCAAAACAGCTATGCCCTACAGCAGCCTGAAGTGGTGGCGCTGCAAACACTGCTCGCTTTGCGCCAGGACAATCTGGCGGCCGCGTCCGAGGCACTGGGCAGCCACGATATTCCACTCAGCCGGGCCAGGTTCGAGCTGGCGCAGGGCGACTCGGTCGCAGCCCTGGCCACACTGGCCGGATATCGCCAACAGGTCGAGGCCATGGGATGGGCCGATGAACTCCTCAGGATCATGGTTTTGCAGGCGCTGGCGCATCAGGCGTTGAGCGAAGAGGAAGCGGCTACACACTTGCTGATCGATGCGTTGAGGTTGGCTGAACCGGCCGGTCTCATACGCATCTTCGTAGACGAGGGGCAACCGATGGCGCGATTGCTGGCCGAGCTACCGGTTCAGGGCAAAGGGCCAGGCTACGTCGCAAGGCTGCTGGCCGCCTTTGCCGCGGAGCAAGCGAAAATCGCCGGCAATACGGCCGCGGCTCTCGTCGATCCGCTCAGCGAACGTGAGTTGGAAGTATTGCGGTTGATTGCTGACGGCCTCTCGAATCGCGGGATCGGCGAGCGGCTCTTCCTGGCCGTTGACACAGTCAAGGGACACAACCGTCGCATTTTCGAGAAGCTTCAGGTGCAGCGCCGGACCGAAGCCGTAGCGCGCGCTCGTGAGCTCGGTTTGTTGCAGGCGCCGCCGGCGGCATCGACGGATTGATCCTTTGATGTTGTAAGGAGGAACCTCATATGATCCTGCGTGTTGTCGTGTTCAGCGTTCTAACCGCTTTTTGGATAATCGTACTGGGAGGCATCGCTCAGGCACTGGGTTTGCCTGCCGAGATCGGCCTCCCCCAACTTGCGCCAGGCATCGCCGGGCTGTTGATGCTGCTGATCTTCCGCAAAGACGGCCTGCGCATCTCATTTGTCAAGCACGGCATCCCGGCGACACGCTATCTGGCCGCGTTCGGTATCCCGATGGTGGTGGGTGGGCTGATTTTCGGCTTCAGCCTCGCCCTGTTCGATAGTTTCACGTTCGGCAGCATAAGCGCCGGGATCACCGCTCCCATCCTGATCTGGATGCCAATCGGGGCCTTCGGTGAAGAGGTTGGCTGGCGCGGTTATCTTGACAAGCGCCTGTCACTGGGCACGTCTGGTCTGCTGGCGGCAGTGATCACAGGGCTTCTGTGGTGCCTTATCCATGTACATTTCTACGCCAACGGCGCGCTGTTCATGGTGTTCGCCTTCCTGATGTTCAGCGCGAGTTCGGTGGTGATCCACGCTGTTGTTTCGAAGTATGATTTCAACGTGATGCTGGCCTTCCTCTTCCACCTCGGCATCAACATTTCTTTGTTGCTGTCCTTCTCCGTCATCAATGAGCCTGGCTTCATGGCTGGTTACGCCCTCTTGTGGACGGTTGCTGCAGTAATCGCCGTGATGCTGCGCCGCGAGTTGTTCTTTCCCCGCCCATCGTCCTTCCCCCCGGTATAATCTAAGCAACTCCAGAGACATACTACGGGGGATTGATCTCCAACAATTTGCTGTATCGTAGCTTTCGTGACGATCAGCTGAGGATGCGTCTATCAATCAGATACCGCTTTGGCCGGTCTCCTGACCGAGCCAACACAGGGAGGTTGTTTTTGAACGCATCCTCAGCGTTCGTCGCAGTTGCTGACTTCAGCATAGCGGTCGGCCAGGTGGTCGGTGGGCTCGTGGGCATTTCGGACAAAATCCGGCGAAACAACACCCCCAAACAACACCAAAGTGTCTATCCAAAGACACTAGATTGCCAGTATGCTATAGGTGTCATGCGCAGGCGCCACCTGCTGAGATCAACCGTCGCAACAGGCACAAGCAATGTCAAACGAACGCAACCTGGAAACGAGCCATGATCGCCCCAAGATCTACGAGATCAGAATCAAAGGCCATCTGGACCGCCAATGGACAGACTGGTTTGGTGGCCTTACGATCACCCTGGACGAGAACGGCGACACGTTGCTCACCGGCCCGGTTGACCAGGCCGCATTGCACGGCCTGCTGAGGAAAGTGCGTGACCTGGGCATGCCGCTGGTGTCGATCAACGAATCGCATCTCAACCAACCCACAGTAGGCCGCAGCCAGGGAGAGAACAGATGAATACAAACGAGAAGACTGCCAAGTTTGATGTTCGCTCGAAGCTTTCGACACTCTGGATACTTGTCATGTTCAACATGGTCTTTGCAGATGTTGTCGGGTTCATGAACCCGGGAGCCCTGGAGAAGATCATCACAGGAGATACCGGATTCGAGGTTACTCAAGGGTTGTTGCTTATCTTTGCGGTGCTCATTGAGATCCCCATTGCCATGATCTACCTGTCTCGCGCGTTGAATCGCAGAGCGAACCAGTTGGTCAATACCGCCGCAGTCGTGCTGACCGTTCTGTTCATCGTAGGCGGTGGAAGCTCGTATCTCAGCTACCTGTTCTTCGCATCCGTAGAAATCGTCCTGATGCTGCTGATTCTCTGGTTTGCGTGGACGTGGCCCAAACAGGAAGCTTGAATCAGCGCCACTCGCAAGAAGAGAAGAATGATGACTTCCGAGACAACGAACTCGCAGAATCTCAGGCGGATCGCTCGCATCTCTTGGATTACAAGATCGTGAACAAAGTGAGATTCCTCACCCGTCGCTGGAACTACATCATCTCCCTGATGCAGGGAGTGCCCACTTTCGCGTTTGTGATCTACGGCCTATCCACCCCGGTGGGTGAGACGCGCACTGGCATGATCGGTCTGTCCGTCCTGGGCGCGCTGTTTTGACTGATCCTTGAGTATCATACCTCCGCGCGGTTCGCGTGGCTCCAAAAAGACGCACCAGAAGGAAAACCCACACTCGCTGGCAGCAAGAGGATGGTCCTTTGGGTGCATAACCTGCTTTACTGGTTCTTCCTGGTGCCTTTACTCACCCCGATGTCCTACAGCACCGGCTTTCTGGTGTATTCGATCATTCTACTGATCCGCTTCACCGCCAATACCTATATCAACCTGCGTGATTTTACCCCCGCGCAGTATTATGCGTATCCCTTGCGGATTCCGTGAGTTTACGAAGGAGATTCAAGATGAAGAACCTGCAAAAGTTGGGTGGCTTCGCCGCACTGTACCTGGCAGTAGCATATTTGACAGGTATTGTGTTGTTTCTGTTTGTGTTGAACTACCCCAGCATTGTCGAACCTGCTCAGAAGGTGGCCTTAGTCGTAGACAAACAGATGGTTATTTACATAACGAACCTGTTTATGTATGTGATATTCGGATTCTTTCTGGTTGTTTTGGCCCTGGCGCTTTACGAGCGATTGAAAGCCGCTTCAGCAGCAATCATTCGGACGGCGACTGCTGTTGGGATTATCTGGGCCGGTGCGCTGATTGCCAGCGGCATGGTAGCCAACGCTGGTATTGCTCCTGTCGTCGCGCTCTATGGAAAAGACCCAACGCAGGCAGCTTTGACCTGGTTGGCCATCGAGTCTGTGGCAAATGGACTGGGCGGTGCGAATGGTGAAATTCTCGGCGGCCTTTTCACGCTTTTTATAAGTTGGGCTGCTTTACAAGTGAACGGGCTTCCCAGGGGACTGAGCTATCTTGGCATTTTGGTTGGCGCGGTAGGTATCATTTCGACTGTGCCGGGTCTTAGTGTCCTGACGGGACTGTTTGGAATGAGCCAGATCCTGTGGTTCATCTGGCTGGGAATCGTTCTGTTGCGTCGTAGTCCGAGCGCAGCAGTTTGAGACGAGGAACACAATGGCAACTCTCTGATTGAAAGCAGAATCAATCGCATGGCTACGAACATCAGCAATTCGCTTCAGCCGAATTCCGCGAAGGAAGTAAACCAAGATGAAGGCAATCGTTCAGAACAGCTACGGCTCGCCGGATCGTCTCGAACTGAAAGAGGTTCCCAAGCCGGCGATCAACGAAGACCAGGTGCTGGTGCGTGTCCACGCAGCCAGCCTCAATGCAGGCGACTACTTCACCGTCATGGGAAATCCCTGGCTTGTCCGATTCACCGTGGGCTTCCCCAGGCCGAAGAACCACATCCTGGGCTGGGACCTGGCAGGTCGCGTCGAGGCTGTCGGCCGCAACATAACGCAGTTCCAGCCGGGCGACGCCGTGTACGCAGCGGTCAACCACAGCCTGGCCGAGTATGTGAGTGTAGCCGCAGACAAACTAGCTGCGAAACCGGCCAATCTCACCTTCGAGCAGGCCGCGGCCGTGCCTACCGCCGGGCTGACCGCCCTCCAGGGCCTGCGCGATGCAGGAAAGCTCCAATCAGGACAAAAGGTCCTCATCAACGGCGCTTCGGGTGGCGTGGGCACTTTCGCGGTGCAGATCGCCAAGGCGTTGGGCGCAGAAGTGACCGGTGTATGCAGCACCAGAAACGTGGACATGGTGCGTTCCATCGGTGCGGACTACGTGATCGACTACAGCAAGCAGGACTTCACGCAGGGCGAGCAGCGGTACGACCTCATCCTCGACAACGTGGGCAACCGTTCGTTCTCCGACCTGCGAAGAGCGCTCAACCCACAGGGCGTTGTTGTGCCCAACAGCGGCCACGGCGGCATGACCTACGTCTTCAAAGCTTTCCTCTTGTCGCCTTTCACGCGGCAGGTAGCACGTCCCTATATCGCGAATACCCACAGCGAGGACCTGGTTGCTCTCAAGGAACTTATCGAATCAGGCCTGGTGACGCCGGTCATCGACCGCACGTACCCGCTGAGCCGAACTCACGAGGCGCTGAGTTACACGGGAAAGGGCCACGTTCGCGGCAAGGTTGTCATTGTCGTTGAAGAAGGAGAAAACTCATGATCTCGGAGAAGAATGCCCCCAGACTCCTGGGAGCAGCGTTTCTATTCGTCGTCGTAGTCAGCCTGGCCAGCGGCCTGCTGTTGTCGTCAGCGGCGGGATCGGGCAGGTGGATAAGCCAGGGGTAGCCGCCGCGTTCTTGCCTGGGGGGTTCGCCAGCGGTACAATTTCGGTCCCATGACGTTGACTTTGCTGCGTACCAAACTACTCCCGCCGCCATCGCCTCCCAGCGTCATCCAGCGCGAGCGCCTGCTGGATCAACTCGACCGGGGCCTGGCGCAGGGTCGCAAGCTGACGCTGGTATCGGCACAGGCTGGCGCCGGCAAGACGACTCTGCTGGCTGGCTGGCTGCACCGGCGGCTCAAGCAGCGCGCCCTGGCGGTAGGCTGGCTGGGTCTGGACCCGGCTGACAACGACCCGACGCGCTTTCTGTCCTACCTGCTGGCTGCGTTTCAAGAGGCAGCACCGGCGCTGGACGACAGCTTGCAGTCCACTATGCGCTCCCCGCAGCCGCCTCCTGCTGAGGTGTTGTTGACCGCGCTGATCAACCAGTTGAGCGAGCTGGCTACGCCATTGGTCATCTTTCTGGATGACTACCACCTCATCGAAACTTTGGCCATTCACCAGGCGCTGACCTTTCTGCTGGACCACCAGCCAGCCAACCTTCACCTGGTGCTGGCGACGCGGGCCGATCCAGCCCTGCCTCTGGCCCGCCTGCGAACACGCGACCAACTGAACGAGTTGCGCATCAGCGACCTGCGCTTCAGCACGGAGGAGGCGGCGAGGTTTCTGAACAATGGGATGAACTTGCAGCTCACCTCGAACGACATCCAAACACTGGAGTCCCGCACCGAGGGCTGGGTTGCTGGCCTGCAACTGGCCGGACTCTCGCTGCGCGGCAGGGATCTCGCCGCCACCACAGCTTTCATCGCTGCTTTCGGCGGCACCCACCACTTTGTACTGGACTACCTGGCCGAGGAGGTCTTCCAGCAGCAGACGGAGCAGGTGCAATCGTTTTTGTTGCAAACGGCCATTCTGGAGCGTCTGTGCGGGCCGTTATGCGATGCTGTGACCCGGCCTGGGTCTGGCCTTCTCGACAGCCAGTCTATGCTGGAGCGGTTGGTCGAGGAGAACCTCTTCTTGTTACCCCTGGACGAAGAACGTCGCTGGTTCCGTTATCACCGCTTGTTCGCCGATCTGCTGCGCCAACGTCTGGCGCGGTCCAGTCCGGAGCTGGTAAACACCCTGCATCGACGAGCGGCCGGATGGCTGTCCACCAATGGCTACCCTGGAGAGGCATTCGAGCACTGGCTAGCCGCAGACGCCGGCGAGGAGGCGGCTCAGCTAGCGGAAGAGTTGGGTTTTGAGATGTTGGAACAGGGCCAGTTGACGCTCCTGTTAAGCTGGCTGACCCGTTTGCCGGAGCAAGCAGTTCAGTCGCGACCCTGGCTTTGCGTATACTACGCTTGGGCGCTCCTTCTGTCGGGCCAACCAATGGCTGTTGAAACTCACTTGCAGGCAGCCGAGCAGCATAATGAAGCCGTGGGTTGGGCGGATCCGTCCTTGCGCGGCAACATCGACGCCATTCGCTCCTACATGTTGGCCTTGCAGGGCGCCATACCTGAAGCTATCGGCTTTGCTCGTTCTGCGCTGGTGACGTTGCCTGAGGATGCGGCCTCGGTACGCAGCATTGTGGCTTTCACGCTGGGCGGCATCAACTTCCTCAGCGGAAACGTGTTGGACGCCGAGCAGGCTTTCGCTGAGGCAGCTGCCATGGGCCGCAGGTCCGGCAATCTGCATGTGGCTGCTCCCGCCCTGCGATCCCTGGGTAATCTCCTGGTCACTCAGGGCAAGCTTCACCAGGCTGCGGCGACCTACCGCGAGGCGTTGCGGCTGGCAGAGACGGCACAAGGTCGTACCCTGCCGGTAGCTGCCGGCTCGCTGCTGGGGCTGGGAGAACTGGCCTACGAATGGAACGACTTAACCGCGGCCGAGGAGCACAGCCGGGTCGGCATCGAGTTGAGCCGCCAGTGGGGCAACTACGACACAATGGCCCACGGCCTGCTCTCTCTGGCACACGTGGAGCAAGCGCGCGGCGATCCGGCCGCAGCCAGGCGGTTGCTCGACGAGGCCTCGCAACTGGCCCAGGAACACACGTTGGACGTGACCTTTGAACCCAGGCTGATGGCTATGCGAGTACGGCTGGACCTGGAAGCAGGAGAGGCTGCCGCGGCCCTGAGTGAGCTGCGCCGGCGCGGCCTCCGCTCAGACAGCGCACTCAGCCTGCCACGAGAAGCGGAGTTGCTGGTGCTGGTGCAGGCGATGCTGGCCGGGGGACAGGTCAACAAGGCAAAAGGGCTGCTTGCCAGGTTGATCGATGCCGCTGGCAATAGCGGGCGGCACGGCGACGAAGCGCGCCTTCTGGCGTTCTCGGCGTTGGCATGGCAGACGCAGGGCGACGGCCGGCAAGCACTGGCCAACCTCGTTCGGGCACTGCGGCTGGCACAACCAGGCGACATGGTGCGCAGCTTCGTCGACCTGGGCGGATTGCTGGCTGATCTGCTGCGCCAGATACCCGCGCATAGCGATGTTGCCGGCTATGCCAGCCGTTTGTTGAATGCTTTTCCTGCGCCCTTCCCTGTCCCTTCGGTAGCCTCTCTTTCCCCTAACCAATCCCTGGTAGAACCACTGAGTGATCGCGAGCTGGAGGTGCTGGCCTTGCTTGCTCGGGGCTTCAGCAACCGCCAGATCGCTGACAAGCTGATCATCTCGGTCGGCACAGTCAAGGCTCATACATCCAACATCTATGGCAAGCTGGGGGTGCGCAGCCGCGCACAGGCAGTCATTGCCGCCCGGGACCTGGGGCTGCTCGAATCCCTCCGAGACGGTTCCCAATAAACCCGCAGATAAACCTTCGACTGATGCGGTCAGCCATCTAAACCTGATACACTGGGGGTAAGTGTGAGCGCCTGTCTCGTCACGCCACAAGATTGTCCACAGGAGTCTGGCTATGAGCAACCAGTACTATGAGATCACGATCGAGGGCCCGCTGTCTGCGCAGTGGAGCGACTGGTTCGAGGGCTTGACGATCACATCCCAGCCCGATGGTCTGACACGGCTGGTTGGAACCGTGGCAGACCAGGCTGCCCTGTTTGGTGTGCTAGGCAAGGTGCGTGATTTGGGCTTGACGCTGGTTTCAGTGAATTCCAGGCGCTAAAGTACAGCCGTATAACCAGGAGGCTATCATGATCAAGGTCAAACAACTACCCCGGCGGCAGCGCTACCGCCAGGCGCTACTGATGCTTTCGCTGTTGCTGTTTCCCGTTACGCTCTATTACTTCTCGCCAATGTTGATCTTGCAGGGCGCGTCGGAGGGCATCATCAACGCCAGTTTTATCGTTTTCGGCTTGATGTTTCTATCGTCCCTGTTCGTGGGACGGCTGTGGTGTGGTTGGGCCTGCCCGGCCGGCGCGCTGCAGGAGTTCGGCCAGCCGATCAACAACAAGCGGACACCTGGCGGCAAGTTCAACTGGATCAAGTGGATGATCTGGGTTCCCTGGATCGTGTTGATCGTCGCGCTGGCCATGAGCGCCGGCGGCTACCACACGGTCAACCCGTTGTACCAACTGGAGACCGGCGCGACGCTGGCGTTGCCGCTGGATGGCGGCAGTCCGCCCTGGTTCATGATCTACTACATCATCCTGGCTCTGTTCCTCGGGCTGGCCGTGGTCTTTGGCCGCCGCGCCAGTTGCCACAGCATTTGCTGGATGGCGCCCTTTATGATTTTGGGACGCTGGTTGCGCAACCGTGGCAGATGGCCGAGCCTGCGCCTGGTGGCAGAGGCGGACAAGTGTACCCATTGCCAGACCTGTTCCCGGGGGTGTCCCATGAGTCTGGATGTACACACCATGGTGCAACGCATGGACATGGAAGACAGCGAGTGCATTCTTTGTGGCACCTGCGTCGATGGCTGTTCCAAAAACGCGATCCGTTTTACTTTCAGCGCCGGTCGCTAGCGTAGATCTTTCGGTGCGTCGGTTTGAGATGTTCGGTGGCAGGCTCAAAGGCCAGAATTGCTATAAATGAGCCGCCCAGTTCCCAACAACCGACTTGCATTGTGGAATCGCAAACCGGGGAGCCGGCCCAGTTGCCAACTCCCCGGTTTTGACTCGCTGGCGTCAGTGACGCTATGTTTTTCTGTTACCGGCGAGTGAATTCGTAGATGTTGGTTTAGTCCAGCGCTTCACCGGCAGCGGCCTCTGGAACCGGCTGCCGGTAGCTGTGGAACATGACCCGCAGATAGCCGGTCTTCGACGGATCGAAGTTTTCCTGGGTGGCGAGGCCGTAGCGTACCCCGCGGTTGTCGTTCGATGTCAGGATGAAACCGCGTTGCGGGCTGCCGTTCAGCCACCCGGCCACGGCATCGGTCACGTCGAACCGCACCCACGTTTCCAATCGCCCACTCCCGACCATCGCGGTGTCCAGCGCGGGACCGAAGTCGCCGCCAGGAACCGTCCATGGGGTGCTCCATGTGGCAGACTGCTCTTGCCATTGTGTATCCAACTCATGCACCGAAATGCTGACCACCGAGCTCGACCATGTCGAGAAGCCGCGCCCTTCGGTAACGTAGAGGTACAGGTACGCGGCATCCACTGCCGAGTCGGGCGGGATGCAGGTCAATGGATCGTTGCAGACAGGCACCTGCGCCATCGTCAGCGGTCGCATCTGGTCATAGAACCCGACCCACATCGTCTGCGCGCCGCCGTAGTTGGCGGCCGGCTGCGTGCCGTTGATGAATGTGTCCATGCTTACGTCGTAGCGGCGCGAGCGCATGACCGCCGGGCCGGTGCTCTCCACGGCGTAGACAGTCACCGTACCGCTGACTTCGTTGGTCACGATGAGCAACGGCGTGGCGGCAGAGCTTTCGGCCGCGGGCACGAAGAGAATCCCCTCCGGGCTGAGGTCATCCGCTGGCTGCGGGGTGTAGCTGGCGAAGATGGGCGAATACGGCGAGGTCACGTCGTATACCGCGATGCCGCCGGTCCGTTCCATGCCTACGAACGCATAGATCCGGCCGTTGATCTCGCCGGTGTCGGTGCCCTCCGGCTCCGGCCCCTTGTTGTCGCTGCGGCTGTCGAAGCTGTCAACGTCGCCGTTGGAGTTAAAGATGTCCGGCACAACATCGGCGGTCGTCTGCTCGAAGTCGTCGCTGCTGTCGTACGCCAGGTTGCCGTACTGGTCCCAGACGCTGAAGGATCGGGCGCCGTAGGCCCAAAGCTGCTCGTAGGCGCCATCGTTGTCGATGTCGCCATTGATGGACGACACACCCAGCCGGCCGATAGCTTCGTCCTGTTGCAGCCAGCCGGCATTGGGGAACGCCGTCGAGTCCAGCGTCAGATCCTTGATGCGCTCGTCCTCGTCGCGGGCGTCGCCTTCGTTGGCCGTCACGTAGAAGAGGGAACCGTTGACCTCGAACGAGGCCACAGCGTCCGGCATGTAGACGCCGTAGACAGGCCAGCGCTTGATGTTGATCCCGCCGTCGCGGTCGCTGGCGTCCAGCCGGTTGCCGTCGCCGAAGCTGATGATGCCCAGCACTTCCGGCGTGGGATTGGGGTTCAGCGGCACGCTGCCGTTGCCGGGAATTTCCTCGTCCAGCAGGCCGAAGTCGTTGTCGTTGATCACGGCCAGGCTGCCGTCGGGCAGCAGGGCCAGGCCCTCAGCCTTGTCGCCCGCAGTGTAGCCGATGGACGGAAGGTTTGTGACCTTGACTTTGTTGACTACGCCGATTCCCTGCGCCGCCAAGTCGTCAGCCGTGTGCTGTTCCAGGGTCTTGCCGGGCATCAGCGGCGGCGCATCGGGGTCAAGCAGGTTGGTTGCGCCCGCCAGATCGACGCGGAAGATGTACTTCTTGGCGTAAGGGGCCGTCGATGAGTCACGCTCGATGGTGTAAAACTGGCCGTTGCCGGCGTACACCGCATCGCCCAGCTTATCCACCTTGCTGGTTCGATAGTCCAGACCTTCCAGCATGTACACGTATTCCGTCACCGACTGGCCTGTGGCCGCGTCGATGCCGATCATGCGCAACACATCCGAGGCGCTGGATGTTGCCCGGTCAGGGTTGGCCAGCGGGCTTTGAATGAAGCCGTAGACGATGTTATTGTCGGTGTCCATCGCGATGCCCTCGAACCCGCGGTTGGGCACGCGCTTGGCGAAGTCGGCGGGAAGGGTCTCGCTGCCGTAGGTTCCGACCGGCTGGCCGGCTGCTGCCGCCGTTCCCTCAGGAACAAAGCGGTCGATCAGCACACCGTTGTCGGCGAAGTGATAGATGGCCGGCCGGTATTCGTCTGCCATCCAGTAGCTGCCGTCCGGCGCGACAACGATTCCTTCCAGGTCAGCGCCCAGTTCGTCATAAGGCAGCGGGTTGCCGAACAGATCAACTGGCTCCTCGTCCGCGCCGGGGATGTTGGGCAGGCCGGTGATTGGGGTCACGCCGTCGCTGCGCGTCAGCATCTGCTGGCCGGTGATGGTGATCTCGCCGGTCACGCCGTCCAGCTCGAATGAGACAACGCGCGCCTGGTAGCCAGGCAGGGCGAAGGGGCGCTCAGGCTCGCCGTCGCCATCGGTGTCGGTCGGCGCGCCGTTGGGGCCGCGGTCCGGCACGGTCACGAAGCGATAGGCGCCTGTGTCGGGGTTCATCCCCATAAACCAGAGGCCCGAGAACCCGCCCAGATCGATGGTCTGTCCGGCCGGTGTGACGCCCAGCGGCGGCAGGTCGGCAAAGCCGTACTGTTGCAACTCAATGACGCCGCGGCTGTGGTCCTTCAATCCCATGGGCAGGATGTCCTTGACCGTGGCGTTGGCGATATCGACCACTGCGAACCCGTCGGCTTCCTGCAACGTCACGAAGGCCGTGCTGTCGTCCGGCGAGATCGCGATGTACTCCGGCTCCACATCCTGCGACGTGCTCTTGTCGGGGAAGATGCGAATGCCGCGGCCACGCAGTTCGTTCTCGCGGCCGTCGAACGCTGTAAAATCGGCGGTGGCTACCGTCGCGCTCATGATACCGTCCGACAGATCGATGATGGTGATCGACCCCTCAGGGTCCACATCGTCGCCCGGTTCGCCCTCGTTGGCGGTCAGGACCTTGCTGCCGTCGTGGGTAAAGGTGATCATGTCGGGCATGGCGCCGGTGGGGTAGGTGGTGATCAGCGCACCATCGACGTCGAAAAAGCCCACGCGGCCGTCTGCCTGCGGATCGGCCGCATCTTCCAGCGCGACCGCCACCAGCCCGTCGTAGACCGCGACGCTGTTTGGCGAAGCACCCAGTGTATCCGAAAGGTTGACGGTGGCTACCAGCGCCGGGGCTGTCGGATCGCTGATGTCGAGGATCTGCAGCAGCCCTACCGGGTCTTCGGTAGCAGCCTCAGTCGCGGCTGTGACAAAAACACGCTGGCTGCCGGGATCATAGGCTGAGATCTCGGCACCCACAGCCTGATAACGGCCAATCGCCTCCAAAGATATGGCGCCTGAAGCTGGCGGCGGCCCTGCAGGAGTTTCCGGCGCTTCGCCGGCCAATACTGAGCCGGCTGTCAAGCACACGATGAGCAGCGATGTTAAAGCGAGCAATGTGCTGCGTGCTGGGTTGAAAGATCGTCTCACAAGTTTCCTCCTTGGAATCGAAATAAGAGAGTTTATGCCTGGCCCGTCCAGGCCACCACCGATTGTAAGCCTTCGACCTTAACGCAGCCTTTTCGCTGATTTAACAACATGCTAACACGATACTAACGGCAGGCTCATGCTCCAATGCTCGCTCCACAAAACAAAAACGCCGCCTTCGTGCGAAGGCGGCGTTTTTGTTTTGTGGAGCGTACCTATCATGGACGCATTATTGTTCGTCAGGGCCTGCGTAATACCATAGGTAGGAAGAATGGCCGGTCGACGCGCACCTGGACGGAGGCGCTGTTGTCGCTGGGATTCAGATCGGGCTGAGTGGAGGTCAACGCCAATTGCACCGGCAGCAGATTCCCCAACCCGGCGTCAGTGACCCGCAATAGCAAGCGGAACTCGCGTCGATCGAACAACCGCACATCGGGCAGCGCCCATGTCACCGTGTTGCCGCTGACCGTGGGTGTGGTCCCAGACGTGTCGCTATGGTAGACCAAATGCGGATCCAGGGTCGCGGTTAAGGTAACACCAGTGGCAGTCTGTCCGCCGCGGCCGCGATACTGGATATCCAGCAGAGCACCACCATTCAGCGCACCGCTGTAGATCGCCTGTCCCAGGACGAGTTGATTGTCCACACCGGCCGGCGGCGTCCAGTGATAGGAAGTGTTGCCGTCGCCCTCGAAGCTTGAAAACAAGTTGGGCTGAGGTGACAGGCTGGTCTTGAATATGGTAGGGGATGTGAGGACATTGCCGTTGCTGCGCACCAGCGCGTAGTAAAGGTTGCGGCGGCTGGAATAATCGTAGTCCATCCAACTCAGGATGGCGTGGCCAGTGCTGTCCGCAGCCACCGAAATATAGTCGTTGCCGGTTAAGGCAGCCGGATTGGACAAGCTGGTAGGCCCGGCGATGCGGTTGAACGACGGATCGAGCACCGCAAAAAGTATTTCGTAGCGCCAGGCGTTTTCGGTCCATTGCTCGCCAGTCCAAGCGACCAAAATGCGGCCGTCGCTCAGCTCCACTGCGTCTGGCCGGTATTCGCTTACGTTGCTGCCGTCAGTGGACAGGTTGCTCATGGACCGGACCACGTTGCCATCACCGTCCAAAACAACAAAGTAGATGTCGTAGCCGTTAGATTGACGATAGCGGCTGAATGCCAGAAGAGAACGGGCGCCGGCCACACTTGCCAGGGTTGGGTAAGCGTACCAGTCTTCGTATCCTGCGACATCGTTGGTGAGGTTCGTGGGAGACTTGACGATGTCGCCGTTGCTCTGACGGATGCTGTACCAGATGTCGGTTGCATAGCCTTGACTGTTCTGATACTCGTGACGCCAGGTCAGGACAAACCGGTTGTCGGTAGTGGCAGTGATGCGTGGTTCGTCAATCCACGGGCCGTTCTGGCCGCCTGAGCCTCCCCAAACGGTGTTCTGGGTCAAATTTGTTGGGCCGTGGAACATGACGCCCGAGGAATTCAGGATGGCGAAGTAGATATTGTAGTTGTAGCGGCTGGTTGAGCCATCCCAGAGATAGCGACGCCACAGCAGGCCAATCCGTCCGTTAGGCGCGACTGCGATTGATGGGTAGTCGCGGGTATCGAAAGACGCGCTCGACAGGTCTATCAGGCGTGTCGCCGGTTGCACGATGTCGCCATAGGGATCAAGAATCGCAGTTTGGATTTCGTTGACGTAGGTGGTGCAGTTGGTGTCCAGGCAGCGGCCCACACTCCAAGTGTAGACCAGGTTTCCGCTCGGTTGCTCGGCGACGGCCATGTTGTTGCCGTAATAGGGCGTGCCGGTGGCTGTAGTCTCACGGCGCGCTTCAGGTCGGGCGAGCAACAGCGAGATGGGGCTGCCGCTTTCCTCGAAGACCTGTAAAAAGGTTGAGGGAACAGCGGTACGCAGCTCGACTTCTTTCTGTTTTCCGCCATCGATCGACGAGCGAACAGTCACTTTTGCTCTGTTCTCATCGCCGACCGAGATGTTCGAAGGGGCCCTTACCAACGCCGTGATGGTTTTGGCACCGCCTTGCGACACGGAGCCGGTATCTACTCTACCGTCGCCGTCCGTGTCTGAAAGAGGCGTCACGCCATCGGCATGGTAGAGTGTCAATGGCCAGGAAGAGTCTCGGATCAGATTGTAGGTGTCGGCGCCCAACTCGCCGGTGTTGCGGATTGTGATCTGGAACGATGCGACTTCCTGGTCATGCACGAAACTTCCCTGGTGCAGAGGGGTGATGCCAACGCGTGCTGATGGCGCAGGGCGCGTGATTCGGACAGCATGGAACGCAGCGACCTGGCTACAATACGGTGTAATCGATAACCCGTCCAGGCCAAACGAATCTTCTATACCTGATGCTTGACACCAATATCCACCGTTTCTTTCCATTGCACCGTACTGGAAAACGATATCTCCGTTTTCGTGCAGGATGGCTTCGAATGTGTATTCTTCTGCTGGATCGCCGTTGCAGCAATTGCTCACCAACCGGTTCCATTCTACAGCAAGCCAGCGATTGGGAGCCATGCCGCCACGCAGATATCGAATGTATCCGTTGGGATCATTGTAGTTCGGTACCCAGTGAGGTGCGATGACGTCATCGGGCTTTTCCGTGCTGGGAACCCGCGACTGGCTGTTGTAGATGCCAGTGTCGTTGAACGAGAGAAAGCCGAAGCGAGAGATGAAGAGATGGCTGCGGGTGTTCTCGTAGTACTTGAAGGGGAATCCGATGTTGATCGGTCCGACATGGTCAACATTGCTGTTGATGCCAGTCTCGATACCTCCGCTGACATCGATCCAGTTCAGGGGAACCGAATCATCCCAGGTGTAGCCGAAGTCATCAGGGCCGCCTGTTGTCGATGGCGCAGCGGTTTGTATGCGAGCTTGATCTGCACCGCCTGGCATGATCCACAATCCGTCAGGGTCCTGAATCGGGGTAACGGCGTCGTGATTGACCTCATTCAAAGGCGGCGGTGGTGTGATGTCTTGCGCTACAACCATCGAAGCGCCAGTTGCAACAAAGAGTATAGCGAGTAGCAAGGGGATCAAGCTGCGAATTCTGACGATAGACATGGGTTTCTCCTCCGCGGGGCTGTGAGGTGTGACAACTATCGACGCTTGGAACGGCCGCTGCCGTCAATCCACATTACCAGTTTACACCCTATTTCACAAGTAAGCCTATCAAGTATCTATCGAATTTCTATCGCGCGGCGACGGCTTGCCGGGGATAATCTGTAGTGGAAGCCCTCCGGATTTCTCATAGTCGGCGGCTAAGCGCGGTCGTTGCGAGAAATCCGAAGGGTTTGGCGTACCGATCTACATCTTGACTAGCAGCGGCAAGTAGGTCCTCTCTGGCAAGTACTGCCACAGCCGGCCGCCGCCGTTGCCGAAGGTGAACGTCGCGATGTACAGGCCATCGTTGAACACAAGAGCCTGGTTGTCCAAGTCAACGCTGAGGGCGTTGCCAGACCCGAACCCGGTGTCCATGACCTTGCGCCAACTGCCGCTGTCGCCGCTGGCGGATCGCCATACCCCCGGTCCTGTGGCGCGGTTGCCCACCATCACGAAAAGCTCGTTGCGAAAGACGATCAGGGCGCCGATGTCCGTGTTGGCTGAGTTGCCAAATCCTCCTTGCATGACCCGCTCCCAGCTTGTTCCGTTGGAGGAGCGCCAGATTTCGCCGCCAGTCGCGCTGTTCCATGTGCCTGCGTAGAGCTTGCCACCAAATCTCTCCAGCGACACAATACGGATGTTGTCTGCGCTGCCGAAGCCATTCGCGTTGACCTGCTCCCAGTTCACGCCATCGTTGGTTCGCCAAAGCTCGCCGCCAGAGGAAGCGTGACCCGTCGCCGCGTACAGGTATCCGTTGAAGGCTTTCATGGACAGGATTGCGTAGTTGTCATTGGCGTTGTTGAATCCGTTGCTGACGACTCGTGTCCAGCTGCCGTTGTTACCGGTACTGCTGCGCCAGATTTCCGCGCCGTGGATGGTTGAATCCCAAACCCAGCTTGCGGCGTACAGGTAGCCGTTGAACGGCGTCAACGACATGAACTCGCTGTTGTTGGCGCTGCCCAATCCGCCTTGCGCTACCAGGCTCCATGAGTTGACGTTGCCTGAAGAACTGCGCCAGATCTGGGCTCCGATGCTTCCGTCAGTCCACGTACTGGCATAGAGTTGGCCGTTGAACTCGGTCAACCGGTCGATACCGATGTTTGCGACCCTGCCGAACCCTCCGTTTGCCACCCTTTCCCACGCGCCGTTTGGCGACAAGCGGAATAGTTCTGCACCCGAGGCATCGTTAGCGGTACTTGCATATAGCCGATCTCCGAAAGTACCCAGCGACCAAACAGCATGGTTATTGCGATCACCAAAGCCGTTGACGTTGCGTTGCTGCCAGCCTGGCACTCCGGACATGTAACGGTCAACTCGGTGATTCGTAGCGTCCGCAACCCAAACTGCCCCCTGGCTGTCGACTGCAAGCCCGAACGGAGACGTCATCTCGCCAGTCGCTGTGCCCCAGCGGCCGCTGATCGTGGTCAGATAGACGCCGTTGGCGTCGAAAACCTGTCCCCGAACGTTCGCAGCGTCGGCAACGAATACCTGTCCTGACCTGTCAACCGCTACTGCATACGGCTGCATGTGCCCAAAGTCGTCGCCCCAGACGCCCGTCTCCCCGGCGAAAGTGGCACAAGCGTAGTCGTTGGCAGACAGTGTGCATTTCTGGACGCGGTTGTTGCCGTTGTCGGCGACGAACAGCACACCATTGCTGTCGAGCGCGATGCTTTGTGGCCAGGCGAAATGACGATTGTCGGTTCCAGTCTCGTCCACCACACCCAATGTCATCCGATGGCCCCAATTGCTGGTGTAGACTTGAATACGCTGGTTGCACTTGTCGGACACGTAGATGTAGCCATTGGCGGGGTTGATTGCCACTCCTGCCGGGCAGTCGAACTGGTCATTTCCGGTGCCGTAGCTGCCAAACGTTCGGTAATACGTACCGTTGGGGTTGAAGACCTGGATGCGATTATTGCCGGTGTCGGGAACGTAGACGCGACCAGCTGCATCCACAGCCAGGCTACCTTCCGGGCCAGCCCAAATGGTGCCAAAGTGGGCGTTGTCCGAGCCGGCGACGCCGGCCTGGCCAACCGCCCACTGCTGGACGCCGTTGCGGTTGTACTTGAGCAACCGGTAGCCCTTGGTCTCAGCCACGTAGTAGCCGCCGTCAAGGGCCATCGCCATTCCCTGAGGGCCGTTGAGGTGCTGGCTGTCTGTCACATAGGGCACACCGGCAACGCCGGCGAAGACGCCGAGAAAACTGCCGCTGCTGTTGTACTTGCGCACCGTGAAGTTCCAGAAATCGCTGATGTAGACAGCGCCGCTGGAGTCCACTGCCACATCGGCCGGCCATTGGAAGCCGGTGGCAAAAGTGCTGCAAATGCCGCTAGTGTTGCACTTCTTGACCCTTCCGTTGGCGCTGTCGGCAATGTAGATATTGTTGCCGGTGGAGTCGACGCCCAACCCATAGGCCCAGCTCAGTTGGTTGACGCCGCTGCCGGATGTCCCTGTGCCGTGAAATGTCGTGCAAGTCCAGGAGCCGGCAAAGGTGCAGCGCTGCACGCGGAAGTTCTCGACATCGGAAATATAGAGCCGGTCGTTGCTGTCGACGAAGATATCGGCCGGGCTGTTGAAGTGGGCGTTGTCGCTGCCGGGCACACCAGTGACACCGATGGTTTCCAGGTATGTCAGGGTGTTGCTCGCCACTGTGAACACCTGGATGCGGTGGTTGTAGCGGTCGGCCACGTACAGCTTGCCGCTGCTGTCGAAGGCGATGCCTCTTGGCTGACTGAAATGGGCGTTGTCGCTCCCGGGGTTCCAGGGATCGCCGTCAGGAAAGCGCAGAAGCAGAGTGCCGGATGCGTCGAAGGCTTTGACGGCATTGTCCATCGTCACCCAAATGTTGCCAGCTGCATCGACGGTCGGCCGTTTGGGAGTGGCGAGAAACTGATCGTGATGCCATGGCTGTCCGGCTTGCCCAAGCGTTAATGTGTTGACGCCGCTGGCGTTATACTTCAACAGGCGATAGCCAGTTTCCTCGACGACGTAGAGGGAACCGTTTCCGTCGATGAATATGCCGTTGGGATTACGGAGATGCTGACCGTCAGTGAGATATGGCATCCCGGATGCACCGATTGACCTCGTATAACCGTACACAGCTTTTGGCTGGCCGAGGTCGATAGTCGGTGACAGCGGTGCGGTCTGCAACGGACCCGCAAGATCAATTGCGGTGGGTAACTTTTCTGGCGGCGTTTCTGGCCCGGCAGCTACCGAACCGGTCAATGACATGATGAGAACCAGGATGAACACGGCAACACGAGTGATTTTCATGGTGAGGCTCCTTATGCAAGTTTCGGTGTGTCGTTGACTTTGGCTCAGGACGATCTGGCCACAGCCGGCAGGAAGATCGGATATGGCGATCCCTGGAGTTCAGTTGCTCGCTCTTCCATCCGCTGCAAAACAACGGAAATCTGGTCTTGATGGGCGACGAAGTACATCAGTTGCTCCCAGAAATAGGTTTGCAGACCGCTGGGAAGTTGATCGTCCAGATCGAAGAGAAAGTCCGACGTTGTCAAGATTTGCTGCGCCACCGCGCGGGCGATGGGATTGGTGTAGCTATCCAGGCTGACGCCGTTGTTGGGCGAGATGTGGCCTTCACTGCTGGCGACCCAGACCTCTCCCGTAGCCGGCGTTGCCAGGAACTGCATCAGCGCCTTGGCCGGGCTGGAATCCTCCATCAGGGTCGCAAGGTCGCCGCCGCCCGTCATCGGGTTGCCCACTGCAGGGTTGATCACCGGGAATTGAAAGTAATTGTAGTCGTCGATGGGGGTGAGCGCCGGATCGATCAGGCCCTGCACCCAGGAAGCGCCAAAGTACATTCCCGCTGACGGAGGATCGCCCAAGGCCATGTCGATGGCATCCCAAAACGAAGTTGTCAGGATTCCGGCAGCGCCGCCGGCTACGTAATCGTCGTCGCCGATGATATCGGTGAAGCGCTGCATGGCGGTGACGATCGTCGGGTCTGTCCAGGCGATGGTGTGGTTCACCAGGCGGCGTTGCACCTCAGGGCCGGCCGTATGCACGAGAATGTTCTCGAAGATGTCGGTCAACGGCCAGCCGGACGCAGTGCCGCTCTCCGCGCCGATGGCAAAGGGAGTCTGGCCATGAGCGACGAAGTTGTCGGCCAGGTTAAGCAGACCGCCCCAGTCACTGGGCGGCGTCGCGCCGACGCCTGTCAATGACTGAGGTCGATACCAGACCATGCTCTTGGAGGATGCATTGACAGGCAAGCCATAGAGGACCCCTTCGACTGAACCCAAGCGGCGCCAGGGCGCGGCGTAGTATGTATCGAACGTGGGGATGACAGAATCGATCTCCCGGAGCGCGCCTCTCTCGGCCAGTTCCTTGATCAGGCCGGGATTGGGTACGATCGCGATCTCAGGACAATTGTTGAGCGCCTGGCAGTCCAGCAAGAACGTCCACAGATCATCGTGTTGTCGATATGCAGCGATTACGTGGGATTGATTGACAAACGCATTGAGCGTCGACTGGATGTCGCTGGCTCCAAAGCCGGCTGCTACGCTGACCACCGGTGTCGCGGCGACGGGCGGCGTGTAGGCTTCGTTCGCATTCGGGCTTCCAGTATCCGCCCACCCGCCGATCACGTACAGCTTGCCGGCGACTGCTTCTGCAACGGGACTCCAGCGGCTCGTGGGAACAGGCGTCAGTGTTTGCCAGGCGCCAGGCGTTGGATCAAAGCGAAGATGGTTGCTGTCGCCTCCACCAACGGCGTAGATCTTGCCGTCGATGTTTGCCGCTGCCAGAGCTTGCCGGGCGACCGGAAGAGAAACACCGGCAGACCACGAGTTGGCAACAGGGTCGTAGATCTCGACCGTGTCAAGCGCACCGGAATCCGATGATCCCCCAAGCGCGAAGATCTTGCCGGCAACCACGACCACAGCCAACTCCTCTCGTGCAGTTGGCATCGGTGAGCGGGATGTCCAGCTATTCGTAGCTGGATCGTACATCACCACGTCGCCGGTAACTCCACTCGGCCGCCAGCCACCTACCGCATAGATCTTGCCGTTAACCACAGTTGCACGCAATCCGAGCGTAGCAGCGGGCAGCGGCGCGGCGCTGGACCAGGTGTTTGTCGTCGGGTCGTAGACTTCGACTACATTCGTATTTGCAGCACCAGACCACCCGCCGATGGCGTAGATTTTGCCGTTCAAGACCGCCGCGGCCAGGTTGTTGCGCGGCGTTGGCATGGGCGTCTTGGTCGACCAGGTGTCGGCTGCCGGATCGTAGACCTCCACCACGGCTGAGTCCTGGGTCGTCCACCCGCCCATGACGTAGATCTTGTTGTTCAGAACTGCCGACGCGGCTGCTCCGCGTGGCGTGGGCATCGGAGCTTTGGCTTCCCAGGTATTGGGAGTGGATGTTGCGAGACCTGCACGTGGTTGCTGCAGAGCAGCAGGTTGTGTCTTGGCTTGAATGGGTTGTGCAAGGAGCATTACAAAGAGCAAGGCGACAACGACGCTTCGCACATGGTGGCGGGCCGGGTGTTGCATGAACTCATCTCCTGTCTTGGTTTGTGGATGAAGGTTCGTCCTAGGCGCCGGCGGCCAAAGCCGCCGGCGCCCGGCTGATACCGGGAGTCCCCAGTCTCCTGGCATAGAGGTAACTCGGACAACCGGTGGCTGACCGAGGCAACTCTTGCTTGGCCCCCCGTAGTTGAGCAGCCAGCAAGTCTCGGTGTCTCCAGCGGTATCAGCATTACAATGGTAGCATAACGTTGCTACCGAAATGCTACCTGCCCACCCCTGTGAGGAAAAAAGCGAAAACCTGTGAGGATACTGTCGAAAGACAGCTACAGTAGATCGAACTCTGCCTCTGCCGCGCGGCGGCGTTGCACAACGACACGCAAGCTGCTGAGGTTACCCTGGCGGTGGTGATACGCTTCCAGCCACGCGTTAGCCTCTTGGTCCAGCGGTTCTGCCTGATGAATGGCCTCCCACCACTTGAGGGCGCTCGATTCGTCGTTGGCCGTGGCAGCCAGGCATCGTTGGCCCAATAGCCAGCGCTGGCGCAGTTGTTCGCGAATCGGCTCAAGAAGCGTTGTCGGCAGATACGTCTCATCCGGCAGCAGACCCTCTGGGCTATACAAAGCGGTTGCTTGCTGCCAGTGTTGGAGTCCTTCGGTGTGATGTTCTTGCGCCAGTAATCTTTCCGCCTCGCTGGTCAGCGCGTCAAACTGCCAGACATCCACCCACGCCTCGTCTGGCCGAAGATAATAGCGTTCGCCTTCGTGAACCACGAAGCGGTCGCTGCCGCGCGGACCTTCGGGATCAAGCACCCGGCGTAATGTTGAGAAGTAGCTGCGCAATGCCGACAGGCTGTTGCGTTCGGAGGCAGCGTCAAGTTCAGAGTTTGGCGGCCACAGCGCGTCGACGATCTCGATTTGTGTGGCGCCTGACTCGCGTCGTAGTGCAAGAAAGGCCAACAGCGACCGCGTTTTGGCAGACCGCCACGTTTCCGCAGTGTTGGGCATCTGTTCGCCGTCGCGCAGGACGCGCATGGGGCCAAAAAGAAATATCTGAAGCGCTGGTTCTCTTACGTCCTCATGTTCTTGAGCGGAAACGCTCGAAAGTATGGCTGCCTCGTTCGCCAGCCCAGACTGGGCCGCCGTTCCATTGATGTTTATCAGCGAAGAGATGCCCGCCATGACGCCAATTCCGAGCACAATAAGCGCCAGCACAGGGATGCGCAGTGAAGGAAACAACACAGAATTGACGACCACGGAGACCAGCAGTGCAGCCAACCAGAGCCACCATCTGCGCGAACTCGACATTGCAAGGCGCGTATGGGCATCCTCGTCGAGCAGAATCAGCATCCTGGTGGCCAGGATAGCGGCTGCAATCAGGAAGACGCCATAGGGCACGACCTGGCCAAGTTGCAGATAGGTTGATGAGAAGGCAACGACCCCGGTGATCACGAACAGGCCGACGAGCCAAAGCAAGTAGCGGCGCAGAACAGTTCGCCGCGCGCCGGTTGCCGTGTACTCGGCGCGCCAGAATAGGAAACCCGTGATCACGATCCCCACAGCGCCCAGCAGTCCGCTGATGGTATTATCGGCTGCGTTGACGGCAAAGCAAGGCATGCCGCTTGGCCAGCGACAGCCGGGAATGATCTCGCCATTGAGCGTTGCATAGTGACCGGCGCGCGCGGTTGCGGTCAGGAAGACGATGCCTGCCAGGAGCCATTCCCATCGGAAAGGCCGCGACTGGTACAGGCTGATTGCCATCAGGCAGCCCGAAATGAGCAACACACTGAAGGCCGCCACCTGGATGCGTGAAAGGAGCAGCTGTTCCCGCCAGGAATTCTGGGAGGTTGCGATAACCGCTTCGAGGCTTTGATGCAGTGCAAGGCTGGCAAACACGCCGGCGAAACACCAGGACACCAATGACCTCGGCTGGCGCAAGACTGCAAATGCAGCTACTCCGGCCAGGATGGGCAACGCGAGTATTGAGAAGGAAACTTGCAGCGACTGCGCAAACATTGCGGTCCACCCATAGAACCCAATAATCCAGAATCAGGCTAGCTGGTAGGCGGTGGTGGTGCTGCCTCCGCTTCGATAGTTTCCTCGGCCTTGTTCGCTTCCGTTGCGCGGATGCGGGCGCAGGCGGAGACGGTTTGGCCGTCGTCCAGGTTCACCATCTTCACGCCACGGGTCGCCCGCCCCATCTGGCTGACGTCGCTGACCCGCATCCTGATGATGATGCCGCCGGTGGTGATGAGCGAGATCTGGTCGTCGGGATCGACGACGCGGCCGGTGATGACCGGGCCGATCTCATCCAGCCGTGTGTGGTCTACAGTGAGGACGCCCTGGGTGTAGCGGCTGCGGGTGGGGTACTGGTCCATGGGAGTGCGCTTGCCGTAGCCTTTGGCGGTCACAACCAGCAGGTCGCCATCGGGATTCACCACGTCGAAGCCGGTGACCTGGTCGCCGGAGCGCAGCCGAATCGCCCAGACGCCGGCCGCCGCGCGCCCCATGGGACGCACATCGTTCTCATCGAAGCGCAGGGCCAGTCCACCGGCAGTTACCACGACCAGTTCCTGGTCGCCGCTGGTGGTCCTCGCCCAGGACAATTCGTCGCCCGGGTCCAGGTTCATCGCGATGATGCCGGTCGAGCGCACGTTGGCAAACTCGCCCATTTCGACACGCTTGATGCGACCCTGGGTCGTCAACAGGCTGATGTAGCGCGCCTCTGAAAAGTCATCCACAACTACCAATGAGGTCACTACCTCGCGCGGCGCCAGGTTCAGCACGTTGACCAGCGGCAGCCCCTTGCCGGTACGGGACGCCTCTGGCAGATTCCAGACGCGGTCCGAGTAGACCCGGCCATGGTTGGTGAAGAACAGGACGTGGTCGTGGGCATGGGCGAAGTGCAAGTGGGCGATCTCGTCCTCGTCGCGGGTTGCCATGCCCAGCACGCCGCGACCGCCGCGACCCTGAGCGCGGAACTGTTTGGCGCCGGTGCGCTTGACGTAGCTGTTCTGGGTGATGGTGATCAGCACCGGGTCGTTGGGCGTCAGGTCCTCTTCCCGCATCTCACCCACGGCTTCGAGGGAGATGAAGGTCCGCCGTTCGTCGTTGAAGCGTTCCTTGACGGAGATCGTCTCATCCCGGATGATGGCCAGGATCTTCTCCGGGTTGGCCAGCAGATCCTCCAGCCATTGGATCCGCGCCATCACCTCGTTGTACTCGTCTTCGATCTTTTGCTGCTCCAGGGCGGCCAGCCGGCGCAGTTGCAGGTCGAGGATCGCCTGCGCCTGGAGCTCGCTGAGGCCGAAACGTTCCATTAACGCGGTGCGCGCGGCCTCGGCGCTTTCCGAATGGCGAATCGTCTCGATTACTTCGTCCAGGAACTCCAGGGCGATGCGCAGGCCCTCCAGGATGTGTGCCCGCGCTCGCAGCTTGCCCAACTCGAACAGGCTGCGGCGGGTGATGACCTCTTGCCGGTGTTCGATGAAGATGTACAGCGCTCGCTTCAGCGAGAGCAGACGCGGCTCGCCGTTGACCAGCGCCAGCATGTTGATGGCGAAGGTGGACTGGAGCGGCGTGTACTTGAACAGACGGTTGAGCGTCTTGCGCGGCGCGCTGCCGCGCTTCAGTTCGATGACGATGCGCATCCCCTTGCGGTCGGACTCGTCGCGCAGGTCGCTGATCTGGTCCAGCCGGCCCTCGCGCGCCAGTTCGGCGATGCGTTCCAGCAGGTTGGTCTTGTTGAGCTGGTAGGGTATCTCCGTGACCACGATCTGGAAGCGGCCGCGCGCTTCCTCGATCTCGGCGACGGCGCGCATCTGGATGTGGCCGCGGCCGGTGGCGTAGGCCGAGCGAATGCCGTCCAGGCCCATGACGATGCCGCCGGTGGGGAAATCGGGTCCCTTGACGAACTCCATCAGCTCTTCCAGGGTGATCTCCTCAAGACGGTCCCAGTTGTCGATGACGTGAACGACCGCGTCGGCCACCTCGCCCAGGTGATGGGGCGGCACGTTGGTTGCCATACCGACCGCGATGCCCGATGCGCCGTTGACCAGCATGTTGGGCAGCACGGAGGGCAGGACTTCCGGCTCCTGCAGGCTGCCGTCGAAGTTCTCGCGCCAATCGACCGTGTCCATGTCGATGTCTTGCAGCAGCGTTTCGGCGATGCGCGCCATGCGGGCTTCGGTGTAGCGCATGGCGGCCGGGCTGTCGCCGTCCACCGAGCCGAAGTTGCCCTGGCCGTCTACCAACGGATAGCGCAGGCTGAAGTCCTGTGCCATGCGCGCCATCGCGTCGTAGACCGCCGAGTCGCCGTGGGGATGGTACTTGCCCAGCACCTCGCCGACGATACGGGCCGACTTGCGGTACGGAGAACCGGGGCGCATGCCCATGTCGTGCATGGCGTACAGGATGCGACGCTGCACAGGCTTGAGGCCATCGCGGGCGTCAGGCAGCGCGCGCGACACGATAACGCTCATGGCGTAGTCCAGGTACGCCTCGCGCATTTCGCTTTCTATGTTGACGGAGCGGATCGCCCCAGCGTTGTTGTTTTCGAGCGCTTCGGTCGGCTCTGCCACTTCCAGCGGATCGGGTTCTGTCATAGCGAGGAGGGTTTCCCTTGCAGCTTTTCCAAACAATACGGGGCTGCTGAATCGGTTGGCAGCAACCCCGTGGTGCGTCGGTCGAATGGTGAGCCAATTATACCACAAACTGCCAACTTATCCCAATTTTAAGCCCGGTTATCGCTGCCGAATCGGTTGTCGGAACAGACGCTTTTTCTACTGTATCTAGTGGCCAGGCGCGCCTTTTGAACAAGATGTAGGCGGCTTGTGCCGGGTTGCATTGACGCGCTGTGGCGGCTGTGACATTGGTGGTTGCGCAACCGGCATTGTATAATTCCTCATCGACCGTTATGCATTCAGACGATAGATTCGATCCATTCTGCTGAGAAGATATAGAATGTGAGGGAAACCTGGCTGATCGTTGCCGGGATCGCCCGCCTCGGATTCGTTGACGTAGGAAGGTACCCCATGGAACTACAGGAACTGCTGGCGCTTTACGACCAGGAGGAGCGAATCAAGGCCGTGTGGCCGGACATCGTGCGTGAGGAAACCGATCTGGTGGTGCGTCACCGGCCAAAGAATCTGGACGCCCACCGCGACAGCGTCTTTATCGCCCATACCCGCCTCGACGCCGGCAACGCCGACCGCGTGATCCAGGAGCAGATCGAGTATGCCCGCGGGCTGGGGCTAAAGGTGGGCTGGAAGCTCTACGACTACGATCAGCCGGCGGATCTGGACGTGCGCTTGCTGCTGCACGGGTTCACAGCCGACGAGCCAGAAAGCATCATGGCGCTGGAACTGGACAAGGCGCCGACCGAGCTGCTCCAGCCTGTCCGCGCGGACATCCGCCAGATCACCGACCCCAAGTTGTTGCGCGACGTGGAAGCCGTAGAGCGGGCAGTGTGGGACGAGGACCAGGACAGGATCATCGCCTATCTTACCGACTCTTTGCTCGATAACCACGGGAGAATGTCGATCTACGTCGCCTACGACGATGGCATCCCGGTCAGTGCCGCCTGGCTCTATCTGGAAGCTGGCCGGCCGTTTGCCAGTCTGTGGGGAGGTTCGACTCTGGTGGAGTACCGCAAGCGGGGCTACTACACAGCGCTGCTGGCCGTCCGCTTACAGGAAGCGATTCGGCGCGGGGCGCGCTTCCTGACCATCGACGCCAGCCCCATGAGCCGGCCGATCGTGCAGCGCTTCGGGTTTCGACAAATCACCACTGCTTGCGACTACGACTGGGAGCCATCCAAATGATCATCCAGGCGCTCATCAACAGCTCGTTGTTGTTGCTTTTTCTTGTCTCCGCAGTTGGCTACGCAATTGGCCGGATTCGGATCAAGGGTGCCAGCCTGGGCGTCGCGGCGGTTCTGTTCGTGGGGCTGGCCGTTGGCGCGCTGGACCCCGATCTCAAGATTCCGCAGGCGCTGTTCGACCTGGGGCTGGTGCTCTTTGTCTACACCGTCGGCTTGACCAGCGGGCCGGGCTTCTTTGCCTCTTTCAGGAGCAAGGGGTTGCGCGACAACCTGTTTGCGGTTGTGGTGCTGGTCATCGCGGCTCTGATCGCTGTTGTGGAGCATTTCGCGCTGCGGCTGCCGGCCACCGTGACATCGGGCCTCTACGCCGGCGCGCTGACCAACACGCCCGCGCTGGCCAGCGTCATCGATACCATCACCAACACCGCGCCGGCAGGGGTGGCTCAGCAGATGGCCAACGAGCCGACCGTCGGATATTCGGTGGCTTACCCCATGGGCGTGCTGGGCGTGATCCTGACCGGCTATGTCTTGCAGCGCGTCTGGCGCATCGACTATCGCCGCGAGGCTCGCAGGCTGCGCGGCATTTACCTGGTGGAGCAGGACCTGTACAATCGCACCGTGCGCGTCAGCCAGCCAGACGCGATCGGTAAATCGATCCAGCAGCTTGTGGCCCAGCACCATTGGCACGTCGTTTTTGCCCGCTTGCAGCGCGGCGACGATGAGGCGTTGGCCACTGGCACCACGGTCCTCAGGGCCGGAGATCTGGTGAGTGTGGTTGGTGCGCCGGAGGATGTGGACGTGGTGGCGGACGCGCTGGGCGAGTTGACCGATATCCACCTGGAACTGGACCGCAGCCAGTACGATTTTCGCCGGGTGTTCGTCTCCAACCAACAGATCGCCGGCCGGCGGTTGGGCGATCTGCGGCTGCCCCAGGATTACGGCACAATCGTCACCCGCGTTCGCCGCGGCGATGTGGATCTGCTGGCCGAAAGCAGCACCGTTCTGGAGCTGGGCGACCGGGTGCGAGTCGTCGCCCCGCGCGAGCGGATGGACGACGTATCGGCCTTTTTTGGCGATTCCTACAAGGCGTTGAGCGAGATCGACCTGCTGGCGCTGGGGCTGGGCATCAGCATTGGCCTGCTGATCGGCATGATTACCATCCCGCTGCCCGGCGGCGCGAGCTTCAAGCTGGGCAACGCGCTGGGGCCGCTGTTTGCCGGACTGGTGCTAGGGGCGCTTCGTCGTACCGGGTCGGTCGTCTGGACGCTGCCATACAGCGCTAACCTGACCGTGCGCCAGATCGGCCTGATTTTGCTGCTGGCCAGCATCGGCCTGCGGTCCGGTTATACCTTTGTGCAGACCCTGGGCGGCGGCAACGGGCTGGCTCTTTTCGTCTCCGGCGCGCTGATCACTCTCACCGTCTCGATTTCTGTTGTGGCGATCGGCTACAAACTGCTCAAGATACCCTACGGCTTGCTGACCGGCATGCTGGCCGGCATACACACCCAGCCGGCGGTCCTTGGCTTTGCGCTGGAGCAGTCCGAGGACGAGATGCCCAACACCGGCTACGCGCTGCTGTTTCCCATCGCTACGGTGACGAAAATCGTCATGGCCCAGATGCTGCTTCTACTGCTCAAATGACCGGTTCTCGTTGGTAGTCGCGGCTTTCGCTGCACTTTGTCGCGCCTCAGCGATAAACGTTGACCACCGTTCGTCCGGCTCCCAGATCGACAACAGATCCCAGCGGGCGGCTTCCTCGTCGGCGCCGAGACGCAGCACGCGGTAGAGATACATGAAGCTGGACACGCGGTAGTTCAGCGCGCAGTGGACGAACACACGACGGTCACGGTTGCCGTCCATAACGGCGAAGAACTGCGCCAAGTCGCCAGGTGTCGGATTTGTCCAGACCACCGGGATGTGGACGAAGTTCATACCGAGGCCGGTGACCACGCCCACCTCGTTCGGCAGCGCATTGTCTGAGTTGGACATCGCCAGGTTGACAACCACCTCAAAGCCGGTCTCGCGCACGGCCTCGAACTGAGCCGCGGTCGGCTGGCCCGCTGTGGCAATCGTAGGCAGGATCTGGAAGAAGTTGGTGATGGAGTCGAGGGTGTTCATAGGTTCGCGATTATACTTTTCAAACCGAGGAGCAACAACCATGACAACGGTCGGCGTACGGCGAGAGGACAAGAGTATCTGGGAGCGGCGCGTTCCGCTGACGCCCGCGGTCGCGCGCCAGCTTCGTGACCAGCACGGCATTGAGACATACATCCAGCCGTCGTCGATTCGCGCCTTCTCTGACGATGAGTTTCGCCAGGCTGGCGTGCAGGTCGACGAGGACCTGTCGGGGTGTCCGGTGGTTTTGGCCATCAAGGAAATCCCCAAGAACGTCTTTTTGCCCGGCCAGGCCTACGTCTTCTTCGCCCACGTCATCAAGGGCCAGCCGTTCAACATGCCCATGCTGGCGCGGCTGCTGGAGTTGGGCTGCACATTGATCGACTACGAGAGAATCACCGACGACACGGGCCGCCGGCTGATCTTCTTCGGCTGGCACGCCGGCGTGGCTGGCATGCTGGAGACGCTGCGTGCGTTGGGGCTGCGGTTGCAGTGGCAGGGCGTCCCTAACCCGTTCGCCGCGCTGCGCCAGCCGTACCAGTATCGTGACCTGGACGAGGCGCTGCTCGATGTAGACGCTGCCGCCGCGGCGATTCGTACGGATGGCCTGCCTGCCAGCCTGGCGCCGCTGACCTTAGGCGTGGCCGGCTACGGCAATGTAGCGCGCGGCGTTTGGCACATTCTGGATCGCCTGCCGGTTCAGGTCATCGAACCAGACGACCTAGCAGGTGTGGCCGTTGATCCGGCAGCGTCTCGCCATGTCATTTATGCCGCGACGTTTCGCGAGGAACACATCGCCGCGTCGTTGGCAGCCGGCCAGCCCTTCGACTTGCAGCGCTACTACCAGCACCCGGAGGAGTTCCAGCCGGCTTTCGAGCCGTACTTGCCGTACCTTGACGTGCTGGTCAACGCGATCTATTGGACGCCGCAGTACCCCCGGCTGGTCACGAAGACATATCTGCGCGACGCGATGGCCGGCGACGCGCTGCGCTTGCAGGTGATCGGCGACATCAGTTGTGACATCGATGGTGCAATTGAGTGTACGGTGCGCGCGACAGAGGCTGGCGAGCCGTGCTTTGTGTACGACCCGTTGACGGACGAGACCACCGACGGCGTGGCCGGCCGCGGCGTCGTGGATATGGCTGTGGACATCCTGCCCAGCGAGCTCCCCCGGGACGCCTCAGAGGACTTCAGCCGCGTGCTGGCTGAGTTCATCCCGGCGCTGGCCACGGCCGATTATAGCGCACCGTTCGCGGAGCTGGCCCTCCCCGCTCCCATCAAGCGCGCCGTCATCACGCACCGCGGCGAACTGACGCCGGATTATCGTTATCTCCTGCAGTACCTCTAGTTCGACTTCCCAGTACAGCGCGTCGCTGTCGGTCAGCGCCAGCGCCGTCAGCCCATGGGCAGCCGCCTGCCGCGCCAGCTCATCGGGCGCGGCCGTTGCCCCCAGCAATGTGAAATGGGAGTGGACGTGAAGGTGGGCGAAGTCCGGCGGTATCGGCGTCGCGGTCATAAACCGATTGTACAGCGGGTGGAAGGGTTCACCGCATTTCCCGCTCTGTGGAAGATTCTGTGACGTGATGTGGTGCTTCACAGGACAACGGGAAGGTGCTACAATCAGGTGGTGCTGTTATGCGATTGGCCACATGATATCAGTGATTGCCGGATGGCTGCATGAGAAACAGGTTTGACCCGTATGCCGCTGACTACTCAACCTTGAATCTTGCGACGTGTGGTGTTCTCGCATTGATCGGATGGGGTCTGTTGAGCTATCTCGGCTATGTGGTGCCCGGCTGGGTTTGGTGGGGTAGCTTAGTGTTGTCCCTGATAGGTGTGGTCATGCATTTCTTGACGCGTCGCGTATTGTTCATACGGATGTATCAGACATTTAGCCTCGCTATCTTGTCGCTTGCGTTTGGCATAGTTGTCTGGGCGGTACTGAACACTGGCCAATCCGTTGAACAGTCAGTGTTGCTGGGGATTGCCGTCGGATTGACCCTTGTGATCGTCGCAAATATCGCTAACAGTAATAATCGAACTCGGTATTCTCGTACTCGGAAGAACCCGGTTGGATGGGTAGGTAGTCTGGACACCAGGACAGCGAGGATTTACCGAGAGGACAGCAAAGCTGCAACTGAGGCGGCTGAAGCCACAGCCGAGTCAGTTAGCAGAGTGCGACGGTATGGACCGGTAATTGCCGGACTGTCGTATGTGTTTGTCAGAACCCTCAGCGCCGACAGTGCCGTACTCGTGATTGGGCTGCTGGCGTTCGGAATTGCCTATGTTACTGCTTTTGGCACAGGTGGAGTCTGGTACCTTCTTCGACAGGCAGCCACCTGGGAACGTGAACACGATAAGCGCATCTACGTGCAGCGATAAGACTTCGGTACCCGCTTTCTGATAATTGATTCAGGATCATTGGGAACTTCGGTCGGATAGCTTTTGGCGGCAGCAATCAGGGGTCTACGTGTAATTGCACGGCTTGATCGCTGTCAGAATGAGATGGCTTTATGGTCAACGAACTGTTAACCTTCTTGCTTGTCGTGCTTTTCATCGCACTTGGTGTCAGCATGGCTATTTGGCCGCAGAAGTTCGTGGTGTTAGTGGCCAAGCAAACGAAACGGTACAAAGAGATATTTGGATTAACCGATGAGGAGCTGGAGAAACTCGGTTGGTCGGGAATGCGACAACGACTATTGGGAGGTAGCGTCTCTCGTTTTGCTGAAGAAGGCGAGCAACAACCAGAGAGGTTCAAAGCAACTGTCAATCACGTCCGGGTATGGGGAATAATCATCATGATTATGCTTGGAGGATTGTGTTTGTTGGGCATAACCTTGACGCTACTCGGCGTCGGATAGAGGAGCCGATCATCGCGTTGTTCGCAAATGTCGGTTTGATGGGTGTTCCTTCGGCGTTTGCTTAAGGTTTGGATTGCTGCCCCGCCGGAGGAGTATCACAACAGCTCGGTTGCGATGAGATATGAACGGCGGGCGTCCTCAGCCAGCTGATCTGGCACTGCCGAACCGTTCTTACGACACCATATCCCGCGCTCAGAAGTTGGAAGCGCCCAAGAGGCCCGCATCTGAGGATGCTCACTCCGCGGGACTAAATGTCAACACAGCCTAGTAAAGATATGGACATCCGGTACAGCTTGGATGCCCGTCTGATTCGCTAAGAATCCCTTTCCTCACCATATTCCACTCGTTTCCCTGCCAGACTTCCGCGAGGTTCTCCTCAAGGCGTATATTGCCCCAGGCTGGTTCACGATAGTTCTTGATGTTGCAACATGGCGCCACATACCCTTCGGCATTGACGAAAATTCCAGTCCACAACCATCTACAGCGCCCTTCCACCAGGTAGCCCAGGATACCGAATTCCTTGGAAAGGGCTCTCAGCCGCTTACGGATATCACTGGCGGTTGCTCTTCGGTTCACAACGAGTTGCTTTCGTAAGTCACCGTCATAGTTGTCAAGGTGACTCTTTTTATCAGTGAGGAAAACGAACTGAATCCGTTCGATGATGCCACTTCCCTTGGCGAACTGAAAAATCTCATGTACCTTGTCGATTGTGTCCTCGGTAATCAAAGTCCAAATCCCGACGACAAAGTCTGTACCGTAACTTTCCCGCTTCTCCTTTAGCATCTGTAGGTTTTGCTCCAGCAAGGCAAGATCTCCCCCAACGCGATACCAACTGTATTGGTCCGGGTCAATCGACTCCATGGAGATGTTAATGGCGCTGAAGTCCGATTGAGCAAGTTTATCTATTATTAGCTCTGGAAGATTTAGATTCGTCACTGTAAAGGTGTAGATCTTCCGGCGACGAGCCTCGGACGCCATTCGAAACAGATCTTTGTTGAGCGTCGGTTCTCCCAACCCCTGAAGATTGAGCATTAGTAGAGTTGGAAGTCCGTTCAGGGCCTGAAGAAAGTCATCATAGGAAAGCGTGTGCCGAACTGTGAGTGTAGGATTGAGACAGAACCGGCAACTGAGATTGCAGGCCGTTGTTGGTTCGATCTGGGCGTAAAATGGTTTGCTGGAAACTTTCTCCTTCGATTGTGAAAGGATACAGCGAAACGCATTGCCTAACCGCCACAAATCATGGCGATTTGGTGGCCATAGAGCGCTCAAGATCATCAACAAATACTTTAGTCTTGTGCGTAGATCGATTGCCCCTTCCATTTCTTACCTCCCATAAGTCTTGCGGGTTGATAGGACCTTATGTTCGCGCTTTTGAGAAGCCAAAGCCGTACCCTCACATATGCCACCAGCAACATTTGAAGTGACTATGTGGCAACTCCCATCCCATAAACTCAATCACTCACAGTTTTTCGATTAACCAGAGTTGTTCTTGAGATAGATGGACGACACTATTCTATTTGGTGGACGTTCCTATCCTACCACATACCCCCGTACTTGTCAACAACTATTAATGTTCAAATAAAGAACAGATATTTCCGGTTATTCCGGCTAGTTGTTACATGAAGGTGAAACAGAATATGGTTCTCAGGACAACAGATCGCGTGCCTGGAAATAGCGGGCCGCCAGCGGCAGGAACCAGGGTTGGCCGTCGTAGAAGAAACGGGTGGGATGGGGGATTTCGAGGAATGGGCTGCGGGTCTTAGCGCCGGAGAGCAGCAGGCCGATCTCCTGGCCCAGGTAACTGGCGATGGAGACGCCGTGGCCGTTGTAGCCTAGCGCATAGTGGACGCCGTCGATGCGTCCGATGTGGGGCAGCATGTCGAAGGTAAGTCCCAGCCGGCCGGACCACGAGTGGGTGATGGGCACCTCGACAAGGTGCGGGAACGTATGCACCATCTGGCGGCGCAGCGCCTGGGCGCTCTTGATCAGATCGGCGTCGGGCGTCAGACTGTTGCGGCCACCCCATAACATGCGGCCGTCGGGCGTCAGACGGAAGTAGTTCAGGAACCACTTCGAGTCGTAGAACATCCGGCCGCGCGGGCTGGTTATGCGCTGCGCGTCTGGGTGCAGCGGGGCGGTGACGATGATGTAGCTGCCGGCGGGGATGACGCGCCGTTGAAGCTCAGGCAACAGCGGGCCGGTGTAGCCGTTGGTTGCCACGATCACCTCTTCGGCTTGCAGCGCGCCTCGACTTGTCATAACATGGAACCCGAAGGCAGCGCGCTGAATGGATTGAACCTCTGTCCGTTCCACCAGTGCAACGCCGGCGTGTTGGGCTGCCTGTGCCAGACCGGCTGCGAATTTCGCCGGCTGCAGACCACCTGAATAGTCGTCCACCACCGCGCCGTAATACTGATCGGTGCCGATCTCGCTGCGCAGCTCGCCGCGGGGCACGACCCGCAGCGGGTGGCCCAGCGTCTCACGGAACCAGACCGCATTGTCCTGCATCGCCTCGAAGTGCGACTCCTTGGAAGCCAGATGCACGTGGCCGTCGCGCCGCCAGTTGCAGTCGATGCTTTCTGCGGTCGCCAGATCCTCCACCAGATCGACTGCGTCCAGCGATGCCTGCCAAAGCTCGCGTGCCAGCGGTGCGTCAAACTTGGCGAACAGCTTGCGTGCTGACAGCTTCAGCCCCGGCGATACCATGCCGCCATTGCGCGAGCTGGCGCCCCAGCCGATAGTCTGCTGTTCCAGCACAGCGACCTGCGCACCGGCCCGCGCCAGCGTCAACGCAGCCACCAGCCCTGTGTAGCCGGAGCCGACGATCGCGACATCAACGCGCTCGGGCAGCGGGGCGGTGAGCGCCTGGCCCGCGGGTTGTTCCAGTTGATCGATCCAGAAGGGTGTGGTTATCATAGCAATTGGTTAAGCCCGTCTTGCCCTCTTACTCCTACTCCTACTCATACTCCTGCTCATACTCCTACTCATACTCCTACTCGAATTCCGAAAACCGAAGGAAGAGTATGAGTAAGAGGATGAGGACGAGTAGGAGTAGGAGTTAAAGCATATGCGTCAGCGAGATCTGGGTCGGTATGCCCGCTTCCGTCAATTCAGCGAAAAACGGCTCCGGCTCGATGACAGCTTCCGGCGGGTAGACGCCGGCGGGGATGCGGCCCTCGGCCAGCCAGATCGCAGCGATGGCCGGCGCGATGCCGGTGGGCAGCGACCCCTTGACCGTCAGCGTGCCGACCCGCCACGTCATAGGCTGGCCGTCCTTGACGCCGCTGATCTCGGTGACGATCTCCTTGGTCCAGTCGGGCGGTTGGTTGGCGGGCGGCGCGAGGAACTCGCCGATCGGTGGCACCTTGCCGCCGAGCAGCGCCATCAGCACGTCCCTCGGCGCCACTTGCTGGCCGCGCACGTCCAGCGGCTCGCGGCTGTTCAGGCCAAACTCGGCCAGCACGCGCACCTTGTCCACCAGCGCCGGGTCCATGCCCCAGTGGTTGATCTTGAAGAAACACTCGCGCAGTCCCTTGTCGCCGTAGGTGATGGGCAGCGTGGCCGGCTCGGAGTGCAGCGACAGGTGCATCGGCAGCACGCCCAGCGGCGCGGCAAAGGCAACCTCCTCGAACTCGCTCATCGGCTGGCAGGTGACGAACTGGCCGTCGCGGAAGATCACCGGTTCCAGCGTCAGCTCGTCCAGGATCGTTGCCACGGCGTAGGTGAAGGTCGCCGCGCCGGGCGGCGGCGGCTTGATGCCGTCGTAGATGCGGATGCTGTCGATCGTATCCAGCCGGTCGGCGCCGAAGCGGGCCTGCACGTTGGGGATGCCGGGCGCGGATCCCATGCCCAGCACCGCCGAGATGCCGGCCGCAGCGAAGTCGTCGTGCAGCTCAAGTTGGCGGCGGGTGGTATGGAACAGACCGCCCAGATCGACATAGCTCGTCCCGGCGTTCAGGCAGGCAGCCATGACTGCCAGGTTGGTATAGTAGACGGTGGCGTTGAGGCAGGTCTGAGAGCCGCGCAGCGCCGCCGCCAGGTCAACGGCGTCGGCCAGATCGGTGCGCCGGATCGACAGCTTGGGGCTGGCGAGGATGTCAGCGACCTCCTTGGCTTGCCCGATGTTCAGGTCGGCGATGACGACCTCGTCGACGCGCGGGTCGTTGACCAGATGCTGCACCGCGATGCAGCCCATCTTGCCCGCCCCGCCAAGTACGGTGATACGCATTGGAGTAGCTCCGTGTTGCCGTGTAACGATCACTTCCGAGGCCCTTATGAACCTTAAGAATTTAAGTCGGTAATTGGCTCGACACGCCCGCCGGGATGCTGCGCAAAACCTCCCGGCTACCAAGTGGAAGCCCTTTCAGGGCTGCGAGGCCCAGGCCCGCAGGGCCTTTCACCTTGTAGCCCGATCCGTTTACGGTCGGGCGGGCTTCGCCAGCCTATTACCGGACTATTTTCTTAACTTTCATTGGGGCCATCTATCGATGCAAGGCGTGAAACGTGACAGCGTGACATGACGACATCACGTTTCACGTCTTCACGTTTCACGCCCGCCAACTAGACTTCGATCCAGTCCAACCCCAGGCTGTCCAGGGTTTCGCACGTCGGGTAGCCGGTCTCGCCATCCCAGCCGGCCATGGCGTAGTACTGGTCGCGGGCGGTCTCCATCTCCTCGCGGCTGAGCGCCATGCCGTCGGTCCGGCCGCCGGCCAGCGCCTTGAACATCTTCTTGGGCAGCGTGTCCTGCGCTTTGCCGAACCCCTCGCGGGCGTTGAAGGCGCGCATCATGTTCAGCCGCCGCTGTCCGACCCGCATCAGCTCGTCCACGGTCATGTCCCAGCCTGTGATCAGGCGGATCGCCTCGGCCATCTGTGCCGTGTCGTAGAGCTGCCAGGCCGGTCCGAAGACGAACTGGCAAACGTTGAAGGTGTCCATCGCGCTGTAGACGTACTGCGAGCGCAGGGCGAACTCTACTTTCGCTTCGTTCATCTCCTTGGACCGCTGCGGATTGGTCAGGCCGATCTGCGCCATGCGGTCGGGATAGGCGCGGTAGCCGGGGTCGTGCTCGCTGGACTGGTGGTCCGCGCCGAAGGGGTTGACGGCGTAGATCAGCCCCAGCGAGCGCTTGACGTGCGGCATGTGGGCGGGCATTTCCAGCTTCTTGACCGCGACCACCAACTCCTCGGTGCCGCGGCCGATGCGTTGCGCGGCAGCCTCAGAGCCGTCAGCCAGCAGGTCACCGAACCCCTCGCGGCGGGCGATCAGTTCCACCATCTGCACCATCGCGGCCGCGTTGCCAAAGCGCAGGTCGATGCCGCCGGTGTCCTCGGTTGTGATCAGCCCCTGCTTGAAGCAGTCCATGGCCCAGGCGATGGTCGCGCCGCAGGAGATGGTGTCGATGCCGTACTGGCCGCAGAGCTGGTTGGCGTGGGCGATAGCCGCCAGATCGTCGATGCCGCAGTAAGAGCCGAAGGTTGACAGGGTTTCGTACTCCGGCCCGCCGAAGCGCGGATCGGCGGTGAACGGACCTTCGGTGACCTGCACCACCCGCTTGCAGCGCACGGTGCAGGCGTAGCAGGTGTCGCGCTCCAGCAGGATCGTCTCCTGCATCCGGTGGCCGCTGATGGCCTCGTGACCCTCGTACGCGCCGCTGGCCCAGTTGCGCGTTGGCAGCCCGCCGACCGCGTTTTGGCTGAGCACAATTTCGGCCGTGCCAAGAACGCCGGTGCCATAGGCGTCCGATTCGGGGAACTCCTTGGCGCCCCACTTGGCCAGCGCGTTGAGGCCCTTCGAGTCGAAGACCTTGGGCCGGTTCTTGCCGCGCACCGCGACCGCTTTCAGGTTCTTGCTGGCCATGACAGCGCCCATGCCGGTGCGGCCGTTGGCCCGGTTGACCATGCTGATCAGCGCGGCGTAGCGGACGCCGTTCTCACCGGCGATACCGGCTTGTAGCACCTCAATCTTGGGGTCGCCCAGCTCTTCCTTGAGGATATCCTCGACGGCGTCGGTGGTCTTGCCCCAGAGATGCCCGGCTGGCAGCAGCTCAGCCTGCCCATCTTTGATCCACAAGTAGACTGGATGCGGCGCGCGGCCGTGTAGCACAATCGCGTCGAAGCCGGCGAACTTCAACTCGGCAGGGAAGAAGCCACCGCCTTGCGAGTCGCCCACCGCGCCGGTCAGCGGCGACTTGGCCACCGCGGTCATGCGGCTCTGGCCGGAGATCGGCGCGCCGGTCAGTACGCTCAGCGCCAGGGTCAGTGTGTTCTCAGGACCCAGCGGATCGGCGTTGGCAGGCGTGTCGCGCAGCAGGTAATACATGCCCAGCGCGCTGCCGCCGACGTAGGTGCGGTAGAATGCCTCGTCAGGGGTCTCGACCTCGAGGCGCAGGTCGTCAAGGTAGGCGTGAAGTATCCGGCCATGGTAGCCGTAAAGGGTCATAAAGTGTCCTTTCTACAAATCTCCTCTTCCTACTCCTACTCTTACTCCTACTCATCCTCATCCTCTTACTCCTCCTCGCCTCCGGGTTTGGAGCAGAAGAGTACGAGTAGGAGGATGAGGAGGAGTAGGAGCGGGAAGAGCCTCAGTCGCCTGGGATTGCTCAGTGCGCCTTGTGACCGGCGTTGCGGCGCTTGACGTCGATCACCACGTCGTTGAAGATGTTCAACGTTTCGTTGACGTCAGCCTCGGACAGGCTGTAGCACAGGAACCAGGGCTCGCGGTTGTCCGCATCAGGCTGCACGCCGCGCACGCTCAGTTCCATGCCAATTTCCTCGGCCAGCGCCAGATCAGTGTTGAGGAAGCCGCGGAAGTCGCTGGCGTCGGTTGCGCCGAGGATGAACCCAAACATCGACGGAACGCCCAGAATCGCGTGCGGCAGGTCGAGTCGGGTCAGGATCTCGGCCATGCCGTCCATCAACGCCTGCCCGCGCTGGTTGATCGTAGCAATCACCGGCTCGTTTTCCAGTACTTCCAGGGTCGCGTTGGCGGCGGCGACCCCGATCGCGTTGCCGACGTAGGTGCCGCCCAGTGCAAAGACGCCTGGTTCCGCCTGCATCATGATATCGCGTTTGCCGCCGATGGCCGCGATGGGAAACCCGTTGCCCAGCGCCTTGGCGTATGTTACCAGATCCGCCTGCATCTTGAAATATTCCTGGGCGCCGCCGTTGGCGATACGGAAGCCGGTCTTGACCTCGTCCATGATCATGACGATGCCATACTTGGTGCACACGCCGCGGACCGCCTTGAGGAACTGGTCGTTGGGCATGATGCTGGCCACGTTGCCCATCATTGGCTCGAACAGGATCGCGGCGATGTCCTCCCAGTGGGCGGCAATGGTTTCCTCCAGCCGTTCCACGTCGTTGAACGGCAGCGGAATGACATACTCGTCGATACGCCGCGGCAGGCCGGAGCTGACCGGCGCGGGCCGCGGGTGGCGCTGCGATCCCAGCATTTTGATGCTGTTGGACGACGCGGTGCTGTACAACGCGTAGTCGTACATGCCGTGGTAGTGGCCTTCGAACTTGATGTACTTCTCGCGGCCGGTGTAGGCGCGCGCCAGTCGCAGCGCGTGCATAGTTGCCTCGGTGCCGGTGTTGCTGAGCCGTACCATGTCCACGCCGGTCATGCGGCAGATGCGTTCGGCCAGCTCGACCTCGCCAGGAGTTGTCCAGGCAAAGACAGTGCCGTTGGCCGCGGCCTGCTGGACACGTTCCACCACTGCCGGGTAGCCGTGGCCCAGGATGATCGGCCCGAAGCCGAGGCGATAATCGATGTAGCGTTTGCCGTCGGCGTCCCAGATGTAGGCGCCTTCGCCGCGGGTGATGACGAGGGTGTCATCGGGTCCCCAGTAGCGGAAGTTGGAATTCACGCCGTAGGGAATGTGTTGTGTTGCGCGCTGGTAAAGCGCGCTGGTTTTCTCACCTTGCAGACTCATAGGTCCTCCGTTGGATCGGATGTCGCGTTCCAATCAATGAACGCATTCTTTGCTCTCCTACTCCTACTCCTACTCCTACTCCTACTCGTCCTCATTCAAGCCAGCAGAGTAGGAGGATGAGAATGAGTAGGAGGAGGAGGAAGAGCTAATACGGATACCAATACTCTTTTACCCCGCCGTCGATGTCCCAATGGACGTGCTTCACCTCCAGGAACTCGTCCAACCCCTCCTGGCCCAACTCGCGGCTGCCGCCGGTCATCTTCATGCCGCCGAACGGTCCGGCGTAGTTGTCGGTCAGCGGGTCGTTGATCCAGATCGTGCCGGCCTTGACATCCTCGAAGAAACGCTTGACCAGCCGCGCATCGTGGCTCAGCAGGCAGGCGCCCAGGCCGTACTGGCTGTCGTTGCACAGAGCGATGGCCTCGTCAAAGTCGCGGTAGGGCATCAGCGGGATGGCGGGGCCGAACGTCTCCTCGTGCATGATAGCCATCGAGTGATCGACGTTGACCAGCACGGCCGGCTCCAGGAAGTAGCCGCGCTCGAAGCGCGCCGGCCGGCCGCCGCCTATCAACATCCGCGCGCCGTGCGCGGTGGCGTCGGCGATGTGGCGCTCGACCTTCTGGCGGAACGGGTCGCGCAGCATCGGGCCGATGTCCACACCCTCATCCAGGCCGTTTCCAGCCGCAGCCCACTGACGAAGCCGACCAACCTTCGGCGAACTGGTAGTGGTCGCGGCACGAGGCGCTCGGTGCTGGTGCAGACCTGGCGGTGTTGAGCAGCGCCGAGTAGGCCAGCGAGCGCACGGCCATCTCCATTTCACGTCGGGACCATGACCATCGGATCCTGCCGCCCAACCCAGGTGGAGCTTCTTCATCTGCGGCGCGGCGATGGACGCGATACTGGCCGGTGGCCACCGACCCAGTGAAGGCGATTGTGCGACATCAGGTGGCGCACCAACGGCTCGCCCGCCTCCGGCCTGTAGCCGCGACCACGTTGACGACGCCGGGCGGTAGATGCGCAAAGGCCAGCCTGGCAGCCGCAGGGTCAGCCGCGGCGTATACTCCGACGGTTTGATGACCACGGTTTGCCGGCCGCCAGCGCGGGCGCAACCTTCCAGGCAGCAGCAGCAGCAGGTAGTTCAGGGCACGATACAGGCGACGACGCCGTACGGCTCCTTGATCGTGAAGTTGAACTGGGCTGGATCGCCGGGCGGCAACTCGCAAGCCGCCGTGCCCCAACCCGGCGTAGTAGTGAAGGTGTTGGCAGTCCAGTCCAGCTCTTCTTCGTTTCGAGCAGCGGTTTCCCTCCTCCATGGTCAGCAGGCGGGACAGTTCGTCGCTGTGGTCGTGGACAAGACGCGTAACCGTGCAGCAGCGTTGCGCGCTCGTTGTTGCCGGTGCGCCGCCAGCCGTCGAACGCCGCGATGCAGCTGCGACCGCAGCGTCGCCATCCGGCGTGCCGCGGGGGTCGCCGATCACTCTTGGCGGGGTTGACAACGGATGCGTTCGCGGATTGGCCGGCCGTCCAGCGGCCGATCGCATGTCAGGCATCAGTTCTCTGCGCCGGAAGGTGCTTCGAGGTCGGGAGTGCATCCTGACCTGAAAATACGTTGCTGCGGTCGGTCTGTGCAAAGCCTCCCGGAGGGGCCGACCGAGCCGCCCCATTTTCATCCATGGTTGTGCGAACAGCGCATGGTCGTCTCAGATGCACCGGTCGTTCGCATTTGAGAATGCGAACTCCGCGGACTGCCACCTGCCTGCCTACTGCGCCGACTTCACTTCGTCCCACAGGCGCTGGTAGATCGACTCGGCTTCGCCTACCGGCTCCAGGTATTGCAGTTTGTCCAGCACCTCGGCCAGCGGGTAGATCGACGTATCGCTCAGGAAATCCTCAGGCAGAAACTCCTCGGCGGCCTTGTTCGGACTGGCGTAGTAGATGTACTCTGAGTTGCGCGCTGCGACCTCCGGGTCCAGCAGAAAGTTGATCAGCGCTTCGCCGGCCAGTTTCTGCTCCGGTGTGGTTGAGGCCGGGATGCACAGATTGTCTACAAAGACCACGCCGCCTTCTTCCGGTGTCACGTAGGCGATGTTTTCGTTCTCATCCATCGCCACCAGGAAGTCGCCGTTCCAGCCGTGAGCCAGCAGGTTCTCGCCGGACGCCACCAGGTCTTCGTAGGTGTCGCTGTCGTAGCCCGCGAGTTGCGCCTTGGCCTTGACCAGAAGGTCCTTGGCCTCGTTGAGCTGCGCCTCGTCGGTGGTGTTGATGTCGTAGCCGAGGTAGGCCAGCGCGGCCGCGAAGGACTCGCGCGGATCGTCCAGCATCGTCACCCGTCCGTAGATGTCGGAGTTCGGGTCTGGCTCGAAGAACACCGACCACGAATCCGGCGGATCGACCTTGGTCGAGTCGTAGCCGAAACCGGTGGTTCCCCACATGTAGGGAACGCAGTACTCGTTGCCCGAGTCGTAGGGTACCTGGGTGAAGCGCTCCGCCAGGTTGGTGATGTTGGGGATGTTGGCTTTGTCCAGCTTGGCCAGCAGCCCTTCCTCGATCATGATGGCGACGGTGTAGTCAGAAGGCACGGTCACTGCATAGCCGGCGGCTCCCCCTTGCAGCTTGGCCAGCATCTCCTCGTTGCTGGAGAAGTTGTCCTCGACGACGTGGATGCCGGTGGCTGCCTCGAACTCTCCGTAGAGATCGGGATCGATGTACTCTGTCCAGTTGTACATGACGATCTCTTTGGCGGCCTCAGCGGATTCGTCACCAGCGGCAGGTTGCGCGGCTGCCGGCTCGGTGGTTGGTTGCTCAGCCGGCGCGGCCGCCGGTTGGCCGCACGCCGCGGCTGCCAGGGCTATGATCAGCAGGGCAAGGGCAAGGAAATAGACTCGTCTCATGGTTCGCCTCCTTTGCGAAATGTGAAAACGTGAAGACGTGAAGACGTGAAACGTGAAATCGTGAAACGTGAAATCTTCAAGCATGGCTGGTATTCACGTTTTGCGGCTCACGTTTCAGCCAGTCTCCGATCCGCGGAATCCGCGTTCATACGCGAGCAATCATTCATCACAGCCCGAACTGGATAGCGTCTTCGTCCTCGCCGCTGCGCATGCGGGTGACGATGGAGATGATGATCAGCAGGAACGACGCCACCAGCATCACGGTCGAAACGGCGTTGATCTCAGGCGTCACGCCGCGCTTGATCATGCCGAAGACGCGCACCGGCAGGGTGTTGAATCCCGCGCCGCTGGTGAAGAAGGTGATAACAAAATCATCCAGCGACAGTGTGAAAGCCAGCAGCGCGCCGCCCAGAATACCGGGCATCAACATCGGCAGGGTGACGCGGCGGAAGGTCTGCCAGGAGTTGGCGTACAGGTCGTTGGCGGCTTCCTCCAACGTCATGTCCATGCTTGCCAGCCGGGCGCGGACCACCACGGTGACGAATGCGATGTTGAACGCCACGTGGCCGATGATCACCGAGTAGGGCACGGCCAGCCGGACGCCGACGAACGAGACATGCCACGGCTCGAAGCCGATGCCGCTGGTGTTGAAGAAGATCAGCAGCATGATGGCCATCGCGATGTCTGGGATGATGATCGGCAGGTAAAACGCGCTGTCCACGACCAGCTTGCCGCGGAAGCTGTAGCGTTCCAGCCCCAGCGCGGCCAGCGTGCCCAACACCGTCGCGATCAGCGTTGAAACGACAGCCACAAACAGACTGTTCCAAAGGGACAGGATGATCTGTTCGTCCTGGACGAGCTCCTGGTACCAACTCATCGTGAACCCGCTCCACTGCGCGGTCGAGCGCGAGTCGTTGAACGAGAAGATCACGACGATGATGATCGGCAAATAGAGGAACAGAAACGCCAGGATGCCATAAATGACCAGGGCCGAGGAGCCGAGGCGGGCTCGCAAGCGCCCCGGTGCGCTGCGCTGCGCGCTCATATTCGAGCCTCCTTGTCCTTGGCAGCCGTCGAGCGGAAGTAGAGCAGCGTGGCGAACAGCATGATTACCATCATCAGCGTGGACAGCGCCGCCCCGAAAGGCCAATCGTGGGCCGCCAGAAACTGATTGCTGATAATGTTGCCGATCATCAGTGACTTGCCGCCACCCAGAATCGCCGGAGTGACGAACGCGCCCAGCGATGGAATGAACACCAGCATCGATCCGGCCACCA